>CAYFMJ010000037.1:0-1051 GCA_964344235.1 uncultured Methanosarcinales archaeon | reverse complement strand
TGACAGTATGGTATGATTAATCATATGGTCAAAAATTGATGGTTTCTACACAGCCTAGTTAATTCTAAAATGATTAATACAGAATAATGAAAAACATCATCATGGTAACCCTTCTCTTTTAGACTCAAAATACCTAAAAATAATCACTAGTAAAATCTTGGTTTTGTAAATAAAAAATTAGTGTAGGTTTTGAGTGCTTTTATGAACTAATGCAGATGTGTTGTATCTATGGAAACACTACAAAATGCAGATAATACAAGTATGTGCAACGAATTTGAATACTCTAATGTGAACGCACTTAAAAAAGAAATGCATCATCTACCCTTGCACTGTGATTCTGCATAAAATGGGTTATGTATCCAAAGCAAGTTATGAACATCAAGGCATTACCCTGTATGGCATATACTTATTCTCACGTGGGACGTACATTACAGAAAGTGAGGTAGATGTCTAGAATCACTGTCCTGCAATTACCAAAACGTTATGACCGAATCAATAAGTCATATTGGTTATACTGATGTTGTAGGCCCAAACAGATTTCAAATCATGAGAGTCTTTGAGAACCATTACGACTCAGACTAACCCCTTTTTTACTTCTATAAAGGGCCAATAAATCTCACAAATTTTTATCACCTGCAGGTACATGCACAACAAACTATTACCATAGTTTTCATGCGTGTGTTTGTGCGTGTATCTTTACTTTATGGCATATTTACACGATAAAATACCAACTTGGAAAAAATTATCAAACTTTGATCACTGGTTCTGATGCTTTACCCCCTGCTTTGTACAATAAATTTGATAAAAAAATACAAGCACAATATCATCATTTCAGAACTATCAAAGCTAAAGTGATTTGATTTAATTTTCTTGAAAAAAATTTCTGTATTTTATTATCTCTTATTCATTCTAAAATATATTATTATAATTTCATATACAAAAAAAGGCATAGACAGGCATGAAGCCTTAAGTAATTACTACTGTGTCATGATGACACATGGGCAAAGTAATAGAGGACTTGGATGGGCAGTTGATGCCCATACGCAGTGCA
>CAYFMJ010000036.1:0-1100 GCA_964344235.1 uncultured Methanosarcinales archaeon | reverse complement strand
AGCTCCAGCCCCGACACCGTACCCACCAGCCGCAAGCAGCCACGGCCCGCTGAGACGGTTCCTGTCCCTGCCACCGCCCCCCGACCCAGCCGGCGCGGTGCGAGAGCGCCGTGCTCAGCTACAAGCGGGCGGTCCCATGCCCGCCGCGATGGGCGTGCGTCACCCGCCGTCGCGACGTAGCGCTCGCCGCAACATGTTCAACCTTGATCCTTCTCAGCTCCAACAGCCACCCTCTACTACCAGCTTTCCCGGAGCCGCAGATGCCTACCTCACGTCGGCATATACGGGCCACCGTCCGCTTGCGGTCCCTGCCGCCCCGGCCGGCGCCCTCGGCGACGTTGAGCGCCGCGGACGCGGCGGCCCGGATGGCCTGGTCCTGGTAGATGCGCAACCCGGCCGGGAGCCCGGTCATGATGCGCGCGACCGCCACGGCCGCGTCTTCTGCGACGCTGAGCGCGACAAGCGTCTTGCCGCTGGTTGGTTTGTTGTTTTCTTCGATGCTCACGAGGACCTCCGCTTGTTGGTTGGGAGCCCTCCCCCCGCCATCGGCCGCCGCGGCAGTCAAGGCTCAAGGCGCTCCGCGAGGGGCGCCTTGACGAGCGCCAGCGAGCCTGGCCTTGACGGCCGTGGCGGGCGGTGGCACGCCTGAAGCGACCGGCCGACGAGCGACACCCGTCCCAAATCCAGCCCGCTGACCGTGCCCACCAGCCGCAAGCAGCCACGGCCGACCGACACCCGTTCGCGACACCGCCACCGTGCCCGAAGCAGCCGGCGCGGGGCGAAGCGACGCGCTCGGTTGCCAACGAAAAACTGCGAGCCGAAAGGCTCTCCTTGCAACGAGACGGCGTCGCCGTCGCAGGATTTCGTATCGGTCGTAGCACCTCGGCTGACGCCTCGGCGCGCTCCTGTTCGGGTACGGGACCGGCCACGGCCGACCGGCACCCGTTCGCGACACCGCCACCGTGCCCGAAGCAGCCGGCGCGGGGCGAAGCGCCGTGCTCGGTTGCCAACGAAAAACTGCGAGCCGACAGGCTCTCCTTGCAAGGAGACGGCGTCGCCGTCGCAGGATTTCGTATCGGTCGTAGCACCTCGGCTGACGC
>CAYFMJ010000035.1:0-1152 GCA_964344235.1 uncultured Methanosarcinales archaeon | reverse complement strand
CATGGGCAAAGTAATAGAGGACTTGGATGGGCAGTTGATGCCCATACGCAGTGCATACCTCAATGCCTGTAGTAGTAATCGTTGGACCTTGGCAGTGCATTTCTTGACCATGATGCATTGTAGCTTGCCACCAAAGGCAAGGATTTCAGACTTGCCAAAATTCCAAATTGGTAGCACATTAAGAGACGAGTTACGAAAAGAGGGCAATGCATGTGCATACTGTGAGCATTGGATGCCACTGATTGAATCAGCAATCGCAGTACATCGAGACAAAGTAATTCAGGAGCTAAACGCATGAGTTACAATACAAATGAAATTAGAATGAATTTGGTAGATGCAGTATTGAATCATAGATGGGATATGGCAATGCATTACATCCACCAGTTAAACGAAAAGTTACCATTACAGTACAGAGTCAATATTCCAAAACTTAACCCAATTACAGCAAATCCAGATGATGCGATGAGTCAGTGTTTTGAGTATGGTCCAAAGGTAGAACAGACACACAGTAATTTCAGACAGTGCCAAAGGAGCGTACATCATGGGTAAGTTCGTTGAAGACTGGGATGCCCAAATCATGCCCATACGAAGCAAGTACTTGGATGCAATGTTCTCTGACAAGCTTGATTTGGCATGTCACTTTCTAGATATGATGCATGGGACACTGCCACCTAAAGCAAGGATTTCAGATTTTAAGAGATTTCATTTTGATAAAACACACCCAGTCCAATCAGAGTTGGAACAGGCAATGTATGATTACTGCATGTTCTGGGCTGGAACAATTGAGACTGCAATCTCAACACACCGTGACAAAATGCTAAGGGAGCTGAACGCATAGATGTGTGGAAAATTCGTTGAAGACTGGGATGGCCAAATCTCAATGGTCCGAATGTATTACCTAAAATCAATTGCATCAAGGGATTATGATCAGTCAGTCCACTTTCTAACTATGATGCACAGCACACTGCCACCAAATGCAAGGATTTCTGATTTTTTGCCATTTGAGGAATTAAAAAACAATGGAATGTCATTTACCAATACCACAAGAAAACAGATGGCAAGTTGGTGCAATCATTGGGGACCACTGGTAGAATCAGCAATTGCAGTACATAGAGACAAGAGCCTAAGGGAGATGAATGTATAATGCCGACT
>CAYFMJ010000034.1:0-1215 GCA_964344235.1 uncultured Methanosarcinales archaeon | reverse complement strand
TGTTATATTCAATTAAAGTGAACTCTGATACCCCCGACCACCCACCCCTAAATAGCAGATTGTCGCCTCAATGAAAGGAAAAAACTTCGTTTATCCGACCAAAAAAACTCACAACATTGCTTCGCAACATTGTCTAACAAAGGATAAACGATTGCGCTTTGCTCCATTCAAATTTTTTCCAAAACAAAAAGTTGGGGCTGAAAACGAAAACTTTAATAGATATTCAAAATTGATTATTATTATGGAGAAAACAATTGAACAAATTTTTAATGAAGGTGCGACGCACTACGATGAGCGAAACTCTAAATTAAAGGCGCTGCAGGATGCACTGCACTTGTGCATGCGAGGCATACTTTCTGAGCTGCCTGAAAATGCCCGTGTCCTATGTGTTGGCGCTGGGACAGGACAAGAGCTAGTTTATCTGGCGCGGGCTTTTCCAAAATGGCAGTTTACCGTTGTAGAACCAGCGGGAGCCATGTTAGACATTTGCAAGAAGAAAGCAGAAAAAGAGGAAATTTGGTCGCGTTGTGTATTTCATGAAGGATATCTTGATACGTTGCCTGAATCTGAAGCATTTCATGCTGCGACATCCATATTGGTATCTCAATTCCTTCTGGACAAAAAGGAGCGACATGCTTTCTTTCGCGAAATTGCTGCAAGACTGGGTGAGGGGGGATTATTGATAAGTGCAGATCTTGCTGCGGATATGACTACTGTCAGTTTCCAAAGTCTTTTCAGAGTTTGGACAAAACTGCATGAAATGACTCCCGAGATGGCTGAAAATCTTAAAAACCAATGGGAAAAGAACGTAGCAGTAGTCCCGCATCAAGAAGTGGAAGAGGTTATTGCATCAAGTGGATTTGAGCAGCCAATACTTTTCTATCAAGCATTATCCATTCATGCTTGGTACGCGAAATTGAAATAGTTTTTCTACAAGGGAAATCCCAGCCCCAAACTTAGTCCTTCGGACAGATAGTCTGCTTCACAGTTAATCTATTAATCGGCGACAATCCGAAATTATTTTTGACAGCGTCCCGCCGTCCCAGAGTTCACTTTAACTCAAAATTTTTGCTTCGCAACGTTGCACTAAAATTTTGTCCTTGCGGAGAATTTAACAGCGATTAAGAGGTTACGCTCGGTTGCACCTCGCTCCACCCAAATTCCTCACTACGTTCGGAACTTCTCTTAATCGCGATGTTAGTTTCAATTTTTTCG
>CAYFMJ010000033.1:0-1259 GCA_964344235.1 uncultured Methanosarcinales archaeon | reverse complement strand
CGTACCAATATTTTCTACTACGCAGAAAAACTGGCTTTCTTGTTATTACTGTAATCATTACGGCAAGATTACATATCAACAAGACGGTGATCATCTTATACAAACAGAAGATCATACGACACACAACAAGAGATTTGGTCCATGGAAGAAGACAATTACCCAAGTACAAATGAAACATGTAAGGAAATGTTTAATGATAACAGAATAGGTGCCAAGACATTTGGGAATAAATGAGATTGGTAGAGGTTTTTCATCACATCTAAAAGGCAAAATTCCAAAAGCAGTAAAAAAGCTCATCAAATCTGGGCTAATAGAGAAATCATCCAACAAGTTATGGTATGCAGTATTCATTGAATCCTGTAAAAATTAATGAGATAATTGAGATTATTCAGAATTGATATATCTTTAAAAAAAAAGACTCCAAGTCCCCATACATGGCAACTTGAGAGCCTTGGGCGTGTAGTAGTGTTAAACACTTACCTGTCACTGATCCACCAAGAGTAAATCTAATGATTTGCTCTGAAAACATTAAGATTTCATGGATAAAAGCAGTTACTAATCATTGATTATATCGTATATGGTGCAAGACCTTGGCAATGCTTACTATATCTTGCACTCATAGGATCTGTTGCCATATATCATGAGTTATGAGCAAAGATAAGTTTTCACAGATTTAATCAAACTTGGGAAGAAATCTCCAAGTCTGTTTAATGTGGATAAAACTTTTGTTTTACGCAATTTGATATGTATTGTAAAATGGCATAAGGATTTCTTTTTTCATCTCACTATAAAGGGCCAATAAATTTCACAAATTTTTATCTGATTCAGTCGTGATGACTCTATACTATCTACATAGATTCTGTCACAGATTTTGTGACTGTGGTTTAATCAACAGGTATGATATAGTCATAAAGTAATCTTGGTGTGTTCATTTGCCATAGTTTTATCATAACATTTTATGTCAATACCTTACCCTAAACATCTGAAAGTTCATACTAGAAATATGGTTGCAAGACTTTAGATAAATTCTATTTGAAAATTTCTTCAAAACATTTGCAGAGACAAAAAAGAAAACTCGGTTTTTACATATCTTTGTTATCTAATTAAAAATAATATCATAAATTCTATACAAAATTAAGGTTCTGTACTACTGTACTGACTAGTTCATTCATAATCCTTTATCTGATGTGTGATAGAATAGTTTCATGGGCAAAGTAATAGAGGACTTGGATGGGCAGTTGATGCCCATACGCAGTGCA
>CAYFMJ010000032.1:0-1265 GCA_964344235.1 uncultured Methanosarcinales archaeon | reverse complement strand
TGCGTATTCCGGCGAAAATGAACACTGATTCTGGATCATCGTGAACACCCCACCTCCCCAACGCATTGGGGAGGGTGCTTTTTACCCCAGGTGTTCACCATGGGTCAAATTGCTCAGCCGTTTTCTCATCGACTCACCCTTCAGGGGGAGGCGGTGGGCGTTATGCATGAGCCGGTCAAGAATAGCATCGGCAAGTGTGTTATCACCGATACTGCCGTACCACTGGTCGGTAGGTAGTTGGCTGATCACTACAGTGGAGCTGTTGCCATGACGATCATCCATAATCTCCATCAGGTCGTTACGGTGAGCTGCACTGAGTGGTTCCAGGCCCCAGTCATCGATGATCAGTAGCTGTATCCGCGCCAGTGCCTTGAGCTGTTTATGATAGCTCCCGTCTGCCTTGGCCTGAGTCAGCTCCAGCAGCAGCCTGGAGAGGCGATAGTAACGTACACTGTAACCCTGCAGGCAGGCGTTGTGGCCCAGTGCGCAGGCAAGATAGGTCTTACCGCTGCCGCAGGGGCCAGTGAGCAGCAGATTCTGTTGGCGGGTAATCCACTCCCCTTGTGCCAGTTGCGCCATATGGCTGCGCTGGATATTGCGTGGATGCTGATAGTCGATCTCCTGTACCCTGGCGCTGAGTTTGAAACGGGCCTGCCGTATCAGCCGCTCCTGTTTGCGCTGGGTACGTGTGAGACTCTCCTGATCGGTCAGTAGCTGCATCCGCTCGATGAAGGCAAGCCCCTCATAGGTGGTTGGCTGTTCCAGTTGCAGTGCTAGCGCATCGGCCATGCCGCCGAGTTTAAGCTGGCGTAGTTGGGCCAGCAGTTCAGTCGTCGTTATGCTCATGGTTTTTCTCCTGTCAGCCGTTGATCAATGGAAGTGGTGTGGGCCACGGACATTGTCATGGTGCTGTGGAAGCTCTACCGTCAGATCCAGCTGCTGCGGGAGCTGGTCACGGTTGCTCTTGAGGATCGACTGAATCTGTTTGAGTCGTTGCAGCCCTTCGCTGTTGGCAATCTGGCAGGCACGCTCCAGCCGCTGCACTGTGTACGTCCTGGAGAGGTTGAGCAGTCCCAGAATCGGGCGGTAGGCCTGTTCAGGATGGTCTCTCGACTCCAACTCCCGCTTGACCCACTGTAGCGTCTGTGGACCAATATCCTGCGCCCACTGCTTCAGTCGTTCCGGTGTCCACTGCTGCTGTTTGCTGTGGCGCTCGGGCATATGGGTCGGCTCCGTGGTGATCCCTGGATGATGTTTGCGCGGGT
>CAYFMJ010000031.1:0-1342 GCA_964344235.1 uncultured Methanosarcinales archaeon | reverse complement strand
TTAATGCAATGGCTTCATAATTCGGCGGGTAATCTCATCACATTTCTTCGGAAAAATTGACCTAACTCTAAGATTTCTAAATACATTCTTTATGATTCAAAAAGATGATTTGTCCTAAATCTCCTAAATTGCATAAATGCATGACTGATTCTGGTTTAGTATGTGGGATTTCTCCTAAATGATACTAAACTCCTGTAAACAGTGATGATATTTTTATACTAATTACATGTATTATATTCATGAGTACAAAGCTTTCAAAAAAGAAGATATCTTTGGAGATTCCAGAAAATGAATCCCTTGAGAATGCAGAAAAAGATCTAGATGTACTTACACAAAGTATTATGAGTGACTAGTTTAACTGGAATAGGTTGACAAAACTTTTCCAAATTGATTCTCGTGATATTGTACTTGCTGATCCTCATTATGGTGATCAAAGACAATCAAAAGTAAGACCGTTGCTGGTAATATCTAAAAATAATTTTCATAATGAAAGTGGATTTTTTGTATGTGTTGGAATAACAACTAATCAACAACATGATCCATATCTTGTACCAATAAGACAAGACTCTTTGGAAAACGTAGATCTTAAAGAACAATCCCAAGTCATGTGCAAGAGAATTGTAACAGTTAGATCAGACAGAGTGATTAAAAGAATTGATAATGTAACTGATGATTTTTACAAACTTGTTACAGAAAAGATCAAAAACGACATACTAGACATATGATTGTCTTTTATTTTCAAAAAAAATATGGAGTTGGAATTAAGAAGTAATTTAGAATCACCATTTCTTATTATGTCGTTTCTTTTTTCTAAGAACCTGATTACAGCAGTCACACCGAAATGATTCGGTCATGACATAGTTGTGACATGTCTTGCAGAATTTCTGACCATTTGAGTAACCTTGTATGAATTGAGTTTCTCTGCAATCTGGTCTAATACAAGTTCCCTTGCAAACCCACGTCAATCTTTTGGCTTGTCTCTTAGAAGACAGACTTTCTCAGGACCCTTGCAGAATGCAACTGCCTCATGAAACATCTCATCGTAATGGTCTATCATGTACCTGGTAAACATTATCTCGATTTCAGAATCAAAGATACCATTCTTCCAGCGATATATCTTATCTGTCACTTTCTTCAAGTTTGGTCTGGATTTGTTCTGCACGTTTTATACAGAAAATTTTTGAGTTCGGTGTGAATCCTGAACTCTCCTTGCTTCGTGTATTGTAGTAGCATGTAATACTTATCCTGCATTCGTCAAGTAACGTCTTTGATCTGTCTACCCATGACTGTATTCCTGAGGCATTCTTTGGAAGCTTAGAGTCGGCATATCCTTCTGATTCGA
>CAYFMJ010000030.1:0-1424 GCA_964344235.1 uncultured Methanosarcinales archaeon | reverse complement strand
GGCTAGTTTGCGTGCGATGGCGAAGACGGCGACAGGCGCGCCCTTGTGCCGAGAGATTCTTCGGTATGCGGCGCCGAGCGCTGTCTTCGAACGGGCAAATGTCTGTGCGGCGACCCGTAGCGTGTTGGCGATTCGGGTGGCGCCCAGTCCATTGCGCTTCTTCTTGAGTGGTTTGCCGCCGGAGATGCGGGTGCGTGGGGAGAGGCGGAGCCAGGAAACGAAGTGACGTTCGCTTGGAAAGCGGGACAAGTCTACGCCGACTTCCGTGACGATGAGCTTGGCAGTCGTCGCGTTGATCCCATCTATGCGCGTGAGGTCGACTCCAGCAAGACGCCACAACTGCTTGCGCGTCGCCTCGCCTCCACGAGATCGGAGCAGCGTCGCCTTGGACCGATTCGGATGAGCGGGGACAGGCGATTCGCTACGTTCGATCGGCGTAATCGCTTCGAGCTCTGCCTGCAGACGCTGTTCGTAGCGAACGATCTCTTCGGACATCGCGTCGTACAATCGCAGCGAGGACTCCAGGTTGAAGAGATGCTCGGCCCGCCAGTTCCCCGACAGGTGCTCGGCGATCTTCTCCTCGGATTTCTTGCATCGCCGGTCGCGAAGTCGAGCCAGGGTCCGCGCATCACGTTCGCCTGCAACGATGGCGCGAACGATGCGCATTCCTGTCTTGCCGGTGATGTCCGTCACCGCGTGGTGCACCTGGACATTCATCTGGTCGAGTGACTTCTGCATCCATTGGACATGCCTGCGGTTCGACGCACGGAGGTTGGCCATTTGACGATGGATCGCGCGCAGCCGACAAATGCTCTCATGGGGCCGAAAAGAGCCGCGGAGCAGACCGCAACTGTGCAGCACCTGCAGCCACTGACAGTCCGCCATGTCCGTCTTCCGACCGGGCACGTTGTGGAGTTGGCGTGCGTTCACCAGGACGACCTCCAACCCGACGGACTCGAGAATCTCGTACAGCGGAATCCAGTACACAGATGTGCTTTCCATTGCGACCGACTCCAACCCCTGTCCGGTCAACCAATTGGCGAGCTCTTCCAGTTGCGGCGTGGTGGTGCCGAACACGCGGACGTTGGCGGTGCCGTCCTCCAACGGGGGGCCGGCGACCCAGTGCTCCCTGCTGCCGATGTCGACGCCCGCAACCATCGGTCGCGTGATCGCCATAACGGCGGCTCTCCTTTTGCGCTTGCTTCCCATGGCCATACCTCCTCTCGGGTGAAAAGATGGCCCGGCCCGGGGTGGCTGTTCGCTGGAATCTGATGACGGGGAGAGTCCAAAGATGAACCTCGCCAATGGAAGGACGCCATCCCGGGCCCAAACTACGCACGGGGCACGAGGCACCAATGAAAATGGGGGCTTGGCTGCCGGGCCATTCCCAGTACATGACCCCATCAGCGGATGTTTCTCAACTG
>CAYFMJ010000029.1:0-1698 GCA_964344235.1 uncultured Methanosarcinales archaeon | reverse complement strand
TGAGCTAAGAAATGTGTAGTAGTTTCGTGTTGTGTAGCAGTTTCGGGATATTAGACCTACAAATTGGAACAACAATCTTTATAAAACCTAGATGATTGTAGCGTCAAAAGTACATAAAACGTCAGTTTTATGATAGGAGGAACACAAAAAATGGAAGGAACAGTAAAGTTTTTTAACAGAAAAAAGGGATTTGGATTTATCCAGGGAGATGATGGAAAGGATTATTTTCTACACTTCACAGCATTGCCTCGTGGCGAATTTGTGAGAGATAACGATCGCGTTTCATTCGAACCAGCTGAAGGCGAGAGAGGTCCTAAAGCTATGAATGTACAAGTTCTTGGTGCAGGAGAAGCTCCTGCAGGTGACGCACCTGCTGAGGAAGCTCCTCAAGAAGAAGCAGCTCCAGTTGAAGAAGAGCCTGCTCAGGAAGAAGCTCCAGCAGAAGAACCGGCAGAGGAACCAGCAAGTGAAGAGCCGGCAGAAGAAATGCCAACTGAAGAACCTGCGAGTGAAGCTCCTCAAGAAGAAGAACCTAAAGAAGAATAAATTTCTTCATTTTTTATTTATTTCTATTTCAACACTTTCAAATCAAAACACATTCTAAACGTGCCGGGAGAAAATTGACCACATTTAACTTTCCGTAAAACCCTAACCGGGTGTTTGTTTTGTTTACAGATCTCTTTCACTTTTTTCACATGTTGAGCAACATCATTTTCATGTAAGAACGCGTATAAATGAATGATTGTGCCCGGTTTTGATTTCTTCAATGCAACATCAAGAAATTCTTCCCCTGTTTTAGGAAGAGGCATGGCTATTCGGTCAAAGCGTTTCTTGATTTTTGGAACGATTTTACGCACATCACCAAGCAGCACATTAATTTTGTCAGTAAGGTTGTTTTGTTCAACATTCTGTAAAGCATACTGGTGGCCAAGAGGGTTTAGTTCAACAGCATGGATTGTTTTTGCAGGAGAATTTTTAGCTATAACAAGAGGAAACGGTCCAGCACCGGAAAACATCACTAAAACAGTTTCTAATTTTTTGATTTGTTTCGCTATTCGTAACCGTTCATTGGCAGAGCGAGCAGAGTAATAGACTTTCTCTAAATTAAGAGTCAGTTTAATGCCATTCTCTCTATGAGTTGTTTCTTTCGTTCTCTTTCCAGCAAGTATCGTAACTTTTCTGGTGCGATAATCACCTGAATGCACCGCTGCTTTCTTTACAACAGTTGTTACTTGGGGGATGAGTTGAAGATATGCTTGTGCAATAACTTTTTCTTTCTTCTTTAATGTGTCTGGAATCTCTAAGATGAGAATAGAGCCGACAACTTCCTGGCTTTTGGGAATAATAGAAAGTTGTTTTTTGGTAAGTTTGTTTTTGAGCAGTGATTCAATAGTGTGATGTTGCGGTTTTTGCGGAAATCTAAATTTCGTGTTGACAATTTTAGCATTTGGAATTTTCGTTTTCTTTGTAATTGGAAAATAGATGTGATCAAGTTCTTTCACCGGAAGATATTCGTAATGAAGCAGCCGTTTTTCTTGCAGTAATTTCTTCACTTTTTGTGCATGTTTTAATTCAGTATACGCTGCAAGCATAGTTTTGATAAGGGAAAAAGATTATATAAAAGTATTGAATAGTAAAACCATGTGTAGTATCCCGTTTTAACTACACAGTACATTAACCACTTTGGTGGTTATAATG
>CAYFMJ010000028.1:0-2281 GCA_964344235.1 uncultured Methanosarcinales archaeon | reverse complement strand
GGGGGCAGGGGGTTCTCATTTTAGAAAATGAACATCAAGAGATAGAAGTAATTGCCTCTCCCAAGGAGCATGAATTAATTACTACCAACCCTGACGAAATGATTAAACAAGGGGAGAAGAAAGAAGGGAGGGTTCAAGATAAAGAGGATATCAATATTGAGTTAAATATTGAGCAGGATGTGTATGCTGCTGAAAATTTGAATCTGGAACAGCAGAACTTTCTCCGCAATAACAATTATGTTTTAGGAAGTTTTAGAAATCTTGATGAGAAAAGACAACAGAAATATTTTGTAAAGAAAAGAGATCCAGAAAGTGCTTTACATACATTCTATGTTGATTTAATTTACCAAGAAATAAGGAAGCGTACAAAGAAGGTTGAAGTGTATAGAACAAAGAGTGCAGACATAATCTTTACTAATAAGGCAGGAGAGGAAATTGCTGTTGAAGTGGAAACTGGAAAAATCGTTCGTGAAAAAATCAAAAAGAAACATCACAACGAGAAATTTTCTATGAAAAAGCGGGAATATGGAAACAGGTGTTACATCTTTCTTATCACAATGTCAATGAGAAATAGTTTCATACGACATGATTTGCCGCTACTATTTAGAAATCAAGTAGAAGGGTTTGTTGAACTTCAATTTAGTGGTTTGAAAAATTCTAATATAGCGCAAAAATTAGGCGATGCAGAATCTAAAATTAAGCTTAAAAATGACAAATTAGGCAGTGCAAGAGGCAATGCAGCTTCAAGTAAAAAAGATGGGGGGAAGAGGAAATGATATCAAATAAAATATTGGGATGTGCAGGGATTTTGATGGCTGGAATCATCACGGGGATGTATTTTCTCGGGATGATTTCACTAGATGTTGTTGAAATCTTTTTGTGGGCAGCCTTGATACTAATTAGCATACCGGTTTTAGTATTGCTGGGCAAAAAATTCTGGCAAGAATTACGGGGGTGATTGAAATGGAATGTGAAAACTGTTGTGAAGAGATTGATGAAAGTCACAGAAGTAAGCAGGGGAACTATTACCTGTGCTACAAATGTGGTTTTGTGAAAGCAATGATATATATGGGGTGAAAATATGAAACGTGTGGCAATATATGTAAGAGTAAGCACTGAAGATCAATCGTTGGAACACCAACGAGCGGTGTTAGTTGAGAAATGTAAACGAGAGAATTGGGCGTATGATGTCTATGAGGAGAAAGCAAGTGGGGCAAAGACTTCTCGGACAGTCTTAGATATCATGATGCAGAAAATTCGCAATCGAGAATATGACATTGTACTTGTTCTCAAAATCGATAGATTGGGAAGGAGCTTAAAACATTTGATTCAATTGGTGGAAGAATTTCGTAACCGTAAGGTGCAATTTATCTGTATCAGTCCAGAGGTAGATACAGAATCAGCACAGGGAAGATTCTTTCTCCAAATTATGGGTGCTGTCGCAGAAATGGAGAGAGAAATGATTCGAGAGAGAACTATTGCGAAGTTGCGGTATTTACAGAGTCAAGGTGTGAAGTTAGGAAGACCAAAGGGCAGTAAAGATCGAGTACGTCGGCGTAGAACAGGCTATTTAGCAACGTGGGAAAAAAGGAGAACGCTGCAACAGTTGGCTAAGGAAAATATCCCTAAACAATCTACCCCCGTTTCTGATAAATAATTTACCCCCTATTCAAAAAACTGTTTAGGGGGTCTTTTTTTTACTTTTTCTGGAGGGGGTAATTTATTTACATATTTTGGGGGGTCTATTATTCAGAGCCACTTTTTGAGTTTCATATCTTTCTTTTTCGTCAGTTTGACGCAGTAATATTTTCCTAATTGAGTACGTAGTGCAACACTGATTGTATCGCCCTTTTGAATAGTAAGTGCTTCCTGGAAGAGATTTTTGTTTCGCTTGAGAACATAGAACGTTGTGTCTTCAAGAATTATTTTGAGGTTACCAGTCTTGGTAAAACTTACGGAAGTGACGTTTCCTTTCCTCTTAGGAAGCTTCTGCCATCGTTCCTGCTTGACGTACTTGGTCATCCGCTTAATCAGCTCTCTATGGTCTTTTGATCGCATAACTTAGTGGATTGATTGAAATATATTAATTTTCTGATGAATAACAGACCGCCTCAAAAAGTAAATAATTAACCCCCTGTGAATAAATGTGGGGGTAAGAGTTGTTTATTGTGTATAAAGGCAATAATGTTTAGATCAGTAGTGGGGAATTGTAAGAATTTGAGAGAATCGGAGGATTTTCTAATTCTTGAGCTTTCGGACTAATCTTGCTGTAGGGGCCGCT
>CAYFMJ010000027.1:0-2925 GCA_964344235.1 uncultured Methanosarcinales archaeon | reverse complement strand
AATGAATAAAAGTCGGAAAGACATTATTTGTAAATTAATCCGTATTTATTCTAAACATGATTGTTTATAAAAATAGTGAATATACCCTTCTAGAATAAACGCCTCTTTCTACCCACAAGTTGTTTTCTTGAGAATTATTTAATCTAGTCTGTTTCAGAGGTTAGTCACTAAAAAAGTCAGTAAGAGAAAGAGATTGTTCCTCAGCGAACTCACTTAAAGTGTCTAATGCTTTTCTCCGAATTTGGCTAACTCTTGCCTCCGTGACCCCCAAAACTTTTCCAATATCTGCTAGGTTTATGTCATGGAAATGATACAACCGAATAACCTGCCTTTCCCTATCGCTTAATCTACAAAGAGATCTAGTTAAGAACACTCTTGCTTCAGAGCACTCGATATGATGAAGTGCTTTTTTATCGGTAAGTATCCCTGTATGATCAACACCCTCTAAGTCATCCATCGATACATTATGAATCTCCATTTGTTTTCTAACTTTTCTGACCGTGTCAACCCCCCAACCTAACTCTTCAGCAATAGTGTCATCATTAACGGTTGTTTCCGATTGTTCAAGGGATTGAATTGCTTTATGTATGCTACTAGCACTTCTTCTTGTAGGCTGGCTCAGATGATCTTCCCTACGAAGGTAATCTCGTATTTGTCCTCTTATACGAAATTGAGCATATTGCCGGAAGCTAGCTCTACCCGGAACATATTTCATAGCAGCATCAATCAAACCAATTGTGCCAGCGCTTTGCATGTCTTCAACCTTAATATGTGAAGGGACTTTCTTAGCTATGCCCCACGCGATTCTCTCTACTAAGTCCATGTTCTCAAGAACTAATTTATCTCTTCTTGCATTTTCACGAACTTTTCTGCGCTCATCTAAATCAATAATCTTCGCTGAATACCCTCTAGAAAGATCATCATGGAAGTAATGTATTAGCTCAAACGCTAAATCACGGTGAATATAATCAAAATCTAATTCACCCCCACTATATTGTGTCAGCACTGCTTCAAGTGCATCCCTCTCTCTAGAACTCATCCCCAAAGCACCAGTTATTCTATCCAATTTAAGCCATTCTCTCAATGGCTTCATCTCTGCTAGGACTAACACTGCAAGGAAATCAGGAGCGGCAACGTGGCAACGACCAGGATTTTCAAAACTGGACCGACCAAAATTGAAATCAACATTAACTGGATCAAGTTTTGTCATATAACGATAGAAGGTACTGTAGGAGACAGGAAGTCCGGGTTTGGTATCCAGGAGAGTAACCCTTTCATCATAAGTAAATTCGCTATCTCCAATCTTAAATGTTTCTCCATGCAGGAGCCCTCTTTGAGTGAACATTGCAGGAGAGCGTTCTGCATAATTGTTACGTAAAAGACCAAGAAGGCCAACAGCATCAGTTCTTAGACGAGACAAATGGGCATACCTACTATTAACAGTCATTTCCGGCACTGCTAATGTTTGAACCATCTGCTCAGTAGCAAGTTGAGAAACCATATTATCCCTCATTTTAACCTACTTTATATATTTTCATGTGAAGATCACTGAAAAACAATTTTAAGCTAGAATCCTCCGAAAGAACTTCTAAAGTGAGAATCGTGTATTTGTTTGTATTACCATTATTTACAATCTGGATAAACAATCGGTTCAACGAAAAACGGGGGGAATATTCTTAAAGAATGATGTGTTTTACTGTTTAGGAGTTGGTTCTGGTGTTCTGTAAAAAATGAATATACTATATGTTGAAGACATTCGAGCGCTTCGCAGGGGAGCAGTTCGAGAACTTAGTGAAGCATTTCCTTCTTATACTGTTCTTGGTGCAGCTTCTGTCTATGAAGCATATGAACAAATTGGATCTAATGGGGGACTGGAAAATCTCGCTTTAGTTTGTACTGATGGTGATCTCATTGGTTATGGTGAACCGGAAGATGAAGATAATCATGGTTTAGCTTTAGTAGAAAGATTGCGAGGGCAAGGTTATGAAGGTCCAGTAATATACACAAGCAGCAGAGAACCTTCTGAGAGGGATGTTAATGATCTTAAATTGATTCATGCTCCAAAGAAAGGAGATGGTTTACTAGATGCTGTAAGAAAGCATTTAATACAAAGAGTTGAAGTATAGATAATTCTCCTAAACAGAGTTTGTGCTGAAAATCCCCTCTATATTCGTTGCAAGTATATTTACGACTTCTATGAATAATCTTTATACGCAACAAAGAAGGGATTATTCAATCTTGAGCTTTCGGACATTAGACCTCGGTTTAACTTTTTCCGTATCTTCGCATGTTGTCTCTTTGGTTTCGGATAATTTGCTGCACAAAATCACCTTGTTGGTTATATACTTCGCTTTTTGCAAAAAAACGAGAATTACCCTTACCAAACCATCTTTGAAGTAATGGATCTAATGCATCAAAATGGGTTGAGGATAATCCTATCATCGCATAGTCTGGGTAACCGTGTGCTTGAATCCATTCTGCAACCTTTTTACCATTGAGCGGAAAACTATTATCTGAAATGACAACCCCAGGAAGAACTCTGTTCAAATATCCTCTAGCTACTTGTGCGTTCACAATAGAAATTAGTGCTGATTGATTCCCCCTTTGTAATTCAATCCTCTCAATCTCTTTGTCTATAAGTTCCTGGTTACATTCGTACGTTGCACGCTCACCTAGCACCGATGAAATAACCACTAATCTTCCATAGGCATCCTGAATTGTGGGTCCTGTTAATAATTCTTGAACTTCCTCATGCCAGATTCCATCATCTTCAATATGAAGTATTACCTCGGGTTTAAATATGGGGCTCATGGGGTTGTTTTTACAGGCAGTATTTTATAAATTTTTCTTGGAATTTTGAGCATACGTTCAGCGGCCCCTACAGCAAGATTAGTCCGAAAGCTCAAGAATTAGAAAATCCTCCGA
>CAYFMJ010000026.1:0-3297 GCA_964344235.1 uncultured Methanosarcinales archaeon | reverse complement strand
AAATAACTCTCACAGCTGAAAGCTGATAACTGCAATGCGAAGAATTGAGCTTAATGCTCGCTAAATTTCCCTGCTGTCCTCTGCGGGCAAAATTAGTATGTTTCCCTGTTAGGGAACAATCTGATTTTGTGTATGACGCAATGCAGCGTAGCGGAATGAGTAATATAGCTAATTTAGCATCGGAATTATGCGAAGTTCGCGAAGCGAATTTGGGTGGAGTGGAGTTTGGCTACGAGCGAAGCGGAGTGGACGAACGGAACGTAACCGCATAATTCCTGTTAAGTTCGCCCGACTACGAACGAAGTGGAGTGGGAGGGACAAGGAGCGTTAGCGACGATGAGTTCGTTCATTACCGTGCATAGAGAGTTGGCGCAGACATAGTTTTTCAGCATTGATAGTTAAGGAGTTGGGGCTAATAGTTTAGAAAAGTATTTAATGATGCTTAAAATTGGTGATTCTTAATGAGGATTTATACGACAAAGCCAGTAAAAGAGATCAGTAAGGATGAATTTAAGCATCTAATTAAAGGAAAGGAAGTAGTGGTCTCTCCTCATGCAATTTGGCATTTAAGCAACAGACAGAGAAAGGTTTTTAATGTATCGGAACTTATAGGTATGATAGAGAGGGAAAATCCTCGTAAGGTGTATCTTCAGGAAAATGAAAGATACGCTGCCTATTACCGCAAAAGTGATGGCTACAGAAAAATTGTCATTGAGATTAGAGATGATAAGACGATTGTCGTTACGTTTGTGGATATGAGTGAAATTCCAAGATACAAAATTTAAGATGGCAGAAAGACATTTGGATGGAACTGGAAAAGGAGAATTCTTGTACGATTTTAATAATGATATTTTGATGTTTAAAGTCAAAGATAGAGACTATAAGAATTCTGCTGAGTTTCAAAATTTTGTGGCTGACATTGATACAGAAGGTTTTGTTACAGGAATCCGTATTTTTGATGCTTCTAAAGTTTTTGGAGTAGATAAATATACATTAAAACATATTGTAAAGTGGGGATTCAAAACTTCTGTTGAAAGTGGAATGATTACAGTTAGATTATCATTTGTCGGGCAAGTGAGAAATAAAGAAGTTCCAGTTGAAAATTTCACTCAACAATTGACTACATCTCTTAATGGATATAATTTAACTGATTCTTCCGTTGAATGTGCGGTTGCTTAAGATAATTTTATATAATTCCTCTTATTTGATTTTTATCAGATGGAATTCAAATATAATTGGCAAAATAGTGAAGCAAACTTTGGTCCTCCAATATCAAGAGAAGTAGATGGCGGGACACACATAACATTGGATATTCTTCTTACAAAGGATGAAAAGTATTTTGCATTGAGGAGAGAGTGTATTCCTGGTCATGAAGTGCCTCCAGAAGGCAAGAATGTGTTATTTTTGTGTCATAACCTCATACGATATGGTGAATCTGTAGAAGATTGTGTGAAAAGAATTGTAAAATCACAATCTGGAGTTAATGTCCTAAGCTACAAAGTAGTTGATTTGAGAACTGTTTTGATGGAGGAATCTGGTGGACAAAAGATGAAACAATGGGGAATTATTCCATTCATAATTGCAGAAGTAGATGCTGTACCAGAGGATGGAAATTTTGGTAACGAAGTAATTGAGGTTGTGACATTTACAAAAGATAATGTTCCTACTGATTTTGCATTTGGAAAACAGAGGTTAATTACAAAAATTCTGAGTAGGTAGATAGCCCCAACTCCGTTTTATAGATTTTTTACATTATTATCAATGCGCCAACTCTTTAAAGAATAGTTTTTAGCGTTAGCGTCTGCTACTTTAGGTAATGAACGAATTGAACTTAATGCTCGCTAAATTTCCCTGCTGTCCTCTGCGGGCAAAATTAGTATGTTTCCCTGTTAGGGAACAATCTGATTTTGTGTATGACGCAATGCAGCGTAGCGGAATGAGTAATATAGCTAATTTAGCGATGTTAAGTCTCCCCGACTTCACGTCGGGGTCGTAACGACCGAAGGGAGTGGAGAAGTTTTTGTTGGCTCGTGTATAGAAAGGCGGAGTGTTTAAACATTTAGTAGTTGTTAGTTCTTTTACAGAAAAAGGGGGCACGCAAATAATAATCTTTATTAAGTTATTAGTAATTATTCTCGTTAATGGATAAAAGGAAGCTAAATAGGATTGTGAGAGATGTAAAGAAAATATTAGTTCTTGCTAAATCAGCTCATGACCATTTGGAGAAGAATCAAATAAGAAAAGCACGAAGAGAATTAGAGCGAGTGATGAGTTATGATGCAGATGAGATTACTCGTTTACATGGTGAAGATGAAGGAATGGCTCATCAATTGTTCCATGAATGTGGGGTTGTTTTAAAGGATGCAAAACAAGCTCTTCGAGATTTAGATTCTACTGAGTTATTTGATAAAGCTAAGGAGCTTGTTGATGAGATTGTTAAATTAGAAGGACATGAGCTGATTGAATTAGAAGAAGTGGAACATAGAGAAAATGAACTGTATGAATTTTGGTACAGCGAAATTAAAGATAGAGAAATATATCATGGTACAAGTACATTATATTATGAGCACATTAAAAAGTATGGACTGAGCGCAAAAAAACCATTTAATTATCAAATATCAAAAATAATTGCTTTTTGTACAAGGTATAGAGAGTTCTTCAGCGATGCTTATTTTTGGTGGTTTGTAGAAAGATTCTTAAGCGAGGAAAATATTTTCTCTTTTACATTTAATCTTGAGATCGCTGAGGGAGAGTTTGCTAGAGGTCCAAGATCTGGAGGAGAATATATTCGGTCACTCAACCACTTTATATTAAATCTAAATAGGGCTATTCGGAGTGGGAGAATTTCTTTGTCAAAGGGAGACTTAGAACAGAAATCTTTCTTGGAAGAATTTTTAAGAAGAGCTGACGAACACAAAGGAATGATTATTGCAGTAAAATGTAGTTGCCCTGATTTAGAAGGTTCTATGGCTATATTTGCTCTAGGTTCCTATAAAACTTTCATTAACCATATTAAGCGACAAAGAGCATTAAAATCAAAAAATGCAGAGGATTTAAAAACTTACTTTCGTGAAGCCTGGACTAATCCAGCATATGAAGTTACAGTAAGAAGACCGATTAATTTTAGTAATATGCGAATTATTTTCTTTGATTGAATTCAGTATTTAGAAAAGACATAAAGCGTGCCCCCGTTAAAAAGTTAATTTCATTCATAATAGTTTACATCTTACACTCCGCCGTTAAAGTTGTTCGCATTAGCGAGATCAACTCCAGAGCCAACAAAAATTAGACTTAACA
>CAYFMJ010000025.1:0-3629 GCA_964344235.1 uncultured Methanosarcinales archaeon | reverse complement strand
TTAGATTCTCGTAAGAGGAAGCTTCTCTAAGTGGTTCACGAATTGTATTTAACATCGGAATTATCAGAAGTTTTGCGGAACGTAGTGGAGCAAAATTTGGGAAACATTCGGGAAATCGCTTGGCGATTTAGGCGAAGCCGACCGAATTTTCCTGATAATTCCTGTTAGTTTCTTTTCCCATACGCAGTGTGGGAAAATTGCGTCCGCAAAGTTTTTTCGGGGGTGTTCCATCCAGAGAACACAGTGAGCCATAGAGAACATACATCAAGGGGCACACTCGTCATTTTACATTTTTTAATCGGGGAAATCGTCTGCTATTCTTAGGGGTTCGGGGAAAGAGAATAGCAGAAAAAAGCAAAGCTTTATATACTAATGGAATACTATCTATGACAATTGACATAAAATGTATGACAAGACAGAAATCAGGATTTTGGAGCAAATTTATCTTAGTCCAGGCATTCATAAAAGGGAACTCTCCAAGCAGTTAAAATTAGGAATGCCGTCTATAGATTATGGACTTAAGAAAATAAGTAAATTGATTAAGCAGAAAAAGTCTGGAAATCAGATCAACTATTTCTTAGATTATTCAAAAGAAGAGCTTGCACCATCTTTAAATACTGTTGAACATTCCAGATTTGAAAGGCTTCCAGCAAAAGTGAAGTTAGCTATTAATGATTTTTTGAAAGAATTAGATGCTAAGCCAGTAGTTGTTATTATTTTTGGTTCTTATGCAAGTGGTAATTACACTAAGAACTCAGATATTGATCTTTTGTTAGTTTTTCAGAAAATTGAAGATTCTAAGAAAATAGAAAATGTTGCGAAGAAAATAAGCATGAAAACAAACACACAATTAAATCCAGTATATCTTAGTTATCAAGAATTCAAGGAATCATTTCATAACTCAACAAAAGAGTTTTTCAAAAAGCTTAAGAAAGACAAGATTATTTTAATAGGGATTGAATGGTGGAGGCAATTGGTTTATGAGGAAGCCTAATTGGAAAATTTGGTTAAAAGACAAGAAAGAATGTAAGTTTTGGCTAGATAGCTATGTCAAAAAGAAAATTCTCAAAAAAGTTTCTGATGAATCAAAACTCCACATTAAGAGAACTGATCATAATCTGACATTTGCCAATTGGATTATTGAGAAACATAAAGATGAGATTCCTGAAATACTTGGCGATAATTATTATGATTGGGTGATCAGCATATATTATTATGCAATTTATCATGCTGCTCTTGCTTTGATGAGCAAAGAGGGATTTACATCCAAAAATCATTCTGCAACTTTGGCTTTTCTGATTTACCATCATTTCCACTCACAAAAAGCACTGGAAAAAGAAGACGTTGAATTAATCGCCAGTTCTTTAGACAGAGAAGACATTGAAACTCTTGGTGTTTCAAAGGAACTACGAGAAAAAGCGTGTTATGATGTTCATGAGTCTTTTGAGAAAAGATTGGCTGAACAAATCAGAGAGCAAGCTGTTGATTTTGCGAATAAGATAAAAGAGTTGTTGAAATAAAACTTCAGCTTAACGAAGTGATTTAAGAAAATCTTCTGAATTTCCTACCCATCCAAATATTCCGTTTTGGGAAGTAATCATCTTTAATGCTGCTTCATGTAAATCTGGCTTGTAAGATCCTACACAGTCTTCTAGAGTAAGGACTTCGTAGCCATAATCATTTGCTTGAGCAACTGTTGTTAATGTACAAACTTCTGTGGTAACTCCTGTGAATATCAAATATTTAATTCCTCTTTGATCTAATTTTTCCGCCAGGTCAGTTCTAGTAAAAGCAGATTTTCCTGGCTTATCAATGATTATTTCTCCATCAATTGGAGCCAATTCATCAATTATGCCATGCCCATATTCACCTCTAATGAGAATTCTTCCCATTGGACCAATATCACCAATTTTCTTTTCAAAATTTCCACGCATTCTTTTTGAAATTGGACAGTCACTTAGGTCTGGCTGATGTCCCTCTCTTACATGAAAGATTGGTAATCCATAATTCCTACTTGCTTCCAATACTCTTTTTGTTGGTTCAACAGCTCTTTGAAGAAGAGAAACGTCATTTCCAAGACTTTCACCAAACCCTCCTCTGTACAAAAAATCCCTCTGAAAATCTATAACCAACAAGGCTGTTTCTTGGGGATTGTACTGGAAGTTGTATGGTTTAGCTTGTGTCACTAGCATTTTATTTTACCTCCAAGTATCTAGCTCTAATTACATAAGGTAGGATTTTTTGTGCGGTTTGTCTATCTTCAAATGGTCCAGCAAGGATATCATGTGTTTGGATAGAAGCAAGATCAAGAAGTTCCATCCCCGGATAGCCTAATTCATCAACCCAAAAATTAACCATCTTTGGGGGTTTGGTTTGTACGTATTTTCCTAAACGGTCATGCCATTCATATCCAAACATTTCTTGCCTGACACTCTCACTAGCATTAAGCAAGATAGCATCATCTCCTCTGCTTCCTGTTCCAATATAGAATCCTCTCTGTGCTTTGTAGAATCCCAGCTTTTCTCTAGCTGCTTGCATCAATTGCTCCTCGCCAATTGTTTTATCGTCGATTGCCATTTTGTGTTAAGTTATTACTCGTTAGTGGATATTAGGATATATTTAAACTTAATTCTCCCCCTAAGGGAGAACAATAGAAACATTTTTATACTTGAAAGATAATCAAATATTATGGAAGTTGAACCATTATTAGAGGAGATGGGATTAAGCAAGAATGAGATCAAAATTTATTTGATTTTGCTAAAGTTAGGCTTGACGACAACTGGTGCCATCATAAAGCAAACAGGAATTCACAATTCTAAAGTTTATGACGGGCTAGAGCGATTAGCCAATAAAGGATTAGTGACTCATGTAGTTGTCGCAAACACAAAGCATTTTAGAGCAGTTAATCCGGAACGATTACTTGATTTTTTAGATGATAAAAAGAAATCAATTCAAGATCAAGAAAAAAGTATTAAAGAATTTCTTCCTCAATTGAAAGCTATGCAAGAAGCAGGGGTGGATGAAACAGAAGCAGAGATTTTCAGAGGATGGAAAGGCATGGAAACAGTATTCAACGAAGGAATTAAAGTAATGGGTAAAGGAGATGTTTGGTATGTTTTAGGAGCATATGCAGGGGAGGATAAAGAAAGGACAGATCAGTTAATTACTAAGATTATTAAGAAATGTGAAAAGAAAAAGATGAAGTGGAAAGTTCTTTATAACGAAAGTGCACGTAAGACGTTTAAATACGAACAAGAATCGCCAATTACAGAGAATAGATTTCTAAAACAAGAAACTCCTGCTACAATTAATGTTTACAAAGATGTTACATTTATAGCATTGTGGATTAAAAATCCAATAGCATTTCGTGTGAGAAACCAAAAAGTAGCAGATTCATTTAAGACTTATTTTAAAGTGATGTGGAGTTTGGCGAAGCCATAATTTTTATTCCCGCCGTTATTTTTAGTTTAGCCCCCGACTTTTTAGTTTTACTTACAGATTTCCCCGATTTATTTGGTTAAAGAATAGAGTGCGTAGCACCATCAAGAGTGTGCCCCATTATCGTTTTAGCCCCCGAAAAAATTGAAACTAACATCGCGATTAAGAGAAGTTCCGAACGTAGTGAGGAA
>CAYFMJ010000024.1:0-5201 GCA_964344235.1 uncultured Methanosarcinales archaeon | reverse complement strand
GAATTTTCTAGAGTTGAATCACATCCTGTAACAAAATGGCTTCATGCAGATGCAGAAACCAAAGAGGAATCGCCAAAAAGAGTAATGGTATCATTTGGCCCAGAGCACTCACCACTTGAGCAAAGACAGGTTGCATTAGCTATAGAAGAAGCTCGATCCATAATACCAAATCCAAAAATGATAATTTTTGCTGCAATGCAGTTCGATCCTGAAGCTGCAAAAGATATTGATGAATTAAACTGGCCAGATGTAACAGTTCTTAAAGTTGAAATGAATAAAGACTTGTTAACTGAAGACCTCAAAAAGAAGCGCTCAAGCAATGAATCCTTCTGGTTAATGGGTCAGCCTGATGTGCAGCTCAAAAAAACAAAAGATAAAAAATACATCATAACAGTAAACGGGTTTGATTACTACAATACCAAGACAGACAAAATTGAGTCAGGCGATTCTTCTAAAATTGCAATGTGGATGTTAGATACTGATTATGATGGCAGAAGTGTATATCCGCAGCAGGTGTTTTTTCCAATGGAGGGAAAAACTGGAGGGTGGTCAAAGCTAGCTAAAACATTACAGTCACAGATTGACGAGGAGTTAATCACAAAGTATCAGGGAACTGAATCCATTCCATTTGAGGAAGGATTCAACAAAAGAGCAGCAGTAAAGATCATCGATGATATGGGAATCGAATCCCTCAAGATTATCAAACTAGAATAATGACTGGAATCAAGAACCTTATCATATGCAACCCGTATGATGTCCCATCACAGCACTGGAAGTACAACAGGGAGAAACGAAAGTTTGAGTTGACACAAGGCAGAAGGCCTGCTGGATTTTTGATTGCATCTGCAGACAGCAAAACGTATGATGATCCTGGAAAGTTCAGGGAGTTCATACTTGTTAACCGCATAAGGGACAGGGTAGATGAATGGAGACAAAATGACTATCCAAACGTTACCGGCATTACAAAGCAGTTGATTAATTTCTGGAGGGACAGGTCAAAAAGGGAGAACAAGTTTTTCTTTTGTCAGATAGAGGCAATTGAGACACTAATATGGTTAGTTGAAGGATCTGATTCTGAAAAGCAGGGAATTAGAATTCCTTCAGATGGAGGACTATTCCAAAGACTTTGTTGCAAGATGGCTACAGGTTCAGGCAAGACCATCGTCATGGCAATGCTCATTGCATGGCAGGTACTCAACAAGGCAACATATCCGCAGGATACACGTTTCTCAAAAAACATCCTTATCATGGCGCCAGGACTTACGGTAAAATCAAGACTGCAGGTATTGTTTCCAACTGACAATAGTAACGCATATGACGAATTCAACATAATTCCTGAATCATTTCATGAGAAACTGCATCAAGGAAAGTTTAGCATTCACAATTGGCACACATTAATGCCTGAAACTGATGCAAAAAAGAGTATAGTAAAACTTGGCACAGAAAGCAATAACGTATTTTCAAAAAGAATCTTAGGCCATGATTCCAAAAACATCATAGTAATCAATGACGAGGCACATCATGCGTACCGTGCAAGCGCTGATCAGGCAAAAAAGATCAACAAGAGCGAGTTTGAGCGAGACAAGAGATGGGTTGAAGGACTAGACAAGATTCATGCAGCAAGAAACATCATACATTGTTTTGATTTTTCGGCAACACCATTCATCCCTTCTGGAAAAAACGTATCTGAGGACACACTCTTTGAGTGGATTGTGTCTGACTTTTCACTAAATGATGCCATAGAGTCAGGCCTTACCAAGACGCCCAGAATAGCAATTAGGGATGACAGCGGCAAGTTCTCAAAGGACTATCACTCCAGATTCTATCACCTGTACAAAGACGAAGAGGTAAAGCCGGATCTCAACCGAAAGGCAAAGCCACATGAAAAGCTACCTGATTTAGTTTCAAATGCATTTTTCTTGTTAGGCCAAGACTGGATTGAGACAAAAAACCACTGGGATAAAAACGGCTCAAAAATTCCACCAGTGATGATTACAGTATGCAACAGGACAGAGACTGCATCAAGGGTAATGCATTCATTTGAGAAAAACAGGTTTGATCTTAAACAGTTATCAATACCAGACCATCTTTTACATATAGATTCTACTACTATGGATAAGGCAGAAGAAAAAGAGTCACAAATAGAGTCAGCAGATGAGGCAGAGAACCTAAGAGAAATAGTAGATACAGTTGGAAAGAGAGGAAAGCCAGGAGAGCAAATCAGGAACATTATAGCAGTCAACATGTTATCTGAAGGATGGGATGCTCGTAATGTTACACATATCATGGGCCTTAGGGCATTTTCCAGCCAGCTGTTATGTGAGCAAGTAGTTGGAAGAGGCTTGAGAAGGACATCATATGAGGTTGACCCTGAGACGAATCTATTTTCACCAGAATACGTCAATGTCTTTGGAGTACCTTTTACATTTTTACCACATGAGGGAGGCGATGGAACACCTCCCCCACCAACCATTCCAACTACCACAATAGAGCCCGATCCTCAAAAACAGGAACACAGTATAGCATGGCCAAATATAGACAGAATTGATACTGACTTTTCTCCAAGGCTCTCAGTGGACTGGGACAATATAGAATCATTGGAATTACGAAGCGATGATGTAAGTACATCGGTGGGAATGGCACAAGTGCTTGAGGGAAAGCCTCATGTTGATAAGATGTCAGACATTGACTTGCATGAATTAAACAAGACTATCCGAATTCAGAGAATAATATTCATTGCAGCAAAAGACGTCTACGATTCCATACTGCCAAGCTGGAAAGGCAATCGAGAATTTCTACTGATACAAATAGTAAAACTGGTCGAGGAGTTCATACATGCAGATAAAATTGACGTAGTTGACGTATCTGATGATGAACTAAGGACAAAGATGACCATACTGTTTAACATGCAAAAGGTAGTAGCGCATGTCTGCAAGGCAATAACTGATTCAAATGTACAAAAAAGACAGATTAATCTCAACTCCAAAAAGCCCATAAAGTCAACGTCAGATATGCGTCCTTGGTCTACTAAGAAACCTGCAGAGTATACAACAAAATCTCACATCAATTTGGCAGTATATGATTCAAAGTGGGAGATGAGCACAGGACAAGAATTGGAGAGAAACAAAAATGTCGTCTCTTGGGTCAGAAATGACCACATCGGGTTTGTGATAAAGTACATGTATAACGGAATTTTACATGATTACTGGCCTGACTTTCTTATAAAATTAAAAAACAATGTAACTTTAGTTCTTGAGATAAAGGGAGTAGATGACAACCAGAACAAAGAGAAGCGAAGATACCTGGCAGAATGGGTTGATGTCATAAATGATGATGGCACATATGGTACATGGACATGGGATGTTGCATTTCATCCTACAGAAGTAAGAGGGATAATTGAAAAGCACTCAAAGACTGAGACTACTGCCAATATTTTTGCCAAATGCCCAAAATGTGGTAAGACAGTTAATTCACGACAGGATACAGAGACTGAGTTTGGATTTCGAAACATAGATGGAATAACCAGACCACAGTCGTGGTGCCGCAGATGCAGAAAGATTAGCAATGCGGCAAAGGCGTAGATCATGGAACTAAATTCTCAGCAAAAATTAGCAGTAACGCACGATCAGGGGCCGTTATTGATTGTGGCAGGTCCTGGTTCTGGAAAGACACGAGTGATAATTGAGAGGATACTGCATCTTGTAAAGTCAGGCATAAAACCATCTGAGATTCTATGCCTGACGTTTTCTAAAAAGGCAGCCGAAGAGATGATAATCAGATTGGAAAACGATGGGATTACTGATGCTGAGATCAACACATTTCATTCCTTTGCAAAGTCCATCCTAGACGATAACGTGCTAGAGTCAGGGATTAACATCTCCTCAGGCATAATTCAGAGGCCGTCACAGCTTGTATGGGGTCTAAAAAATATTGATGATTTTGAGTTTGAGCATGTATCAATTGGCAATAATGCCGAAGATCTTATTCGCTCCATAATTGATGGCATAAGGACATTCAAAGACGAGCTAATCTCACCAGATGTACTAAAGGAGTATCTTGACTCGGCTCCCTAGAAATCATCTGCCAAACTAAAGAAATCAAATACCAAGTTTTATTTCTGAGAAAATGAGTAAAATTGAACAGTATGGAAAACTGATTAATTTACAATGAGTCTTACAAGTTTTTTAAAAATTCCAGAAGTTAAAGATAGATTCAAAAAAGAGTTTCCACTGAAACGACAAAAAATCAAAGGTGAGATATTTGCACCTACAATGACAAAAAACTATGGGTTGGTAGGAACTGCATTTGATTATCTAATTAGATTTTACATACACCGTAATTCTGAAAATGTTTATGAAAACAATTCATGGGTTGCTGAATTAGGCTTAGAAAGTTTAAACAGATTATCAAAACTAGGTCAAAAAATTAATCCAAAAACTGAACGCGAAGAATTAAGGAAAAAAAGGCTAACGAGGTTAGGAAAAAGGTATTCAAAATTATTTTTTGATGGAAAAAAGAATTTCCATAGTGCAAAAAAACATTATGAGAAATACATGTCAGACGGAGATATAAAAAAATCACTCATTAAATCTTCGATAAGATTGGCACAGTTAGATACGTTTTACAGAATATTATACATGCCAAAAACTTCAAGATTTCCAAGAATTGATGATGGTGACATAAAAGATTTGGAGAGTCTTTTTAAAATAATACCTCAAGAAGTTTTCTCTACGGATAATACTTGTATTCTAAATCCAACATTTGGCGATGCTTCGGAATTAGTAGGAGGTGCAGATGCAGATTTGATCATTGGAGATACACTGATCGATGTTAAGACCACAAAATATCTTTCATTCCGTTCAGAATATTATTTTCAGTTGATTGGGTATTACATACTATCCTGTATTGGAGGAATTGATGGGTTTTATAGAGGTCACACAATCAATAGAATAGCAGTTTATTTTTCACGTTTTGGTATTCTTCATACTATAGATCTTGATGAGGTAAAAAAGAATTCAAATTTTGATGAATATGTTCAATGGTTCTCCCTGAAAGCAAAAGAATATTTTTGAAACTTTTGTTCACATAAAAAAAAATGCATTTAGATATTTTATGCAAATTAAAATATGAAAATCATTTAGTCAATATACAGCAAATATTGACAAAACATTTTATGTCATATATGGTACAATACATTACAG
>CAYFMJ010000023.1:0-5494 GCA_964344235.1 uncultured Methanosarcinales archaeon | reverse complement strand
CATTATAACCACCAAAGTGGTTAATGTACTGTGTAGTTAAAACGGGATACTACAGCCAAGAATTCCTACCAATAACTTTATAAATAACCCTCGATCCAACCCCTTTAACCGATAAAACCACCGTGTGAGTGGGAGGTCAATATGGATAAACAAAAAGTACAACAAGCATTAGCAGAACTGAAGAAGCAACCAAAGCGTAAATTCTCACAATCCTACGACTTAATTGTTAACCTAAAAAACTTTGAAGTAAAGAAAAACCCAGTAGACTTCTTCGCAACATTACATTTCTCAAAAGGTAAAAAAATCAAAACAGCATGCTTTGCAGACCAGCAATTAAGCCCAGAAGCAGAAAAAAACTGTGATTTGGTCATCAGCGAAGCAGACTTTCCTAAATATAAAGATCCTAAAGTAGCAAAAAAATTAGCAACAGAATACGATTATTTCATCGCACAAGCTACATTAATGCCAAAAGTAGCAGCAGCCTTTGGTAAAGTACTTGGAGTGAGAGGAAAAATGCCAAATCCAAAATTAGGATGTGTTGTTCCTCCAAATGCTAACTTAGCACCACTGATTGAAAAATTAAACAAATCAGTTCGTATGGTGACACGAAAAGGCATGAACTTACAGGCAATGATCGGTAAAGAAGATCAACCAGATGAAGAAATCGTTGATAATATTATCACACTCTACAACGCTGTTCTGAAAAACTTACCGAACGAAGAACAGAACGTTAAAAGTGCATTCCTAAAACTAACAATGGGGAAACCAGTAAAGATCTAAGATGGTAAACGAGAACAAAAAACAACTTGTACAAGAAACCGTCAAAGAGATTAAAGAATATCCTATTGTTGGAATCGTTAATATGGAACACCTTCCGGCGCAGCAGTTACAGAACATGCGTGCGATGCTGCGAGATAGTGGTGTAAAAATCCGTATGTTGAGAAAAAAGCTTATTGCATTAGCATTAAAAGAATCTAAAAAAGAACATATTGAAGAGCTGGCAGAAAAAATGAAAGGTCTCCCTGCACTTATTTTCACAAAAGAAAACCCATTCACGCTCTACGCAACAATTCAGAAAAACAAATCGGAAGCACCAGCGAAAGCAGGTAATGAGCTACCAAAAGACGTTGTTGTGAAAGCAGGTCCAACGAACTTCGCTCCTGGTCCGATTATCTCGGAATTAGCAGCAGTTGGCATTAAAACCAAAGTAGAGAACGGAAAATTAGCAATCACTGAAGATACTACAGTCGCGAAAGAAGGAGACGTTGTAAGTCCAAAACTTGCAGAAACTCTAAAGCGATTAGACATCAAACCAATGGAAATTGGTCTTGACCTAGTAGCAGTATGGGAAGACGGTTTAGTCTTCGCAGCAAAACAACTTCACGTTGACGAAGCAGAATACGAACAGAACATCACCCAAGCAGCTACTTGGGCGTTCAACTTGGCAATGGAGGCTGGCTTCCTGACCAAAGAAACAGTAGAACCAATGCTTCAGAAGGGCTTCCGGGAAGCAAAAGCTATCTCCATTGAGACAGCATTCATCACCGATGAAACAAAGGAAGAAATTCTTGCTAAATCAGAGCGAGAAGCGCTTTCCGTCCAAAAGGAAGCAAAACTATAAAAATAAAGATACTAAATACCACACGGAGGAAAAAAACAATGGAATACGTTTACGCCGCAATGTTGCTTCATAAAGCAGGAAAAGAGATTACCGAAGACGCTGTTAAAGCTGTCTTAACCGCTGCAGGAGTTGCAGTAGATGACGCTCGCGTTAAAGCACTCGTTGCTGCTCTATCAGGAGTTAACATCGAGGAAGCAATTCAAAAAGCCGCAGTAGCAGCTCCAGTTGCAGCAGCACCAGCCGCAGCTTCAGGAGACGCCCCTGCAGCAGAAGAGAAGAAAGAAGAGAAGAAAGCAGAAGACGATGCCAAAGCGGACGAGGCTGCAGCAGCAGGACTTGGCGCATTATTTGGATAAATCTTTTTTGTTTTTCTTTTTTTTCTTTCTCATTCTTTTGCACACTCTAAAAACAAACACCAGACTATCATACAATGGAACCGGTAGACCAAAAAAGAGAGGAACTACAACAGGAATTTCAGCAGAAAAAGAAAGAAATTGCTACACTCCGAACTCAACTTACTTCTATACATCAAGAAAAAGAAGCAGCGTACCAAGAACTCCGCTCATTTCGTGATAAAGTCAAAAAGCACACAGATCAAATTAAAGAATTAAAAAAATCCCGTGACGCTCTTACCAAAGAAGTTAGACAACTCAAAGTTGTACGGGATGGCTTAAACAAAGAAGTGCAAACCAGTGCCTCTTCTCGTAAAGCAGCGGAGGAGATGAAACAATCTTTACAGACTAAAACATCATTCAAAGAACGACCGGGCCAACTTCGCGCAGCTGTTAAACGGCTTGAGGAACGTCTTGAAACAGAAGTTATGAAATTCACCCAGGAAGAAAAGCTGCGAAAACAGTTGAAAGAGATGAAGTCTAAGTTGGAAAAAATGTCCAAACTTGACAAAGCCTGGAAAGACATTAATGCTACTTCTGCTAATTTCTCACAGCAACGCCGTAAAGCACAGGAATCTCATAAACAAGTACAGGAGAAAGCAAAACAGTCTCAAGAGAAACATCAACAGATTAACAACATTTTCGCTGAAATTAAAAAATTACGTGCAGAAGAAAAACCACTAGCTGAAAAATATCTGGCATTGAAAGAAAAATATAACGATTCTAAGAAGTCACTTGACGAGTTACAAAAACGTGTGAAAGAACTTTCTAAACTCTTTGATGAAGAGAAATCAAAATCGTTCAAACAACAAGTGCAGGAGAAAACAGTTGAAGTCAAAGAGAAAATGAAGAAAGGAAAGAAGCTAAGTACAGAAGATATTCTTGCGTTCCAAGCAATGGATAATTAGATTCTCCCTAACAAATCACTTTTACTGATAATCCCCTTTATTTCTCCCCTCTCCCCTACCAAAACCATTGAATAATCTTTTAATAACTCTACTAGTGTCTTCATACCCATTGTTAATGATACAATTGGTGGCACATCTTCCATTACGTCTCCTGCCTTTACAGAACTAATTTTCTCTGGATTCTCAGCTAATTGATTAAGAATTGTATTCTCCGTAATCACTCCTACAACTTTCTCCCGTTCCATCACTGGAATCTGTGAAATCCCCCGCTTCTTCATCACACCGACAATACCTTTCACAAAATCGTTACTCCTACAAAATACAACCCCTCTATGCATTACGTCGCTTGCCTTTAATTCTGTACTCTCCTCTACCAAATGTAATGCCGCAAAAATCTTCTGTGCGTTTGTGTATGAAGGATCCTGTCTTCCTGCTTCAATCTTCGCAATTAAACTCTGACTCACACCAGATCTCTCCGCCAATTCCTTCTGCGTTAAATGCAACTTCCGCCGCAGCACTTTAATTTCATTAATCGCTCTCATCAATGGAACATTGTTCTATTTATTAATAAATCTTTCTCAAAATTATTCGTATTGGAATATTGTTGTCAAGATATTTTATATACTTTCTACGTCAAAGTTACCTGAAAAACAAACAGGTGAATAATCATGGCAAATAACTATTTTTTTACAAGCGAAAGTGTAAGTGAAGGGCACCCTGATAAATTGTGTGACCAAATTAGCGATGCAATCTTAGATGCAATGCTCAGAGACGATCCGAACTCTAGGGTGGCAGTCGAAGCATTTACGAAAACTGGCTTCGTTGTCGTTGGAGGGGAAGTAAAAACAAACACATATGTTGATATTCAAACACTTGTACGAAAAACCATTCTTGACATTGGCTATGACAAACCAGAGTTCGGTTTTGAGGGGGCCACATGTGGAGTTCTAGCAGCAATTTCAGAACAATCCCCCGACATCGCCCAGGGTGTTGATGAAGGAGCTGGTTTACATGTCGAACAAGGAGCTGGTGATCAGGGATTAATGTTTGGCTATGCGTGTGATGAAACACCAGAATACATGCCTCTTTCTTCCATGCTCGCACACAAGTTGGTGCAACGGTTAGCATCAATCCGCAAGCGAGGCGAATTATGGTATTTACGTCCTGACTCTAAGTCACAAGTAACAGTGGAATACGAAAATGGTAAAGTTAAACGTGTTGACGCTGTTGTAATCTCAACACAACACCACCCTGATGCAGGTTTAGAAACAATTAGAAGGGACATGATCGAAAAAGTCATCAAACCAATTTGTAACGACTATCTTGATGAACATACGAAATACTTCGTTAACCCCACTGGAAAGTTTGTTATTGGCGGCCCCGTTGGAGATGCAGGTTTAACTGGACGAAAAATTATTGTTGACACATACGGTGGCCACGGAAGACATGGTGGCGGTTGTTTCTCTGGCAAGGACCCCAGTAAAGTCGATAGGAGTGGCGCGTATTACGCACGGTATGTTGCGAAGAACATCGTAGCTGCCGGCTTAGCAGAGAAATGCGAAGTGCAAGTAGCGTATGCAATTGGTGTTGCTGATCCTGTTTCGATTCTTGTAGACACATTTGGCACGTCAACAGTTCCAGAAGCAAAGATCGTTGAACTTGTCAAGAAACATTTCGACTTCCGACCGAAGGCAATGATTGAACAACTTAACCTGAAGCGACCGATCTATCAGAAAACAGCAGCGTATGGACACTTTGGTCGAGATGATCCAGATTTCACGTGGGAGAAAACTGACAAAGCCGATGTGTTGCGGCAGGAAGCGAACGCAGCAACTCCAACGCAATCAACAGAACCTGCTCCAGAGTTGGTACAAACATCTCAACCAGCATCGGAATCAACTCAAGAATCAGAAGAACAGCGTGACCTTCCGCCGCCGTTAAACAGCACATTATAAATTATTTTTTTCTTTTCCAACTTTTATCACCTCAAAATTCTGTACGGGCCAAATACTTCAGAACAAAGAGATTGAGTTACTTACTCTTCTTACCTTTTTCTAACTCTCGTAACCACGTTAACCCAATTTTAATCATTAACTTGTTAAATTTATCAGAAATTTTATATGTTTTTTTGTATAAATCATACTCAATCAATCCCATTCCCCGCATTGGCGTTAAAATTCGATCATAAAATTGCCGTTTGTTATAGGAAATTTTCATGTCCTTATCTAATGGTGATCGCCCTTTCTCCTTCACCACAGCATTTCCTTCATGTAATTGTGTAGCGAACAAACTCATCTCTGTTTTGCCAATCTCCCCTCCGTTAGCCCACATATAACTAATCAACATTCTGCTGACTAATTGTTGCTGTTCCGTCGCAAAGACAATCTTGTAAATGTCGTCAGGCAAATTGAATTGGTCAAAGAGAATAACCATGTGTAGACAAACAGAATTTAATATATAAATGTTACTGAAATGTATACTGCGGTACTTATATGCTCAATTTCCTTTCACAAAAATCACTGTAGTATCCCGTTTTAACTACACAGTACATTAACCACTTTGGTGGTTATAAT
>CAYFMJ010000022.1:0-5525 GCA_964344235.1 uncultured Methanosarcinales archaeon | reverse complement strand
GCTCTGTTCCCTTCGGTCACGAGGAGAACTCAACTTCTGTTAATGCCGATGTTATGCTCAATTAATGCGAAATTGTAAAACCCCCGACCACTCGCCCCAGTTAGGAGAGATTGTCGGAAGATTATTATGAAAAAACTTCTCTTATCGGACCAAAAAAGAAGCTCACAAAATTGCTATCGCAACTTTGCATAACAAACGATAAGAGGTTCACTTCATTCACGCAAATTTTTTCTAAAGGGTTGGGCTCTAAAAAACAAAAAAAGAAAACCGAAAAGTTTATTCTATGATCTCTAGCGGACTTATCGGATCTGCTTCATATCCAGAGATTCTTCTGTCGCCTTCTACTCTTGAATATGGTTTAAACTTGCTAGTATGGATTTTAAATAGAGAAGTTTCTCCAGTTCTTGCATTTGGCTGATCAAATACAAATGTAAGTCTATTTGCTCCATTTTCATGACCATATGTTCTTAATTCACTCAATGCTTTTTCTAAGCTAACATAGAATTCTCCAGGCATTGAGTTACTATCAGATCTAATTGCCTTTGCATTCAGGTACTTTTCAAATAGAGTAAGTTGGTGATCAAATGCTTCCCTTCCAGAAACTTCTGGCCTATGTTTCATGCTTGCGACCATTATTCCATCTTTTAAAACATAGACATCACCAGTAAAGTCCAGATGATTAAACCAAAAATTAGCTTCCTCTGGTCTTTCAGGATACTTACCTCTATCTGAGCAGAATGTTACATTGTCTACTCTATAACTTCTATCTACTTTGCTCATCATTTCTTGCATTTCTTCAAATGATGGTATTTCTATTGTCATACTAAATAGAGTATATCTAACCTTTATAAACTTTTCGGTTATTTACTACTGTAGAGTTAAAATAGGAAAAGAGCCCAACCCTAAATACAAAAAAATAGCCGACAATCTCTCTTATTTATTGGGTTTTACAGATGGTTCCCACCATCCATAATTTCGCATTAACTCTAAAATTTTGCTTTGGCATCGTTGCACTAAATTTTAGTCCTAGCGAGAGCATAACAGCAGATTAAGCGGTTCCAAAACCTTGCAGGTTTTTCCACCCATATTTTTGCTACGCAAAAACACTCGAGCGTTCCGCAATTTTTCCAGCTCTGTTTCACGAGGGAAAAATTTCTACACCTCGAGCCTTTCAGGTCGCTTAATCGCGATGTTATACGCAATCGAATTTTCACTTTAAAAAAGGGGTTTCCAAAAAAATAGAAAGGGAAGGCGAATAAAATTACCCTTGAACAATTTGTTCAAGAATTTTGTATGTATTCATTAATTCATCGTATGTAGCACCTAATTTCGCGGGATCAGGTCTTGAACCATCTTGAGGAGCAAACAGAGGAGTACTGTGAGTTGCTACAAATAATGCTTTACCTTGTTCATCTCTTGAGTGTAAGTATGGTTCAAATTCTTTCATGACAACTTTCGCCATTTCTGCTGTTCTTCCTTTAAGTGCTTCTTCCTGAAAGACACCAATAAATCCATCTAAATTACCCATTTCTGGATAAGAAACTCCACCAGCATTTACATGTGGCATTCTATGTTTTTGACTTTTATCAACTTGAATTGTTGCCCCATCAATTGTTTGGTAATTTTGCATTTTATTATCTCCATAATCTTAAATCGATTATCTTAAAGATAGTATTAAACCAGACTTTATAAATGTTTCGTTATGTAACTACTTCTAAAAGACAAAAGATGTAAAAAAGTTACCCTTCCCTCGATGTTTTTGTTAGATTGGGCTTCGCCCTTTAAGACGGAAACCCCTTAAATTTAGTCTGCTACGCAGAAATTTATAGTAAAGTGAAAATTCGACTTCTTCGGCTTCGCCTCGACCACGTTGCACTCTCCTCCCTTTGGTCGTCGGGGCGTATAACAGTGATTATGAGGAAATTCCCTGCGACAATTTCCCAAATTTTTTCTTACAGAAAAAACTCACGAGGTCATTACATTCCGCTCGTGCCCTACGGGTCTCATAACAAAATGTTATATTCAATAAACCTTCGGGAGTATTAGAAGTAAATCTCTTCTGTAACTATAATGAAAAATAGGTGTTCGTTTCTAAAAATTAGGGGCGGGCGTTTCTAGCAGAACAAATCGCTAAGAATTTGTATGTCCACATCACATCAGGATTATGAAAACCTACATTTCTAAGCATATCAATTGTTTCTGGAACTGTAAGTCTATGATCTTTCTCTTCCTTAGCAAATATTTCATCAGCAAATTCTTTGTCTACTCCACTTTCTAAAACTCTTTTCCTACGGTATTCCATGAAATGCTTTCCAACTTTTTTATCATGCCAATCCATAAAATCTCCCAAAACGAAAATTCCATTAGGTTTCAACCAATCTTTAATTCTACTAAGCAATTTCACTTTAGCATCATGAGGAAGATTGTGGATTGCAAGATTTGAAAAAACAGCGTCATATTTTTGACTTGGATTATAATGGAGTGCATCCTCACATATAACTTCAACTCCTTGATAACTAGCCAATCTTTTTCTTGCAGTATCAGCCATTTCTGGAGACAATTCTATAGAAGTAATTTGGGCGTCTGGCAATTTATCTAAAATTAATTCCTCAATATTGCCTACACCACAACCAATATCTAAGATACTGCCAGGGGAATGAACTTCCACTACATCTACAAGAGTGTCAACCATTTCATCATATCTGAGACCAAACCTTCTTATTTCTCTCAAATACGTCTCTGCGGTAAAATTACCATAAAATTCTATCTGTTCATCGCTCATAACCCTTGATTTGCATAATTGATTTATAAAGCTTTCTGTTATTTTACCACTGTATAAAGACAACTTAAAACAGCAAGTTTTTTATAGGGGCGGTCATTTTTATAACCAACTGGTCAAATAATTAACCAAGTGGTAAAATGGATGAAATATTCAAAAACAACACATATAGAATACTGGAACTCTTTATAGATTTTCCTACAAAAGACTTTTCTGTTAGGGGTATTGCTCGCCATTTGAAACTTAGCCATGCAACTGTTCTAAAGTACATTAATGATCTTGAAAAATTAGGATTTGTCAAAAAGAAAGAAGAAACATTATATCCCACATATTTTGCTAACACTCAAAACCAAAAATATAAACTTTACAAAAAAAATTATTTGGTATCCAAATTAATGGATTCTGGAATTGTTGAACATATGCAAAAAGAATGCTTACCTTCATCAATAATTTTGTTTGGTAGCGGTGCGAAAGCCACTTTTACAGAAAAAAGTGACATTGATATTTTTGTAGAAGCAAAAGAGTCAAAATTAAATTTAGCAAAATATGAAAAAAAGTTAAACCGAAAAATTAATCTTCTTTTTGAATCAAATCTAAACAATCTTTCAAAAGAATTAAGAAATAATATCATTAATGGTATTGTACTTTACGGGTTTATAAGAATTAATGGGGGTTGAACATGGCAAATGAAATGAGTTGGAAAGAGTGTGTTGATCAGGGAATTATCACTGAAACACAGGCAGATGAAGAACGATCTAGTCAGATGCTTCAAATGGCGGATCTTCGTCTTGAATTTTGGGATAAAAAAGTTGAAGAAAAATTTATTGCTCTCAAAGTTGAGGCATATTACGATATTATCAAAGAGTTAATCTTTGCCCATCTTTACAAAAATGGATATAACTGCACTAATCATCTTTGTCTAATAGCTTATCTGAAAGAGAAAATTCAAGACTTTGATTTCGAGATTCAAAAAATTGATGAACTCAGAAAAGTCAGAAATGAAATCAATTACAGAGGACTAACCGTCAAGAAAGATTATCTGGAACGAAACGAACTTGAATTTAAGAACATTATCAAAAGACTAAAAGAAGAACTATAACGCCCGCCCTTTATTGTTTTTCTGGATAGCACTTCGTGCTGGATGGAAACGAACACCTTAGATTGCTTACGCTTGGTGTATTAACTGGATGTTTTTTGCTCCCTACGGCTTACTCTGCGTCGCTAACGCTCCTTGTCCTCCCCACTCCACTTCGTTCGTAGGTCGGAGAATATAACAGCGATTATACGGTTCGGCTTTGGTCGCCACTTCGTAACTCCCTACACCTCTCCCCAATTCCAATCCAGAACTTTAATTACATTAAATGTTCTACCCTAGCCTGCTCGTGTCGGGGTGCCGACACAGGATGCCACCCATTTGGAACTGCGCATAATCGCGATGTTATATACAATTTTGGTAAGGTAATTATTTTGCATTTCTCCATGGATTTTACGACAACAATACTACTGACGGCAGTCGTCGCTCTCGCTCCTCGTCAGACACCCCGGAGGGGGCGTCCCCCGTCTGACCTGCGTCAGTATTGTTGTCTCCTATGGAAGTAAAGGAAATAAAACTCTTACCAAAACTTCTCCTTTCAGTCGACCCCGTTGCACTCTCGCCTACGGCTCGGGGTATATAACAGCGATTAAACGGTTCGCTCCAGCCGTCGCTCTCCCATATTTGTTAAATTAATGTTCTACCTTTGCTTCGCAACTCCCTAGCCTGTCTACTTCGTGTCCACCCTAAGAACTTATATTCAACAAACATCGCTTAATCGCGATGTTATGTGCAATATTACTCGGGATTCACAGAAATTTATATAAAAGGGTCTCCTCTTCTTAATTATATATGTATCAAAAATATCAAACTTTGGAAGAATTATGGAATGTTGTTGATGATCTGAATCAAAAATATTTTCCGGAAAATAGCTTGAAACCAATATTAGGAAATGGCAAAATATTTCGTCCAAAAGTTATGTTTGTTTTCATAAATCCAACTCATGCAAATATTAGTTCAGACCAAAATTGGCAAGGACCAAGATTTCCTTTTATTGGAACAAAACCAGTTTGGAGAATCTTTCATCGTGCTGGAATGTTTGATGACGAGCTTATTGAAAAAATCAATAATTCTAAATCTTGGTCTTTAGAATTTACTAATCAGGTGCTTAATTTTCTCAAATCAAAATCATTTTACTTTACAAATATTGTAAAATGGACGGGCTCTGATGCAACCTTGCCAAATTCAGAGAAAATTAAGTTATTCTTGTCAATTTTGGAGAGAGAAATTGAGATTGTTCAACCTCAATACATTGTAACTTTTGGACTCATTCCATTTGAAAATATGACCAATCAAAAAATCAAATTGATAGATTATTATTCTGAAATAATGGATAATAAAAAGCTAAGATTTTTTGATATGGATTATAATGGTTTCAAGACAAAGATAATTCCTTGCTATTTTCCTGTAGGACGAGGAGACCCTAAAAAAGCTGTTGAAATTCTGAAATTAATAGATAGTCTGTGAGCCCCTGCGTCATACTGTGCCTACGCTTCGCTTCGGCATTTTTTCTTGCAGAAAAAACACATAACAGCGATTAAGAGACTCCGCCTTGCAGGCTCCGTCCAAATTCGCTTCGCGAACTTCTCTTAATCGCAATGTTAAATACAATTCGTGAACCACTTAGAGAAGCTTCCTCTTACGAGAATCTAA
>CAYFMJ010000021.1:0-6788 GCA_964344235.1 uncultured Methanosarcinales archaeon | reverse complement strand
TTGATAATTTGCATCATACTACGAATCATCTTGATGTATCTTGATGATTTCATGGCATAATGGAATAATGATTCCAAATGGATCTGACAGTATGGTATGATTAATCATATGGTCAAAAATTGATGGTTTCTACACAGCCGATCTAGATATGAAATTATTATATGAATTAACAAAAGATGGGAATATCTCGTGCCTATTTTGTCAAAAAAACTGGGAATAAATGCATCCGTACTGTATAGCAGGATCAAACGCTTGATGAAGAAAAAATTAATCAAAAAATTTACTATTGAAATTGATCAATCATTGCTTGGAATGGGTGTCAAGGCATCCGTTGACATAAACCGAGACACAAAATTTAAAGATCTTATCCATAAAAAATTCTACACTGTAAAGTTATAGGGAGTTTTCCATAATTTTCTTAACTGTAAACTAGAGGGATCTAATAATCAAAAATCAGATAAACTCACTAAAAAATCACGATAAAGTAATTAATACATAAAGTAAAATTTCTATGTGTGTCAAAGAAGAACGGAAAGATCAAAGCAGACAAATCTTTTGAAGACAAACTTTGGGATACTGCAGAACTGCTGCGTGGCAAGGTATCTGCAACTGCCTACAAGGATATTGCATTAGGATTACTATTTCTAAAATTTATCTCATACAGATATACTCAGAGACGCAGTGAACTTGAAAAATTAACTGCAGATAAAAAAAGTGACATCTACTGTAAGAGCCAAAAAGAGAAAGACTACATGCTATACCTCAAAGACCAGTATACATCACAGGGAGTTTTCTATCTAAAAGAAGGGGATAACTGGGATGATTTGACCAAGATTGTATCCACTGAAAAAAATCTTGCAATCAAGATTGATACCATGATTCAAGAGATTGAGGATGACAATCCAGAACTAGAAAACGTACTGCCCAAAGTCTTTGCACAATCAAGTATTCCCAATGACCATCTGGGGCAGCTAATTGAGACATTTGATTCCATTCCTACCAAAGACATTACAAAGGATTCCTTTGGAAGAATATACGAGTATTTTCTAAGAAAGTTTCACAAAAAGATAGGTCAGGAGGGAGGAGAATTTTTCACACCTGAATCAATCGTGCAGTTACTAGTTGAAATCATCGAGCCCTACGAGGGAATAATCTATGATCCTACATGCGGTTCTGGCGGAATGTTTGTCCAGAGCCACAAGTTTTTGCAAGCACACAAGAATGAAAGAAAGGGAAAAGGATTGTCCATTTATGGTGTGGAATCTCAGAGAGATATTTGGAGAATTGCCAAGATGAATTTGACGATGCGTGGAATTGAGGCAAAAAATATAGTAACTGCTGACTGTTTGCGTGAGCATCCGTTTGAATCACTAAAGGCTAATCGAATACTGGCCAATCCCCCATTTAACATGGGCGAGTGGGGTCACTCTCAACTCAAAGATGATGAAAGGTTTGCAAAGTATGGCATTCCCAGTGAGGGCAAGCCTGGAGGAAATTATGCGTTTCTGTCACACATGATACATCATCTAGATGAACAAGATGGCAGGCTGGGATTAGTTTTGGCAAATGGCTCAATGAGTGGTGGTGGAAAAGACGGAGATATTAGACAAAAAATTATTCAAGATGACTTGATTGACTGTATGGTTGCATTGCCAACCAATCTGTTTTATACAGTAACAATTCCTGCATGTCTCTGGTTTGTAACAAAGAACAAGGACGATGGAAAATCTCGAAAAAGAAAAGGCGAGACACTATTTATCGATGCAAGAAAGATTTTCACTGTTGTAGACAGGGCACACAACGAGCTATCCCAAGAACAGATTCAAAGGATTGCAGGAACCTATCGCTCATTTGTAGGAGAGAAGGGATACCCAAAGTATGAGGATGTTGCAGGTTACTGCAAGGCAGTAAAAATTTCAGATATAGAGAAAAATAATTTTGTATTAACTCCTGGACGATATGTAGGAGCTGAAGAGCTTGAAGATGATGGGGAACCGTTCCCAGACAAGATGAAGCGATTAATTACAGAGTATGATAGATTAACAAAGGAATCAGCCAGACTAGACAAGGAAATTCGTAAAAACTTGAAGGGAATTGGATTTGAAATCTAATCAACTTGGATTATTAACAACTAAAATTGGAAGTGGAATTACTCCTAGAGGAGGACAATCTGTTTATCAGAATTTTGGTACTCATCTCATTAGAAGTCAAAATATCTATAATCATAAATTTGAAAAAAATGGTCTTGTTTGTATTTCTCAAGAAATTGCAGATAAAATGAAATCAGTTGAGATTATGAAAGATGATGTCTTGATTAACATTACAGGAGATTCGGTTGCAAGAGCATATTTAGTTCCTAATGAAGTATTGCCTGCTAGAGTAAATCAACATGTATGTATTTTACGTACAGCACCTGAACTAAATCCACATTATCTTTACTATTATTTGATTAATCCAGTTACTCAAAATCATTTATTACGTATAGCAGGAAGTGGAGGAACAAGAAATGCTCTAACCAAAAGTATGTTGTTTGATTTAATTATAAAATATCCAGAAATTAAAATTCAAGAAAAAGTTGTGAATCAACTTAATACTATAAAAAATCAAATAATTACTCTCCAAAACCAAAATCAAATCCTAGAACAAATGGCACAGGCAATCTTTCAATCATGGTTTGTTGATTTTGACGGAGTAACAGAGTTTGAGGATTCAGAATTGGGAAAGATTCCAAAGGGGTGGAAAATAGAAAAACTACAGGAATTGTGTGTGTCAATTCAAAATGGTGGAACCCCAAAAAGAAAAGAATCAGAATATTGGGAAAATGGAACTATTGAGTGGTATAAAACAGGAGAGTTGTTAGATAAGTTCCTACTTGATTCTGAAGAAAAAATCACCAAAAATGGTTTAGAAAATTCATCAGTTCATCTTTGGCCAGAAAATACAATTTTGTTTGCAATCTATGCATTCCCTGTTGTAGGTAGAATGGGAATACTTACTAAACCTGGTTGTTCAAATCAAGCAGCATCAGGATTAATCCCAAAAAAAGAGATTGGAGTATATTTTTTATTTTTAAGTCTAGTTTTTACAAGAAGTTTTTTGGGAAGAATTGCGACAGGTGCAGCACAACAAAACATCAGTCAAGAAATTCTTAAAAAACACACATTAATTTTACCACCAATTGAAATTATTTCAAAATTTAATGATATGATTACCCCAATTTTTGAACAAATGAAAACAATTCAAATTCAAATACAAACACTAACAAAAATTCGTGACGCCTTACTCCCAAAATTAATGTCAGGAGAGATACGAGTATGACTCCATCAGAACTAAACGAAATTGAACTAGTTGAACTGCCAGCACATGGAATATTTTCAGAGCTAGGATACCAAACTCTAAACGGCACAGATTTAAAGTCTGAGCGTGTCTATGAGGATCTTCTACTACTAAACAGATTAGATAAAAAAATCAGAGAACTAAACCCCAATCTACCTGATATAATATACAATCTAGCCTTAACTCAGGTGCAATCCCTCACACATGGTACAATAATAGCCAACAACAGGCAGTTCCACCAAATGCTCCTTGAGGGAGTCAAGGTATCATACCAGCAGGACGGTCAAACAAAAAACTATGCCATCAGACTAGTTGATTTTGGCAGTCCACAAAACAATGAGTTTCTGGCAGTAAGGCAGTTAATAGTAAAACAGTATCTGCAAAAGAGACTGGACCATACAATTTTCATCAATGGTATCCCGCTAGTGATTCTGGAATACAAAGACCCTGCAAGCAAGACAGCTGACATCATAAAGGCATACAACCAGTTAGGTGTGACAAACTACCAGAGATACATTCCAAAAATTTTCAATTATAATGCGTTTCTGATAATCAGCGACAAGACAGAGGCAAAGTATGGCACAATGACTGCAAAGTTTGAGCGATTCTCAAACTGGAATGATGCAATAGAGCCTGACAAAAAAGTTGCAAACAGGCTGGAACTAATGCAAAAAGGCATGCTAAACAAAGAGACTTTGCTTGACCTGATTCAAAACTATCTAGAGTATGAATCAGATGGCAAACACACAGTTAAAAAAATTGCACAGCAGCACCAGTACTTTGGTGTAAGTACGGCAGTAGAAAGAACCTTACAGACATTTAGAGATAAGGATGAAAACCGTATTGGGGTAATATGGCACACTACTGGCAGTGGAAAGTCGATGACTATGATCTACTATGCCAACATCATATCGCAAATCCAAGAACTGGAAAACCCCACCTTTGTAATAATTACTGATAGAAACGACCTTGACGGGCAACTAAAGGAATTTTTTGAAGTTGCTGGATTTCCTTACCCAAGACCTCCTACTGCAATTCCCGAAGTTGATTCCATTGTGGATTTAAGAGAGAAACTGTCCACTCCAGCTGGGAAAATCATATTCACTACAATCCAGAAATTCCAGACCACCAAGGAAGAAAAGGAAGGAAATGCAAAGTATCCTAAAATCTCAGACAGACGAAACATCATAATTATTGCAGACGAGGCACACCGCTCCCAATACAAGACCATGGCAATCAATCTGCAAAGGGCACTGCCAAATGCCCTAAGAATTGGATTTACAGGCACGCCAATAGAAAAAGAGGACAAGTCCACTACCCACGTATTTGGCGATGTAATTTCGTCTTACAAGATTTCAGATGCGGTGCGGGACAAGGCAACAGTCGAGATCACATGCCAGAGCAGACTGGTGCAACTGCACCTGCTAAACAAGATGATTGGCAAAGATTTTGATAAGATTACTGAAGACTTGGATCCTGACGTAATTGAGAATCTCTCAAAGAAATGGTCTGAGCTAAAAACCATGCTTGAAGACCCAGACAGACTGCAGGTAATTGCCAAAGATTTGGTGTATCATTTTAATGAAAAAAAGAAGACACTAAAGGGAAAAGCAATGCTTGCAGCATCCACAAAACTGGCAGCTGCAAGATATGCAGACATTATATCAAATATGGAAAATGCTCCAAAATGTACCTGCATAATCTCAGGTCTTGCAAAACCACTACCAGAGGATTCTTCTGATGAAAAAAAAGACCGAGAAGAGACAGTATCAAAGCATTACAAATCAAAAAATGACATTGAGCAGATAATTAAAAAATTCAAAAGTGAAAGTGACGAGATAGAACTGCTAATTGTATGTGACATGTATCTTACAGGATTTGATGCGCCAATTACACACACCATGTATATCGACAAGCCACTGCATGACCATAACCTGATTCAGGCCATATCCCGTGTGAATCGAGTATGGAAGAACAAACCTGAAGGAATGATAATTGACTATATCGGAATCACTGATGACCTAAAGCAGGCATTTCGCTCCTACAATGAATCAGATGTAAAAAGTGCCATGGTGCCAACTGAGGAGATTCTTCTATACATGCAAAACAAGCACTTGGAGCTAATCAATTTCTTTACTGTCGATATTGGTTCAGACAAGCCATTTGCACAAAGAAGGCAGGGGGAATACTTGGATAATGCAATTGAGGAGATACTAGATGACCAAGACATTAGAAAGAAGTTCATTCAAAATGTTGCAGAGCTGACCAAGGCGTATGCCGTATGCACACCTCATCCCAAATGCCAAGAAATTGAGGACGACTTGAGATTCTTTCAGCTAATGCGCAAGATCATGTCAAAATCAATTTCAGGAATACTGTACAGCCCATCTGAAAAAGAGGATGCAATCAGGGATTTGGTAGAAGAGGCAATATCAGCTGATGAGAAAATCAAGTTCTATGACATAAGGTATGATGATGATACAGTTGATTTGAACAAGAAATACATTGAGCAGATAAAAAAACTACCGCAGAAAAATCTCAAAGTTGAGCTTGCATACAAGTTACTAGATGATGCCATCAAAGCAAGAATGAAGAGAAATTTAACAAAACAAAAGACGTTCCAAGAGAGAATTGAAAAGACCCTATCAAAATATCATGGAAAGTTTGAAGACTTTGATACTATATATCCAAAGCTGGAGCAAGTTGCAAAAGACATTACTGCTCAGACCATGCGAGAAAAGGAACTGCAGTTATCTGATGAGGAAATTGCATTTTATGATATTATTTCCATGGGAAAAGAATTTGTCAAAAATGACAAAATTGCAAGACAGATTGCAATTGAAGTTACTGCATACCTGAAAAAGAATCTCAAAGTTGACTGGCTCAATCAGGAAAACGTGCAGGCAGATATTCGAATGGGGGTTCGCAAGATATTATTAAAATCTGATTTCCCAATAGATGAGATTGAAAAAGTCATTCCAGTAATTATGCAGCAAACTGAGAGTAATTACGGTCAAATGTGACTTAGGATTAGAAAAAATAGACTGTCTAGTCAGACAGGATGGCGACTTGAAAACTAATTTGATTACATTGTTTTTCTAAATAGATATTTGAAGATACTAGCTCCCGAAATTTACAGTTGAGAGATTTGTGGAAAATTCCCTATAATTTTACAGTGTAAAATATACTAGTCTTCTCTAATGCTATCGATATATTCTGATAATTCTTGTGAAGTCATCTTAACGCCCTTGACTTGGCCAGACTCTGCATCTTCAAGATATTTTTCAGTCTCTGGGCTTAGCATCTCATTTTGTTCTTCTTGATTCATTGGTTTGAAACAGTAAAGTTCTCTTTTATTATTTACTCTAAGGCTATGGTATTTGCCCTTTTGGGTATCTTATCAAAATACTGCTTCAAATGAAAGTATGCCTCGTTGAGTTGTTCATATGATC
>CAYFMJ010000020.1:0-7920 GCA_964344235.1 uncultured Methanosarcinales archaeon | reverse complement strand
CATTATAACCACCAAAGTGGTTAATGTACTGTGTAGTTAAAACGGGATACTACAATGATAATACTTTTAAGAAATATTAATGTACCTGGTGAAAGTGGGACTTAAAGGTCAATATTTTTCAAAAAGTTTAAATTGTTTAGGGGATTTGTTCATTGATGGTTTATTATAACTCGACTGTGGGATACGGCTCTTCTGAAGACACCTATGTTGTAAAACCGAAAACAATGTGTTGTGGTTCATTCAGTAGGGGACAGAGGTGTATGGGCTGTCCAGGATAATAAAAAGAGTAGCGGAGGAAGGATTTGAACCTCCGACCTCAGGGTTTCTAAGACAATGTGTCATATGAGCCTTCCGCGACTTGCGTCTCTGCGGGCACTCCTAACTGGACGGTTAGTAGTGATTCCTACAAAACACTGCCCTACTCCGCTATGGTTTTGCTAAAAAGATAGGTCTTTTAAAAATTGTTTGGTTTTTGTCGTTAAGAAACCTTTATATACGTTCAGGGATTCATTTTATTCATGAAAAAGAAGGTGGTGGCGAAAAAACGTAGAGTGTGGCCTATTGTTCTGACGGTTGTGGCGCTCTTATTTGTGTTTCTCATTATCCTTCCGCTTAGTTTTTCATTGATGGGAAATACGTCTTTTGGCAATGTTGCAGTAATTCCTATTGAAGGACCAATTATGGGAAGTGCAGCTCAAAGTGCATTTGGTCCACCAGTTGTGTCGTCACAAGATATTGTTCATTTTATAGAAAGTGCTTCTGAGAATTCGCAGGTGGAGGTTCTGGTCTTAGAGATTAATTCTCCAGGGGGTGGAGCTGTTGCATCTGATGAGATTGCACAAGCTGTTAAGAATGTCGAGAAACCCGTTGTGGCCTTGATTCGAGAAGTGGGCGCGTCAGGTGGATATTGGGTTGCATCTGCGGCAGATCATATTATTACAAACAGAATGTCAATCACTGGGAGTATTGGCGTTATTTCTTCGTACTTAGAGTTTAGTGGATTGATGGACGAGTACGGTGTAGGGTATGAGAGGTTAGTTGCTGGGGACCGTAAAGATATTGGTATCCCGTTTAAACAACTTGATGCAGAGGAGAAATTAATCTTGCAAGGAAAATTAGATCGGATTCACGATTTCTTTATTCAGGAGATTGCAGAAAACAGGGGAATGTCTGAAGCGAAAGTCCGTTCTCTTGCAACGGGAGAGTTTTACTTGGGAGTTGAGGCGTTAGAATTTGGATTGGTTGATCAACTTGGAGGAGAAGAGGAAACTGAACAGTTTATCAAAGAACGTTATGGGTTAGAAGAGGTTAACTATATTGTGTACCAAAAGCAGGCGGGGTTCTTCGACCTGTTAGGTGGAGTGTTATCACAATTCTCATTTCAGATGGGCAATGGTATCGGTTCGGCATTTACACAACAGAATAATCAGGTGATTGGTTTATATTAAAATGGATAGAAAAGAAATTATTTTATTATGTGCGTGGTTGGTTGCATTAGTTGGTTTAGTGGTTATTGGTTTCTATGGAGATGGGAGCGATGTGTTTGTCGATCCTGCTGTTACAGGAGCACTTTCTTCTAATTGGATTACTGGAGCAGTAACGGGGGGGGAAGATGCAACAGCCCCTGTTATTGTTGTGTTGAAAGATGTTGATGAAAGTGATGTTGAAGAACGGAAGGAAGAGATTGAGGATTTGCAGGAGGAGTTACTTGAGGATTTAGGTGGGTTTGTAGAAGAAGATGTTGTTGTTACAAAAGAATATGAAACCATCTCAGCAATTTCTGCCGAATTGACTAAAGAAGGGTTAGATGAACTGGAGCGTAGTGATCTTGTGGAAAGAATCGTTTATGACAAGAAAATTGAATTATTTTTAGATGAATCACAACCACTATTGAATGCAGATGATGCACATGCACTTAGTGTTAATGGTTATGCGATTAACGGTCAGGGTCAAGCAGTCTGTGTCATTGATACTGGTGTTGATTATACTCACTCTGCATTTGGTAGTTGTACCAGTGAGACATTTCTCGCAGGAAACTGTTCGGTTATTGTGGCTGGTATTGATATAGCAGATAATGATTCAGACCCCATGGATTTGAATAATCATGGGACACACGTTGCTGGGATCGTGGCATCACGAGATGAGACGTATCCAGGGGTAGCTCCGGGAGTATCTATTGTTGCTGCAAAGGTCTTTCCGGGAAGTTCTGGGACAACAACCGCGACCAACCTGTTGGCAGGAATAGATTGGTGTACCAGTAATGCAGAAGCATATAACATTACCCTATTAACAATGAGTTTAGGTGATGATACTAGTCATTCGGAACATTGTGATGATGATGTGTTAGCAATAGCAGTAAATGATGTGGTGGATGCAGGTATTTTTGTTGATGTTTCGTCAGGGAATAATGGCTTCTCTAATGGTATTAGCTCGCCGGCCTGTGCTTCGAAAGTGGCAGCTGTTGGTGCAACGGATGTAAGTGATGCAATTTCAAGTGGTTCAAATAGTGCTGCAATTCTGGATTTGCTTGCACCAGGAATTTCTATTACTTCTTCCGTGTTAGATAATAGTTTTGCGTCAAAAAGTGGAACGTCAATGGCTTCTCCGCATGTTGCTGGGGTAGCGGTATTAGTGCGGCAGTATTGGCAGTTGGTGTATAATGAAACGATTGCACCTAGTGATATAATTAGTGTTCTGCAAAATTCAGGTGTTATGTTAAATGATTCACGGAACGGGTATGAGTTTGCTCGTGTAGATGCTCTTGCTGCAATACAACCACACATTACGTTTAGTGGTGATAGTGTTGCGAATGAGGTGGTGTTAACAAGTTCCTCTGCGTTTGTGAATGTGTCGTTTAGTGCTACTGTCAATAATGTCGTATTGAGCGTTAATTTGGAAAATGGGACAACAATGAATTACAGCATGGATAGTTCCGATGATGGTTATTCTTATACACTAAATGATTTAACTTCAGGAAATTATACTTATACCGTTTCAGGATCTGATGCTGTTGGAACAGTTGGAGAAAGTACACGTAGTTTTGTTGTAAGTACGCAGCCAGGAATTGAAGTTGTTGCGCCAGTGAGTGGTTCTTTCTTTAATAGTGCATTTGCAATGAACGTGACTGTCAGTAGTTTGGCAGTTGTAGAAAGTTCATCGTATGATGTTTTAACGAGTAACGGAACAGCAATAAGAAGTGCCACTGTTACGGTTAATGATTCTTCTTACACTTGGGAGGATGTCATCAACGTTTCTGATGATGGCGAATATTCATTAAATGTATCGGCAACGACAGGTGTGGAGGAAGTAAGTACGTTGGTTGCCTTCACTCGTGATACTGTTGCACCAAGTGTTAGCAATGTGACGCCAGCTAATGGAACATTTGTAGGAAGCTCTTTCGGTGTAAGTGCAGTAGTTACTGATGAGAATGACTTTGGCGCTGTAGTCGTTGTTGATAATGTTAGTTATGATGCATCTCTTAGTGATGGATTGTGGAAAGCTACGATTAATGGGAGTGCTTTATCGGAGGGCGAGCATGTTGTTGTAGTAGTTGGGGTAGATGCAGCAGGTAATGAAAATGATGCCGAAGGAGTTATAGTGAATGTGGATCTAACAGCTCCCGAAGTTGGCAATTTAACTCCGGTAAATGGTTCCTCATTTGATTTAGAAGATGTGGTGGAGTTTGACTATGTTGCTAGTGATAGTAGCCCTTCAGTTTTATCCTGTGATATTATGGTTGATGGAGTAGCAAGTGCTAATGGCAGTTTTGCTGCAGGAACACATGAGTGGTTTGTACAATGTACGGATGAAGCTGGAAATGTGGGTGTGTCTGAGGCGTGGCAGTTTGTGGTTGCAGAGACGGATCCAGTTGTTACTTTGAGTAGTCCCGCTGATGGGCATGTTACGACGAATGCAACGGTAACATTTGATTGTTCCGCAACAGATGATGAAGCGTTAAGTAATATTACTCTTTACGGTTCATGGGATGGAGGAACTTTAGAGGAGAAAGAGACAACTCTTGTTTCTGGTGTTGAGAATTCATCAAGCTTTGAGTTTACATTAGAAGAAGGGAGTTACAGTTGGAATTGTTTTGTAGGGGATAGTGATGCAAATAAAGAATTTGCAAGTGCAGATTATAGTATAACTGTTGATCAAACTGGGCCAGTTATTTCAAGTGTTGCTTCTAGCGTTGATGGAGTTTCTGTAGAGATTACTTGGACAACTGACGAAGAGAGTGATTCGTTAGTTGAGTATGGTATTGAAACGTTTGATCAGAGTGAGTCGGGAAGTGACTTGGTCACTGAGCATAGCATTGTTTTGGAAGGTCTTGATGTGGAAGAGGAGTATGGTTTTAACGTTACATCATGTGATGTTGTTGATAATTGTGAGATTGTAATTGGAGACGCTTTTACAACCGGCACTGCAGAGTCTAGTGATGATTCTGATTCCTCTGACTCTACTGCGAGTGCTGCTGGAGGTTCCGGTGGTGGAGGAGGGGGAGCGGGCGGTGCTGGAGATTCCGTCGCTGATTTAGTTGAGGAAGAGTTTGCAGAAGAGGAGCAGGAGGAAGTTCCTGAAGTTGCGGCGATTGAGCAGCCAGTTGAGTTAGCTGTGGCAAATGAAGAAGGTGTTGAAGAATCATCTGAAGCGTCTGCGAACTTCTTATCCGGTGCAGCTGTTGTTGATACAGTGCAGACCGTGTTGAAGTCATGGGTCACATGGGTTATTGGCGGTGCTGCACTATTGGGATTAGTAGCATTCTTTGTCTTTAGAAGAGTGAAGTTGCGATTTAAAGTTGAGAAGGATGAAGAAACTTAGTTAAAACTCTTTCCACAACCACATTCTGATTTGGCTTGTGGGTTTTTAATGAAGAAACCAGCTCCGCTTAAGCTGTCTTTGTAGTCTATTTCGGAACCGTTAACTTTTTGTAATGTGTTATTATCAATGAATATCTTTGCACCGTTTCGTTCTATGGTGATGTCATCCTGGTTTGTTTCGTCTGCTAAATCGTATTTGTACGTGTTTCCTGAGCAGCCACCTGGGAGAACTCTAACACGTAGTGCTTGTTTGTTTTCTTTCTCACAAAATGCTTTGATTTTTTCTGCTGCGAGGTCTGAGATTGTAATATACGCTTCTTCTGCTGGTTGGGAAGCTTGTTTGTTATGTTTTTCAATAATGTTGTTGATTTTTTTGACTGCATCCTCGATTTCATCTTCGCTTAAACCGTGACCTCGGAAGCCATCTTCAAGTGATTCAAATGGTGAAACGTGACAGCCAACGCAATGAACGCCGTAACTTAGTAGCGTTTCCACTGCTTCGGGATGGAGGTCAACAATTTCTCCAATTGTTGTTGTGCGTGAGATTGCTTGCGTCATATGTGGTTTTGGTTAGTATTCTTTTTTATAATTGTTTTGTCAAAAATCTCCTAAACTTCTCTGTGTTTTCTTTGTTTGGATTGTATTTGAAATAGTAACAAAATCGTCTTTCATTTGTTGTAATAATTCAGGATTTCTGCCAGAGTATAATAGTGAGGCGGGATGGATGACGGGAACAACATAAATAGCTTTGTAGGGAAAGACTTTCCCATGAATCGATTTAATCCCTGTTTTACCAATGATCCTTTCTGTTGCGAAATTGCCAATGGTAACAATGACTTTTGGTTGCATGATTTCGATTAATTGATCTAGTCTTTCCCTGCAATTCTCTACTTCTTCTTTTTTTGGGTTACGGTTATTTGGTGGCCTGCAGAGAATTGTATTGGTAATGAAAATATCCTCCCGTGAAAGTTGGATGTGTTGCAGGAGTTGATCTAATATTTGGCCGGACATGCCACAGAATGGAATGCCGTTTTTATCTTCATTTGCTCCAGGAGCTTCTCCGATTAATAGAATGTCTGCATTTGGGTTACCTGATCCGAATACTACTTGAGTTCGGGTTGTACAAAGGGTTGAACATTTTTGGCAGGTAGAGTATTGTTGTTTGAGTGAGGTAAAGTTCATACTTGTGTAAGAACAGCAAACTTTATAAAGCAAACTCTTAGATTAGTCGTTGATGGATTCACAACAGGAAAAACCGAAGCGTTGGAAAAGGTTTATAAAAGAAACTGGACGCGTGATGCGTATTACTAAGAAGCCAGGTAGAGAGGAGTTTATGAGCTTGGTGAAAGTAACAGCATTAGGGGGCACGATTATCGGTTTGATTGGTTTTGTCATATTCCTGGTGAAGCAATTTATACTCTAAAATGACACATATCTTTGGTTTACGGACAGCGGCAAATAGAGAAGATCAAGTAGTTGATTATTTGATTTCTAAGTTAACACGAGATGCTAAAGGGATTCTTGCAGTTATTAGGCCGCACGGTATGCGCGGTTATATTTTTATTGAAGCTACTTCGAAGGGAGATGCAGAAGCCGCATTGCATGGAGTTCCATACGCTCGTGGTTTACTCCCGACAGAGATCCCATATCCAGAGATTGAGCATATGTTAGAGCAGGTTAAAGTGGAAATGAACATCCATAAGCACGACATTGTAGAGATTATTTCTGGTCCGTTTAAGCGGGAAAATGCGAAGGTTATGCGGATTAATAAGCAGAAAGAAGAAATAGTGGTTGAGTTGTTAGAATCAGCAGTTCCTATTCCGATTACAGTTAAAATGGATGCTGTGAAAGTTATCCGTAGAGAAAGTGATGAAGAGTAAGTTTTTTATACTCTTAGATTGTTCTTGTTGTATTACTGATTGAGGTGAATGATAATGGGAATGTGTCATAGATGTCATGGAATTATGAAGTTGGTTTTTGGAGCATTACTTCTGTTAAACGCATTTGTCTGGCCAAGATGGTTAGGAATTGATGGTTGGGTTCAGTTTGTTGCGGTATTAATGGTGCTTGGTGGCTTCATTAAGTTAGTTGTGCCGAATAAGTGTCCAGCATGTAATGCATGTGCAGCACCTGCTCCTGCAAAGAAAGGTAGGAAGTAATTTTTCGTTTTTTTATTTTTAGTTTATTGGCTGCGAGTCCTCTCGTTTTTCAGTGTTGTTACGTAAATATTATATAGAATATATTCTTTTTGACTGTATTAATGTAGTGGAGTGATATAATGAGTAAAACAAGTTCAGAGATTCAGAGTTTAGTGCCTTTAGTTGAAGAGGGCTTTCGCCAGTTTGGTGTCCAGCTTGTAAATGGAACAGCAGCAGCTGTTGTTGAAGATTTAATGGCAGAATATAGGGAAGGAAAAGCACAAGGAATTCATTTCTACGCCGCTTCCGGAGATCGCCACCGGATAACTTCAGAAGTAGGTTATGTTACAAGTGTAGTAGCGGGGGAGGGGTCTGTTATTCCTGTGTCTGTAGAGCACCTGCACACAGCTGCCCGTTACGGTCAAGGAATTGATCCAACACAAATGCCTGCTCAAACGAGTTCAGCATACGAAAAAGCTTTATTTTCTTAGAATTTTTTAATTTTATTTATCAATCATTTCAATCTCAATGTTGAGACCGTCAGGAATAGGAACTCTCATTACTAACCGTAATGTTCGTTCGTCTGCACCTAAATCGATTAATCGTTTGTGGATACGCATTTCATAGCGTTCCCAAGAAGCTTTCCCTTCTCCATCTGGAGACTTACGGGTTGTCACTTTTAATTTCTTAGTAGGAAGAGGAATAGGGCCACGTAACTGCACACCTGTCTTGTCAGCAATTTCTCTAATATCGCTGCAGATGCGATTGAGTTTATCAATCTCTGTACTTGCTAATTTTATTCGTGCTCGTTGTGCCATTTTTGTATGCCACACGGTAAACATCTCGTTTATCGTGTTTTTACTCTCTGGGGATAGAGGTTATTTATAAAGTTATTGTTTTAGAATACGAAGTGTAGTATCCCGTTTTAACTACACAGTACATTAACCACTTTGGTGGTTATAATG
>CAYFMJ010000019.1:0-8112 GCA_964344235.1 uncultured Methanosarcinales archaeon | reverse complement strand
TTTTGAAACTATAATAAACTTTTCTAAGGCGACCCCGTAGCAATTTCACTTAACATCGCAATTAAGCGACGTTGTTTATATCCGAAGGATAATAAACAATGTAGGTAAAATCGCGAGCCGAGCGATTTTCCGTTTAATTGCTGTTAAGAGACCTGACCGAAGATTTTTAACGACGATAGGAGTATAAAAATCGTAGGGAAAGCGCAGCGTGGTGCGAAGCGTAGCGGAGCAAGTTTTTTGTCTACGGAAATTATTCTGCTGCTGTAGTTTTTGGAAATGAACCCAATATTAAATTCCGAGTGAAACGAGACTAAAGTTTGGGGGAAAGAATCTACATTTGAATACTAGGACAGAAATTATATTTATGAACTTGATAAATATTGAGTGTTGTGTAATCTTTTAAAATGTCATTAAATTTTGTTTTAATATCCATCATTATTTCTCTAAATTTTTCTACATTTTCTACTTCTAAATCAATTTCAAATTCCCAAGGCCCAAGTGATTTTACAATGTAAACAATGTTTGAGTTTACTCTACAATATTCTCTTAATACTTTCTCTCGTGGTTCTGATATGTTTCTAAATCCTATAAGAACTTTATAGTGAAGATAAGGATATTTTGATTCGTTTGGAACAATATTATAATGTTTGATTACGCCCGACTTCTCTAACTTTCTAATCCTCTCTCCTACGGCATCGGCACTAAGTTTTATTTTTCTTGCAATATCAACTGCCGTGTTTCGTGAATTTTCTCCAAGCATAAGAAGGATTTCCCAGTCGTTTTTATCCATCTTTACTGGAGAGGGAACTGCACCAAAGAAGGATTCTCTGTAGGCGCTTGGCTCTTTCTTGTTGATTAGATAATCTCTAATAAAATAATCTCCTCTAATGATGGTAGCTATTTGTCTTTCAGCAATGTATTCACCATATTTTTTATTCAGTTCAGTAAGAGTTTTATCAAGAAAAGTCATATCTTTAGCCCAAGTGCCGAATGCTAAATCAAATTTACCATCACAACCAGCAATCCAAACAACATTCGGATGATTTTTGAGAAATTCAATTATTTCTTTTTCTTTCCCTCTATCAAGATTTTGTAAACGCAAAAAATTCTTGTGGACAGTAAAACCGAGTTTGGAAATATCAATAACTGAATAAAAAAAAGAGATAATTCTTTCTTTAACCAGTCGTTTAATCCGAAATCCTACAACTTGCTTAGATAATCCTACTTTTTTGGCAATTTCTGAATTTGATTGTCTGGAGTTAATATCTAGTTGATAGAGTATTTTTCTGTCTTTTATGTCTAATTTTGCCATCTCTAAGATACTAATTCTTTAATTATATATAAATTTAGCGATTTTGTAAAAAATATAGCTAATAAGTTTAATATACTTGTAACCACTAAAGAGTTATAATGGAAACCAAAGAATTAAGAGAGGACATGGAACAATACGAAAGCGAAGTAATACACCGTTTTTGTGAGGGAAACTTACTCAGGGATTTGTCAGGAATAGATGAAGCTACATTTAAAGAATTATTGTTACAAAAACGACTCTTTTCGTTAGAGTTTTTTGAGCGATTTTACAATACTGCTATTTGCGGTCTTGATGATGAAGAGGCAAAGGAAATTGGACGTGGACTAATACTAGAAGAATATGCTACAGGAGGTCCGACTCACAGAGAAGATACTGTTTATGATCTTGGAAGAATAGGCATTCCTAAATTGGAAATTCTTACTGCTAATGTATCGCCAGGCACTCAGAGAACAATAGACAGTACAATTGCTTTGGTGCAATATGATGGAAATACGGATTATGATGTAAGGACAGTTACTGCTCTTCGTGTTGCCGGTGAAGTGCTTGCTGGAGTAGAAATGGGTTTAATCTGTCAAGAATTAGAAAGACGATATGGGCTATCAAAAGCTGATTCTAAATTTTATTGGCCACACGCAGAACATGATAAAAAAACTGTACCAATTGGTGAAGCTGGAGTATCTCATTCAGATAGATTTGGACAAGTTTTAGTAAGGCTAGTATCTTCTTATAGTGACTTAGAGGTTGTTAAAGATAGTATGGAAAGATCCTATGAGGCAAGAGCAGGATTCTACCAGCAATTTGAATCGTAATATTCTTAAAGATCATTCTTTTTCATCTAATGATGGCCGAGATTCAAGTCCCAGAAGTGGTGAACAATTATCTTCTCTTTTGTAATTATAGAGAGCGGGCTAAATCTACGAAAAAAATTGATCTTAGTTGGTGTAATTGGCTTTTTCCAACAACACTTTTACCATTGGGAATTTTCATCAAGAAAAACAAATCCATGAAATATTTACCTCCGCATAGTCAAAATGTATCAAATTATGTTGATTTAGTAACTGGGAAGATTACATTAGAAGATGCTGAGAACAAATCTTATTTGCCATGTGTTTATCTTCCAAAGAAACGGAAAGAAGCAACAGAGATTTTAGAATGTATTTTCAAATTGCATAATAATGGTAAAGAATATGGTGGCGAAACAGTTTTCAAGTATTTAGTGAGCGAATTAGTAGATAACATTTACGAACATTCAGGATTTGAAAATGCGTTAGTTATGGCTCAACGTTATGATAAGAAAGGATTTGTTGAGATTTGCTTTTTTGATGATGGTATTACAATTCCCGGCAGTTTCAAGAAACAAGGCATGACTTTTGAAGATCAAGAAGCCATTATGGAAGCTGTAAATGGACTATCTACTAAGAGCAAGGAAAGAGGATTTGGGTTAAGTTCCAACATGACTATTTTTACAAAAGGTATGGATGGAGAAGTATTCATTGTTTCAGGATTGGGAGCTGTTTACGTTGGAAAAAGCCGACAAAAAGTATATAAACTCCAAGATCATCACAAACTAGAAGGGACGTTAATCAGTATTAGGATTCCTGTTCCAGCACCAAAGGTGAATATTTATGACTACCTCAACTAAAATTTTAATGAAAGAGAAGATTTCGGTAGATTTAGCTTTGAGAGATTCTGCAAGAGAGTTTTTTGAGTTAGTTGAATCTTTGCCATCAGAGGAAGTTGTATTAGATTTTAAAGATGTGCGATCTATTTCCAGATCATTTGCACATGAGTTTGTTGATAGAAAAAGAAGTTCTCAGAAGAAAGTTAGAGAAGTCAATGTTCCTCAAAATGTTAGAAAAATGTTTGCGGTAGTTGAAGAACCACGAGAGAAACAGCATATTTTTAATACAAGAGTTATAAGAGCAGTTAGTTTATAGATTCTTCCCCTCTAAAAAGTTCATTTCCAAAAATTTGGACGTAGTGGAACGAAGTCGTTTAGTCAATGTTATATAGAGTCACGAAGTGATTTGTTAGTTTTGTTTTTACGGACTAAACGAAAGCAGCAGAATACATAATTTCCGCTTGCTAGAAGTGCGGCGTTGTAATTGTAGTAGACGAAAAATTTCTCTTAACATCGCGATTATGCGCAGTTCCAAGTGGGTGGTATCGTGAATGAGGCAACCCACAGTCACGAACAGGCTAGGGTAGAACATTTATCGTTAGTTAAAGTTCTGGATTGGAATTGGGGTGTAGTGAAGGGAGTTACGAAGTGGCGACCGTAACGAAACCGTATAATCGCTGTTAAGTTCTCCCGACTACGAAGTGGGAGGGACAAGGAGCGTTAGCGACGATGAGTTCGTTCATTACCGTGCATAGAGAGTTGGCGCATACTTAGTTTTACAGTATTGATAATTAAGGAGTTGGGGCTCTATTTTTTGTTAATATATTTTGTTGCTTTCTTCCAAAGATGTTTGAAATACGCATTGAAAGCATCGGCGGCTCTTTGACTTGTAATTGTAAAGAACACCATATCATCAGCAAGATTGATAATTACTTTATTTTTGTAGATTAGAAATATTGCTGGAGTAATAAATCCCTCTTCCATAAATCTAACTTCTACGGGAGGATATTTGGCAAAAGTATCTGCTATCTTCTTGGCATTTTTATTGATAAGAAAATTCCCTTTGATCTTTTTCTCAGAACGAATTTTCTGAAAGTAGATAGCATGGCGTTTAAATTCTTCTCCGAAATTATAAACTCCCATTATGTTTACTTGCTCTCCTGACTTCAAAGAATCAACCAATTCCCTAAACGCTGTTCTAACTCCCTTCGCTCCCTTGAAGACAACTGCTTCTTTTTCTTCGGAACTTTGTGTGAAAAGTTGAGTGAGTGTAGGGAGAATATTCCGCACTTTCTCTTCTTGTTGTTTTATTTTTTGCTCTTTTTCTTTAAGATAGTGGAGAATTTGTTTAGGGTTGGTTGCTTTGTAATAGTTTAGTCCTTTTTGTTTGAAAGAGGCGACTAAACCTCTATTGATTAATTTTTCAAGAACAGCATAGATTTTTGAATTTGCTGTTTGAGATTTGTCAATTATTGGTCCTGTTGTTGAGGGTCCAAGTTCAAGGAGAGCAAGATATACTTTAATCTCTGATTTAGTAAGTCCAATGTCTTCTAATTGATGTTTTATTTTGGAAGTAATCATCTTAGAGTTAGGTATATGGTGTTCTTTATTAAATTTTCTATTTACTCCTACCTAAGGGGGAGGCAATATTTAAATATTTGAAAAAGTAATCATTTTTAGGTGATAAAAATGAAATACGTACAAGAAATCAAAGATGACGATCCAATTTATCAAAACCTAAGGACAAGGCTACAACGAATTGGAGAAGCAGTACACTCTGGCGGATTAGAAAGAGAAGTAATGCATGATTTAATACAAGTAGGTTTAGAGATGCAACATTATGAACAACCAAGTGATTATCTTGCAGCACTACAGAAAGCATTACCCGGAACATTAGGTTTTGGTCTACGAAAAATTGGTCATCAGAGAGTAGAATAATTAGCCCCAACTCTGTTTTTTAGATTTTTTACTTTGTCATCAATGCGCCAACTCTTTAAAGAATGATTTTTAGCGTAAGCGTCTGCTACTTTAGGTAATGAACGAATTGAACTTAACATCGCGATTATCCGACCCGAACTTGTGAGGGCGGAGGAACGAAGTGACGACGAGTTCACAGGGTGCCCTGCTGATTGAGGCATTCCACAATCCAGTGGAGGTTAGGGTGTTGACGAAGTCAATGGGTGAATTTGGATTGGAGTGGAAGGAGCTACAAAGTGGCGACTGGAACGGAATCGGATAGTCGCTGTTAAATACTCCTGACTACGAAGTGGGAAGGATTCGGAGTGACTGAAAGGAACGGAGAAAGTTTTCAATTTGCCGAACAGCTAGGGGCTGCCGTAGTTCATTAAAAGTTTTTGTCTTAAAGAATACAAAACTTAATAAACAAATTTAATCTTCCTTTATTTCATGGATCCATTTAAAGAAATTATGAATTTTACTAAAGCAAATAAAGAGAGAATTATTGCTTTTGTTAAAGAAACAATTTATGATAGAATTAAAGAAGATGTTCCTTTATATATGTTTTACGCTATTTTCTGCCCCCGACCCCTGAAAATAGCTAATTAGTGCCCCCGAGAAACATTAGTCTGCTTTGCAAGTTATTTAATCTTTGAGTTATAGCAAAAAACTACGGAAAGTCCTGTGCTCAGGAAAATAAAAGACTTCTCCGTTCCCTTCGGTCACTCCGACCACGCTGCGCTCTCACGTCGCTTATTAATCCCGTAGGGATTATAAGCTTTGGTTCGGGACGCCTAACAGCAACTATGCGAAGTTTCCCGAAGGGAAATTTGGGAAAATGGCGAGCCGAGCCATTTTCCGCATAGTTGCGTTGTTAAGCTCAGTTTTTACAATGAATAAATGTCCAAAACAGAGTTTGTGAGGAGAATTGTGTATTTGTTTGGATCACCATTATTTACAGAATTGCTACACAAGCCCCTTGGTTAAAATCGTCCAATTCTTCCAAACCATTACAACTCTCCGTTACTAATCTAAACATTATTGCATTTTTCTACCATAAACAATTCGTACCCCTCATTTATTCATAGTGGGTGAATTATTTACTTTTTCAGGCGGTCTGTTATTCATCAGAAACTTAATATATTTCAATCAATCCACTAAGTTATGCGATCAAAAGACCATAAAGAGCTCATTAAGCGGATGACGAAGTATGTCAAGCAGGAACGATGGCAGAAGCTTCCTAAGAAGAAAGGAAACGTCACCTCTGTCAGTTTTACAAAAACTGGCAACCTCAAAATAATTCTTGAAGACATAACGTTCTTCATTCTCAAGCGAAACAAAAATCTCTTCAAAGAAGCACTTACCATCCAAAAAGATGATACAATCAGCGTCGCATTGCGAAAACAGCTAGGAAAATATTACTGTGTCAAACTGACAAAAAAGAAAGATATGAAACTCAAAAAATGGTTATGAAAAAACCACCCCTCAAAATTTGTAAAAAATTCACCCCATCCAAAAAAAGTAAAAAAAAGACCCCACAAACAGTTTTTTGAATAGGGGGTAAATTATTTATCAGAAATGGGGGTAGATTGTTTAGGGATGTTTTCCTTCGCTAATTGTTGCAGCGTTCTCCTTTTTTCCCATGTTGCTAAATAGCCTGTTCGACGACGGCGAACACGATCTTTACTGCCCTTTGGTCTTCCTAACTTCACACCCTGCTTCTGTAAGTAGCGCAATCGAGCAATCGTCCTTTCTCGGATCATTTCTCGTTCCATTTCTGCAACAGCTCCCATGATTTGGAGAAAGAATCTTCCTTGAGCCGATTCAGTATCAACTTCAGGACTGATACAGATAAATTGCACCTTACGGTTTCTGAATTCTTCCACCAATTGAATCAAATGTTTTAAACTCCTTCCCAATCTATCGATTTTGAGAACAAGCACAATATCATATTCTCTGTTACGAATCTTCTGCATCATGATGTCTAGCATCGTCCGAGAAGCCTTTGCGCCACTTGCTTTCTCCTCATAGACATCATATGCCCAGTTTTCTCGTTTACATTTCTCCACTAACACGGATCGTTGATGCTCCAGACTTTGGTCTTCCGTCGAGACCCTACAATATATTGCGACACGTTTCATATTTTTCACCCCATGTATATCATTGCTTTCACAAAACCACATTTGTAGCAGAGGTAATAGTTCCCCTGCTTACTTCTGTGACTTTCATCAATCTCTTCACAACAGTTCTCACATTCCATTTCCGTCACCCCCGTAATTCTTGCCAGAATTTTTTTCCCAACAGTATCAACGCTGGAACTCCAATCAACACTAAAGCACTCCACAAAAATATTTCAACAATACCTAGTGAAATCATTCCCAGAAGATACATCCCTGTAATAATTCCAACTACTAAAACACCTGCACTTCCCAATACTTTATTCGATATCATTTCCTTTTACCTCCATCTTTTTTACCTAAATCTGCACTGTCTCTTGCACTGTCTAAATTAGCAGATTTAAGCTTAAAATCTTCATCTGCACTGTCTAATTTTTGGACTATATCAGAATTTTTCAAACCACTAAATTGTAACTTAACAAATTCATTTACTTGCGATCTAAACAAAAGAGGAAGCTCATGTCGTCGGTAGCTATTTCTCATACTTCGTTTGATGGGGAAGATGTAACACCGATTACCATATTGCCCTTTACAGTTTGCGAATTTTTCATCATGGTGACTTTTCTTAATTTTTTTCCCAAGCAGGACACCTGTTTCAACTTCAATGGCAATTTCCTCTCCAGCTTTGTTTGTGAAAAGAATATCAACGCTTTTTGTTCTACGTTTTGCAATTTTATTAGTATGTTTGGCAATCTCTTTTTCTAAAAGATCAACATAGAATGTATGTTTAGCACCTTCTGGTGGTCTTTTCTTAACAAAGAAAGCAGCTTGACGCTTTTTCTCAAGATCATGAAAATTTCCCAACACATAGCCATTATTTTGTAAGAAATTACTTTGCTCTACTGTAAGTCCTTTAGAAGCATACACGTCTTGCTCAATATCTAATTCAATGTTGATATCTTCTTTATCCTGAACAGTTCCCTCTTTCTTCTCACCCCGTTTAACCATCTCATCGGGGTTGGTAGTAATTAACTCATGTTCTTTTGGCGAAGCAATTACTTCTATCTCTTGATGTTCATTTTCTAAAATGAGAACCCCCTGCCCCC
>CAYFMJ010000018.1:0-8260 GCA_964344235.1 uncultured Methanosarcinales archaeon | reverse complement strand
CTGAACCTGAGCCAGAACCAATTGCTGAACCTGAGCCAGAACCAATTGCTGAACCAGTTTGTGGTGAAGGTACTGTGTTACAAGATGGAATGTGTGTTGTAGCTCAACAAGAGAAAGAAGGTGGTGGCTGTTTAATAGCAACTGCTGCATATGGTTCTGAAATGGCTCCACAAGTTCAATTCTTACGAGAGATTCGTGATGGAAAAGTTATGTCCACTTCATCTGGTGCAGCATTTATGACTGGATTTAACCAATTCTATTATTCATTCAGTCCTGTAATTGCAGACTATGAACGAGAAAATCCTGTGTTCAAGGAATCTGTGAAATTATCTCTTACCCCAATGTTGACTTCATTGACTCTGTTAAACTATGTGGATATTGATTCTGATATTGAAATGCTTGGATATGGAATTGGTGTTATACTTCTAAATATTGGAATGTACTTTGTGGTTCCTGCAGCAATAATTATTAAACTAAAAAATAGAAAAAAATAACTCTAAGTTATTATACTAAATCCCACGAAAAACAACGACTTAGTACTTGACAACATACCTCGTTCAGTGATAGTTTTGGTTTTGCATTAAGGTGGTTGTAAAAAATGATTTGCAGTGTTGTAAAGTAGTGTTGTTTTCTTCAAAAAACTTTGATCCAGACAATTATACTATTTCTGCACTTTCTGCACTTTCTGCACTTTTGTTATTTTGTAAAAGTGCAGTTTGATAATCCCCCTTTGGTAATAATACTCGGCAGTTTCCCACAAATCCATGATGATATTATTAGAATCAGTCATGAAAACACACCTCTAGCGTATGTTCTGGATTATGATCTATTGTTTCTGGACTTCCGTAATGATATTTGAATATGGTTTTGCAATCAGTACAACGATAATCTTTGATTTTTAGCGTGTCTAGCGTGTCTAGCTTAGCTAAAATCGATACCCCCTCTTTTTTTTCATTTTCATTTTTTAGGGGGGTATCATTTTTAGAGGCGCTAGAGGCGCTAGAGGCGCTAAAATTATTAATGAATCTGGCGATTTCTATACCCTTTTTGGTAGATGTGAAACCTAGTCGAGTCTTTTTGATAATATTTTCACTTTTTAGATATGTGATTAACGGTCTGATTGCATTATCTCTTGAAAGATTAAACTCATCTGCCAAATCATCATTATTGAGTTTTTCAGATTCCACTATGTATTTTAGAATCTGTAGTGGAATTTCATATGATTTTTGCTTTGTTTTTTGCCTTATCTCATAGAGAATTTCATGCAAGACCTCATCTGTAATTTCACCATGCCTTGATTTTTTAGCCAATTCGTCAAGACCTGCACGAGAATATTCATCCTCAATCATCTTAGAAATGTACGAGATGTGTTCTTTTGTCACTGTAACCTGCTCAAATTTCCCTGAAATTGATAGTGTTAGTATGGCTAAACTTGCAGATAACTTGGCAATTTTATACTTTTGATCATTTGTAATTAACGGATAATCCTCAGTCTTGAATTTTGATTCAAGGTGTATGGCCTGATTTAGAATCTCGTTCAGTGCCGACTCTTCAAAAATAACTGTATAATTTTTTGACCATGAAAACTTTAAGAGTTCAGACAAATTTTCCAGATATTCTGAATGTGTATCGATTAATTTTGCATTTCTCTCTTTTGTGCCAATATCATCAGAGACAAAACAGCAAAAGTCAAGTCTTGCAATGCTCATTATCTGTAAATTGTTCTTGAGTGACTGTATCGGGTGTAAAAAGGAGTTCATCGGAATTGCCTGTCTCTCATCATCAACAGGATTCATAACTTTACATTGCCTTGTCCGTGCATACGCCTCACCCTTCGAGGCCTTTGTCATCTCGATCTTACCGTTTCTTTCTGCTTCTGCAAGTTTTGCATGTTCGTCTTTTCCCATTGAATGTGCTCCGTCAATTGCAAGGAATTTCTTGTCCTGTAACACCAATACGCCAAATTCCGTAAACCATTGACCACCTGTTGCCTGAACTGATGCGCCAGCTAGTCCAGCCACTGAGGACATTTCACCATTAATTATTTGACCACCCCTTAACAGAATGATTAGTTGTCGTATTGTTTCGGATTTTCCAGTGGTTGAATCGCCAATGATTAGTGATTTAGTCCAAGAAGGTATAGTCTTTGACTCAAAATCAATGTAAAGTGGGCTAAAAAAAGAAAGCAATCCCAACCGTGTCACGTTGTGACGTTTGATTATCTTTGAGTATTTTTCAAATTCTTTACAATACCATTCCATCTTTTCGCTTACTGACTCATCCTTGAGATGTTCTTGCAGTGACATGATTTTACCCTCATCAAATCGGTTTGAATCGATATACCGTATATCTGAGATAATCATTGTAACCTTGCTAGTCTTTGGATCTGCAATGACTTTTCCAGTAATTGAGATTTCTTTTCCAGCCTCTAAATTACTGATTTCATTTTGCAGTATGTAAACATCGTAGGATGTCCACTCGTTGCCTTCATCATCAAAGAAATTCTCTGATTCTTTGTAAAGGCTTGATACAATAGGCCTTATCCTTAGTCGTCTGATTGTTGTGGTCTTTATTTCATTAACCATCAACTCACACTGTTCTGTAAACTCAGACCTTACAAATGACTCTAAGATCTTGAATCTCTTATGGTCTGGAATCTCGACAAACCTGACAAAACTGGAATTGTCTATCCCAGTTTCAAATTTATGGCAACACGTATGCTTAGGACTGTCATAACAGCATATGCCCTCGACCCTTGACGGAACATTATACGATACTGCGTTGCTAGCAATCACGGCATTTACGTGGACATTGCAGTTTGCAAAAACAGGGTCATCAATCTGTGTGAGTTTTTTTAGATGATGAATCTGGTTTTTTGCACTAGAATCTTTTACTTTATCATGATGGAATTTCCATACATCTTCTCTAGTCCTCTCAAAATCCCTCTGGTTGATCTGATATTCATTGTTGCCTGCTTGATTCCATCTTTCAGTTTCTATGTAGTATGTATGCCAGTCAGTAATACCGACTTCTTTTAGTAGGTGGTGACAGTATTTGAAATAGGAATCATGCAGATGCCCGTTTGGAATACCACCTTTGGCAATTTCTGAACCTGTCAAAGTTACATTGTTTTTTCCACCATTTATCACAAAACCATCTTCTTGCATTTTTTCTACTATCTCTCTACAATCAATCAATGCAATTTTGGTGGTTTCTGAGATAACCAAATACTCGATCCCATCAGGATGAATTGATGTTGCACCAACAACGTATTTTCCATCTGACTGCAAATCAATTTTCAAATTACCCTTTGTCAGCTTGAGATTCTTTGGCAGATGATTTGTCTTAAAATAGACATGGTAGCCACGCTTTGTCTTTACGACAAGCGTTTCTTTTATTGCGTTTGGAAACACCTTGATAACATCATCTATAGTAGCATCATCAAAATCAAATACTATTGTATTGTCTGAGATTGTGCCACATATTACCATGAAGTTATTATTACTATGAATAACTCCCGTGTATTTTTCTGATTGATATTTTTTCCATGGTTCTGTGGGAAATTTGGATTTAGGATTCAAATTAAAAACATTGACATTTTGCTTTCTTAATTCATCTAGTATCTGCTGTCGGTTGTTAGTCATTTCTGATAACCCCCATATCGTTTACCTTACCATGATAAGTAAGATGAAAAGAATCATCAGTTCTCTTTTTTATGATAAAATCATTTTCAACTAAGGTATCCCTTGCAAAACTCATCAGTTTTGTTTTATGAAAATATAACCTGATTGAGTTTTTGTGCTGGAACATGACAAAATCTTTTGGCCTTCCAGTTAAGATACGGTCAATCATTGATTTTAATTCGTGATAGTTTTTCATTTCAAACCCCTGAAACTTTGGATTTTTCACATAACTTCCAAATCAAAGACCTGTGGTCTTCAAACGGATTTGCGATGATGTCGTTATGGTACGCAGTCAGAACCAAGATGTTGATTCCCTTCTTTGCGTAGTGTGAAAAGATTGAACCCCTTTGGGTATAGACTGGCTGTAGGTACGACTGGCATGTATTATCGATACACTGGTAATAGACACTCATTTTATGCCTCCCGTATTTTTTGAAATCATCTTTTTTGCGATCTCGAACTTTTCAGGATCAAGTTCTGCACCAATGAACTGCCTGTTTTGGTTTACTGCAGAGATTCCAAATGTACCCTGTCCCATGAATGCATCATATACGATTTCATTTTCATACGTCATGTACTTGATAAAATAGTCAGACTCCACAGTGGATTGAGCCCATTCATGCAGTTCTTTTCCTTGAAACTCGGATTTTATCACATCATTTACAAACTGGCCTTCGTACTTGCCTTTGGTAAACCAAAGCATTGGCTTGTACTTTGGAAAAACCTTGTATGCGTTAAGCGTGTTAGTTGGGCCTGAATGTAAAACTGCAATGGGCCAGTGAAATACAAGGCCACTCTTTTCTACCATCTCAATTACTTTTCTCATGTGATGCTGTGCAAAGTAGCATACAAGCGAGCCACCTTGCTTTAGAACCCTGAATGCCTGTTTGCTTAAATCCTCATAGATTGGCAGATACTCGTTTGTGTAAGGTGGGTCAGTAAATATTAGCGAAACAGAACCGTCCTTGATCTTTAGTTTCCTAAAGTCCTCGTTGTACAACTGCACCGTACCAGGTAACTTTACCTGTACCTTTCCTAACTCCTCTTTTACCTTTCGGATGTGTTCATCCTTTTTGATTTCACGGTAAACCCTGTTAATTGAATAGCCTTCCTTGTTCTCACGCAGTGCGTCTTGCTGTTGCGATGTTCCCTGTGAAAGAATTTTTTTTACCTTGGATACAGTGTCATGTGATGTGTTAGTTTCCTGTGCAACTGTTTTGAGCGTATCAACCTTATCAGAAATCTGATAACCCTTGCCTCCTTTTACCATGTTCTTTTTCCCCATCTGTTCATCTATTGCGTGAATCTTTAGGGAGAGTTCGACGTGGAGAAAGTCAGTCAAATCCCTACGCTTTACGTTAACAGAGTACACAAAGCGTTCTTCGGCAAGCTTGTCATCAAATTCTCTTACCTCAAACTTTGGTGCAATGCCAAGCTCATTGCAGATGTCGTTTCTTGTATGGCCTTCTAAAATTACATAGTCCTGGTTTACTATAATCGGTATTTGTTGCCCATGTTCTGCAATGTCTTTTTTGATTTCATCATATCGTTGCTTTGATGGCCTAGGTACTGCATTATAATACTGAGGGTTTACCTTTAGCTTTGCAGTGGCCTTACTCAGTTTACTGCACCCACTGTTTTCTTTTCTATGATTTTCTTAGTAAAGGGTTCCTTAGATTCAAAGCAGTTTCTGCACACCAGATAATGAGATGTTTGGCCACTGCCCACGCTGTAAACTATATCATAGACTGCCTTGTTATCACAGCATTTACGCATTAATACAATCCTCCCTAGTGCAAGTTCTAAAAGTCCCAGATTCTACCATCTTTTCAAATCGTGTTATTTCCTGGATTGCAAGTGAACGCTGTGATTTTGCTATATCCTTGTGTGCGTGTGAGAGGTGCTTTTTTAGAGAATCCTTTGAATCATAACGCTTTGATCTTATGCCTTGCTTGTTTGAATCTACAAGGCAAAACTTGCAGAAAATACCATAAAATTCATCTAGACAGGCACGAAGGTTAATGTAATTACCTGATCTAATAGCAGTAGGTTGGTTGCGACTCATGCACCCACCTCGCTGGTTCGTTTCTGAATCAGTGGACCATTATTTAGAAAATCAGAAAGAGAGATTTTTCCTTTAACAAATTCTTGCATTAGTACAGAAACTATCACAGAACGAGGTATTGGGAAAATCTTTGCATCAAAATCCCTTACTACTTCTGGATCAATGTATAAATTAAATTGTTTGTGCCGCAATAAAGAAGATTGTAGATAATCATATATAGTATGATGGGCATATACTACTGTGGAGGCATACCCCTTTGATATATCAGAGCAACAAAACAGGATTTTAGAATTTCTTCAAAAAGAAAATTTCACCAGTAAAGATAACTCCGTTAAGAAAAAAAATATCAAATATTCAATGAATTTTGATAGTAATAGATTTGATGTTAACATAGAAGACTTGATCAACAAAGGTTTGGTTAGAATTTTCAAAGAAGAGCATAATACACTAACTTACAATAGTTATTGGATAACTTATCTAGGAATATTTCTTTATGGAAAGAAGAGTATAATAGAAGAAAAAGAAGAAGAAGAACTTCTAAACAAAATAGAAAAATTTAAGGGGGATTTTAATGAAATTGCAAGACATTGGGATAATGAATTAGATGGTCTTGGTAAAACACGACATCAGTCAATGTATGATTCTATTTTCTCAACAAACTATAATCTAAGATTAACAGGGTATTTGCCAATGAATCTGGTATCACTATCTAGCTCAATACCTAAAGGTTTTTCAAGATTTTTTATCCACCATGAAAAAATATATCCTATATTCACTGCAAGGAAAAAAGAAAATAGAACTCCTACAAACTTGGAATATCTCAAAGATATTGTATCAAACAATGAATATGATTTTGATGAGTTATATAATAACGCAGATAAATTAAATGAAGATATTGAAATACGATTCAATAATCCAATTAATACAGATTTAATTAATAATATAATATTCATGTTTTATTACTATCTTAAATTTCAGTTAGAATCTTATCCTCGAACCATTGACAAGATTTCATCACACAGTATAAAAAAAGGCGTGAAGATCAAATTGCCACAAAAAGAGATTGACAAAAGAGTGTTAGGGTTAGGAAATAAAATGAGATTGTTTTCAGGATATGAAATTTCAAGAACTGATCCAACAAAATGCAAAAATCAAATTTTAGATATTTGTAAAAAACATATCTTAAAAGTAAAAAAACTTGTTGAAGACGAGGACGATATTCGCAAAATAATTAACAAAGTAAAAAATGAAATAAATCAGAGGGATGTAACCACATATGTTAATGAATGGTATCTAGGTAAAAATAAGTCAGTGAGACTAATCTTAAACAAATAACTGACAAAAACCTACAACTACCCGTGATTGCTCTTTGGTAAGGTTGCTTTCTTGCAGAATCTTGTTAGTCATGCGTTCATACTGTTGCTTGTAGTGTGACTTTGTTTTCTTGCCATATCTCTTTGAATTTTCTGCAAGAAACATCAGTTTTTCCATATCAACATCATGGTTTGCCAGCAGTTTTAAAAGAAAATTAAGTGCCCTTTTTTTGTTATCAGGCAGTGCAGTTTGAACTCCCTTGTGAAAGTAGCTAAACCACTGCAACACATCACGGGCCTTGTTTCCGTATGCATGTTCGAATTGTTGCCAAAGCACGTTTGCATCTAGTTTTTCCCTTGATTGCTTTTGGAACCTACAGAAATTGCACGACTCATCAACGAACAGAACTGGATGCAAGTTTATGCCTAGTTCGTTTACAAGTGCAATTCTAAATGGCTTGTTTGTGGCATAGATTAAGGGTTGCTCTCGATGTGGCGTGTTAATGATAAATGATCCTTTCATCTGGCTGTGTGCCCACTGCCTTTGAAACGTCTTTAGTTTCCAGCTTGCCTGTTTTCCAAATATGTCAATCCAGTTGTCAAGTTCTGCAGTACTAAGTGATAGCAGAACCGTCCAATCAGAATCCTGCCTAACAAACTTTGAAGATGACCTTGAGTAATGATTGATTAGAATAACGAGAATCTGTGATTTTACCTGGTGGCGAATCGTAGAAAGTGATCTGAATATTTCACGCTTTCTTGCAATGGGCAAGTCCTCCATCTCATATGAAATATCATCAAGTATCAATATCTGTGGTATTCCTTGCTGTAGGTTTGCAATTATCTTGTCCAGGTTGTGAATCTCTTGTCTGTGGTACCACTGTATGTTGAAAGGACGTTTTTGTTTTGCATGTATGTGGTGCAGAAAGTTTTGTACAAAGGTAGTCTTTCCAGTCCCGCTTTTGCCTACAACGTTCATGTTCTGATACTGGTTTACCTCAAGGCCATGCAGAACCCTGTCAGCTAGAACATTCATAGAGTGCTCATGAAGTATTGGATATTCTTTGTCATTCCATTTTATTTTTGTAGTGTAATGTTGTTCTTCGGATTTATCATTTGTACCAATGCCAAGTAATTCTTCAGTAGTCGGCATTATACATTCATCTCCCTTAGGCTCTTGTCTCTATGTACTGCAATTG
>CAYFMJ010000017.1:0-8525 GCA_964344235.1 uncultured Methanosarcinales archaeon | reverse complement strand
CCGATGTTAGTTTCAATTGTGTTTAAGTTCTAAAATATAATGGGGAGTTCTAAAAGTTACACTTTACTTCGTAAAGAAATTTAATCTTTCTGATAGGGGAGTTCCTAAAAAAAGAAAAAAGTAGGGGGACAATTTCTATCTCCCAAAAGCACCATCATACATTTTCAAAGCTCGTGGATCTTTCTCCAAGTCGTAAAATGGCAAGTGAAACGCCAAAACTTTTAGGTCACCTTTTGTCGTAAATGTATGAGGGTTTCCCGTAAACGCCACCATATCTCCTGTTTGGAATGCATGCTCCCTATATCTTCCAGAGTTATCTACAACATGAAATATTCCATCTGCATCTCCTATGTTTGCGACAACTCTTCCTGCTTGATGTGTATGTGCTGGAAGAACATCCAGCCCTAACCCATTTGGATAATGACTTCCAGGAAAATCAATGAATAACGCACCATTTTCTTCAGGTTCAGCATGAACATAAAATGCTTTCATGCATTCTTCATATGTTGCGCCTTCTCCTTTATGGTATCTATCCTGAATTGCCCTAATTCTACTCAATTCATCTTCGCTAAGACGTGTTACTAAAACTGGTGGCTTTTCTCTTCCTTCATCATATTGTTCTAGAGTAGCACCTGCTCTAACTAAAGCTTTGTTAACTATGTTTCCTAATCCACCCATATCTGTTTGAGTCATTTTTATTACTTTAGTATAGTAATCACTATGTGGTGAAGTATAAATATTTAAATAGTAGTACATAACTACTACTTTATCAAATGCCAAACTATGTTACTTTACTAGAAGAATTTGGGTTAAGCAAGACCTCTGCGAAAGTCTATCTTGCTATGCTTGAATTAGGTCAAGCGAGCGCTGATAAGATAGCGAAGCGTGCAGGGACATACAAAGCAAATGTGTATGATGCTATTGAAAAATTGGAAGAGTTTGGCTTAAGTACATACATTTATGAGGGAAATAAACGCTTATTCATTCCAACAAACCCAGAAAAACTCCCGAGTATTCTTGAAGAAGTGAAGCGAAAAGAATTAGAGCGGATCAAAAACCTTCAAGAAGATATCAATAAAATCATGCCTCAGTTCAAAGCAAAATATGGCAGCATTAAAGAAAAAGAATTATTTGAAGTGTATCGTGGAAGAAAAGCATACAAGCTTGTTATAGAAGAAATTCTCAAAGAAAAACCAGATGTCTGGAAAGGCTTTGGCAATTTTCAAATTCAGGAAGCCTTTCCTATTGAGTATCAAAGATGGTTCAAGAATTGTCCATTTAGATTATTTTCTACAAAAACAAAGAAAGTACAAAAACTAAAAGCAGAAGCAGAAAAAACTTGTGATGTACAAGTAACATGGCTTCCAAAAGAAGTGTATATGCCAATTGTGTGGGTTGTTTTTGGAAATAATGTCCTTATAATAATCTATGAACCAGACTTAATAATGATGAGAATTAAATCAGAAAAAGTTGTAAAAACGTACTCCAGTCAATTTGACCATCTTTGGAAAAAATATAATCAGAAAGAGCCACTACAATCTTGAATCAAAGTTCACTCAGTGCAATTTCAATCTTCTCAACCACTTTTTTTGCATTCTCTAACAATTCCTTCAATAACTTCTCATTGACAGTGGTTTCAGTTCCATACTGAAACTCCTCTCGTAATGATTTTGCATCTTTGGTAGTCATCTGCTCAGTTGTTCTGATAAAAGCAATATCTTTCAAATCAAGATCAATCTTTCTTTCCTCAATCAAATATTCCACAGTGTTAATTGTGCATTCGTGATTTTTTGATTCATAACCAAGCTTGAAAAGAACAGCAAGCAAAGAATGATACATTGCATAGTACGATTGTGAAACGCCCCAATCACTAAAGCCACCTTTAATATTGTAATCAGCAGCACGAAGATTATGTTTTGCTTTATTGATATGTTCCTCTGATAATCTATCGTTTGGCTTAATCTTCTTCATCCGGTTCTCTTTTGCCAAACACCAATCAAGTTTTTGCTTATGAATTGACATTTTCGATAACCTCCATGAATATTGATTCGCCTCTTAGCACAACACCTTCTTTTATCATACCTAATATGGCTTCTTTCTTATTTTTCATTGCTTTTATTAAATCTTCCTTCTTCATAATCAATGGAACAACTGGCTTGGTTCTTACTTTAGAAATTTCCAAACAAAAATCAGTAACTTTCTTTGTTTGATTAGTTAGGAAGAAAACATCAACATCATTAAACTCTTTCTTTCTTAACACAGAACCAAAAATAATAATCAATTTAGCATCTTTAAATTTAACAATTTCATCTGCATAAATCTTTGCATGACCTTTAAGATTCCGTCTTTCAACTAAAAGTAAAAGCTCGCATAATTTGATTGTTTCCAGATTATCAAAATTTAACTTATAGTGAGAGGCATTACTGATTTCCTTTTTCATAATAATCTTATCATTCTCTAAATCTTTGAGAATCTTAAATGCACTACCTACACTAATCTTATTCAGCTTAGCAATCTGATTAATATTATAACCAAACTCATCAATATTTTTCAACAGATATCTAATCACGCTTGCTGTGTTTTTTGGTATCATTTTCAGTATAAGTGAATAATTATTCAATAATAATGAATAATATATAAATGTTGCGTTTTTGAACGAAATTGTCCCCCTAACTACCTGTTCTCAAAGTAACGCTGACGCTCAAAAGATAGAACGGAACTCCCCTTGATGCACTTACTAAAAGAGCCTTCGGCTTGGAATAGAACTCCCCCAGTCCTTCGGACAGTATGTCTCGGCTTCGCCTCGGATTGATTGGAACTTAAACACAACTCTGCGGACGCAGGTTTTCCGGACTTCGTAGCGGAAAACGAAACTAACAGGAATTATCAGGAAAATTCGGTCGGCTTCGCCTAAATCGCCAAGCGATTTCCCGAATGTTTCCCAAATTTTGCTCCACTTCGTTCCGCAAAACTTCTGATAATTCGGATGTTATCTGCAATTGAAAATAAGTCCTAATTTGGAGAGGGGCAATTTCTTAAAGAGGTCGCCATTTATTGATAGAGAAAGTGAAAATCTGTATAATGAAAATGAAAACGATATATTATTAAATTATGGTAAATTAAGAATAGTATTATGACGAAAAAATCATTCAAAACTGCCATAGGAAAATTTGACCAAGAAAGATGGGATTCTATTGTTAAATTAAGACATTCTGTTCTTTTGGCAATAGAAGAATTTTTGGTTTCAAAAAAATATTTGAAAGTTACAACATCTTCTCTGGTCAATGTTGCAGGAAGTTGTGAAAATCCGTTTGTTTCTTTTGAGCTTCCTTACTATGGAAATAGAAAAGCACATTTATCTCAAAGTGCTCAAATTCAATTGGAAAACATGGTCCATAGAGGAAATGGTACTTCCGTTTACACAGTAAATAACAGCTTTCGTGAAGAAGACCATAATGATCCTGATCCAGCCCAAGCAGGAAGAAGAATTTCTGAATTTACATTGATTGAACCAGAGAGAATGGTCAAAGCCACAACTCCTGATGATGCTTTAAAACAACTGATTAAAGAAGAGGAAGAAGTAATCAAGCATGTTCTTAAAAAAGTGCTTAAAGATAATAAAAAAGAAATCCAGATTCTTGGTGGAGATATAAAATTACTAGAAAAAAGTGTGAAATCTAAATTTAAAGTTATAACCTACGAAGAAGCCATTGCGTTACTAAACAAAATGGGCGGCAAATTCAAATATTATGTGAAAAATGGCAAAACGGTAAAAGAGTCCACGGGGGAAAAATATGCTCATGGCGATGATTTTGGCATCCGAGAAGAAAGAGTGATTTTAGAAAAATTTGATCTTGTTCCTACTTTTGTCACCCATTTTCCCAAAGAAATGAAATTTTTTAATATGAAACAGCGTGAAGATGGGATTACTTATTCAGCAGATCTTATAATGTGGAAAATGGGAGAAACCATAGGTAGCGCAGTTCGAGAATGTGATCCCAAAATCGCATTAAAACAATTGAGAGAGCTACAAGTAGGCGTTTATTTAAGAGATAGGGGTTTAGATCCAAAAGAAATCTTTGGAGAATATTTTAACTCTCTTAAAGATTCATCAATAAAAATGACAATTGGATATGGCATCGGATTTGAGAGATTAATTGGAAACATAATTCAATCAAACGACATTTTAAATACTATGCAACATAATCCAATTGCACCAGGTCCAAGATGATTATTTAGAAACTTTTTTCAGGTTTTTATTGAGCCATTTTTCTAATTCACTTTTTTGTTTGAACCCAGTAATTCTATCAATAACCATTCCCTGATAAAAAAAGATTAATGTGGGAAGTGAAAGAACTTTTTTATCCTCTGCGACATCTTTCACTTTTTCAATATCTATTTTCACAAACGTCACCTTGTTCTTAAAAGCACTTTTTAATTCATCAAAAATGGGCTGGATCATTTTACATGGTCCACACCAGTCAGCATAAAATTCAGCAAAAACGGGCAGTCTGCTGTTTGCTAAAACACTATCAAAATCCTTTTTTGAATTTAGTTCTGTTTTCATTTTCTTAACATTATCGAACGACATATATATTATTCTAACAGATTTTCACTTTAAATAAAACTTTCTCTTTCTGTATGGCGACCTAAAAGAATGAATAAGAAATTGCCCCTTTAATTCTGTGGACGGACTTATTTTCAACTTCTTCGTCGCTTCGCTCCTCGACCACGCTGCGCTCTCCTCCTTTCAGTCGTCGGGGCAGATAACAGGGCTTATACGGAAAATGGCGAGCCGAGCCATTTTCCCAAATTGCTCCGCTTCGCTACGCAACTTCGTATAAGCCCGATGTTAAATACAATTTTTGAATTACTAAAAAAATGAGGGGGATTTTCTAAATTGGAATGGGACACTCTCTAAAGGGTGCTACGCACTTGATCACTTTAACTGAAATGAATTGGGGGCACTAGCTACTTTTTCTTACTGTGTTTCTCAAGTAACTCATTCACTACACCTTCACAAAGATACGTATAATAATATTGATCAAAATGAATAACTGACTCGTGGGAATGAATAACATCGCTAAATTTTTCCTTGATAGAAATTAGAAAATCACGTAAATCTTTAGCGTCTATAAAAAACATCATTAGACTTAAATCCCATGTCCCTATCTGTTCCATTAAAGCATAAAAACGCTCATCATCATAAATGTAATTCAAGAACTCCTGCTTCCGTTTCTGTGAAATTGTTCGCAACTTTAACATTATCGTCGTATATTGATAATTAAGCAAATGATAATTTAAACGAAGAATAAACCCTTTAATTATTCCTGCCTTAATCATCTTCTTAATCCGATAATCAATTGAATCTCTGGAAAGTTTTAGATTCTTACCTAATTCTGTTAAAGTAAGTCTTGAATTCTCGTGTAAATCCTTCAAAAGCAAGACTTCTTTTTCATCTAACTTATACTCTTCCTTCTTCCTGCTGTCTAATTCTTTATCATATGGAAATCTAATCTTCCCTTTGTAAAAATTCTTTCTTTTAAGATCACGAATATAACGAGGGCTTTTATGAACAAAATTTTTTACACTTGCAACCATATGATCATTCAAAAATTCTTTAATTGGAGAAATTATGCTCTCTAAAATCTCATCATACTTTTCTTCATAAATTGTTTCAAACATTAAAATAAGCTCCCACTTCCCACCTGTTTCAATAACCCAATTAACATATTTATTCTTCAAAAAATCATCAATAATCATTTTCATCTTTTCCTGAGAAAGTGCATGGAATTGAAAATAAACAACATAACGATGAACCCCTAAAATCTTAGGATCTACAATTGCAAAAACATCAGTAACGAGAAGATTTTTTCTCAAGTTATTATAGCGATAATTTATTACTTCTGTGCTCGTTTTGAGAAATTTTGCAATTTGTGAAAGAGGAGTTCTGCTATTAATTGTTAAGATATTGATGATTTCTCTATCTTTTTTATCCAATTTAAGTTCTTTCTTACTTTCTGGCGCTTTAACTTCTGCAGGTTTTCTTGCCATATTTTGATAAATAGGAGTATTATTTAAATATTTTACGCAAATTTCAGAAAAACAAGCAGTTAATTTTAAATATAATCTAAATTATCTATCGTATAGTGATTAAAATGAATAAACTAAACCTGCAAGAAAAAACGAACTTAAAAGAGTTTGGGATGCTAGTTGGAAGTATTATGGCTTATCATTGGTATCTAGATTCTTCAAGAAGAAGTTTAGAAGATGAGAATCCTGCCAAAAATCCTAATGATAGACATTATCAGTCAGGTATTAACAATGAGGGATTCCAACAAGCAATTGCGGTGGGAAGAGTTTTAGGAGCAAAATTAGAACAATGGCCTTTTCCAAATTATGAAATACAAAGAGATTTAGAAGTTGATAAAGCACATTTAGAATTTTTCCCGGCATTTGATATGGACTCAATTCCAATTTACATAATTTCTGATGCCTATGGCATTCATGCAGGAAGATTAGAAGAGTTTCTCTATAGGGAAGCATCAAGAACAAGATATAGTGAACCGTTAAGCGTTTTTACTGATGCTATAAGAGATGGTCGTAGTGATTATACAATTGCCAGAAGAAAGATTACTGGAATTGTTGATCCAAGAACATGGGATATTGACTTTGATCAATGGTTTGAAATTCTTGGGTATCATGGACCTAGTTTCCAAACAGTTGATGAAGAAACACATAAAGCATTATTTCCAGAATAAGATTATTCTTTTTTCTTAATTAATTTCTTCTTCTTTTCAGGTTCAGAAAGATAATTCTCACTGGTACTAATGGGTTTTCCGATTCTTCGCTCTGCATCTTTTCTGGCGTTTCCTGCAACTTCTCCGCCTTCTTTGGCAGCCTTTTTGCTTTCGTCAAAACCTTTATCGTCTTTGTTTCTTGTAATTTCGGTGGAAACTCTTTCTCCTAACATTGAAAAGATTAGTTCTAAATCGTTCATATGATCTCGTAGGTTTTGCCTTTTCAAGCCCTTAAATTTCTTGTATTCGCTTGGAGTCATGCCAAAAGTTGCTTTTGAGATTTCAGCAGTTAAAATGGCATATTCTTTTTGAGTTTTTACTCCTCTTTTATCCCATTCGTCTGTTAATTCATCCCTTATAGCGATTCCACGCACTCGTTTTTCTATCCAATCATCAGAATATCCTTTGGCTTTGTATATCTCCTTCATACGCTTTTGAGCCAGTTCCGGATTTTCAATTTCCTGAACTCGTTGATATCCAACTTTAGCCAGCCAGCGTTTAAATGGCTCTGCCTTACGAGATGGGATAGATTGGACAATTCTCAGCATTGCTTCTGTATTAGCACAGTCTGTTTCTCTTAATTTCCCATCAGGGGCTGGCATTTTCAACTGTACACAAATTGTGTACAGATCAACTTCATGCTCTAATTCCCTACTTTTGAGCATATTCCAGTAATTTCTGGGATTTGAGGAATCTGTTAAAGCTTGGACTACATCAATAACTGAGTAGTACCATTCATCTTTGTACCAAACTCTTCTGATTTTCTTATCTTCAAAAACAACAAGTGCTTTATCCTGATCTGGTATTTTTGATGCCATTTTATTCGCTTGAAATAGTGCTTCTAATAATTTTTAGGAAGTAAACTCCATACTTATCAAAATTCTTTTCTCCAACACCATCAACCTTAAGCATATCTTCCTTAGTTAGCGGTTTGGATTTAGCGATATTCTTCAAAACAGAATCATGAGCAATTACATACGGCGGGACATTTTCGCCTCTTGCCAAATCCATTCTCATACTTCTTAATTTTTCAAATAATCTTCTTTCATCACTATTCAAAATAATTTCGGGTGTTGCTGGTTTGAAATCTCCCTTGTTCACTTTATCCATTTTTGTATGGAGAAATTTAACAGTTGAATCTACAAACTTATCTAATTCTTCAACACTATCTGCTCCAGACTTTAAAGAACCAATATACCAAAATCCTTTAGCTGTCTGTTTAAATTCCACCTCAAACTTCTTTCCCTCTTCCATTTAATGCTAGGAAACTCTAATCTTTATAATGTTTGCCCCCAATTCTTAGATGTGTATGAGAGTGTCCCTTGATACTATTTCTTGATGGCTCACGGTGTTCGCTAGAATGAAAATCCCCCTCGTCCTTCGGACAGTATGACTCGGCTTCGCCTCGGATTAATAAGTAATTCAAAAACTTCTGCGGTTTAATATTCCTTCGGAATTTAAACCTTGACCACGCTGCGCTCTCCCGCCATTTTTATTCTCCCTACGGTCGATAAAAATTCTGGTCGGGGTATTTAACAGCAATTATCCGAGAAATGGCTCGGCTCGCCATTTCTCCAAATTCCGTTTTCCAGCTCTGTTCCACTCCCTTCGGTCGTTCCACGAGGGAAAACGTAACTTCGGATAATTGCAACGTTAAGCTCAGTTTTTACAATGAATAAAAGTCGGAAAGACATTATTTGTAAATTAATCCGTATTTATTCTAAA
>CAYFMJ010000016.1:0-19090 GCA_964344235.1 uncultured Methanosarcinales archaeon | reverse complement strand
GTATAAACTATAATCTTTAAGATCTTTATTTTTAACGGGCTTGGAGGAGTCCGTCGAGACTGGGGGAACGTGCTTACTCCCACTTTTTTTAACAATTCATTAAATTCTGAAATTGGTTGTCAAGATACAGAAAAATGGTAAAACAACGATAATCGTTGGCGAATTAGGTTAGATTATTCTTCAACTTCAAAATCGATTGTTTTATGTTCTGTTGAAGATTCGTGCCCCAACCAAGGATTACAATGATAAAAATCAATAGAAAATTTGCCTCTTGTTTTTGCTTTTATGTGAAATTCGCTAAGAGTTGCTCCTCCAATACCCTTACCAGAAGGCTTGGTATATTGTTGAATTTCTACATAATCTGGATCGTATTTTACCTGCCATCTAAAACCGCCATCACTACACGTCTTAAATGAAATTTCTTCTGTTTCTCCAACCTTCAACCTTCTTTTTTCCATAAAATTCGTTTGAATTGGTGAACTTAATTATAAATACGAATTCAGAACTTACAATTGTTAATTTTTTAAGTATTAATTTAAGATAAAGTTAAGTTTCATTATTACGTTTATGTACTATTGGAAATTACTTTATCGAAGATAGAATCAGTAGTCAAGTTACTTGATTTAAAATGGAAAGTGGGCGATACTGGTTTATCAGCAATTCCAGAAGAAAAATTATCAAGATATCTAGGTCTTAGAGTTACAGCAGAACGAGGAATATTTTTTGAGCGTAAAAAGAAGGCAGCCGCAGCAGCGGCACCTCCAACACCTCCACCAATACCACCTCAAATAGATTGGCGTAATAAAGAAGGAAATGACTGGATGACATCTGTAAAAAATCAAGGTGCAAGTAATGCTTGTGTAGCGTTTGCTTGTGTTGGTGCTATCGAGTCGTTAAATAAAATAAAGAAAAACGAACCAAATCTTTCCATAGACCTGTCTGAGGCATTTTTGTTCTTTTGTGGTGGTGGAAATTGGGAAGAAGGTTGGCATGAAGATCCAGCACTTAATTTTGCAAAAATTCAAGGTATAACAGATGAAGATTGTTTTCCTTGGCCAGATCCACCAGAAGAAAAACCTTGTGAAGATAGGTGTAAAGACTGGGAAAATAGATTAACGAAAATTAAAGATTGGCAAGAAATTTTTCTTGAGGATGACATGAAAAGTTGGATTGCTAATCATGGACCTGCGGTTGTTGGAATGGATGTTTATGATGATTTCATACGTGGTTATACAGGAGGTATTTTTGAACATGCAATTGGAAATTATAGAGGTGCTCATGCTATAGTAATTGTAGGTTACAATAATGAAGAAAAATATTGGATTTGTAAAAATAGTTGGGGTACAAGATGGGGAGAAAGTGGATGGTTTAAAATCAAATTTAGAGAATGTGGAATTGGCATTAGATATCAAATGTTTGGTATTGAAGCGTGATGTTATTGGAGCAAACTGAACTAAAACATGTTTCACAAGGAAGTAACTTTGAGATAGAATTAAAGGCTCATCCTAGTGGAGGTTATATGTGGCAAGAAGTTCATGATAATGCTACTCTAAAGTTGTTAAACAAGAAGTTTCGTGCCTTGTCTTCCCTAAAAGGTTCAGGTGGAAATGATGTATTTGTATTTCAGGCTATCAAAAAAGGACGTACTACAATTAAACTAATTTACAAACAACCTTGGGAAAAGGCATCAAAAGAAGAAAAAACAATAGACGTAGTAATAGAATAAAATCTATTCATTATGCGTCTTCTCTCTTATCTCTTCAGTAGTAAGTTTTGTTGGTCTATGATAACATGGTCTGAATTGTGTTATCACAGGTATTCCAAAGTCAGGATATTTGATAATCCCCATTCCAGCAGGCAAAATTTTCATAAGTGATTTGTAATCTCCAATATCTCTGCCAATCCTATCAATATCGTTATCATATTCCGTTTTCATGTACGTCTTGAAGTTTGTATTTCCTCTAATGCCTTCAAGATCTGTAATTCCTGTTGTGATGAAAAGCAATCCGATACCTTTCTTTCTCAGTGTTTTTACTGCCGTATCCATCATGGCCCATACATTTTTCTCGGTAAACTTGTGGGCTTCTTCCACTACGACTAAAAGATTGATTTTATTTGGAGAATCTGGTAGTGAATCAGACCAGTTTACCAACTCTCGAAGTACGTAGTACGCAGTGAACATCTCTGCTTTTTCTGAACGCATTTCATCGAACGAAATTACAGAAATCTCTCCATCTTTCCACAGGTCATTAATCTTTGGTCTTTCCCCTTCAAAGAGGTAAGAGACTGCCAGTAATTCCTCAAGTCTCATCTTAGTCTTGTCATTTCCAACAACATCGGCAATGGTTTTGTAGTTGAGGTCTTGCCCTTCTTTCCATTTTTCAAATATACACGCTCTTACTGCAAGTCTTTCGTCTTTGGTAAGATCGCAGAACTGTTGTATAATTAAAGATGCTTCTATAGCGAATTGTTGTAGTTTGCTTTGGTCATCAGTCGGTGGTTTTGCTAACAGATTCATGTTTAGCGGTTTACCAACATCTGATGACGGAGTGTATATTGCTCCTTCGTATGATTTTGGTTTTCCCATTCCAAATACAAAATAATTTTTCAAAAGATTCTTGTCATTACAAGGTTCAAGAAAACCTGTCCATGTTCCATAGTAATCCAGAACCAAAACAGGGATACTGTTATCTAACGCTTCTTCTGCTATGTCAAAACCTGTTATGCTTTTTCCACTACCTGTCATTCCAGAAAGAAACATGTGAGTATGTGCAAACTCATCAAAGTTGAACAAAACAGGATAGTGTGTCATCTCAAGATTGTCGTCGACTATGAAACCAAGAAAACCTTGACGTTTGCTTGAGTCGTGTGTTGGTAGTTTACGCCACTTAGTGTCTGTTATATCATACTCTCTAAAAGTTCTTAATGCACTCTTTGGAATCATCTTCTGGAACTCTTCCTCTGTGAATTTACTCTTTAGTATGCCAATGCCGTAGTAAGAGTAGAAACCTTTCTCATGATTTGGTTCATTTGTGAAAAGCGTTTCAATTTGCAAAAGAAGTTCATCATTATCCAAAATTTTGATATCGGGTTTGGGACGATCATACCATTTCCATTTACCACCTCTTTCTTTCCATTTTTTTATCCAACTCTCAACATTCTGTTTTTGAATATCAGATAAACCGTAAACTGCAAACTCTGAAATTGTAATATTTGATAGTTTGATTTTCTGTTCATCAAAAACTACTTCCTTCTCAAGAATAACACATTTTCTTCTAGATTTTTGCTCTACGCTGTCGTAATCTTCCCATTCTATCCAGTGGTATTCCAACTTACAATCCTAACAATTAATTCAATTTAAGAATCATCATTGATATGGGTTCAAATCTACAGTTAACCATTCGTAATTCCTACAAATAATCAACTGATAGGTTTTACAGAATCTTTTTCTAAGGATTTGGTAATAAATCAACGTTGGACGAATTAAGTTGGATGCAAAAAGAAGAAATGTCTAGACGATGGTGCAGTAAAGAAAATGACGGCATCAAATTAACAAAAGACAGGGTTTGGTTTTGGGATGAAAATAATAGTATGTATGGTTTTGAATTTGATATTACATCTCAACCTAACAGAAAAGAAATTGAGGAATTAAATTCTAAAATAAAACAATATGAAGAAACACACGGTAAGATTACTCACTACAAGAACAATCCATACTTTATGGAATTAACAGGTTTGTATGGACATACCGAAGGTGAACCAGATAAAAGAGAAATTATTGGAATGGTAAAATCAAGTAAACATGATAAGGCAAACGTGGCTTATGAGTCAATCTTGGGAGATTGTTTTTTATTAAGCAGAGCATACGCAAATAAAAAATACATGGTTCTTACTGACCGAAAAATGTACGATTATTTTCTTGGCAGATGTAAACCGATTCTTAATGAGATTATGTTAGTTTATCTTGATCCTAATGAACATAAAGAATTATTGGAAAATCCATGATTCTCTGAAAATTGTTAAATCATTGGTTTTGATCCTATTTTCATGGGTGGATGGGGTAAATGTCCTTGTTGTAAAGAAGATAAACCGCTTACAGAACACCATGATAAAGAAATACGAAAGAAGGTAATGGTTTGCAGAGATTGTCACGACGTTATAGAGGAATACATTAAACTGCAAAAGAAATATCGAAAACTAACGGAATAAAATTCTTGAAAACCGTACGGTTTCAAACATAAATCCTTTCTCATTCAATAAATTACTTAGAAAGACCGTACGGAAACAGTACGGCCTATTGGTTTCGTCGTAAAAAACAAAACCGTACTATGTCAGTAAGGTGAACTTAACATAGAATGTTCGGCCGGTCCACCAATACTCAAGTTTGGTGTACTAACCTTCTGAATTAACGAAATGTCACCGTACGGAACAACCGTACGGGTTTTGTTTTTAGGAAAGCGAATACAAGTAATCAATAGGACTACTAAAAAGTAATTCCGTACGGTCGGAGGTAGTGTTATGAAAAGAGACATCTACAACTATGAAAAACGTTTGGAGGGTGCACGAAAACTCATCGAGAAAAACGATGAGATTACAAAACAAAACAGGAAGTTAATACTAGACTTCTTAGATGACTGTAGGATTGACGGAGCAGGACACGGAAGTCCACTTGCTTTTCCTACAACAACAAGACATGCATTCAGTTTATTGAAAGTCGGAAAGTGGATGAAAAAAGATTTTAGAAAAGCAAGCAAGAGAGACATAAAAGAACTTGTAAAAACGATAGAACTGTACAAATGTGCAGAAGCAACAAAGTATCATTACAAAGTTGGAACAAAGAAGTTCTACAAGTGGCTTAATGGAGGAGAAGAATATCCAGACTGTGTAAAATGGATTAAACTTAGAAGCAGAGACGAAAAAAAATATCCTTGGATTGATCTCACCGAAGAAGATATTATAAAAATGGTTAAAGTCCAGAAATATCACCGTGACAAAGCGTTCATTATGGCACTTGCTGACAGTCGTGGCAGGATAGGAGAAATAGGCCCTCCCCAAATAAAACATCTCAAGAAATGGAAATATGGCTACATGATCCTTTTAGATGGAAAAACAGGACAGAGGCCCATTCCATTGATTGCTTCTGCCCCGTTTATTGACAACTATCTGAATTTTGAACATCCTGACAAGGATAATCCCGAAGCCTACCTGTTTGTTAAACTTCGTGGTGGTAACTATGGAAAACCAATGGACTATGCCGAGTTTAGAATGATGTTAATACGATCCGCCAAAATTGCAGGAGTAAAAGCAAGAGCAAACCCACATAGTTTCCGTCATCTCGGAGCCACCAAACTATACCGTATCCTTAAGAAAGACCCTGCTACAATGAACCAAATCATGGGCTGGGGTCGAGATTCAAAGATGTGGAAAGTCTATCTTCATCTTAGTGGTGAGGATGTCGAAGACCCTCTGTTAGAATTTTATGGAATAAAAAGAGAGAAGAAACCTGTTGAAAGTTTGTTAAAACCAAAGATATGTAAAAACTGTGAACACATGAACGGTGTTACCTCAGTAGTTTGTCAAAAATGTACAAAGCCACTTGATGAAAACAATCCTATGGACATAGAACAACAAAGAACTATTGATGCAAACGCAACAGCACAAATGTTTTCTCAACCAGATTCTCTAGAAAATTTTGTTAAGAAAATGATAGAAGAGAAACTTAACGAGATTTTACAAATGAAAAATGCACATCCAAACCTCTCTCCTCCTCTTAAAGAACACGCCATAATGGTTGCACAGAGGAAATGAAACTATTGTTTCATTTCTTTTAGTGCTTCCATTTTGAAATAAGCATAAAGAATTAGAATAACATGGGGTTCAATATGCTTGAACCTCGACCCAAATCTTTTCAAGACTTCATCTAGTTCTTCTTTCGTAAACATTGACATAACTATCTTTTAGAACAACATAATCTCCATCATCATTTTGTTTAACAGTTATTTTTTCTGATTTTGTTTCTTTTACAGTCTCTTTCATCTTGAAACCAAGAACAACATATAACCAGTCATCATTTTTCCAAATACCACTCCAATGAACATTTAAGATGTTTTCAACGTATTTTCGTACAGTCTTCATTATGTCTATTGGAAGTCTTAGATGGTAACATTCTCCATCAAAACTTATTTTTCTCTCAGCACTGAACTCTTCGATCCTCTCTCCCAATTTCATTATATTTCCTCATCATCAAGGCTTGAAGTCCAAACTTCCTTGATTTTTTCCAGAGTATATTCCCCACAACGAGGGCATTTGGCTATGTTGTAATCTACTGTAGAATAGTCGACTGCCAAAGGTTCGGTCGCTTCTCCTATGGTTGGACAGTACGGATTATTACATCGCCAAAGTACCATTAGTTTTGGCCTCATCATATCTCACCTCTTCTGTTTGACGGTGTTTGACAGTGACAATGACTGTCATTGACAGTCAAACACCCCCCTTATCTTACTGTGTAATGTTTACGATTCTTGTCTCCCGTAGTTACTATTACGAGATTTTCATTTTCTAGATACCTAACCGTACGGTATAATGACCTCTTTTCTTTCTCTGGAATTTTCAGTTGGAGCATTATTTCTTCGGCGGTAATTCCAGCATTACGTCGTATAACATCAAGAACCGTACGTTTTCTTTCATGTGTTTGGTCACCTGTTACCTTTGGTAATGAATCAAAAGAACTACTTTCAACATACTGTAACTTTTCGTATTCTCTAAGCACCTTGCAGGGGGTGGGTAACCCCCTGTTAAGGAAACTGCTTCTAACCACACAAAATCCTCTAGGTGCTACACGAAGAACTCCTGCAAAATCAGAACCTTTCTTCGGCTGGTACTTTCTCATCTCTTGTATATCTGGTTCCCATGCCGTTTGAGTAGAGATGTGAGTGTTTACGTTGGCACGTATACTACCGTTAACGCCTCCATCACCTGTAAACTTGTGAGAAACTACTATTACACCGATTCCAAATTTCCTTAACGTCCTAACACATTCTTCTATCCTTTCTTGGTCAAACTGTTCAGACTCATCAATAACAAGTGTTAGTCTTACACCTCTTGTCTCTTCAAGAGTTGAGTAATTATCTATCAGTTCTTTGAGTATCCTGCTAGACTCTTCTTTGAGATTATTGGCATAGGATAAGTTGAGAATGTTTACTTTTCCTTCCCTTACTTCCTCATCTATCTCAATAGAATTAGCCAAGGATTTCCATGTTTGTAGATGGGACTCAGGGGTGAGAACCAATACGGTGATGTTTTCTTTGTTGAGTTCTGTAATGATTCTAAATAGAATGGATGTCTTGCCAAATCCTGTAGACCCTGATACAATGATATGATGTAAGACCATTTCAGGCGTGATGTAAAGTGGGGTTTTTGTGGGATTCAGATAAGGATCGCAGACATATCCGAATAGTCCCCCATCCGTTGGATATTGGTTTAGTTCTTGCATAGGAACAATCGGCATTAGGGTAGATTCTTCTTCATATTCATCAACTGTAAACAAAACCTCAAGACATGTATGTGGGTCTTTGACTCTTGACCCCTTACCTTGCATGACACTTACATTGTGTATTTTTGTTGCTAGAACGCTTCCAAGAGATGATATTTTGTCAGTTGTTGCAGATGCACTTACTTTGTGCATTTTATCTTCTACAAGATAAATTCTAATTGCATGAATATCGTAACTGTTTTGTCTTTTTTCTATAACTACAAGAACTTTATTTTCATCATTCCATGCAATATTTAATGTTGAAACTAGAGTACATTTTGCCTTTTCTAGTGCTTTTGTCATGTCGTTTTTGAAAACATTATCTAGCATATCTAAACACCAATGCAATTACAGTGAAGGCAACAAGAAGATAGAGAATAATCTTAGCCTTCTCGATGTATTCCTTTCTTTCTTTTTCTTCTATCTCTTTTTCCTTTAGGGGATAACACTCTGAACATAAAGCATAATCAAATCCTTTCTCTTCGTCGTGAAAGTTTTTGATGTGGTTAAGACAACAAATTCTTTTACAGTTAGTGCACTCGACAGATTCTGAATAGTAACGCTTTCCATCCAATTCACAACGGAAAATACTTTTCAGTTTTTCCTTATCGTCTTCTAATTCCATCTAACCACCAACGGTAACATTTACCAAATTTTCTATAACGACGGTACCAACGTCTTTTGTCACATCAAACATGAAAAGAAGAAATTCATCAAGTTCTATGCCGATGGCTAAAAAGAGGAGACCGAATATGAGTAAGAAGAGGACGATAACAGCACTAAATAGCCAGCCTAACCACTTTAGCAACCTTCTTTTGATTTTCTTATCAATTCTGTGGTAACCTTCCGACTTCATTTATCATCATCTCCCATACTCTAAAGATAGTTTCTTTGATTCTATCAACTCCAAATTCGATGTCAATGACAAAGTATGCCCATCCAAGGACTGTTAGTAAGGAGAGAATTGCTATACCAAAAAGACAGAGAATTATGATTTCTCCGTATTCGTGATGTTCTATCCATTTTCTTATCTCTCCTCCTTTTCGTGACATAGATTTTCATAGACACGTCTAGTCGTATTGATGGGGATTCTAGTATCTAGGGATCAATCACTATGTATTTTCCAGAGTAATTGTCTCCCACTTTCGGAATTTACTACTTCTCCTAACCCCCATAATTTCCACAGGTGCATAGTTGCTGTGGATTTGCATATTCCTGCCTCTCTAGCAATTTGCGAAGTACATTTGCCCCAATCTGTAGAAAGAACCAATAGAATCCTTTCATCGATTGAAGTTTTCAATACTGTTGACTGCATGTTACAATCCCGAAACTCTAAACTCGAATCCATGTTTCGTTTCCTTTTCAATTGTTCTAGGGATTGTTCCATCATACTCATCTGTAGAAATTTTTGTAGCGATTAAAGAAAAGCATTTGCGAGGCTTACTGGGTTACCCTATTGGGTAGGTCAGTTGGGTGATTAGTTGTTATTTTACAGTGACAATAAAGAGAATTTGTGTAGTGTTAAGGTATGCTTTTAATCTGTTCAATCAAGATATTAAGAGACGGGTGTGTTATGAGTGAATAAAACAAACGGGGATTTCAAAGACTGGTCAAAGAATGATTTAATTCGAGAAATTAAGAAACTCAAGAAAAGAAAGAAGTATGGCATAGTTTGGGACGAAGAAAAAACTAAAGAAAAATTTGATAGAGAGGCACAAGGAAATCTTCCTGTTCTAAAAGAAGTAAAAAATAAAGAAATTAAATCTAAAACAAAATCTTCTACACACATTCTGATTGAAGGAGATAACTATCACGCACTTTCTGTTTTAAACTATACCCACAAAGGAAATGTGGACATAATTTACATTGATCCTCCATACAATACAGGAAACGGTGATACCTTTCGTTATAATGATAAAATTGTCGATAAGGAAGATGCTTATCGACACAGCAAATGGCTTTCTTTTATGAATAAACGATTGAAACTAGCAAAAAATCTTTTGAAAAATTCTGGCGTAATTTTTATTTCGATTGACGATAATGAAATTTCACAATTAAAACTTCTATGTGATGAGGTTTTTCTAGAAAAGAATCTATTATCAGTACTAGTTTGGGATCTTAGTACAGGAACTCAAGCAGGCCATTTTACAAGATCACATGAATATATTCTGGCATATGCAAAAAATAAAGACATACTTGATAATTTCTCAGGCGGAGGTGGCATAATTGATCATTCTGCATTAAAGATAATTAGTCGTAAAAACCCTGCCAGTAAATTTACCTTTCCAGCAGGAACTAGATGGGACGCTGATAACGGAAGTGAATTAAAAGGCCAATGGGGAGGTGCAGAAACTACAAGGTTAGTATCAGGAAAAATGATTTGTAAAAACAAGAAATTGCTTCATAAGGTTACTCTGGAAGCAGGCTGGGCACAAAAAAGACAGATGGAGCAATGGTTTTCAGGAAAAGAAACAATAGATACAAAAGGACAAAAAGTTCTTGAATTTTATTTTAATCGTAATGGTGTTCTTAGATATAGAAAAGAAAGAACTATTGTTAATCCTAAAACAGTGCTTCGTGATGTAGGATCAACAAAATCTGGTTCTGAAATACTCAAAGATATCTTTAATGGTGATGAAAAATTCAAATTTCCAAAACCTGTCGGTCTTATTAAGAGATTAATAGAAATAGCAAGTAATGAAAATTCAATAATATTAGATTTTTTTGCAGGTTCTGGAACAACCGCACACGCATTGCTGGAATTAAATAATGAAGATGATGGAAATAGAAAATTTATTCTTTGCACTAATAATGAAAATAATATTTGTACAGATGTTTGTTATCCAAGAATTGAAAAATGTTTGAAAGGATACAAAAATATGGATGGTGTAAAAATAACAGGCTTTCAAGATAGTTTAAAATATTTTAAAACTGCGTTTGTAGAGGGAGAACCAACTGATAAAAATAAGAAAAAATTAGTAGACCAATCAACAGAAATGCTTTGTTTAAAAGAAAATTGTTTTAATGATGTCAAAGCAGGAAAATTCTTTAAAATTTTTAAAAATAATGACGGTGACTATTTGGGTATAGTTTATGATGATAATGGAATTGATGCATTCAAAAAAGAAGTAAAGAAATCAGGTAAAAAAATCAACGTTTATGTTTTTTCGTTAGATGAGAGTGCAAGAGAAGAAGAATTTGAAGATGTTTTGGAACTCGTTAATTTAAAACCTATACCACAAGTTATACTAAACGTGTATAGGAGGATATTCAAATGATTGTATTACGAGATTATCAGGAAAATGCCGTAGAAAGACTTTTAGAAAATTCAGAAAATCTTCTCAGATCACACGAAAATGAAATTTGTGTATTTCAGGCTCCTACAGGCTCTGGCAAAACCATCATAATGGCAGAATTCCTAAAAAGATTCGTAAAATCCCAAAAACAGCACAAATTTTCCTTTATTTGGATTTCTGTAAGAAAACTACACGATCAAAGTAAAGACAAATTAGAAAGGTTTTACGAAGTTGACCAGACATTACATTGCTCTTATTTTGATGACTTACAAGATAAAAAATTAAGCGAAAATGAAATTCTCTTCATTAATTGGCACAGCATAAACAAGAAAGATATCAATATTTACGTTAGAGATAATGAACAAGATAACAATCTAAATAATATTATAAAAAATACCAAAGAAGAAGGCAGAGAAATAATTCTAATAATTGATGAAAGTCATCATACTGCAAGTTCTGAGAAATCAAAAGAATTAATCGAAATCATATCTCCTAAAATAACTTTTGAAGTTTCAGCAACACCTCATCTAAAAGAAGATGTTTCAGCGATTGTAAAAGTGAATCTTAGTGATGTTAAAGAAGAAGAGATGATAAAGACAGAAATTGCAGTTAATCCTGAATTTAAGAGCATTAAGATTGGTTCTAAAAGTGCAGATGAGTTAGTAATAGAACAATCGTTGAAAAAACGTGAAGAATTACTAAAAATGTATCATGCAGAAAAATCTAATGTAAATCCACTAGTTTTAATTCAACTTCCAGACAAAAGAGAAGGCTTAGAAGATAAAAAAGAACAAGTTGTTAAAATTCTCAAAAATAAATTTGGTATTACTGAAGAAAATGGAAAATTAGCAATCTGGTTATCCGAAGACAAATCTGATACTTTACCAAATATAGAAAAAAATGATAATGAAGTTGAAGTTTTAGTTTTCAAACAAGCCATTGCTTTAGGATGGGATTGTCCTAGAGCATCAATATTAGTTATTTTTAGAGAATCGAAAAGTTTCACATTTACAATTCAAACAATTGGAAGGATTATGAGGATGCCAGAACAAAAACACTATCTAAAACACGATGAACTAAACAGGGGCTTTGTTTTTACTAATTTAGAGAACATAGAGATAACAGAAGATTTTGTTAAAGATTATGTTACAGTAAACGAGGCAAAGAGAAGACCAGAACTCTACTCTAATGTTGAGTTGAATTCTATTTATCTCAAAAGACAGAGAGAAAGAACTAGACTATCTGGTGAATTTGCTAAAATATTCATGAAATCTGCTTCTAAAACAGGTCTTAAAGAGAAAATTAAGTTAAGCCCATCTAAGATAGTTAGCCCAGTAATAGCAGATGGGAAAATCGTAAACATCGATAAAACAGGTGAAATTGAACATGAAGGAACTGTTGATGTCCAATTAACAGACCATGAATTACAGAGACGATTTGATAATTTCATAAGTTCTAATTGTACTCCTTTCGCACCGCGTGATTCAAGCGATAGAATGAAAACTTCTCTATACCAATTCTTAAAGAAAGAATGTAACATTGAAAAATTTGATCCAACTGCACAAAAAATTGTTTTAGGAAAAGAGAATGTACAAGCGTTTGTTGATTGTATTAATCTATCAAAGGAACATTACAAAACAACTGTAGTTAAGCAGTTAAGTGAAAAAAGAGAAATAAAAGAAATAGCAAATTGGGAAGTTCCAATAATTATTAGTTATAATAGTAGATACAAAAAAACCAGTTATTCTAATTCAATAATGGAACCAACTTATCTAAAAAATCCCAGTCAACCAGAGAAAGATTTCATGAAATTACTATCACAATCCAACAAAGTAAAATGGTGGTTTAAGAATGGAGAAAGTGAAATCAAATATTTTGCTGTTTTGTATAAAGATGAAAGTGATTTTGAAAGAGGATTTTATGTTGATTTCATAGTTATGTTCAAAGATGGAACTATTGGTTTGTTTGATACAAAAAGTGGTATTACTGCCAAAGATGCTGGCACCCGTGCAGACGGCCTTCAAAAATACATTCTGGCCCAAAACAAAAAAGGGAAAAAACTATGGGGAGGAATTTTGATTTATGTAAATGGTAGTTGGCGTTATAATGACAACAAAAAGTATCAATATGACCCTAGTGACCTTTCAGATTGGAAGGTTCTTGATATTTGATTATTGACAACAATTAAGGACTTAATCTTATCTTACCATAATCTATCCATGTCTTATGGTACATTTGAAAGAGACCGTTTAGAAAAAATTGAATGCCCCTTCTGTGGTAAAGGAATTATTGTAATCAAACATATTTTTCCAATAAAGAATCAAAACTTGTCTAGCAGTGTAGCAGGTAAAAAGGCAAGATCTACACATGAATCAAAAGAAAGAGAAGATGTACAAAATGACTGTGCAAAATGCGGTGCAAAACAAGAAAAAATTCAGAAAAAATTGAAAGATGGTTCTATATCCAATGCACCTTCTCGTAAAGAAATTCTTAAACGACTAAAGGATGCTGGACTTCCAACAAAGATTTGACTATGTTATATGAGAAGGCTTTGAGACAATAACAACATCTTCGATTGAATCTATTTTTTTCATTGCATTTTTAGTAGTTTCATGATCTTGCACACTTGAACTGTTATCATAAATGAAAACAACTATTTTTTTGTAGTCTGTGGATTTTACATAATCTACACTATCTATCTTGATTTCATCTTCAATTTTGCTGAAATCACTTGACTGTCTTGCAAACTTTACCTCTATTAACAACTTTAGGGATGGAATTTTCAAATCTACTACAGACCATCCATGACCAAATTTGTCTGTGGGTTCTTCATATTGAGCATCTTCAAAAACCGATCTAAGAATTAGGTATAGTATGCTCTGAACATCTTTTTCATTATCAATTCTCCATTTCTTGTTTTCGTTGAATATCCATCGTTTCATAGCACTCTCAAAATTTTGTAATATTTTTGAAATATGACTTACTGACATTAGGGATGATACCGTAGTATCAATGACGATGTTGCTTACAGAATAGTAGACAAATGCTAACAGTGATTCATCAAAAGATTCTATATTTTGTAAAGTAAATCTAGAAATAATTTCATTTTCAACTAAAGAATATGTTTTTTCTGGGCTATGAAATAAGAATATTCCATTCTTGTAGCCCCAGTATACAATACAAAATTCCTCAAGTTTGGTTAACGATTCAATAGTCGAATGGTCAATGTAGGTCTGTTTTTCATTAAGCATATTTTCTACAACAGAGTATTGTAATTTTTGTGTCGAATCAAAGTCGCCCATTTCACTACGCTTGTTGTAAATCCCTTTAAGCCAAGACAGATTTGCATCTCTTGTTTCCTCTATTGTTTGAACTCCAAGAACTATGCCTAAAAATAATCTTGGGAAAAAGGGAAACGAAATACGATCTCCTAGAAATGGATCTCTTTGCATTAATTGTCTAAAACCTTCTTTGAAAATTTGGTTTTGATTTTCTTGGGAATCTAGATGTAAAGAGAAGCCTAATGATGCTAGGTTTGTATAGTTTCCTTGGGATATAGTTTGTGAATTTTCTTCTATCCACTTAGAAGTACAGTTTACTTTCCAATCAAGTTTGGTCTGGTCTTTTTTGGACAACACATACTTTGAAAAGAGACCTTCATTGTTTCCTTCTAAATTGTTTTTTTCTAAAAAGGAAATAATTTCAGTCAATTGATTTTGAATTGTATTTCCAATTTTATCACTCACAAGAACCACCGACTGTACTTCAATTTAGTTCTGATAGCATCAGGATTCCAGTTTGTTACACCACGAAGTTTACCTAAAAAACCTGCAATTAGGTTTGAATATAAAATTGTAACAGGAATGGACGTAGGATTGAAACTTCTCCAATTTAGAAACGTGAACTGAAAAATCTGTCTTGTTATGTAATTAATATCGACAAATGTTGAATCTTTATGAATAAAAATTTGAAGTGGCTTTGGAATTCCTTGAAAGGGAGTAATAAGTTGACTTGGGCCTGTTATTGTAAGTAACATACTTTTTGGGCCAAGTTGTGTACCAAAACCTCGTTCTGGCACAAACTTTCCTTTGATTAAACCACGGTTTGAAAAATCTTTATCGAACTTATGGGCAACGCCATTCTGACTTGTATCATAAATCTGAAATGGGTGTCTCTCACTTAGACGAACAAAGGCAAATTCAATGTTGTAGTCTTGGTATTGTTGAACAAATTCTTTTATTGCTTCAATATCTTCATCTTTGAAATCTTTGAATTGTTGATGAAAGATAAGCCTAACGTTATCTCCTTTTTGCCAAGCATTACGCTTAGAAACATAATCGAATAAGGATTGAAGACTCTTGAGTAGTTCTTCTTTGTAATTTTCCATTCTAATATCACTGGAAATATTATTGAGAAGATAACTTCCATCTGCACTGAAAACATTAGTAATCCCAACAAATCTATCCGATTCTCCTAATCTTTCTTTTTTTACTACAGCGTTTCCCATACCTATAACCAACTCATGGTAGATTGGCTCATAGGTTGAAAGTGTCCAAGGAGTACCATTCATTTTTACATAACATGCAAGCGCAAAATTATCTAGCGTATATGGCCAAGATCTTTCACCTTGGCGGATACTTTCAATTTCAATTTCTTGAACAGGAATACCCTGAGACATAAAGATAGACTTCGACACCAGATAAGGATCACTATCACCATGATACTCATGGAATTTTTCTTCAATTATTACAATGGCAAGATCATAGGTATCCTTCTCAAGTGCTTCCAAACATGCTTCTCGATATGCCGATGGAATATTCGCTGATGAAAAATTTACGTTGATAAAGTCCATTTTTTGAATTCTATTCAAATGATATTTTCTAACAAATCCTTGCTGGAAATACCTATTTCCATTATACCCATTTTGGAATACATTTAGGAATTTTTCAACTTCACCTTTGTAAGAATCTGGAACTACAACAACTATTTTGGGTTCTTTATGAGAAAAAACTTCCAAATCAAAAGGACCATTATTGATGAGACCTCTATTGTGCCATGTATCCACCTTATCCTTTGCTGGACTGTAAACGAATGTGGGTTTGGAAATTTGTCTCGTGTTTATTTCACCGTTAGAAGCAGGAAGAAACTCTTTTTCTACTGTAAAGGATACATTTTCCGTTAATTTTGTGTCACTCATCGATTCAATCTCTTTTGTGATGGATTTGATTAACCCATACTTACCTTCTCCACCTATAATTTGAAGTACAACATTGTCAATTGCTTTCTTAACTTTTCCAGAATCATTTTGAAATATTCTTTCTAATAATAAATTACGATTTGTTCTACTCGCTTCTAAATGACATTCTGAAGTATTAACAGAATCAGATTCTCTATAATCTGTTAATTTTGCCATTTCACCTGTTATTGATTTTATTTTTCCTATTAGTCTACTACGTCGAATATTTTTATCTCCTATTCGGGAAAATGATTTCTTAACTACATACAAACCTTCTACATTAAGTCCTTTCTGAATAAGAGTTGCTACATTTTCAGAAATATCGTAAAGAGCATGTGCATCTATTACAATTCCTAACTTTGGATTTCCATTTTGATTAGTGATTATTTTTACATCAATTGATATTTCTGGGTAAAGGCGCATTCCTTGAAGTTTATCAGAATAATCAGAAAGGTCTTCAAGAAGATTCTTGTTGGTATCTATAAAAGAATTAGGAAATTTTGTGATAACTCTATTTGTTCCAATAATTGCTTTTTGTATTTTCTCTGAAACAAGTCTGCGAACTATTCCTAAATTATCATTAACTTCTAAGATCTGTTCATTGCCTATTGTTATTCCTTCGGAAATTGGAATGCAATGAATAACATCTCCTATCCTATGAAAAATACAATGTGGGTTTTCTTCTCGTAATTTTATCAATTCATCCTTAGAAGTGAATTTACTTACATACGATTTGAAAGATTTTCCAGAAATTTCGATTGGCAGAAAATTCAGTACCAGTTGATTATTAATCAAAACCATATTATCACATCTCTATTTTCTTGAAAACTACTCTTATTGGTGTCTTTCCTATTTATTCAATTATTCATATTTGCGATCAAAAAACAATTATTTCCTCTTAATTCTGTAAACCTTCCAGCGACTAACAGTCCTAGCAATAATTTTCTTTTCCTTAACTAGATCGTCTAGGTATTGAGGTACAGTATGACGATGCATTTTTGCCTTTTTTGCTATTTGACTAATGTTCAAAGAATCGGGATACGTTTCTCTTAAAACCTTAAGAATTTCTTTAGTTTGTCTTCTCTTTTCTTCCGTCCAATCTCTTGCCATAATACAACAGTTTTTATCAAAAGGATAAGTATCTGCCTTTCTCAAAATTTCGGTTTTATTCTAAGACTTGGCAGTCCTGTTTCCATCCACATTAGAGTTTCAAGGTCTTTTGCAGTTAAGTTGAAGTCATCCAATACTCACACCTCCTTAAACAATTCCCTGAAACAATCCTTACATGCCATCTCTTCTTTTCCATCAGTAAACACCAATTTGGTTCGACGTTTTGCTGGAAAGCCACAAAAGGTACAATTTGCCATCTTAAATCACCTTAAAGACTCCTGTTTTCTGATATACTTCAAACTCTTTTGGAGTCATTGTTACCATTGTAACTCCAATTTCCACCATCAACGGTTCGTTCTTATCCATCTCTATCACCTTTTGGAGAAAGTCTTTGCTATCTCCGTGTTTGATACTTGTCCATGCAAGTATAAATAATAGTTATCCATGCATGGATAAATATAAGTTAAGACAAATAATAGATAGAGGGAAACCTCAAGATGCGGTCTTTCGGAAAAATACCCCGAAACTCCGAGAGACTAAGGAAATGGGGACAAAGAGGTAATGTAAATGCAAATGTTAAAGACACAACAAACAAGGATGACAAAAAAAGCACGTCTGTTAGCCAACCCAGACGTAAAAAGATGGTATGATAATATTGCTAGAGGAAGTAAGAATACTGCCAACGCATACTTACGAAGATTATCTACTTTCTGTGATGCACATGAAATGACTCCAATACAGGTAGCAGAATTAGGCATGAAAGATGTAAGGACTGTTACTGACTTGTTACAGGATCACATCACGAACATGGAAAACGACGGAAAACTTCCAACTTACATAAACGGAATAAAGATAACAGTAAAGTCTTGGCTGTCTCACTTCGACGTAACTATAACTAGGAAACTGAATGTAAAAAATTCCTCAACAACTCCTTCTCTAAAAGACGAAAGAGTTCCAGAGGCAGACGAACTTGCAGAACTATACAATCTTGCAGACACGAGGACGAGAGCAATAATCTCATTGATTGGAAAGGCAGGTCTTCGTCCAGAAGTTCTAGGCAACTGCGATGCAACCGACGGACTGAGAATAAAAGACCTTCCAGACCTTTCCATTGTCAAGGGAATCGCTACTTTCATCAGAAAGCCATCAAGAATAATGGTAAGAACTGAACTGTCCAAAAACGGATTTGGATATTTCACCTTCATAACAAATGAAGGAGGCAAGACGCTTCTAGCATATCTCAATCAGAGAATACTTGCAGGAGAATCACTTGGCCCTGATGATGCTGTGATTGCACCTGACCACAGATACAAGTACGGAAGAGGAGACAACGAGAACAAAACTTTCCTCACAACACCAATCATAAGGAGAGAGGTTAGGAGAACTATACGTCCAAGATTCAATTGGAGGCCTTACGTTCTAAGGTGCTTCTTTGATACAAGACTTCTAATCGCTGAATCAAGAGGAAAGATAGCACATGATTTCCGAGTGTTCTTTATGGGACACAAAGGTTCGATTGAATCAACGTACACAACCAACAAAGGAATGCTTCCTCAAGATTTGCTTAGCGAAATGAAAGAAGCCTTCAAGAGATGCGAGGAAGAACTTGACATTGAGAAAAGCGAAGAAGACCCAATAGAAACCAAGAAAGAAGATGTAAAAGCACAAGTTGAAAACATGACACCCGAACAACTCGCAAAAGTCCAAGAGTTGTTAAGTGAACTTGACAACGGGAAAACAGAAGCGAGCAACGGGTCGTCAATGCAGATGAAGCAGAAGAATGTATCACTAGGGGTTGGCATTACATTGGTGCATTCAACGGAAAAGTCGTCCTTGAAAAATAAAGCACGCTCCCACAGAGAAAACGGGCTTGGAGGAGTCCGTACGGTCTGGGTGTACGAAACACACCACCTATTT
>CAYFMJ010000015.1:0-19710 GCA_964344235.1 uncultured Methanosarcinales archaeon | reverse complement strand
GCTAAGAAATGTGTAGTAGTTTCGTGTTGTGTAGCAGTTTCGGGATATTAGATTTCACAAAAATCACCATAACTTTTATAAACAAACCCCCTCCCAACACTGATTATGGGACGTATCAAAACAAAATTCATCAAGCGGAAAACCCGTGAATTACTGAAACAGCACGGCGACAATTTTACTGCTGATTTTACAGAGAATAAGAAAGTTGCTGATAGATATACCAAAGTACAGAGTAAAAAACTTCGTAATATCATTGCTGGCTATATGACCCGTCTCAAGAAGAAGGGTAACTAATACCGCATAAAAGTTTTTATAGTTCTCATACTTCTACATTTCTATGGAAAGTAAAGAGTTTTGGATTCAATTACAAGAGTTATTCCCAGATATTTCTATACCTGAAACAAAAGAGAGAACGCTATGTCTATACACAAAGAACCCAGTGACCCTCCCAACCCTTTGATGTTTGGTTTAATGATTCAAAAATACCGGGATCTTGGAAAAACTAAAATTAAATTACAATCAGAGAATAAAGGAATTCCCGCTGCTGAGGTTATTCTTATTGTTGAATCTTGGTTAGAAAAAACCAAAGATCGCTTTAAAGACGGCATTAAATCAAGCATCTCATTTGACAAAGAATAAGACCCTAAACTTTTATAAAGAACTCTCTTTCTCAACAGGATATGCCTGCGAAAAAGAAATCAACTGCAAAAACCGCTTCTGCAACAGTTCAGCCAGAGCTAAATATCGCACTTGTCGGCCACGTTGACCATGGAAAAACCACGCTAACAGAGAGACTTTCCGGCAAATGGACTGACACACATTCTGAAGAATTAAAACGAGGAATTACCATCCGTTTAGGGTATGCAGACCTCTCAATTTACTATGATGAAGAAAACGACTTCTACACGACCAAAGAAAAATCTATCAAATCAAATAAAGAAACAAAATTATTACGAAAAATTTCATTGGTAGACGCCCCAGGTCACGAATCATTAATGGCAACGATGCTTTCTGGCGCTGCAATTGTGGATGGTGCGTTGTTGATGGTAGCAGCGAATGAAAAATGTCCGCAACCACAAACCAAAGAACACCTAATGGCATTACAAATTTCTGGCATCAAAAATGTTATTATCGTACAAAATAAAATCGATTTAGTTACACATGAAGAAGCGCTTAAGAATTATACTCAAATTAAAGAATTCTTGAAAGGAACAGATTATGAAAACGCTCCTATCATTCCGATCTCTGCAAGAGCTAATGTAAACATTGACATGCTTCTCAAAGCAATTCAAGAAACAATCCCTACACCGGAACGAGATGCTAGCAAAGACTCAATGATGTTAGTTGCGCGAAGTTTCGATATTAACAGGCCGGGTTTAAAGCCGAAAGACATCGTTGGCGGTGTTCTTGGAGGAACGGTGAAACAAGGAACGTTTTCGGTAGGAGACGAAATTGAAATCTGTCCCGGGTATGTCGTTGAGGAAAAAAACAAAAAAGTGTGGAAACCTCTCAAAACGAAAGTCACACAAATTTTCTCTGGCGGTGCACCGATAGAAACAATCCATCCAGGGGGGAGTATGGCTTTTGGTACAACTCTTGATCCAACTATTGTAAAGTCAGATACATTAACTGGTTCATTAGTTGGAATCCCTGGAAAACTCCCACCAATTCATACAGAAATTTCATTAAACACCCATCTTCTTGAAAGAGTTGTCGGGACGAAGGAAGAAACGGAAGTCAAACCATTAGCGAAGAAAGAAATTTTAATGTTGAATGTAAACTCTGCTGCTACGGTAGGAGTTGTCACAGATCCTTCTAAGAAGAATACCACCTGCATTTTGAAAAAACCAGTTTGTGCTCATCCTGGTGATAGAATCACCATCTCTCGTAGAGTTGGCGATAGATTCAGGTTAATCGGCTATGGGATATTGAAATGATTACTTTTTGATGAACTAACTTAAAAAATAACGTGGGAAATCGTTTTTTTTAAAAGATTCTAACTTAGAACGGTATAACCTCTTTCAGACTCACTTAATTGTCTATAAACTCTATTTATTTTTGACCCTAATTCTAATTTTACGCCCTGGTCGCTTCTCTCAACCATTTTCCTATAAGCATAGGAGAAAGATAGTTGGCCTTCCCCAATAAGCATGATATCTTCTGGTTGACAATTTATTCCAAATGGCCTATAGCCCTGAACAAAATCTGGGGTGAAGCCGGTAGTGTGTCCCGCCCAAAAGTTCATCATCAACGTCTCTACTCTAATACGTGGAACAATATCATCAATTGCAGCCATACGACCGTCACCATAGGTTCTAATTTGGGTACTTGGATCAACACTCCCTAAAAATCTTAGTGGAACCGAGACCCCCCTTTTTCTAGTAAATAAACCGGTTTTTTTTATCTAGCTGATATATCCCACGTTTTGTTTCAAAAATATCTTCAAGGGCAATCTTCTTATTCCAATCATTCATTAAACCCTCCACACGTTCAGGACCAAGATAACTTAAAAATTGTAGGTCTCTACTTGTAAGTTCCCTCTCATAGGGTTTTCCATCTAACCCCATTTCTAGGAGTTCTAATGGAATCCCTCTACTATCTGCTCTGAAAAGTAAATAATCCCCCGAATCACGAACATCTCTCCTAAATTGGTCTAACGCGAGTTGAGGAGATGCCGTTGTGACGACAACGTGACTGCCCCCCTTTGATCTTGTTATCCTATATGTTTGATCTGCCATTGTTATGTTTTTAATACTATCTTATTATAAAAAGGGCTCATTTATAAACTTTTTGTCCCTAGGGGGTAACAACCTGTTACCTCTAACCCATGTCCTCCTTCACTTCTAAGTAATTGACAATGTTTTTAAAATTTCATTATCTCTTAAACAAATGGTCAAACTGATCACCTATAATATTGAATACTGTGAGGGTATGGAAGGGTTATGGTACCAATACCTACAATTCTGGAAAATCTTTTTTCCACCAAAAAATCTTGACGCAAAAATCGTCAAAGCCCTCAAAAAACTGAACCCTGACATTCTTGCGTTAGTCGAAGTTGACACCGGTTCATTTCGCTCGAAGAAAGACGAAGTAATGTTCTTTGAAAAACAATTAGGGATGAACAGTTTTGTGGAAAAAGTAAAATATCCTTTTACTGGTTGGCTCAAATTATTTCACCACGTTCCTATTCTTAACAAACAAGCGAATGCCATTATTTCAAAATTCAAACTAAACAAAGTAAGGTACCACCTATTCCATGAAGGAACAAAACGAGTTGTCATTGAAGCCACCATCACAATCAAAAAAAAGAAAGTCACTCTTCTATTAGCACACCTTGCTTTAGGAACAAAAACCCGGGCGAAACAAATCAAAGAATTAATTACAATAGTAAACAACATAAAAAACCCCGTCATTCTCATGGGAGATTTCAACACATTTAATGGTACACAGGAACTCAAAGATTTAATGAAACAAACGCATCTGAAAGATAAAATTTTATTAGACAAAAAATCTCTTCCTTTAACAGAACCCGCGTGGCATCCGAGTAAGAGATTAGATTACATCCTCACCTCTCCTCAAATCAACGTCACAAAATATTCTGTACTTCATTTTGCATTCTCTGACCATCTTCCGTTAATGATAGAATTTGACGTAAAATAAGAAAGGATGGGCCTGGGGAGATTTGAACCCCCGACCTCTGGCTTTCTAAGCATACTGATGTTAAGCTCATTGACACATCAGCGGTCATATAAGACCAGCGCTTTGATCCGCACATAAGCACGTCTAACCAGGCTGAGCTACAGGCCCATGAGAATACGATTTACTTTCTCCCTTTAAAAATATTCGTATGGTGCTTGTAATACAAAATCACAGCTCCATACACAAACACATACAAGATAATCCCCATTGCCAAGCCAACAATCACGCCACCAAAATACGTCTCTCCAATCACCACTGTTCGCAACTCACTGCCAATCAGACTATTGCCAACGAAATAATTCAATCCGTAAAAAAACGTGGCAGTGAATGGGTTAACAATCACTGTGCCGATATACGTTGCAACAACATTAAATCGAAACAGCAACGCAAAAAAGATCGCAATAAACATTCCCACGACGGGCGTTGGAATGATTGAAAAAAATAATCCAATTGCGGCCCCCATTGCGATCTTATGTGGGGTGGTATGGGAAAGTAACAACTTCTTTATTGAACCCCAAAAACCATCCTGCCTAAATTGCATCTTGATTCTCCGCAACTCGTCTCGCACTTTTTCCATATGCGCAATAAATATTTCTTCCTTTATAAAAAACACCCAAAATAAACACGTTCTTACTAAATAATTACAATAAAGTTATATAAACCGAAAAAAGAAGTTTTAATTCAAAAGTGGTGTTAGGATGAACTTAAATCAAGTAAAGAAGTTGATGGAGCGTAAGAAGACCTCTCGCAAAGGAGAGAATGGTAAAGTTCTCGTGATTGGTGGTTCTGAACAATTTGTGGGAGCAGTTACATTAGCGGGACTTGCTGCACTTCGTTCTGGCTGTGATGTTGTAACCATTGCCGCCCCAGAAAAAGTTGCCTGGACCATTAACAAATATGCTCCTGATTTGATCACAGATAAAATCAAAAATGCATTTACCGTGAAACTTGCCAAAGAGATGGTAAAGTATTCTGACCGATTCGACGCAGTTCTGATTGGTAATGGCATCACCAGGAAAGCTGACAAATTTAGCTCCTACTTTATCAAAAAATCATCGAGGTTAAAAGTTGTCGATGCAGATTCATTAAAATCAATGTCCTTTAAAGATTTTCACAACTGCATTATTACACCGCATGAAACAGAATTAGAGATGATGCTTGTTAACAGCCACAAAGAATTCCTATTGCCTAAATTACGAAGTTCAAACGCAAAAGAGAAAGCAGAAATTTTACAAGGGAACTTACGATACTTCCTTCAGAACAACAACGTTCTTCTACTAAAGGGGCCAACCGATATTATTATTTCCCGTAATAAGATTGCATTCAACCGAACTGGTAATCAGGGCATGACTAAAGCAGGCACAGGGGATGTTCTTGCAGGTTTGGCCGTTGGTTTCTTAGGAAAAACACAGGACTTATTCAAAAGTGCTGCAGCGGCAGCGTTCATCAACGGTGCTGTTGGCGATGTGTTATTGAAACAGAGGAAAGGATATTCGTTTATTGCATCTGACATTATTGAAGATTTAGAGAAAATCAAAAAGTTAGAGAAGAAAGTATCTCGAACTAAACCGAAGAAAAAACCAACTGCAAAAAGAAAGTCATCCCCTAAAAAGAAACCTACAAAAAGAGCAGCAAAGAAAACAGCTGCAAGAAAATCTAAGAAACCCGTGAAGAAAGCGAAACCGAAACGTAAGAAGTAGCTCTTCCAAAACATTTAATAACACATTTCTCCCTATCTAGACAAAAAGAGGTATTGTATGGCTGTAAAACCACGAAATAGACTTGACAAGCTCATTCAGTTTCTCATTCCTCCATCATTAGTACTTCTCTTAATTGTCACAATAATTGAATTATTTTACAACGTCCCTTCATTACAGTTGTTTATTGACATCTTCGATTTTTATGTTATCCTTATCTTTGCAACAGACCTTTATTTTAGGTGGCAGGATAATCCCTATTTTCTACCCTATGTAAAGAAACATTCTTTAGACATTATCGCAACAATTCCATTTAACCTTATATTCCTTGGGATTGAAGGGCTCACATTAATTCGAGCGCTTCGTGGAGTAAGAATCATTAGCAGAGTGGCCCGCTTCGCGCGATTTGCTCGCTATGGCCGACTCCTAAGACTTCTACGGTTTGGCGCGAGAGCTCCCCGGTTCTTACGGATTCGTAAGCAGGTAAAGAAAGGAAAAATCCGCAAAGTCCAACCGCACGAAAAAAAACTCAAAGGCGTGTTGAGCTTCAAAGTTATTCTCCTCATTACCATTAATTCCATCATGGGAACAGGTATTTGGTTCTTAACCTCAGCAGGAGCAAAGCATGCGGGTCCAGCCTCTCTTCTTTCATGGGGACTTCTTTCAATTGTTGCTATTTACATTGCCATGTGTTTCGGTGAGCTTGTTTCCATGTTTCCGAAAGCGGGTGGCGTGTATGAATTCGCAAAGCAAACCTACGGGAGATTCTGGTCATTTGTGATTGGTTGGACTACTGCAATTTCCGGTAGTGTAACTATTGCTATGCTTTTATTAGGAGCACTGCAATACCTTATCCCCTCTCAATACGCTTTTACCTATATCCCCATTGCTATTGCTCTCATTCTCCTATTCAGCATCGTTGCCTTTCGTGGCATGCAGACCTCAACCTACGTACTTGTTACCTTTGCATTAATTACGCTCGTTGCAGTGCTTGGTATTATTATTCCTGGTTTCGTTTCGTTAAACCCTGCAAACTTTGATCCATTCTTTGTGTTCCCAACAATGAGCGTCGTCCTAGCTATCTTCTTCATCGCAGAAACGTTCTTTGGGTGGGAATCAGCGATCTTCCTTGCTGCTGAAACCAAAGACCCTCGGAAAATCATGCCGAAAGCACTCGTCTGGGGAACGGTTGTGATTGCTCTTCTGGCATTCTTGCTAGCATTTACTGCAATGGGTAATATTCCGTGGGATACATTTGCCGAATCTGTTGCACCATTACGAGATTTAGGATCAACCTACTTCGGCTCTGCAGGGGGTATTATCTTCACCTTACTGATCTTCGTCTCTGTTATTGGAGCAACTGCTGGTTGGATTGTTACCGCTCCGCGTCTATTAATGAGCATTGCAGAAGATAAATTATTTTTTGTTCACTTCGCAAAAATCCACCCAAAACATAAAAGCCCATACGTCTCAATAGCGTTTCAAGCCGTTGTCGTTTCTATTCTCGTGTGGATCGGTGCGGGATCATATGAAACATTACTTCACATGCTTATCCCATTAATTTTAGTTGTCTACTCAGCTGTATTAGTAAGCGTCGCCATTCTCCGTTTCAAGAAACCAGATATGAAGAGAGCGTTCAGAGCGCCACTCGGCAAATTTGGCCCATTCTTCATCGTTGGTTTCATGGTGTTTCTGTTAGTCATGTTTATTCGCGAAACCCACGGTGCTCTCGACATCCTGCGTGTCTCCGCTTCACTGATAGCATTTGGTATTCCAGCCTACTTTGCAATTGAACTATTCTATGATGCAAAATACGTTACAGTGCGTAAGAACATTTTAGCTCGCATTAGAGTATTCTTCCACAAAATCCCGCAACCACGGATTGAATATAATCGCATGTTGTCCTATGTCTCTCCAATTAAGAAAGATGATGTTATCGTTGATTACAACTCCCCTGTTGGTGCTTTAACAAGTGTGCTAGCAAAGAAATTTAAGTTCAAAAAAATCCACCACATTAACACTTCTAAGGAAGAAGTTGCCGCAGTACGGAAAGATGTGAAACATAAGAACGTTGTATCTTCTGTCTCTAAACATGGCTCCTTCCCTTCCAAGACAGGTAAACCAACCATATTCTTGTCGTATAACGACCTCGGCTTTATACATGATATTGACAAATTTCTTACAACAGTGCAGAAACAGCTTCCGAAAGGAGGTAGATTCTGCTTCTATATCACAGAGAACACATTTAACGTTGCAGCGAATTCTCTTCTGTTAAATGACCGAAAGAAATTGTTAAAGATGTTTGCATCACATAAACTGAAAGCAACCTACGTCAAGAAAAAACTTCCGTTCAGACATGACCTCTTTATTTACGGTAAGAAGAAGTGATTATCTCTTCTTCCCTTTCACAATAATATACTGCCAAAACAAACTATTCTTCCGATGTACTTGCACATCAAACCCAGCGTCATGGAAGATCTTATGCAACTGCACATCATTCTCAACCCACTTCACATTCGGAATCAACCAAAAGAATTTATCATAATCAATAAAGATAACTTCTCCACCTTTCTCCATGTTCTCCGCAATCTTACTCAATACTCGTTTCGGTTTCTGCATATATGATAACATCCCGATTGAAACAACATGATCAACTTTCTCAGGGAGGGATAATCTAAAATCATGTAAATGGGGGTGATGGTGCACACTTACGTGTCGGTGCTTCTTTGTCCTTTGCCCCGCTACCTTTACGCGATGTTCAGAAATATCTGTGGCATACACCCGCCCATGAGAGCCAACTTTATGCGCCAACTTTTTTGTCAAAGAACCAACGGAACAGCCGTATTCTAAAATTCGATGCCCCGTTAAATTTCCCATCTCCCTAACAAACCGGCCCCGGATTGTAAATGGAAAAAATATCGTTTCTCCGAAGACAGAAACATACGCTAACCAATTATTCACTCCCACAATCGCTTTAGAGTTATACAACATTTCAACAAAGAAATACACTGGCAATCCGAAAATAATAAATGAACCAGCTAACAACAACAGTGCCGTTGCGACACCACCTTCAATCAGGAACCAATTCACAATTAATACAATAAATAATACCACTAACGCAATCGGTCCAACAAACCCAAGTGGCGCTTTGTATTCCCGCTTTAAATGACTTTCTTTCTTCCGTAAAATTGGCACACTCAATAAAATCAACGATAACACTACTAAACTAATCAACACGTAGATCAAATAAATCGATCGATATGAATCTTGCCATCCTACAATCGATCCTCTAAAGATAAACCATGCAAACAACGCAACTGCAACTGCTTGGAAAATAACAGCCCTATATGGCGAACCATGTTTTGGGTGTGACTCTGCAAAATGTTTCAGAAACAATTTATCTCCTGCCATTGCCCGTAACAGACGAGAGCCTGCAATCGGCCACGCCGCTGCCGCTCCTATGATAACGAGGTACATCCCAAACACCACAACACTTTGCCCAATAGCCCCCATTGTGTTAAACGCATGTACAGCGAATGGCCGTAAATTGTTAACATAATCATGATACTGCACAACTCCCAAAGAACTAAACACATAGATACTCATAATAACTCCACTAATGACAGTTCCCCACACTAATACTCGTGGCAACTCTCTTTTATTTCTTACTTCATTCGACATATACGTTACAACTTCAAACCCTAAAAACGCTTCACTAATTAACAATAATGATAAACCCATATATGAAAGAATCCCCAGACCTTCATGCCTAAAGAACGGTTGCAATAAATCAAATGAGAACACACTCTGTAAGCTTCCACCAAATAACGCACGGATATCAATAAACGCTGGAAGAGTCATTAACAGCACCACAAACGTTGCAATTACTCCGAACACAACTAACATCGTTGCACCCGCATCGATACTTCTATACGCCATATAATTCAACACAATAATCCAAATTGCTGCAAACACCAACTGCAACCCTAACTGCTCTGGAATAAAATACTGTGCTGCCGCTACGATGTTGAGGGCCATCCCAAAATTCCCTGCAATCCAAATCAACCAACCGGCAATGAAAGAACCAAATCTTCCATACGCTCGTTTACAGAACTCATACGTCCCTCCAGATGATGGATGAAGAACAACTAACTCTCCAATATACGCCATAATCACAACTGCAATAATAAAAATAGCAATCCACGCAATAATCGATGCAGCACCGGAACTGATCACTCCTAAATTCGGTAAATAGAATAATGAACTACCTAAAATAGAGTTGATTGTAATAAACAGCAAAACATAGAATCCTAACTTCCTCTTTTCACCACTTTTTTTCGTGCTAAATAGCTCTTTCAAACCCATCGTTAACCTCTACAATAGTATTTTTACAACGTTTATAAAAGTTCTCCACGAGAAAGAATATGTCCGCTTTGCCAATGGAGGCACATGGGGATGTAAAGTTAACGTACTAAAGTTTTCCCCATAACCGTGCCGTGCAAGCAGGACATATTCTAAAACAGCTTCTTCATCATCACAAAACATAAAAACCATTTACAATTCATCTCAACATGACATTCCTATACACATTATACCAACAACCTGCTTGGACAGCTGCTGGAATTCTTCTCCTTGCTGTTTGGACATTAGTATGGAAAGGCATCGCTTTATGGTTTGCTGGTAAGAACCAACAGAAAGCATGGTTTATTGTGATGTTAATTCTGAACACTGCGGGTTTGCTTCCTATCATCTACCTGATTTGGTTTAAACCTAAAACTGTTGAACCTGTTAAGAAAAAACCAAAGAGAAAGAAGTGATCACCACCTTAATCTCGGGGAAAGTTCACTCTTACCAAAGATTGCTCTATATATTTTTGAATCTCGTTCTAAACTCACTCCATAAAGAACGGCCCTACTAAAAGCTCCTTCATTCGTCCTTGCAAAATGTCCCCATCCTGTGCGCATTAATTCACCAAGGCAACCCAACCCAACCTCCTCAAGAAAATCATCAATCACTTCCCACTCGAAATGTCCATCATGGGGCTCACCGGCATGCATAAACCCAATATGTCCTGGCTCTTCCTTTCCAAACTCTGGTTGCCAATATGAATAGAAGGCTTCCCCCTATTGCAACAACACTTATTCCATCTGGTAGGTCTTCATATTTTTTATCTTGGGACATATATCATCACATCTCAAACTTCTCAATCTCAACCTTCCCTTTCGCAGCTTTAATGGTATACTCTCCTTTCTCAGAGAAACCAGAAATCTTTGTTACAAATTCAGGTAATAAAATTCTTTGTCCGCGGACAGTTAATGAGGTAATCACACTTTGCGTATCTTGTGGTTGTTCTAACGCAATATCTTTCATCACTTCGGCTGCTGCTGCTTTTTTATTCTTCACCACAACTTCTTCCGTTTTCTTATACAAAAACTTCGCAATTTCATCAGCTACATCGACCGTTGACACAGAACTAATGCCCTGTAACCCTGGAGAAATGTTTGCTTCAATAACAACCGGACCTAACGGCCCAATTAGTAAATCCACTCCACAAATATCTGCCTGTAACGCTTTCGCCGTTTTCACCGCTAATTCCTGTGTTTTCCAATCAATCTGCACAGCTTCTGCAGAACCACCACTATGTGTGTTTGATCGTAAATCCCCAACTTTCGCTCGCCGTTTCATTGACGCCACAACCTTATCTCCTACCACTAACGCCCGTACATCGGTTCCTTCCGTATCAATAAATTCTTGAATAATAAACGGTTGGTTTAATGCTTCCAACGCATCTAACATTGATGCCGCGGAACTCTGTGAATCCGCAAACATCACTCCTTTACCCTGAGTCCCTTCAGGAAATTTCATCACAATTGGATAATTCAATTTGTTCAACATATCTTTGGCTGCTTCTACCGTTGAAGAAATAAACGTCTTCGGCATCGGAATATCATGTTGTTGTAAAATTAAATGTGTTAACAACTTATTATGCACCTTACTGAACGTTGCTGCCGGGAATGGCATGTACGGCACTTTATTTTCTAACATCGCTGATACAGACCGTAACAAATTTGCATAACGGAAAGATCCTTTCACATACACACAATCAAAATGGTCAATTGGTTTCCCTTCATAATACACGCCTCCATCTTTCCCCAATGATACTTCGATATTTTTTAACTGTAGCATCTCCACTTCATTGAAATATTTTTTCATCGCTTCCGCTGTCATAATGGAACTGGTACTTCCTAATGATATCAATGCTGCTTTCATCGTAATGGGTCTATCAAAAATTCTCCTTTTTTCAAAATATTCTGTCCAATCAACACCTGATACGTCATATGGTTTCTATCTGCCACTGTAAACTCTTCTTCCATAATTTTCCCTTTAATCCTTACACGTGCTGCAATGATTGGTCGTTCCTCAACTCCCGATGCAGATTTGATAACTTTCGTTCTTAAGATCGGACCTAAATTTAGTTTCTCTACAATTGTTTTATCTAATGAAGATGTCATCGCTCCGCTATCAATACGTGCTGTAACCTGTTCTTCTACTTCTGAGTTTAGCAAAGAAATCTCTTCCACTAACCCCAAAATCTCCCGTCCCTCCATAGAATCCCTTTACAGTCCTGGTTTTATAAAGATTTGGATCGTTGCAGTAGAAATCTTTTTAAATGGTTGAGAATCTGCTTTGAGTAAGCCCCTGTGGTGTAGATGATCTTTATTGGTCAGCACTATCCGGACTATCATACTGCCCTTTCGATCTCGAAAGGGAAAAGTAAGGCAGTGACTCGGGTTCAAATCCCGGCGGGGGCACTTACCTTCTACTCTACGTGCCCACCCCTAAAAATGGGGGTCTGGATGGTAGGGCATATAACTCCAAGTATGGTGCCCCAAATCCCATGTATTACATAGCTTAAAATAGCTGTGCTTCTGTTAAAATAAAGCAGGTGAAATACGATGGCAGATGACGACATCTACAAGAGCAAAGCTCGTTATGAGAGTATGATTAAAAACCTAGATCTTCTTTGTGATAAACCAACAAATAGGAAAGCAATCTATTATTGCAAGAATCCGGTAAACCTAACTTATTTCAAAAAACTAATAGATGTCTTTGAAATGAAAGATTTAAGTTATATTCGTAGGATAAGAGTTCTTCATGTGATGAAAGTGATTACCTATGTTCTTGACAAGAATCTTAAAGAGTGTACCCGTAATGATATTAATAGATTAGTGGCTTTCTCCCAGAAGAGGAACAAAACAGTTGAAAGTAAGCGTGATTTCATTAAAGATTTGAAAAATGTTTGGAAAACGATCCTCCCTGAAAAAGATGAAAGAGGCCGCTTCGATGAAACTATTGTTCCTTATGTAGTAAGGCATCTTAAAAGAACCGTTGATAAGAGTAAAGAGAAACGCCGTAATGACCGCCTAACGTTAGAAGAATTTCATAAAATCGTTGGCTTTTTTTCTGGCAATCCACAAATGCAAGCATATCTCACTTTAGCGGTAGAATCTCTCGGAAGACCGCAGGAGATTCTTTACACGAGAATCCGTGACTATGAATTCTATGACAACTATGCAAAAATTTGGATTTCAGAGCATGGGAAAGAAGGCACGGGGATGTTGCAATGTATCGATAGCTACCCCTTTGTCGTTGAGTGGTACAAGAACCATCCCTTTAAGGATCAGAAAGACTCTTTTTTCTTTATCACTACAAGCAACTTCAATAAATTTGCTCAGCTAACTAACTTTAACATTAACAAGAAGCTTCGCTATGCTTGCCGTAGTCTTGGAATTAAGAAGCGCATTACCTGCTATAGCCTTAAACGTAATGGTGTCACATTCAGAAGGCAACGAGGCGATAGCGATTTACAAATCCAGCAAGCTGCTCGATGGACTTCTACAAAACAGTTACAGGTGTATGACATGAGTGGTCAAGAGGATGCATTTAAGATAGAGTTACAGAGAAGAGGTTTAATGGATGCAACTAAAGAACGTGACCAATCAGTTAAAACGTGTGGTTTTTGTTCTTATGGCAATGGTTTTACTGCTGATTTCTGCGTTAACTGTAAGAGGCCATTAGATCGTGAAAAAATCCAAGAGGCCGTTGATATGCATGAAAGGATGATGAACAATAACATCGTTCAACGATTTGATAAGATAGAAAAAATGTTTGAAAGCTTAATTAAACAAAAAATTCATTGATCTCTTTCAAACGGCCATTACGAATGAGGGTGGCTATACTTTTTTTTGTTTTCTTTGCTTCTTTTCTTAATATCTCTTCTTCTTTAAGCGATATTCTAATCGGAAAGACACGATCTTTAATATTCTCTTTTGGAATTATGTATCTCTTCATCTTTTTTTAATTGCATTATTTTCCTTTCAGTTTCATCTAATATTTTGTGGATTTCGTTCCACATCTCTTCTCGGATTTTGTTAACTATGTCCGGATTCATTTTGTTGGGTAGATGTAAAGAAGCAGAGGTATGCCTTCCTCTTGCTCTTTCATTTGATTAATGCGCTTTAGAACTTTATCATGAGTCAACCAATATTCTAATTGGTAATTCCAACCTCTATCTTTTTTAAGATCTGGAAAGAAATCAATCACTCTACGTTTGAAGCGGATGATCGAAAATGATCGATTAGCTTCCTTGTAGATAATCCTACCATTTACAATTAAAGGTCGTAATTCGGCTTTGATAAAATTCATAGAATCTTAACAGATTAGATGTTATTTATTTGTAACTCTCACCCAAACGAGGTACAATTTGTACCCCATTTTGCACCCCAGAACGTCACGTTTTGTCACAAGTTTTTTATATCTCGAGCAAAAGTACTTAGTATGGAAAAAATAATTCTCGTAGACGCATGGAATACCTTCGTAACGGCAGAGGGTATTTTTGAAGAGATGAAGTTAATGTTGGATGGGTTTGATAACAAGAAGATCATTCTTACAAATGCTAATGAGGAAGAACAGGAAAAATTTGGAATGAAAGATCTCCCTTATCCGTTATTTACTTTAGCACATAACCCTAATAAAACTGATGCAGAGTACTATAAGAAGATGCTTAACCATTTTTCTTTATCACCAGAAAAGGTCGTCTATTTTGAGCATAATGAGAATGCTGTTATATCTGCAAGGTCCATTGGAATCACTACATTTCATTATAACAAAGAAACAAGAAACCTAGAAGACGTTAGGAAGTTTTTAAGAGAGAACTTATAGAAATCATTCCAAATCAATCACCACTTTCAGCTTCCCATCTACAATAATTAATTGACAGTTGATTTCGTTACCTTTGCTCAAGATATGCTTATCTCTGAGCTGTTTAATGAGAGAAATGTATGGAGTACCTCTTCTGTATTGTACCTTCGAAGTCCAATCTAAGATATATTTCTCCGTTCTTACCACCTCAATAGAGCTAACGCTATCTTTCTAGCGCCTTTAGCGATTCTTTATCGCTTTCGAAATAATTTTGGTTTATTCTCGTACATCCACTTATAACAAAATGATAATTGTGGATGTATTTTTTCGTCACGCAAGATTAAGTTATGGGCAGCATTCAAATCTAAAAACTCTCCACTCGCCACCTCACCATCGGCAAAATTGAAACCATCTTCTGCATACGTCACAAATAATTTAATGAAACGTTTGTGATCATCAGAAACAAACAGCATTGAACCTGCCTCTTGTAATGGTGTGTGTAAACCAATCTCTTCTCGCAATTCTCGTTGTGCAGCTTCTTCGTAAGATTCTCCTGCTTGCACGTGACCTCCTGCCGAGGTGCAATAATAACCTGGGAGAAACGATTTTGTCTCTGCCCTTTTTTGTAAGTAAACCTTATTCTCTTTTGGATGAACAACGAAAACATGAACTATCCTGTGACCGAGTTTCTTCTCGTAAATCTCTTCTTGTGTAACTTTTCCTAAAACCTCATTGTCGTCATTGACAACATCCATCATTTCAACCATTTTTTAATACCTCCTTGTTTTACCTCTTTAAAATATCTTCTACGATTTGATCGAGTTGTTGCTGAGCAACAGCAACATCTCCTGAATTATCAATTTCATACCATGAAACTGCTGACGCTAGCTCTTTCCAGTCTCGTTCATACTCTGCTCTACGAATCCTTAACTTATCCATGGTACTATCATATCTATCTCCTCTCTCCCGTGCAGCTCGCAAAGCACGTTCTTCCCATATATTCTCGTCAATAACAATTCGCACATAGCCTTGCATGTCAAACATTCTTTCAATGATTGGAATTTGCTCAACACTGCGTGGCGTTCCATCAAGTAACAACCAATCGACAGAAGGTATTGGGTAGGATGCAAGTAAGTCCGTGACAAGTTCGGTTGAAAATTTCGTTCCTGCTTTCCAATGTTCATGGCAGCGAGCAAGTAAAGGACTATCTTGCGGGAGCGTCTTTGTATACTCACCTAATTGTACGGCATGTGCTTGATAAGGACTAATGAGTGTGCTCTTTCCCCCCGCTGGTGGACCGATTAATGCTATTGTTGGTTTCATTGTTTTTCATCTCGTAATGCTGAATAGGATTTGTTAATGTGGTTTGCCGCTTGCAAACCAAGAATGGAAACAACGCTCATAATAGATGTATCATCACCTTCTACTTCTATGAAATGACCTAAGCCCTCTACATAATCAAGAGCGATCTCTAATCTTCCTAAGTGATACAATTCTCTGATTTTTGTAATCCTGTCAACTACTTTGTAACCAAGACTCTCTAAGATTGTTAAAGTTGCACTTGGATCATCAACTCTTGTTTGGTGTTCATCACGTTTAAGAAATTTAGCTTCTGTGTCGAGTGGCGATTTATATGTAAGATAACCATAATGTTCGCCTTCAGAACTTGAGACTGCACGGACACGGATATTCTCTCCTTCAACACCATTTTCTCGAGCAAAGTATGTATCACTTTGTGTTTCTGTTGTGGAATAATCCGCCCCAAGATGTTTTAGTGCATTGCGAACAAGTGCTGGGTTTTCAATACGTAATTTAATTTCATTCTCAATTGATTCTGGTTCTTGCCTCCTGTAGTGTGTATGATTCTCAAAGTAATCCGTTGGAACAACTCTTTGTCTCCATTCTTCTACTAATTCCTCCAATGGGTCAGTGAGAAAGTTTCCCAACACTATCTCGTGTGTTACTCCGTTTATGTCTGTTGGGAGAATTAGTTCTCCTTGGGGGTTTATCATGAAATACGCTTTATCCCTGCGATAAGCTGGGCTTACCATTATCTTATCTGCGATAGGCGTACCTCCAAGTAATCTATTCATGTCTCCAGAAAATCTTCCATTTGGGTGAAGAAGGGATTGACGCCTCTCTGGTTGAAATTCGTAATCAATCAGTTCATATATTTTCCACATGTCAAAAACATCTGCATATGGTTCAAGTAGTTGCGCCATTGCAAGAAGATCATCCTGTGTTGCTGTTGAATAAACAGTTCCAACTCGAATTAATGGTGGTTTCTTTTCTGGATGATCTCTGTAATGATCAAGAACATCGAAAAATGAGTGAAATGTTCTCTCATCATGTCGTGAGAGTGCGTGTATCTCTGGTGTTGATCCATCAAGAGGAATGTTCAGTGAAGAGACATGTCGTTCAATCATATCTTGATATCTTCGAAAAAAGGAGGAGTTTGTGGAGAGCGCGACCTTAATTCCTCGCGTACTCATTCTTTCTAGAACACGTTCTATACCTGGCACGAGGAGTGGTTCTCCTCCTGTCACGACGACCCATTGCGTGCCTACTTGCTCAAATCTTTCTGTGACAGTAAGAAGATCTTCCAATGGAAGTGCTTGTTCTGATTTCGGTGGTCCGTAACAATGACCGCAGCGTAAGTTACAGGCTCCTATGAGTTTCCAGTCTATAACGTCTACTTCCATTAAAACTCAATGGGCATTTGATATTATAAAAGTATGGCAGCAAATATTGGCAAGAACGGGAAGATATTTAAACAATTGTACCTTTTATTGCATAAATTGGGCAACAGATTAGATAAAAAAGATATTTCCATTCTGTGGGAGCTTTCACAAGACGCCACGCTCCCCCTCGTTAAGATCGCTAAAAAGGTTGGCTTACCCAAAGAAACAGTCAAGTATCGTTTTGAGCAACTGCAGAAAAGAGGTGTTTTGAAGAAGTTTTTTGCAATTGTTAATTCTTCTGCTTTAGGCTTACGGTTCTATGAAACGTTCATCAAGTTACACGGCATACCACCAGAGAAATTACAAAGTTCTATAGAGAAACTTAAAGCATACAAATACACTGGTTGGCTGCTAAGTACATCAGGACCATTTACATTATGTTGCACATTTCTTGTCAGAACTCCAGAACAACTCTACGAAGCTTGTTTTTACATTCGTTCCATGTTTGGGAAGTACTTAAAGAAAATTCACACAAACCATGCAGTTGAATCAAAACAATTCTCCTATCCGTTCTTCAAGGACTTTGATAAATTCTCATTGAAAACATCAAAACATTATACTACACCAATTTCATTAGATCCAGTTGATACGAAGTTACTGGAAATCTTGACAGAAAATTGCAGGACGCCAAAAAGAGTGATTGCAAAGCGAGTGGGGATCACAGAAAAGACCGTTAGAATGCGCATAAAATCGTTGGAGAAAAGAGGATTAATCAAACGATATACCACCCTGTTGCATCCTGGCAGAGCAGGATATTATTTTTACATCCTCTTTATCCACGCTTCGCTTCCAAATGACGAACTAGAAGAGTTCTTGGTTAACCTTCCCGAAATATTTTACATCAAGAAGAAAAGTGTTGGTTTTTACGATTACAAAGTTGAGTTATATGTTGATGCAGAAAGTAGAATTCATGCAATTGAAGAAGAGTTGTATAGAAGGTTTAGTGGCATCGTGCAAGATGTAGACATTGTACATGTTAAGAAAGAATATATGATTCGGTATTTTGTAGATGCGTAGATATCAACCCCATTTGCTCAAAACCATATCCTTACTTCTACTCAATTTGACACAATAATACCTTCCCAGCTGTGTTCTCAGTGCAACGCTTACTATCTCACCGATCCGTATTTTCTGAGCCTCAGCAAACAAATTCTTGTTTCTCTTCAGTACAAAAAATGCCAAGTTTTCCATACTAATTTTAGCATTTCCACTTTTTGTCATCCCAACAGCGGTTACCTCCCCTTTCTTTTTTGGCAACTTCTGCCATCTCTCTTGTTTTACATACTTGTTCAGCGTTCTTAACAACTGCTTATGATCTTTTGACGGCATTTTTATCTAACTCATCTAATGGACTTTTTACCCGAATCATTCTATTAGTCGCCATGTGAACATACGTCATGGTTGTATCCAAGCGATTATGTCCTAATAATGGCTGCACATCCGTTACAGCGTACCCATTCTCGATTAGATGAGTTGCAAACGTATGGCGTAATGTGTGTGGTGTCACTTTCTTGTTAATCTTGGCTTTCTTTGTTGCCGTTCTAAGGAGGGATTGTACTGTCCTAACAGTTAAGTGACCACCTCGAGAGGAAGGAAATAACCAGTCGTCGCTCTGTAATCTTTGTGTTTTAACCCATTCCTGTAACTCTTTATTTATCTTCTCGGCAACGATAAATAATCTATCCCTTCTTCCTTTACCTTGCCTCACCCAACCATATTGTTGCGCAAACTCTAAATCACGAACTCTCAGGTGAACAAGCTCACTCACCCGCAAACCCGCAGAATACAGTAGTAGAATCATCAATTTGTGCTTATCATTCATAATCACATCAAAGAGCCGCTGTGCTTCCTCTTTCGTTAAGAATACAGGTAACTCTTTCTCTGTTTTTAATGAAGGAACATTAACAAGCAGTTTCTTCTTCAATCCAATATCAAAAAAGAACTTAAGAGCACTCAAATAGACATTGATCGTCTTTGGAGACTTATTACGTTGCACCAATTCATACAGGTAGTTCTCCACATCCTGCTTTGTTATCTCCCGTGGATCTTTTCGCCAATGTCTACGAAAGAACTTTGATAATGTTACTTTATAGGTGTCTATCGTTCTCGGACTAAGGTTACGAATTTTTCCATACTTTTCAACGAGAAACATCACATCCATCTAATATGTTATGATCTTTCTCATTTATAAGTTCTACCCGTGGTTGTCTAGTGGTAGAGTGGGTCAATTTTGTCACGACGAAAGAGATTACGTGCATTGTAATATTTGAGATACACGCCTTCTATCCTTAAAATATCGCTAAGTTCGCATAATGAGTGTTAAGTGAAATTGCTACGGGGTCGCCTTAGAAAAGTTTATTATAGTTTCAAAA
>CAYFMJ010000014.1:0-21095 GCA_964344235.1 uncultured Methanosarcinales archaeon | reverse complement strand
ATTATAACCACCAAAGTGGTTAATGTACTGTGTAGTTAAAACGGGATACTACACCTATTTGTGCGTATTTAGTAGTTTTGCCAAAGGAGGCACACGGGGACCTAAAATTGGTTATTGGATTGTCCCCGTAATCGTGCCGTGCAAACTAACTAAATACACCTTATTTTTTCTTCCCATTCAGAATCTTGTCTTTGACTTTCTTCTGCCCATTCCAGTCTAACGCATACTCTAGAACTTCCTCAATCTTCGTTACAGGAATAATCTTTACCTTCGCCATCTTTTCTTTATCTAAAATAATATCCTGCATATTGGATTTCGGTACAATAACTGTCTTCACCCCAGTATCAATCGCCGCCTCAACTTTAGATGAAACGCCTCCAACTGGTAAGACTTCTCCTCTCACTGACAATGAACCCGTCATCGCTATCTCCTGCTTCACAGGAATACCTTTGAACGCCGAAATAATCGCAGTGGCTACAGCAATGGAAGCGGAATCCCCTTCAACTCCTTCATACGTTTGTAAGAATTGTACATACACATCATACTTTTCCTTCAAGTCTTCTCCGAAATACTTTAATACAATAGCGGAAACGTTCTTGATCGCTTCCTTTGCAATCTCTCCTAATTTTCCGGTTGCAATAAACTCTGACTTTTTCCCACCAATCGTTACTTCCGCTTCAATTGGTAATAAAATTCCTGAATGCGCACTGCCTGAACCAATCACCGCTAAACCATTCACTCTTCCAACTTGCTTGCCAGACGTCATAATCACTTCATACTCCTTCTTCCGCTCAATATATTTATCTGCAATTTGCTGTTCAAGAGGCCGAGCAACTGTTTTCGCTTCCTTCACATGTTGTTTTGTCACAAATTCTGCTTTCCCTTCTCGTGCTAAATCACCCGCCGCTCGTACTAAACCACCTAACCCTCTAAGATGCAATGTTAAATGTCCTTTTCTGTTAGCCCGTCTACGGGCTTCTTCAATAATCCCGTTAATCCCTGATAAATCGAAATGTGGAATTTTTCCTTTTTCTTTTTCCACTTCCTGTGCTACAAAGCGAGCAATTTTCATTCTATTCTCCTTTGTATCGGGCATCGTTTCATTCATATAAATTTCATATCCATACCCTCTAATTCTGCTTCGTAATGCTGGATGCATGTTCTTAATCGTGTCTAAATTCCCCGCAGCTACTAACACAAAATCACATGGCACTGCTTCCGTTCGTACCATCGCTCCTGCACTTCTCTCGGACTGTCCGGTAATTGGGAATTTTCGTTCTTGTAATGCCGACAATAATTCCTGCTGCGTTCGTGGATGGAGTGTAGCAATCTCATCGATAAACAATACGCCTAAGTGTGCTTTGTGAATCATCCCTGCAACGACTCTCTGGTGTGCTGGTGTTCCTAATCCTCCTGAATTTTTACATAGAACCCCGTTGACTATAACATTTCCCGAGCTAGTTGTAATATTGTACAATTTGCCGTTGTACGGAATTCGTTCCACTTTTGTGATAGTCTGTTTCGTGAGTTTCATGTTTTAACCTCTGATCCAAAATGATTTAATAATAAGTAAAGGGCATTTGGTGTTAAGTTTAACACTTTCATCGCTCTCTCGGAGCCGTACCCTCTTTCCAGTAACTCAAAGTACTTCTTTTTCTTGAGATCAGCCCATTGTCCTAACGCTTTGTATAACCTTTCAACTTTATAGACGCAATAATTTATTTTGATATTCATTAAGAATAAAATAACATTATCCATTTTCTTTTCAATAAGCAATCTATAAACAAGGTTCCCTTCCGTATTTGATTTCCCTTGATAAATTGATGTGGTACTGACCCTATTCCTTTGTAGGTAATCTTCGAGATTTCTCAGTGTCTCCAACCTATTCTCTTTTAATTGCGGGGCACTTGAGGTCCCTACCTCCAAACTTGTTAGATAGTTACCATGTTTATGAATAATTGGTGTTCCTAACTCGCTACCAATGAAAGAACCGTAGAATTCTTTCTCAATATAATCTTTAAGCTTTACCCATGTAGGAAATGTGAGTTCCTGTACTGTCTTTTTTCCTTGTGGAGCTCCTAAAGCAACAAAAAATCTAATCACTTTTCTATTGGTGTTTTGATAGCACCAAGAATGCCCTTCAATTCCCGCTTCGATTGTCCTCGTGTTTTCTTCAACTTCTTCACCGAATATTCTCACTAAGTCCTCTCCAAATTCTTCCGTTGCTCTTAGTTCCGAACTCGAAAGGAATATTGCATTGAGATTTTCAAATATTCCACCATCTCCAAAACTGGATCCAAGCACTTTTGCGATAAGTGGGAGCTTTGGGTTGTCTATCGTAAGCGGCAGAAGCCCACGTTCTTTTAGCCACCTTATAGTTTGTATTGGAACTGGAACGTGTTTTCCAGTATGCCACCATCGTGTTTTCCCAATCGGTTGGCCCATTGCCTTAGCGATCTTTTTGTAACCCCATGTTGGTTGTTCCGCTTTAATTTCTTGATATCTATAGTAAAGTCTGCATTGTTCCCGTTGTCGTGCATCGTATGTGTTGATAATATCTAGCTCATCGATGATAATATTCTCGGACTTAGCTACAACCTCATCTCCTTGTTGTATCTCCCGTGCTTCAATATACGCCACTTTTCCGTTCTTCCAAACACCGATTCTATGCTCTGGTGTAATCACAAGTTCTTTGTTTTCGGAAGTGGTGATTTTTATCATTTCACCGTCATAATCATACCGGTTGGATGATAAAACTTCAACTGGAGAGACAGAACCGTTGATTTCACCAAGTACCGACAGGTTATTCTTTGGTAAGAAGATAGCTTCGTAGTTATCTCTCTCAATGCTTTTTACTATTTTGTGTTTTTCTTTATCAAAATATCTATCTAATTCTTCCCTAAGCTTCACTGGGAGGATTCTATTCTGTTTAATTTTACTAAGCTCTAGTTCCCCTAAAAACGTCTGAAACGGATCGTGAAGCACATCCCCTAATAACGCACCTGCATGTGCACCCGTTGCGTCAAAAAACGGCGCTTGTTTCTTACCAAAATTATCCACAATCGTTTTTGGTGGTACTGCTCCTTTCTGTCCTTTAAACATTCTAGGACCCATACTCATCATAATTGCAAACGCAGCTAAGAATAACATACCTCCTAAGAAGAATGCTGTGAACATTAAATCTGATTTGTAATGTGATCTCACCCACCATGGTGCGATTAACGTGAAGATCGCTACTAAAAACAACAAGAAATTATTATTTTTCATTAGCTGCTTAGAGTCAAGAGCTAATTTACTGACTTCCTCTCTTCCTTTCCCCGCGGGGATGACTTTGACTAACGGATTATTCTCATCATTCACATTTTGGATGGATAAAATATCTTTCAAACTTGATTTTGGCAATAACTCTGCTAGGGCTAACCCCAACATCGATTTCCCTGTTCCTGGTTCTCCGATTAATAGAACGTGTCTGCGTTGCTGAGCTGCTTTCTTGATAACTTTCACAGCCTCATCTTGGCCAATTACCTGTTCAACAATCTGCTTCGAAATACGAATATTTTTGGTGGATTTCGGTTCTGCCATGGTCAAAGAAACATCTATCTATTATAGGACCGAATTTAATGCCAGTATTTAAAAGACTTATGGAGTTATTTGGCTTTCCTAGTCTTCCCCTTCAAACTCACCATAATCTCATCGAATGCATTCTCTTGCACCATCGCAATCTTCCGCTCATTCTCTAAATGCAACAATGGTAGAAATGTAAACACCTTATCCTCTCTGCCTGCTTTTGCAGGAAGCAACCGAGAAAATGCAATCTCCTCAGCTTTATCTTTCTTACTATAATACTGCACTTTATGATAGACATCTTTGATAACTTCCATAATATCTATCTTGCGAGAGGGCATCGTAAACTTCACTGGCCTCATTTTCTGTAATACTCGCTTCTTCGTAGCCATTGCTCTCTGTAACGCGTTTACTAAATCATGGATCGAAACTTTCCTATTCCGCGGCTGTGGGTTCTTTGGAATTAATGGGAACGTCTCCTTATCTCTTCTCACTCTACCATTCTCTTCAAAGAACTCTTCTTCAAACTCTTCTTCCGGATTTAACAATAAATCAAATTTACTAATATCATTATCCAATAAATGAGCAGACTTCATCTTCAGCAAATACGCTGCTGCTAATAGAATCTTCCCTGAAACTCGCAAATTATGTTCCTGCATCTCTTTAATCGTTGCAATATACTTTTGCGTTAATAACGTCACATCAATATGCCATGGGTCCATCTGTTCTGATTTGATTAAATCATACAGAATATCTTTCCATCCAACCTCTTCCTGCTTTAACACAAGGTCCATAATTTGTTCTTGCATACGTCTAAGAATAGAATTTCTGTTTTAAAGCTTGTGGTTCTAACCCAATAAATTTCTATAATCAAACCACCTTTTAATCATGATAATGCCTGTAAACATAATAATGCCTATGATAAACCATTCAAGATATAAGAAATCAATTAACACCAATGGAATTATTAATGTTGCCAGTAATCCCGATAACTTACTCCAAAAGGTGGACCTAAATCTCGATTGTTTCTGGTAAAACAGCTTCATGAAAACCATTCGTGGTATATTTACCAATATTAGCAACCCAATTAAAACTACGGGGAGAACCCCAACTATCAAAAGGGCAACGAATCCTGCAGCTATAAAAATTCCGTCAACTATCGGGTCATACACTGCTCCAAAATCGGTCTCCTGCTTAAATCTCCTGGCAACGGTCCCATCTATCTCTGTAGCTATAGCAGCGAAGAATGTAATCAGGGCCGCAAAATAATTATTTTGAATAATGAAATAAAATAATGGAACAGATAACAATAAACGTATTGTTGTGAGAATATTTGGGATTGTTGGCGTAAATTTCATAATGAAAAATGGTGGGCCCAGCCGGAAACTCGTGGATTGCTCCATCTCGAACCGGCGATCAATGCCTTTCAGAGATACCGATGAAAGGTTCCGAGAACGCGTTCTCGATATCTTGTAAGGGCACTGTCATAGCCACTAGACCATGGGCCCGCCCAGAAGTGATTTGATAGCCATTCTTTAAAAATATTATTGTTTTACTTCAAACACCAAAGAAAACATTTTTATATCTCCTTCCTCTCAACCCCTAATGAAATCCACTCTGTGGGCAGTAATATTCGGACTCATTCTCGTTTTATCCTCAACTCTTGCTCTCGCAGCTCCTGAAATATACATCAATGAACTTCTCGCAGTAAACGACGATTTTGAAATTGATGATAAAACACCAGACTGGTTTGAATTATACAACGCAGAGGACCAACCAATGGACTTGTCAGGGATGTACCTTTCCGATAAAGCAAACAACCCCACAAAATATGAAATCCCTAATAACGTCATCATCCCCGCAGAATCTTTTCTCATATTCATAGCTGATGACAACGAAGAAGACGGCCCATTACACACTAACTTTAAACTGAGCAGTAACGGCGAACTGATCACATTGTATGACACTGATGGCACAACGTTAATAGACAACATAGAATTCGGCCCACAACAACCAGACATTTCTTTTGGTAGAATCCCCGATGGCACAAACCACTGGAATCTCCTTATTGAACCGACTCCTGGAGAAGCAAATGTCTTTACTGAAATCATCGAACCACCAACGTTCAACCATGACGCTGGTTTCCATGATGAGTCAATAACTCTAGAACTAACAACGGGTGACGATAACACAATCTTCTACACCACAGATGGCTCCCTCCCAACAGTGAGTGAACAAAATCTTTACACCGAACCTATCGAAATAGAAGATACAACCGCCATCAGAGCAATGACAGTATCTGGGGATGCACAGAGTGAAGTAATTTCCAAAACATTTCTTATTGATGAAGACTACACTCTGCCTGTCGTCACGTTTATTGCAGACCCAATTGACTTATACACGAAAGAAACAGGTCTTTTGGCTGAATTTTCTTCGAAAGCTAATAAACAATTTCATACGCTGGAGATGGAGTATTACAACCAAGAGAAAGAACTTGCCTTCGCCATGACCGTCGATGGAAAACGGCATAGTCACAACCCAGGATATCCTGAACTTTTCCAATCTCCGTTTCGTATTTATGCCAAAGAGAAGTATGGTCAGGACCGAATCGAATATCCTCTGTTTGGTGAAGATTCTCTTGAAAGCTATAAGCGAATTATCGTGCGAAACGCTGGGCAGGACGGTGTCCCTCAATCGGCCAGAAGCGTTCACATGCGCGACCCTTTTATTCATTCTCTTGTAGACGATTTAGACATGGACACACAAGCCTCATCTCCTGTGATTGTGTTCATTAATGGAGAATATTGGGGCATCTATTATTTACGAGAGCGACATGACAAATATTTCCTAGCAGACCATTACGATCTTGACCCTGAAGAGGTCATGGTTGTTGATGGTAAAACTGGTTCAGAGTACGATTGGGGTTTAGCATCTGAAGAGGATTATCAAAACTACCTAAAATTCCAAGACGACCACTTCGCAATATGGCAATTCGGTCAAGATAATGGTTTTGAGACTTCCGAGTTTATCGATTTCATTGCCACAAAATATGACATTAGTAACATGTTTGACTATTACGCCACACAGATCTATATCTCCAACGACGACTGGCCAAATGTTCGCTATTGGAAACCCAAAGAAGGCGGTGTTTGGCGATGGATGCTCCACGATACAGACATGAGTATGGGCAAGCATTCTGGTAATCCCTCCATAGAACTATTCAAAACCCCTGCTATGGAAAACAACTTTGCAGAATTTTTAACTGTGCAAGAACTGTACCCTTCGCCCGTACCAATTGGCGACGTCTTACGTAACTCTGCTCTTCAAGAACAGTTCATCATTCGCTTTGCGGACTTGCTCAACACTCATTTCCATACAGACATAGTAACACCCCAGATTGATGTTTTTGAAAACAGACTTGAACCAGAAATATTCCAACATTTTAACCGTTGGGCCACGTATCCCTCTTCAGATGAGGAATCCTACCTAAATATCTGGAAGAAAAGAATCAACGTAATACGTGGATTCGCCGAACAGCGACCTGATTACCTCAGAACCCACATTATTGAATACTTCGAAGAACCAACCGGCACTGCTGACGTTACTATCACAACTCCCACGTGTGGTGGAAACGTGCTCGTAAACACGTTACAGATGCAGGACACTGAATTTAGCGGAGTGTATTTCACCGGTTTACCTATTGCAATTACGACAACACCAGAAGAGAATTTGAGAGTTACCATCAATGGCGTTGAAACCCCTACTCATTACGAAACCCTGCAACAAGACAAAGACTTTAACATTAAAATAGAATCGCAAGTCAGAAATGGCAAAGCATTACAATATTTACAACAATGGGAAACCTCTGGTGATGTCGCAATCACTGCGGGGACTAATGGCAATCATGGATTCGGCTTACATCCGGGAGGTGAAATGAAGCAAACGGTTTCTTTACTGTGTGAATCGAAGTTAGCAAACAACGGTATCATGCGTTATGGTCTGCAAGCAAAATATAAAATGAACCACCCAGATGTCAAAGGGATTTTCACCTTAAGCCTCCTAGATAAAAACAACAACATTCTTTCAGACAACGCAGTTGAAGTTTCCTACACCAAAGATTGGAAAACAGCCACTATCCCTCTAAGTAAAGTTCCTAAAGGAACAGAAAACATTAAAGTTTCCATTAAAGAAACCGGCACCAATACATTCGCCACGTCATTCTTTATCATCGACGACATTGTACTAACAAAACGTAATGTCCATCTACAAAGACCTACGCGAGATAGAACACTTGTTTGGAATAATGAAAAAATTAATTCCATGCAAGAGAAAATCACCGACACTTCTAAAACAAGACTTCAGCGAGAGTACAGACGACCAACAAGAACAAACCGCTAAAAAACATTTATAAACCCTAAAATTCTTTCTCACATATGAAAAGGGGTGTTAGAAGTACTGTGGGACTATTATTTCTCGTCTGCACAATTCTCTTCACGCTTACTGCAACGTCTTATGCCGCAACGATCATTGATGATTGTCGTACAGCTGGGAAGAACAATGACATCGAAACTCCCGGTGAATATGTTATTAACCAAAGTTTCACTAATCTCTCTGTTGCAGGTTGCATCACAATCATGACATCTAATGTTAGTATTGATGGCAATGGTACAACTATTATCGTTAATGGAACAGGGGCTTCAGATGGTAAAACGGATGGTTTCGTTATTGGAAATGAATCGGCAGCTGTAGAGAACATCACTATCTTCAACCTCACCATTCTCAACTACACGAACGCCGGTATTCGAACGAAAAACGTATCTCACCTAACGCTTTACAATATGACCTTTAACGATTCTGAGACTGCAAATAACGCGCCTACTGGATTCTCTCACGAAACAGAAGCAAGCCACACAAACATAAGTTCATGCGCGTTCTACTCCAACCTTCCAGATTCAAAACTCATCGATCTTGGGAGCAGTACCAAAGAAAACATCACCGTTGCTGATAGTTTATTCATCAGTCTAGGTGATAATGAAACAAACTTTGGAATCCAATCTACGGGAGGTCTAGGCAACTCCACTATCATAAACAACAATATGACAAATGCTGCAAATTCTTCCAGTTCAGCACTAATCTCCATCTCTAGCGGCGGTAGCTGTACCCTCTGTGATTGGAATAACACGGTTAACAATACTTTCATTAATACAAATATTACAACAACCAATGATACAGCCTATGGGATTAAACTTCTTTCCCTAGGGTTTAGCGGCACACCTGACAACAATTCATTTGTCAACACGACCATCAGCTCTGTTAATGCATCATTCTATGATGACACTGGTGCTGCTTTCACTAATGATATCATTTACAGTAATGGCTACAGTAAAATCAACTGGTCTCAAATTAACGTTACGACTAATATGAGTTTAGAGCTTGGAGTAACTGTCTTTTTAGAAGAACATAAGGCTGGCTTACGAACCTCGAAAGATAGTATTAATCTCAACAACACCGCGGAACTTGAGTTTTATGATCTCTCTTTTGCTACTACTCCTCGGCTCCTTAAAGATGGGGTTGCGTGTGCAGACGGTTTAGATCTCTGTAACGTAACGTATGATGATGTAAACGGCATTTTATATGCGAACATCAGCAGTTTTAGTAATTACACCTTAGAATCTAACGATACTACGGAATCCAGTTCTTCTTCCAGTTCTTCCAGCAGTGATTCGAGTCCTGGTGCTGGTGGCAGTTCTGGTGTTGGTGTCAAAGTTGCTAACAGTCTTAATATGATTTGGTCCCTGATTTACAAAGATGAGAAAGTCACTGTTAATGGTAACGATAACGTCGGCTTTGAAGAAATCATCTTTACTGTGACGAGAGACGTTAAGGGTCCCCAGTTAAAAATTGAACGTCTTGATTCCATTCCCCTGGGAGAAACGACTTCTTTTGATCGGTTTACCTTCCGTATTTTAGAGTTCACGCCGAAGAATTTTAAGATCGACGACTTTGGTTCTATCCACATTCGTTCCAAAGTTGAGCAATCATGGTTAACTGAAAACAACTTGGATAAAGATGACGTTGCTATGTTTAGACACACAACAGAATGGGTAGAACTTCCTACAACGATTACTGCTGAAGACCTAGACTACCTTTACCTCCAGACAGAAACTCCTGGCTTCAGCTATTTTATAATTGGAGAAAAAGAACGGCCCATTGTTCCCGAAACAACTAAAGGAGAAGCGGAAACACAACCCGCGGCAGAAATTCCTCCTAAAGAATTAACCAAACCGGAACCAGCGGCTGCCGATTATCGGTTAGAGGGGTGGCATGTTCCTGCGCTGCTTGCAGCACTCATCGCTTTGATCATTGTTGGCAGTTATTTGATTAAAAGAAAACACTAAACCAAAACCTATATAACTTTAACATATTTTATTCTATCATAAAAAGAGGGGCTAATGGAATTTCGTGTAAAAGATATGGACATACAGACGGGGGGTCCGTTTGTTGCTACATTAAACATTAAAGATGCGAAAAAGCTCGACCTTCATTCCGGCGACCGTATTCTTCTTTCATTTGATCACAGTGAATTAACCTGCCTTCTTAACATCTCGGAAAGTAATAGGGCTGTTCCTGAAGGGAAGGTAGGATTGTATGAAGAAGTTCTTAAAAAATTAAAGATAAAGAAAAATCAAAAAGTCCAGGTGAATCTTACTGGAAAACCGGAATCAGTAAAACATATCCGTGACAAACTCTTTGGGAAAAGATTAACGTACAAAGAACTCTACCACATTATCGATGACATCACCAACGACCGTCTTAGTCCTATTGAAAAAACCTATTTTGTGTCTGCAGGATTCATTAACGGGTGGAGTACTGAAGAAGTTGTTAATATGACCAAAGCAATGGTTGAAACTGGCCAGAAAATAAAGTTTAAAGGCTTAACACTTGATAAACACTGTATTGGCGGCGTTCCTGGAAACAGAACGACGATGATTGTTATCCCGATCATTGCCGCTGCAGGTTTTACCATTCCAAAAACAAGTTCTCGTGCTATTACCTCTCCCGCAGGCACTGCCGATACAATGGAATGCTTAGCAAAAGTTGAATTGTCTGAGAAGAAAATTAAATCCATCATCAAAAAAACAGGGGCTTGCATTGTTCACGGTGGGTCTATGAATCTTGCACCAGCTGATGATAAAATCATTGAAGTTGAACATCCTCTTTCCATTGATGCTGAAGGCCAACTTCTTGCTTCTGTTATGGCGAAGAAATACTCTGTCACTGCTAACCATATTCTTATTGACATCCCAATGGGGCCACAAGTCAAAGCAAAGACAAAGAAGCAAGCAAAACATCTCAAAAAAATGTTTGAATTAATCGGTAGGAGACTTGGGACGAATGTCTCTGTTATCGTTACTGACGGATCCCACCCGATTGGTAATGGTATCGGACCACTGCTCGAAGCAGAAGATGTTATGGCTGTTCTCAGGAATGATCCTCTTGCGCCGCAAGACCTTCGTAAGAAAGCAGTCTGCATGGCAGGTGTTTTATTAGAGATGACCGGGAAATACAGAAAAAGAACCGGTGCGAAAGCTGCTCAGGAACTTCTTACAAACGGAAAAGCGTTGGCTAAGATGCAACAAATTATCAAAGCGCAGGGAAAACAACCGAAACTCTCTCTTGGTCATTATCGCCATATTGTTAAATCTTCTAAAGCAGGGAAGATCCATACAATTGATAATCATATCATCGCTAAAATTGCTCGTCTTGCCGGAGCCCCAGATGATAAAGGAGCAGGAATGTTTCTCAACAAAAAAATTCATCAAACCGTCAAACGGAATGAAACCCTTTACACAATCTATGCGGTGAGTAAGTTCAAATTAAATCTAGCAAAAGACTTCATAAAGAAAAATAAGGGATACAGTATTAGTTAATGTAATCCGGTACTGCCAAATGCCCCTTCTCCCCGTTCAGTATCGCCTAACTCTTCACTCTCTACGATTTCTCTCTGTTCAACCGGTTGAATAAGCATCTGTGCAACTTTCATCCCTTGTTCAAACGTGTATTCAACACCAGAAAGATTATGCACAAGAATCTTAACCTCGCCTCTATAACCTGCATCGATCACTCCAGCCATTGTTTTAATTCCAAATTTTGTTGCAACACCTGATTTATCCCATAACAAACCAACGAACCCTTGTGGTATTGCCATAGCAATCCCCGTCGGTACTAATCTCCGCTCTCCTGGCTGTAGTGTTATTGTTTCACTTGCATAAAAGTCCATACCCGCATCTCTTGGATTAGCGTATGAAGGCAATCTTGCACTCTCCGTTAACTTCTTAACTTTAATCATCCCTCAAAACCTCCTGCAAAATATCAAAAATCCTGTATGGCCTAACATCTCAAACTCTGGCCGCATTATCTTATCTGTAATTTTCCACGATCGCTGTAATAACTCAACAATCTCCACTACGTTAATTGCAGTCCGCCGTGTTGAATCCAAAAACATCTTTACTTGGTGTAAATTTGGCAGATACACCACCAAATGGCCTCCTCGCTTCAACGCGTTCTCTGCATGGCCAACAACCCTCCATGGTTCAGGCAAGTCTAACGTTACAACGTCAACATTCTTCTCAGCAATACCGTCGTAGACATTCTCCTGCTTTAACACAATGTTCTTTATACCAAACAACTTAGCATTCTTTGCTACAACATCATAATGCTCGGGGTTTTTCTCATACACATACACTTCTTTACACACATTAGCAAGAGATAAACACAAACTCCCTGATCCGCCGCCTGCATCAACCACCCGAGAAGCTCCATTCACGCCAATCCGTGCTAACACTAAACCAATATCTTTCTGCTGCATAATTTGAGGTCCTCGCTTTAAGTTTCCCCATAAATCAGCAAATTGCGGTTCTACAAGAGCAAACGCTTTACCCGTATTTGATTCCACTATGCCTTTTTTCGACTTCAGATCTTTACTGCTTAAAACCCCGGAAGATGTATGAAAGTCATCACTCAAGTCTTTCACAAAATACTTTTTCCCAGTTTTCTGTTCAATCAGAATTCTCTTAATTCCACGCATACTCCTTCTGTAACGGTAACGTTTTTAAATATTCCTCTCAAAAATCAACCATGAGATCTCACACCGATAAGAACTTTCAAAACAATAAAAAAACCTATCTTGCAAAGTTAGATAAGTCCAAGAAAGGCTTTATTGATGCAAAAGCACAGTCTATCATTAGCACCATTAACAAAAAAGGAAACTACTATACGACCTCCTCTTGCTCTGGGCGAGTCTACTTCCACAGATCAGCGGGAAAGAAAAACGAAACAGAGTGGATAAATATTTCCCACGACCTCATTAACAATTCTTTTTTTACCATAGAAAACACAACCAGTCAAATCTGGCTCCGTTATGAGGGCTTTATTTTACATGTTGCCTGTAAAGATGCCGAAGCCGCGAATTCTCTCCTAAAGGTAGCACAAACAGTGTACAAGAAATCATCAATCCTCACCATGAACAAGAAAATCATCGTGGAAATTCGTTCTTCAACAGTTATTGAAATGCCATTCTACTTGGACAACACCCCCCTTTTTGCAGGAGATCAACAATGGTTACTCGATCATCTCAATACAAAACTCAAAGAAAATTGGGACACAATACAAAAATTAGAAGAAAAAATAAAGAAAATATAAGAAAATTACCGTCGCTTTCTCTTTGCAGCAACTGCAATCGCTAGGATTAATGCAATAAACACAAGTAATGCCAACGATCCTAACAATAGCAAGTACGTATTACTCTGTCGGAACGATGATGTAACACTCGCTGCGCTATTCCCTACGGGTACTGCTCCTTGTTGTACAGTTCCTTGTAACTGTGCATTCAACTGCGCCTGTAATTGTGCTGCTAGTTCTGAACCACTACCTAATTGACTCTGAGCTTGTTCTGAACTTTGTGAGGTGAAACAATCCTGGACCACTAAGTTCACAACTTCGCTGTCTTCAAGCTTATCATCATCTCTAAACAATTCAACAGTAATGGGGTATGTTCCTGGAGCAACATCTTTATCCACTGCAACCGTAAACGACGTTTTGTAATCGTTATCATTGTCGAAAAACTTATCGATGTCAATGCCGGTCTTCTGCGAATCCAATCCTAAAGCACTGTTTCGCACCCTAATTGCCACGTCATTTTCATCTTTTGAACCGATGTTTAATGCCGTTACTTGGACCGTTGTTAACGCTGAGCATTGTACTGTTCCTACTGAAAGGCCGGCATGCTTTAATGTCAATGCATGACTTTCAATGTCCACGTCAACTTCTTTCGTGATGATTGTTTCGTGTTCCGTGTCGTCATCTGCTGTACCTTCAACTTTGATCTCAATAGTATACTTTTCTTCATCAATGTCTTCATTCTGCAGATCAAACTTCAACGTAACTGTGTCGTCGTCTCCTTCATCAAGATCGCCAATCTCATCATCTTCATCTAAGTCATCACCATCAACGTCTAAGATTGTAACAGTAACTTCAACATCTTCCATGTCTTCACTGTAATCATTGGTAATTTCAACTTCAATCTCAGTATCTTCATCGATCTTTAAGTCGCCTGAGGTTTTACCATTGATCTCAACTTTAGAGATACTCAAGAAACTCTCCGGAGAAATGGTTACTGGTAGAGTTACACTCTCAGCTGCACCATCCCACGAAACGACAACATTACCAATTGTATGTTTTCCACTCGCTCCATCTTCAGGCACGGTAATCTGAACTGTTACTGTTTGGCTTTCCTGTGAATCTAAACTTACTGGTGCATCTGTTATTACTACAGCATATTCGCTTCCAATACTTGAGGTATCAAACGTTAAACCCGTGATTGTATCGCTTGTTCCAACATTCGTCACCGTAAACGCGCTTGTTGTTGTTTCACTAAAGTGAACATCGCTGAAAGCAACTTCTGATACTGACAACTCAATATCTGCTGCCTGTTCATTCTGCACAACATATGTTGAGAATCCATCAACAGTAAACGTTAATGTTGAATCAGCTTGGCTTGTAATAACACAGGCACCACTTGCAATACAATCAACACCGCCAGTTAACGTATCAACATCGCCAAAGCCAGGATATCGAGTAATTGATGTATCCCCATCAGGGAAGTTCTCTAATGTAACTGTTGCTGGACTATCTAAGCCAGGTGCTGTTGTTGAATCAACAGCCACAACTCGCTTGTCAGCACTTACTTTACTTAACGTCACAACGTCTGCAAATGAATCAACATCGCTAATATCAACAGATTCAGTAAATACAATTGTCGCATCATTTTGTGATAATTCTAAACCACTTACCGTCGCTGGGTCTGCTACTTCTCCTGTAAATCCAAAGTCAGCAGCATCTACCGGTACTGTAACAACTGTAACGGTCCACTCCCGACTCTCAGCTTCATTGCCATTAACAACAACTTTCACTGTGAACTCTCCAGCGTGTAATGAACTAAATGAAAACTTCGTTCCACTACCTTCCTCAATGACAGCTCCACTCTCACCTGTAACTGCACCAGTTTCATCAGTAACCGTCCACGCAATTAATGTTGGTGAGATAGCACTGTTTGTCTCTATTGAGAATTCTTGAGTCACACCATCCTGTAATGAAACCTCGGTCTCTTTCGGAGAGAACGTATCGCCTAAACAAGCTTCTTTCGTTACAACAGCCGTTGCAGGAGTTGCACTACTTGCAGCCTCATCTCCAGCAAAGTTATATTCAAGAGTAACTGTTAATGTGTGCTCACCATCTTCTTCAAGTGTCACTTCATGCTCTCCCTGCCATGTTTGCCCAACAGCAACAGTCATCTCTTCTAATTTGTCAATTTGCTCTCCATTGTCGTAGAACGTCAACACAACATCATCTTCTTCAACACTTCCTGTGTTTGTGATTGTAAATTTCAAATTTCCAGTTGCATCACATGAGACTGTATTATCAGCATCGTCAAATTCTGCAGTTAAGATAATTTCAGATAGTTCTGGAACAACATGGAGTGGGAATTCAACCAGATCACCAAATAATTCGTCATCTAACGTTACTCCTGTTGTCATTAAACCAACCTCATACTCGCCCTCTGGAACATTTCCAGGTACAACGAAACTAATTGTTTGTGTACTCGTACTCTCTCCCGCTGCTAGTGCCGTTGTTGTAACAGTATCTTCTTCATCAAATTCAAATTCATACCCATCACCTAAAGCATTAGTGTCAACGGCTATCGCTTCAATCTGAATTAATGTTTCTTCCAGAGAATTCTCCAACATGAAACTCAATTCAACCGTCCCTAACGGTTTAACCACGACACCGTCTTCTTGAAGCGTATCTCCGCTGACTCCGTTAACAGTTACATCTGTTAAACCTAAGCTTGTTGCGACAGTAACAGTAACACTTTCTTCAAATGTCTCTTTAGAACCACTTGCGCTAATACCAAGCGTGATCTCTGAAGTACCAACACTATCTTCCTTCGGTGCTTCACATACTAAAGTCTGTTCGTCCTCGATTGAACATGAAATCAATTCTTCATTTGACTGTCCATCTTCCACAATTGAAAATTCAACTGCGGCAGCCCCAGCAATTTCTTCGTTAACATATTCATACTCGTTGCTCACATCAACCTCTAGTAAATTAAGTGACAATGCATTCTCTTCGTTCTTGTCAACAATCAAGTCTGCCTCAATCGCTTCAGTGTTCAAACAATCCTCAACATTTACGACAACACTGCCTTCTCCACCAAAGTAATGACCAGCTTCTTCACTCCAGAAGTAATTGCTTTCAACATACACGTAAAGAGTGTGTTCGCCTACAGCTAGTGAGCCGCCATCAACATTAACTTGCGCCTCCAGAGTTTCCCCTGGTGCTAAACCTGGTTGAACAAGTTTCTCAGCAAGTAAATTGCCTGTACTTGTTACAATTCCAGAGTCTGCATCAATCTCTGCTGGTTCGTCAAATACCATGATGGTTGGCAGTACTGGTGTAGCTCCAATATTTGTCATTGTAGTATGGACCGTTGCAGTTCTATCGCAAATCAACAGATCTTCCTCAATCGTCATCTCTGGATCAACATATACATCAACGACATTAAACCCTACATTAAATGCAAATGATGCAGCATCTTGATATGTTTCGATTCCAAGAATCTTTCCTTTAACCGAAACAGCCATATTCAATGAATCCTGTCCGATATCTTTTGGCACTGTAAATGTCAGTTCAACTTCTCCCGTCTCCCCACTCTTTAATGTTGGGTTCTTCGGTTCATGGTGAGGTGTCGTTAACAATTCATTCTCTCCATTTGCGTTCTCAACAAGAACACCCGGATTACTAACGACTAACGTTTCTATATCACCAAACCATGAATTAATTAAATCTCCAAACAAACTTTCATCTAAATTATTTGTATACGTAAACGCTACTGTTACCTCATCACCCGCAGTAACATCAATCTTTGCTGAGCTTGCAGTATTGATAACTTCTCCATCAATTGTCACTTCAACAATTTGTAACGCTGGAACAACCTCCAGATCAAAATTCACTGGCTCTGAGCTATCAATCACATCTGTTACAACCACGCTTACGTCAAATGAACCTGCCGTGTCAGGAGTAACTTTAAACCCCAACCCATCAACTGTAACCCATGATAAATCTTCAAACGCTTCTCCATCAATTGTGGATAAAGCAGTATCAATTTCTAAATCGCTTCCTTCAACGTCAGTTGCCGTCACTGTTATAGTTTCTGTAGTACTTTCCACAACTTCTACATCATCAATTACATCAACTACAGGAACGTCATTAACTGAAATCACTGTTACTTCAACAAAGGCAGTTGCTTCCTCACTTTCAGTATCTTGTACAGTATACGCAAATAAATCACTGCCAAAGAAATTCTCATTTGGTGTGTATGTGACAAGACCATTATTTAGTCCAACAACTCCATTCGTCGCTTCTGTCACTGAAACAACGGTTGGCTTTCCGTCTTCTACATCATTATCATTATCTAATACATCAACAAAGTTTACTTCAGAATCCTCATCAACAGTAAGAACATCTTCTCCCACTTCGGGCGCATCGTTCACCGCATTAACTGTAATTGTAAATGTATCAACTGCTTCGGCCCCATTTTCATCAACAACAGAAACTGTAACGACATTCTCTCCAAACTGGTTTTCCTGGGTTTTACAATTCACTATATGCGAACCATCATCAAGACCACAAGTAATCACTTCAGATCCAGTTTGTGATTCTAAGAAAAATAACAATTCTTCGTCATTCGTCTCTTCATCACTTGCCGCTTCCTGCAAATTAAAGTATGCAAAACCACTGTCCTCCTCAACTACTCTATCCTCAACATTTAGATTTGGTGCAACATTATTTTCTTGTCCTGGCGTTCCTAAATCACCTGAACCATATGCAACAGTAGCAGCTCTCCAATTTTCCACTAACTCACCATCGAGTGATGGGTCAATAAGCTCCATTGCAACTCCCGCAGAGAATGGAAATGTCTCATCATAATCTACGAAGTCAACAATTGCTCCACCAGCACTTTCATGCAAAAAGATAACGTCGCCCGTATTCACCAGATCAAAACTTCCATATTCATAATCACAACCAAGTACACCATTCACTGCAACGTCTGCATCACGACAGAGTAATAGGTAACCTTTGGCAGGAACATTTAACACTCCACCATTATCAATCGTATGGGGGTTACCACCAAAATCTTCTAATGTATATCCATCAATATTCACAGCTACATCTCCTGTATTAAACAATTCAATATACTCCCCAACTGCATCATCAACGGCAGCCGGATTTGGCATAACCTCATTGATGACAACGTCTCCTAGTGCCGCTTGTGCCGTTACAAGTAATGCAACAACAGCAAATAAAATAATTAGAACCTTTTGTGTTTTTCTCATTGTTTCCCCCTCATCTTCCTGATTGTGTAATCGTTAAAGACATCTCCCACTCTTTTTGATTAAAGAAAATTAAAAAATTACTTCTTTAATAGTACTGCAATTAGTAAAATTATGATTGCAACCACTAAGACAATCCCTACGATGAACACTGCAACAAGCATATCGTAACTAGTGTATGCTTCTTCAATGGATTGTACAACATCTCCTGAACCTACAACAGTTGCATCACTTTCTGTTTGTTGTGTTGTCGTAGTATCCTGCCCTGCTGTTTCAGGAACGTCAACAGTTGCAGTCTGTTCCGTACCTTGCTGTGTGCCTGGAGTTGTTGCAGGTTCCTCAACTGCGCCGTTACACTTCCCAACGTTCACTTTCAGTAATATATCATCAGATAACTCATCCTGATCAACAAAAGTCTGCACATCTAATGTGTATTCCTTTACTGCAGGATTATCTAAGTTTAGCGTAAACAACTGACTCCATGTGTCGTCATCCCCATGTTCTTCAACTTTAATTTTATCAATGTTTTCATTAATACCTAACTCTTTATTGTAGATAACAACACCACCAAAGTCTTGATCTTTCGAACCAAAATTTTTCATTTCGAAATCAAGCGCAAAACTTGCATCACATGCAGTAATAGCTGTTGAAATAACGTCTGCTTTGATAATCCGTAAGTCATCTTTTTCCTGCTCCAACTTGAAATCGATTTCTTTATTTAATTCATAGGTGATACTCTCGCCGTCATCTGCTTCCACTGTGATCTCAAACGTGTAATCGTCAGGATCGGCGTCCTCATCAATAATGAATGAGACCGTCAGTTGCTCCTCGCTTCCAGCTTCGATGTCTGGCAAATCATACTCTTCCTCAAATCCTGAAGGGAAGATATCGTTTGGACTTGCGTCAATCGTAACCACAACGCTATCTAATTCTCCCTCTTTATCGTAATCATTATCAAATAAATTTTCAATTTCAATTTCAATTACAATTTCAGTAAACGGTTTTACATCATCACTGAACGAAAAACTTGTTCCATCGCCATCAAAATCATCATCAGTTGATTTTCCTTTTTCATCAGTATAACTAAACTCTAACTTAGTAATTTCAATCATTGTTAATGTGTTCTGTGTAAGTGATGCTGTGTCTTCCTCTGTTCCTGCAGCATTCGTAACAACGATTGTTCCAATGTCAGCTTCGCCTGGATCTGCTTGGTGCGGTACATCAAGTTCAAATGTTACACTTTCAGTCCCTACTGCATCTGCTGTTGCCGCTGGCACTGTTACTTCTTTCTCAACAGTCCCATAATCTTCTGGTAAACCTGTAACAGAAATCGTCACTATAGCTTCTTCTGTCGCATCATTCTCTAAAGTGAATGTTTTAGTCGTTTGTACAATTGTATCAAGATCTTCATCATTAAAATCCTGGTAATCAACGTCAATTGTAACAGAATCTTCAACAATATTTACAGCAGCTGTTGCTGTCATTAACGAGATCAAAAACACCACAAATACGATGCTACTAAACTTTGTGTAAGTCATGTTTCCATTCCAGAGTAGTTATTCTATATAAACCTTTCTGATTTAGGTTCCAGAGTAGTGTTATTGCAGAATCATAATGAAAAAAATAAAACAGAAATAAAAAAGTAGAAGTTATCTACTTACTCCCCATGTAGAAGAATTTTTCAATTGAAACATCATCTTCGTTGTAATTTCCTGACCGCGGATGACTCTGTTTCTTTTCTTCTGCAAGTGCAGTCTGTTGCGGTTCTGCACTTGTCTCGGCTGCTTTTGGTTCCTCTTGCTGTACTGGCTCAGGTTCTGCCGCTACCACTGCCGCCGCTTCAGCAACGGAAGTATTCACTAAACTCCTATTATTCATGGAATTACGGAGAAACGTTACTTCATTCTGTAAATCAGTCATTTTACTTTGAAATTCTTGAATTTTCTTAACCAAGAACGCAGAGTTCTGCGAAAGAATTTCTTCAATCTTTGCAGCGTCTAATACAACACTTTCGGCTTCTTGTGCTGGCTCACTCACTTCTGCAGCTTCTTCCTTTACAGCCTCACTGCCCGCTGACTCCTGCCCAAGCACCCGCTCAAATCCACCTAAATCTTGGCCACTAAAAATTTTCTCTGCTTGCTCTACAGCTTCTTCTCGACTTTGCGCTAATCCCTGCTTCAGAAGTTCAAGCGCCATATTATTTACTTTTTGAATTTTATCAACATCCATAATCGTCACCTTCCTTATTGTTACACCTAAAACTAGTCTCAGAAACAGTTTCTACTATTATAACGTTTTCTATTCTTGTGCCTATAGAACTTATTGCGCAACAACAGGACACACCAGCGGTATCTTAAACGGTAATACACCAACATTACCAAGATATACTAATAGTAGTGCCAGGAAAAAGAAAATAACGCCTCCAAGCATGAAATACTTGAATTCAATAATACCTAATTGACCTCTTTTGAGCATGGTCCCAGTATTTTTTTTTGCTATATAAAGCTTTCTATCTCTTTCCATACCTGTAGTATCCCGTTTTAACTACACAGTACATTAACCACTTTGGTGGTTATAATG
>CAYFMJ010000013.1:0-22181 GCA_964344235.1 uncultured Methanosarcinales archaeon | reverse complement strand
ATTATAACCACCAAAGTGGTTAATGTACTGTGTAGTTAAAACGGGATACTACAGTATCTTCCCCTATACAATACTTTTATAAACCTCATCTCTCTTAATGAAGCAAAAGGTGGTTACATGAAACGCATTATCCTACTCGCTATTCTCTTACTTTCTATGGTAACGCTAGCATTAGCAGATATCCCGAGTAAACCCCAGGATGTAACCGCAACTATATCTTCCCAATCCCCCGACCCAGTAGAACCTGGAGAAGTAGTTACAGTCAAATTCAAAATTGAAAACGACGGAAAACAGACGTTCGAAGATGCTATTGTGAGGGTACTCCCCCAATTTCCATTTAAAGTCTATGGTTCTTCTCCAGAAAAAAATATTGGTAAACTCCGTTCCTCTTCAACAGGGGCGGATGCTGAGATTGTTGAATTCAAAATTAAAGTTGATGAAGCCGCGGTGGAAGGAGAAACAGAAATAGAATTAGAAATTGAACTTGGAACGACGGTAATTCAGTACATCAATGATGAGCTGCTTATCGACATTGAAACGAGAGACGCAGTCTTAGACATCACGTCCATCACCTCGTCCCCTGCACAAATTCCACCTGGTGGCACGTCAGAAGTAAGCGTTATGGTAAAGAACCTGGCTGACTCTTTATTGCGGGATATCCATTTTGATTTAGATTTAAGCAAAGATTCTCTTCCTCTTGCTCCATACCAATCATCTTCTAAGAAAATCCTCGATCAACTTGACTCAAACCAACAGAATGCACTTATCTTTAACATTATTGCAGATCCAGAAGCAGCTCCTGGCTTATACAAAGTTCCCGTAAACATAACGTACAGCGATGAAAAAGGCAATGCCTATCTCATCGAAGAAACCCTGGCGTTAAGTGTTGGTGACGCCCCTAGTATAAAACCATTTATCAAAAAAAGTTCTGTGCTCAAAAAGAATAGCGCAGGAACGCTAACTTTAGGATTGGCAAACGCAGGAACGACCGATGTGAAGTTTGTAGAAGTGTACTTACTTCCCTCAGAAGATTATCAACTCATCTCAACCAGTGATTATATCTACATTGGTGATGTTGATTCTGACGATACTGAAAGTGAAGAAATTGAAATCTTCATTAACCGTAAAGCAAAAACATTAGACTTCCCAATCCGTTTAAAGTACTATGACGCGAACAACAAACCATTCCAGCAACAATTTAACCTCGAGATGAATCTCTACTCTTCATCACAACTCAAAAAATTCGGACTTGTTGAATCAAGTAGCAGTGGATTTATCTTCTTCCTGATCATCGTTGGAGGCGGTGGCTATTGGTTCTATCGGAAGAAAGGTTACATCCCCTTTGTTACCAACTTCATGCAAAGATTTCGTAAAAAGAAAAAACACACAAGCCATCACGGCAAAAAATGATTCGTGATTATTTTCTTCTTGCATATAGAAATAGTAAACAACGTAAAATTCGTTCTTGGCTAACAATGTTGGGAATTTTCATTGGTATTGCTGCAGTTGTCGCTCTTATCTCTCTTTCACAGGGACTCAAAGGAGCAATTTCTCAGCAATTTAGTAATTTGGGTACTGACAAACTCGTTGTACAAGCAGCGGGTGGTGGCTTTGGCCCTCCTGGTACTGCTGTCCCCGTTCCGTTAACAGAAGCCGATGAAAAAGTTATTGCGAAGACTAAAGGGGTCGATATAGCAGTCGGCAGACTCATCCGGGTGGTTCAAATAGAGTTTGACGACGAGCAGAAGTACACCTATGGTGTAACGATGCCGAAGGAAACTGTTGAAAGGGAGTTAGTGATTGAAGCCAACAACTACCATATTGGACAAGGTTCTTTTGTCGAAAATGATAATGCGAAAGAAGTTGTTATTGGCTACACTTTTTCTCAAGACTTCTTTGAAGAGGAAGTAGAACTTCGTGACAAACTTCTTATTCAAGATACAGAATTCAAAGTTGCAGGCATTCTCAAAAAGTCCGGTAACCCTCAACAAGATAGCACACTACTCTTCCCCGAAGGCTCTCTCAGGATTCTTCTTGACATTGGTGATGAACTTGATATTATCCCCCTACGTGTGAAACCCGGTGAGAACATCGAAGCAGTTGCAGAAAGTGTCAACAAAGAAATGCGTAAAGCACGAAACGTTGAAGAGGGGAAAGAAGATTTTACTGTAGAAACACCTGGGCAAGTGTTAGCGATCCTCGACAACATCCTCCTCATCGTACAAGGTGTCTTGGTTGGTATTGCCGCAATTTCCCTTGTCGTGGGGGGCATTGGCATTATGAACACCATGTATACTGCTGTTGTGGAGAGAACCAAAGAAATTGGTGTGATGAAAGCAGTTGGTGCAACGAATGGCAGGATCATGACTCTCTTCTTAATTGAATCGGGCTTCTTAGGTTTTTTTGGGGGACTCATTGGTGTTCTCTTAGGTATGGGTATTGCTAAACTAGTAGAGGTTGTTGCGTTTCAATTCTTCCAGTCGCCCCTTATCCAAGCTAACTTTACTCCCGCTCTTTTAGGTGGTTCATTATTATTCGCGTTTACTGTTGGAGCTCTCTCTGGCCTCTTTCCCGCGAGGCAAGCTGCATCCCTTAAACCCGTTGACGCATTGAGGAAATAAACATGATTAAAGACTATTTTGAAATTCCCTGGAAGGAAATCAGACGACGAAAACTCCGATCACTCCTTACACTCATTGGAATTATCATTGGCATCTCTGCCGTTGTCTCATTGATCACCCTCGGCCAGGGTTTAGAAAATGCAATCTCGGCCCAATTTGATGCTCTAGGGAATGACAAACTCTTTATTACAGCAAAAGGTAACTCCTTAACGCCCGGTTTGACAACGGATGCTGTTAAAATAACGGAGGACGATGTCGAAGTCATCCAATCGGTTTCTGAAGTGAAAGAAACTGCCGCCATGATTTTCTCAACGGCAAGGATTGAATTTAACGACAACGTTCGTTACTTTACTATTGGCGGTATGCCCACCGATCCGGACCAGCGTGCTTTGTTGGGGGAATCAAATAGTTATACAATCATGAAAGGGCGTGCGATTGAAAAAGGTGATAAATTCAAAGCAGTTTTGGGTTTTTCTTACACAGACGCAACGTTATTTGGACAATCTATTGAAGTTGGTGATAAAATTTTAGTGCAGGATACAGAATTCAAAGTTGTGGGGTTTTGGAACAAAATAGGTTCTCCCCCTGACGATCAGTCGGTTACTATTCCATTTGACACGTATGGCGATATCTTCGGCACGGGCGATGAAGTTGGTTTTATCGTTGCGCAAGCCGAAGCAGGAGAAGATCCAGACCAAGTTGCGGAAAAAATTGAGAAAGAGTTACGCAACTCTCGCGATGTAGAAGAAGGTAAAGAGGATTTTTCTGTTGAAACACCACAGCAACTCCTTTCGACGTTTAACACGATTCTTGATATTGTGAATATTGTTTTGGTAGGCATCGCTGCTATCTCCTTACTTGTGGGCGGCGTCGGCATTATGAACACTATGTATACCTCTGTCCTGCAAAGAACCAAAGAAATAGGCGTGATGAAAGCACTTGGCGCAAAAAACAACCACATTCTCGCACTCTCTCTTGTTGAATCTGGTTTTTATGGCTTGGTGGGGGGAGTCATCGGCATTGCCATTGGCTTAGGTATAGCATTCCTTGTTGAATACGTCTTTGTTATCGCTGTTGGCCCAGCGTTCCTCGATGTACAATTCAACCCTGTTGTTGTCTTCGGCACCCTTTTTTTTGCGTTCATTGTTGGTGCTCTTTCGGGAATCGCTCCCGCACGCCAAGCATCGAAGATGAAACCAGTGGACGCTTTGCGATACGAATAAATTTATAATAATAAAAAAATAAACGAAACAAAATGATAAAGCCATTAATCCAACTCAAAGACGTCTGGAAAACCTATTATATGGGGGACATTTCTCTCGATGTTCTAAAAGGAGTTTCTCTTGACATTTATCGGGGAGAGTTCGTTGCTATTCTCGGCCCTTCTGGTTCTGGGAAATCAACGTTGATGAACCAGGTTGGTATCCTTGACACACCAACGAAAGGAACCGTTTCTATTGAAAACAGTGACATCTCTCTCTTTACAGAATCGGAACTTGCCCAAGTGAGAGGAAAAAAGATTGGATTTATCTTCCAACAATTCAACCTCATTCCGACGTTAACTGCCCTAGAGAACGTTACACTTCCTGCTATCTTTCAGGACATGTCCGAGGAAGAGAGAATAAAAAAAGGCACAAAACTTCTGACGGACGTCGGTCTTGGAGAGAGGCTATACCACAAACCAACAGAGCTTTCTGGTGGACAACAACAACGTGTTGCGATTGCTCGCGCATTGATTAACGATCCAGAAATCATCTTAGCAGACGAGCCAACTGGTAACCTAGACTCAAAAGCAGGCCAACAAATCATGAGTATGTTGACTGACCTCCATTCACATAAAAAGAAAACAATTATTCTCATTACGCACGATGTTCACTTGATTGAATATTCCACTAAAACTGTCTACCTTAAAGACGGTGAAGTAGTAAGGATATCGAAACATAACAAACGCTAAATTCACATTTAAAACTATCTTCTTAACCACCTAAAAGTTTATAAACATTTTTGACGCAGAATTCTTGAAAAAAGTATGGGTGAGTGGTATATATGGAACAAAAACAATTAGACGAAATTGATGAGTCCTACTTCGGCGAAGAGTTCATCGATGACGTCGCACAAGAAGAAATCAAAATTGAAAAAGCAACAGCTCCAGCAGTGAAAGAAAAACCTGCGAAAAAAACAACAACGCGGAAAAAAACAACTGCAAAGAAAGCGACAACTTCTAAAGCGAAAGCAACAAAGTCAACTACAAAATCAGAACCAAAAGTTGAGAAAAAAGCGGAACCTGTTGAGACTAAAACAACTGAAAAGAAACCAGAAACGGTTGCACCAACCCCAATGACTTCTGCAACAAAGCCTGCAGAAAAGAAACCAGTTCAAACATTTTCTCCAACAGATCCATGGGACGATGAAGAGACTGACTCTGGCTTATTCAGCAGTGCTGGAACATGGAAAGCATTAACGGGAATTTTAATCATTCTTTTAATTTTCTCAGTATTTACTAATGGCTTTACATTTGATGAGAGCTCAAGTATTACTGGTGGCGCAGCTCTATCGCTAACGGAAGCAGAACAAAGAACTCTTAACTTTGTTAACACACAACTGCTTCAACCACCGTTTGTTGCTGAAGTGTTAAGCTCCGAAGAGTCAAACGATTTATTCAAAATAACACTTTCTGTTGCAGGTGACAGTGTTGATTCATATTTAACAAAAGATGGAGAATTATTCTTCCCACAGGGATTCTTACTTGCTGATCTTCCTCCAACAAGCGAAGAGAGCTTTGACGAACCAACACCAGCTCCCGTAACGGAAGTAACAACTGAGAATGATCCTTTCAAAGGCGATGAAAATGCTCCAGTAACAATCATTGAATTTTCCGACTTCCAATGTCCGTTCTGTGCACAATTCTCTGCAGAGACTTTGCCTTTACTTGAAGAGAATTATCTTGCTACTGGCAAAGCGAAGCTTGTATTCAAAGACTTCCCACTGCCGTCACACCCAGAGGGTCAACCTGCTGCACTTGCTGCAGCGTGTGCACAAGAGCAGGGGGTCTTTTGGGAATTCCATGACGCCCTGTTTGAAAATCAACAGGCTTTGAGTACAGAAAATTACCTTGCATGGGCAACTGACCTAGGCATGGACGAAGCACAGTTTACTGACTGTTTTGAATCACAAAAATATCTCGCAGATGTGCAAGATGATATTGCTCAGGGTAGTCTTGCTGGTGTCACCGGTACGCCTGGTTTCCTCATTAACGGAAAATTGCTTAGTGGTGCACAACCATTTGCAGTATTCGCTGCTGAGATTGACGCAGCATTAGCAGCTGCAGGTGTTACTGAAGAACCAGTTGAAGTTCCTACAGAAGAAGAGCTTGCACCGATTGAAGATCCTGTTGAGGAACCAGTTGCAGAACCCGAACCAACACCAGTTGGAGAAACAGTTTCCTTTGACGTTGCGGCAAAGAAATGGTTATTCACTCCACAAGATCTGACTGTGAACCAAGGAGATACGGTCCAACTACACTTACAACCGGCTGGGTTAGATTTCACGTTTGCAGTGCCACAGTTTGGTGTTGAGCAGGAAGTTTCCGGTGCTACAACAGTGGAGTTCACCGCAGACACTGTAGGAACATTTGAGTTTAGTTGCAGCAGTTGTGAAGATTGGCGTGGTATGACTGGAACGTTAACTGTGGAATAATTTTTTTATTTTTCTTTTCAAAATTTTTCTTGAACAACTGTACTAAATCTTTATATATCCCTTCTCTTATGAAAAAACATGTCGTTTGAAAAAGCAAAAGCATTCCTGCAAAAAATAGCTCCTCTTGCTGGCGCGACAGAGGAAGGGGTAACATTATTACAGACTCCACAACACGTGCATAAAGCTGAGCTAGACATTGCTGGCAAAAAATACCCTGCGTTTCGTGTACAATTCAACAACGCTCGTGGACCGTTTAAGGGTGGCATTCGTTTCCATCCTGAAGTTGATGAAGATGAAGTTACTTCTCTCGCCTTTTGGATGACACTTAAAACAGCAGTTGCCGATGTTCCCTTAGGAGGAGCTAAAGGTGGTGTTCGTGTGAATCCTAAAGAACTATCATCAAAACAGATCGAAGAAGTAAGCAGGAAATATGTGCAAGCATTTTACAAATTTCTTGGCCCGCAACAGGATATTCCTGCTCCCGACATGTATACCAATCCCCAAATCATGCGGTGGATGCGGGAAGAGTATGAGAAAATAATTGGTCATTCCGTACCGGGGGTTATCACCGGAAAACCGTTAGAATTTGGTGGTTCGAAAGTTCGGAATATTGCTACGGCTCTTGGAGGCGTGTATGTCTTAGAAGAAGCAGTGAAGAAAGTTAATCTTGCAGGGAAACGCGTTGCCATCCAGGGTTTTGGTAATGCTGGAAATGTCATGGCCAAATTTTTGTACGACATTGGCTACACGATTGTTGCAGCGAGTGATTCAAAGGGTGGTGTGTATAATGAAAATGGTTTAGTGCCAGAGAAAATTGAAACCATTAAGAAAGCGGGTGGTGTCCTTGGTTGTTATTGTTTGGGTGAGGTCTGTTCGTTAGAGGAAATCCCAAAAGACGGACCGTGTAAGGCAATTAGTAATGAAGAACTACTAGAGTTGGACATTGACATCCTTATTCCAGCTGCTCTTGGCAATGTTATCACTGGTGCCAATGCCGGAAATATCAAAGCAAAGATTGTGTTGGAGTTAGCCAATGGCCCAACGACACCGGAAGCCGACCCTATCTTGCATAAAAATAACGTTTTGGTACTGCCAGACATTCTTGCCAATTCTGGTGGTGTGACTGTAAGTTACTTCGAATGGCTGCAGAATAACACAGATGAGTATTGGGATGAAGCAACAGTGAAACGAAAACTGAAAGACAAAATGGTTGCAGCGTTTACGCAGTTGTGGGAGAAATATAATCCAAACAAATACGATTTCAGAACAACTGCCTATATTCATGCTATTGAGAAAGTGTTGGCTGCTGAAAGGCAAAGAAATAGCATTTCGTCATAATTTTTCTTACATGTATTAATAACCTCGCTGTCCTTTCTCTTTCCCATGTTACACAACTTATTTAGAAGAATAAACCAATTAGAAACTAATTACCAAATTACATTCTCTCTAATTGTTGGGGTTGCTGTTGTTGCATTCTGGAGAGGTGTATGGCAATTGTTTGACCACTATCTTTTTGCTGAGAGTTTTGTCCTAAGTGCATACGCTTCCCTTATTGTTGGGATATTACTTTTGTTAGGAACAAATGCCCTTATTAGAAAATTACTTTGATTTTTCTCTTGCCATATCCCATAAAATTTGAAAATATTTTCTATTAGCATCAGCTACTTGCTTATTTTGCATAATAATACCATGCATCGGATTCCCCCAGAGGATAATGGCTACTTTATCTGCATAAATGTGGGTTGGGTTCGGATTAAACAAATGATCTGGAAGCAATCGGTAATTCGATTGGTCCCCTTCAAAAAAATCTGCGGCGCTTTCTTTTGAGATGAGTCTTTCACTAAGACCATATTTCGCTATTCGTGTAATGTGCTGTTTAATTGCAATCTTATCAAATTCAAGGAATCGGTTTCACTGATGATGATGTTGCTGCTGTAACGAACGCACTTGATGAAGGCTCACGGGTAGTTCTTGACATTAAAGGCCTCATAGAACGCCACCTTGGTGAGGGTGAACTTTCAGAGCATGTTTTGGGTTTACTAGTAACACAGATGGCTGGTGCAATTCGTTTTGACCCCAGATTGGTTACAAGTGAAAGATATCAAGAGATAATAACAGAAGCATTTGCAACCGTTACCGACATTTCAGATTTATCATCTACTGAATTTTATTTGGGGACAAAACCCGTAAATTCTCAATCCAATGATTTAGTTGGAGAGTATTTTGCAGCAGTTCCTTTTTCACACACACTGAGGGATCTAGAAGCAGTGATAACCCCCGTTCACATGATACTCCACGATTGGGGCGCTGCCGTTCAATATTGTAAGAACCAAGGAGTTCCAAATGACGCGTTTTTACGTGATGGAACTAATTTATTTCGCTTCGCACCAGATGCACTCCCTTATGTTCATGCAAACAAGGGTGATTTCCCTAGTTTAGAGTTACGTAAGGTAAACAATGGGGAATATGTTGAATCTTGGCTAACTAGTGCCCATCTTGGTGAGGGAGAAGGACGAGTGCCACATGATAGTTGGTTAGTCTTACTGACAGGATATGTGCCGAATGATAACAAAGCAATCCCTGGCTTGTATAGGAGATACTCAGCACCTAAACTGTCTACTGCTTTGGATATTCAGAACAGAAGACTCTAAAATACCAAAATACATAAAAACCACCCATAATTCTACCCAACTATGTTACGAACTCATACATGTGGGGAATTATCCAAGAAACATGCTGGTAAAAAAGTTTCACTAGCCGGTTGGGTTGACTCCGTTCGTATAGGTGGGAAAATTGGTTTCTTACATTTACGTGACCGATATGGTAAAACACAAGTATTTCTCAATAAAGACTTAGCACAGGAATTCAAAACACTTAGTAGGGAAGATGTCCTGCAGGTAAAAGGGGAAGTGAAAGCCCGTCCAGCGAACCAAGTGAAAGGGAAAGGAACCGGAGAGATCGAATTATCTGCCACTGAAATCACTATTCTCAAAAAAGTTCCGGAGCTACCTCTAGACTTCAACGTTGAGTCAACGGAAGAAACGCGATTACAATACAGATACTTAGATCTTCGCCAACCAGAAATGCAACAGTCTATTGTGTTAAAACATAAATTACTCAATGCAATTCACACATTTCTCGATAAAGAAAACTTTGTGGAAATCGAAACTCCCATTCTAGCAAAATCAACACCGGAAGGTGCCCGTGACTATATTGTACCAAGTAGAACCTTTCCAAGGAAATTCTTTGCCCTACCTCAATCACCACAAATCTTCAAACAATTATTGATGGTCTCTGGCTTCGATCGGTATTTTCAAATAGCCCGTTGTTTTAGGGATGAGGACCTACGAGCAGATCGACAACCGGAGTTCACCCAACTTGACATAGAGATGAGTTTTGTTGATGAAGAAGACATCTATGACTCCATGGAACGTTTAATGAAATTTGTCTTTAAACAAGTTCTTAACAAGGATATTAAAACACCATTCCCGAGAATGACATACAAAGAAGTTATGAAAAAACATAATTCTGACAAACCCGATCTACGAAAGAAAGGAGAAGAGTTTGCCTTCTTGTGGGTTACTGATTTTCCTATGTTCGAATTTAGTGAAGAAGAAAATAGATTTGTTGCAATGCACCACCCTTTCACTTCTCCGAATATGGATGATGTGAAATACCTAGAAGATGCTAAAGAGAAAGTGCACAGCCGTGCTTATGATTTAGTGTTAAATGGATTTGAAATCGGTGGCGGGTCGATTAGGATTCATGATAATGATTTACAGAAACAAGTTTTCAAAGCGTTAGGGTTATCAGAAAAAGAAGCGAAAGAAAAATTCGGCTTCCTACTAGATGCGTTACAGTTCGCTCCTCCACATGGTGGTATTGCATTTGGCTTGGATCGATGGGCAATGATTATGGCAGGGAAAGAATCAATTAGGGACGTTATTGCGTTTCCAAAAAATAAAGAAGCGCGTGACATCATGATGGACGCACCGTCTGGAGTTTCTGGGGAACAACTGAGGGACGTTCACATTAAGACAACAAAGTAACCTCTTCTGAATATATTTTGTGTTGGATATAACTATTTAAGTCATCATTACATTCTCATTATTATGAATGACTATGGAAGACGACTTGCCAAAGTTTCACTAGATATCCCTTCCATTAAACTTTCTCCTGACGATCCTTTTACGTGGGCTTCCGGTTACCGTATGCCAATTTATAATGATAACCGTAAACTACTCGGTGACCCTGCACATCGTCTTCTCGTTACTGTGGGGTTTGAATCTCTCATTTGGGACCGTGGCTTGGAACCGGAAATGATCTCAGGCACGATGACTGCTGGTATCGCACCAGCCGTATCACTGGCGGAACAATATGGGTTGCCTCTTCTTTTGCAAACCCCCGAGAGATCACTTCTCTTTACTCCAGAGCTCTTTGAGAGGTATAAAGAAACTGATATTGGAGATGCAGAGGCTATTGCCAGCACGTGCCCTTATGCTATTGTTCCGGGAGTTATTGCTGCAAATGCTCATCAACTACCGTTCATGTATGTACGACAAAAGAAGAAAGGCCATGGCTTAAAGCAGCAAACCGAAGGACTCATTGTTCCTGGACAAAGAGCTTTTGTCATTGATCGTTTTGTCGATCCTGCAGAGCAGTACTGTGATCGAGCTGTTGCCGTGTTAGAAGAGCGAGGTGTTACGGTTGTTGGCAGAGACTCACGCCCTCTTGAAAGAGAGGCATATCGAGAGGGAATTAATCCTGCTTTTGGTAAAAAGGTTCTAAAGGTTGAAGATCTTGTGAGTATGGGAGGAAGCGCAGCGAAAGAAATTGCTGAGGAACAGAAAAATGGAGCCAATGTCGTCGCTTGCCTCTCAATTTTTAATTACGGCCTTGACACAAGTGCAGCTAGTTTCGCCAGAGTTGACACTCCTTTGCATTCAATTCTAGATTACGATACTTTATTAGAAGTCGCAGAAAGCACTACTCCAACGATGGCGTGAAGATCCTTTGGGGTGGGGTGCTGCACATGGATTTCCAAGATTGGAGAGGTAATAATAATGACAAGAATAATTGAAAGAGATAGAAGTGTTGTACCAGCATGTGATGTTCCTTTGGAAGTGTTTAGAGATATCGTAGCAGCTACTGCAGATATTGACGCGGTTGGTGGCTACAAAGTTGGCCTTGCATTAATGGGTCGCCCAGGCTATGATGCTGTTGTTGCCGCAGCACGGGAACACACAGACAAACCACTCATCTTTGATCCACAGAAATGGGGAACAGATATCCCTGCGACGGCAAAAACAATGATGGGTCCTGTAAAAGAAGCAGGCATTGATGCAATTATTCTCTTTCCTCAAGCTGGCCCAGTTACCCAATATGAATGGATTAGAGCAGCGCAAGAGATAGATCTTCCGGTTATTATTGGTGGAGAGATGACTCACCCACGCTACTTAGAAGGAGATATTAGTAATGGCAATTCTGGTATAAATTATACAGAAATACTTAGAGGACTCGGCATAAGATTTTTGGCTACTGGTTATATCACTCGACGAGCACCCTCTGACATCTATGAAATCGCAGCTCGCATGGGTATTACCAACTTTGTATTTCCTGGGAATAAACCAAGCCAGATTACCAAGTATAGAGAGCGATTAGATGACCTTGGGTTTCCAGAACTCACAGTTTGGTCGCCTGGTTTAGTAGCACAAGGCGGTGAATTAAGTAAGGGAGCGGAAGCAGCAGGACCAAGATTTCACGCAATTGTCGGTAGAGGGATTTATCAAAACAAAGCAGAGGGTCGTTTCAACACTCGTGAAGAGATGCGTGCAGCTGCTTTAACTTTAACAAGCAAACTCTAAAAATCAACGGGGAAATAAATCTGCCGTACCGCTAAATACGCCAAGAACAACGCTATCATTAATCCTGCCTCCCATTTTCTCAATTTTTTCCCGCTCATCAAAAAGTAATAAAGCAACCCTGCCGTTACTATTTTGAATGGCAAATCATAATACACTACTACTTTTGGCACTACGTATTCTGAAATAACCGCCCCAATCCCAATTCCAAATAATGGATTCGTAATATTACTGCCAATTAAAATTCCTGCAGAGATTTCACTCTTCTTTTTCAACACCGCAACAAGCGCGGTCATTAATTCTGGCAATGCTGTTGCAACACCCAATAAAATCAATCCAAAGAACGATGCGCTAATAGACCACGATTCCAATAACACCTCTGACTGCCCTAACACAAAATCAGCAACAAACGCCACAATTACGAACGAAATCGCCACAAATAACATCGCTTGTACAACTTCTCCATTTGTTAAATGATTCTCCGCTTTATACTTCTCTTCCACTTTTCGTAATTTCAAATACAATAAGTACGCAACGTACGCAATCAATAAAATTCCCCCTTCCACCCGAGTGATCCTCCCCCCGACAGAGAAAATTAACACTAACAACGCAGCTCCGATTAAACCTCCCATTTGCGCAAACAAATTTTTCTTGATAACTAAAATAACTCCAATAATTCCAATTAACGGCAGAATAAAATTCTGTTGGACAATATCAGATCCAATATTTGTCCCAATTAACAACCCCGATAACGTATTCATACTCGCAGGATTACTGAGAATGTTCGCACTCCCAATAATATGCGTCATTATTTCTGGAATACTTGTCCCTATCGATAAGACGGTTAACCCAATAAACGTATGTGATAAACCAAAATGATCTGCTAACCGTACAGTATTATTGATAATCGAATGTGATAACGCTAAGATAATCGCAACTCCCGCCAGAATGGAAATAAATTCAATAAGCATACTATACAATAACAATAATGTTTAAATAAAAGTTTCTTTTTTCTGAAATCATGAAAATTGCATTAATTATCGCACAAAACGGTTTCCAAGATGACGAATACAAATTGCCTAAAGGAATTTTTGAAGCTGCCGATTTTGACGTTGTTACAGTCTCCAAACATCCTGGCGAATGTCTTGGTAAATTTGGTACGAGAACCACAGCCTCCCTCTCCATTGACGATGTTGACGTCGCTGAATTTGCTGCCATTGTTTTCGTTGGCGGTCCTGGTGCAGTGAATTTTCAACATGATGTACAAGCTCATTTAACCGCTCAGGAAGCTATTAATCAAGAGAAAGTGCTTGCTGCTATTTGTATCGCTCCAACGATCTTAGCCTATGCTGGTGTTCTGGATGGTAAGAAAGCGACTGTCTGGAACGGCGATCAGCGCACTTCTAACATTCTCGAACAACAAGGCGCAACATACCAAAACGAACACGTAGTCGTTGACGGGAACATTGTAACTGCTGATGGCCCCGAAGCAGCCGCAGCATTTGCTCAGAAGATCGTTGAGTTGCTAAAGTAAACTTTATATTCCTTTATTCTTTTATTCTCCTATGGGTGCGAGAAGGTTTACTGAGAAAGAACACAAACGAATTATCAACCCTCTTGTAGATAGATTAGAAAAGAAACACAACAATAAACCATTCGTCGTTGGCATGCAGGGTGGCCAGGGAACTGGAAAAACAACAATTCTTAAGCACCTACACAAAGAATTACAACAAAGAGGTTACAACGTCGCTTCATTTTCTATTGACGATTTCTATGAAACAATTACCAAACGAAAACAACTCTCAAGAAAACATAAAAATAACCCATTTTACCAAATCTCTCGAGGTATGCCTGGCACGCATAAAGTCAAAGACCTCTTCTCTACACTACAAAAAGCCAAAGCAGGCAAGCATTTTTCCATTCCAGTATTTGATAAATCGCTTCACAACGCCCAAGGTGGTGTTGCCAAAACAAAACGCATTACAAAGAAGCTAGACTTCCTACTGTTTGAAGGGTGGTGTGTCGGCATTCCCACTGTTACTTCATCAATTCTCCAAAGAATCTGCAAAAAACACGACATCGATTTGAAGAAACTCGACCCACAACTAAACTATCACAAAGCAGTTCTTAAATACATTCCACAATATCAAAAACTATGGGAAAAAATTGATTATGTGATCTCCATTAAACCAGACTGTGTTTACTCCGCCATCTACAACTGTCCTAATATCCATAAAGAATGGCGTTTTCTGCAAGCAAAACGGCTATGTAAGGCAAAGGGTAAATGCATGACAAAAGAAGAAGTCAATTACTTTGTTGACATTTTCATCCCCTGGACGTTTCTCTGTTATGAAAAAATCAAACCAAACTCCACCATTTTCGTTGACAAGAAACACAACTATTATAAAATAAAAATCAATAGATAATACAAAAAGAGGTACTAGATGTTACGTAGATACGATGTTTTATGTGTAGGTTCTGCTGTTGTTGATAGATTCCTACAGGTTGAACGACCTCTCTCTTCTATTAAGTTAGGTGATAAAGTTCTTGTGACAGAACAACAAATCCATTCTGGTGGTGGCGCGACCAATGCTGCTGCTGCACTTTCAAAGCTTGGAGTGAAAGTAAAAATGCTTACAAAACTAGGTGATGATCACGATGCCAAATTCATTGAGAGGGAAATGAAACAATATAAAGTCAAAAATATTTGTGTTAGGCGAAGTAACAAGTCAACAAACTCTTCCGCCATTGTGTCATCTTCTATTGAGAAAGATAGAATAATTTATGCCTTCAAAGGAGCATCCCAAGACCTAACTCAAAATGACTTCAAACAAAGACAACTTAATGCCAAATGGATTTATCTGGCCACATTAATGGGAAAATCATTTCATACTGCTAAAAAAATAGCGTCATACGCCCAAAGAAAAAAGATAAACGTTCTCTTCAACCCTTCACTATACCTAGCAAAGAAAGGCAAACGCTACCTCAAAGAGATATTACAAGCAACAACCCTTCTCGTTCTTAACAAAGAAGAAGCACAAGCTTTGCTTAACACTAGCAAAACATCGTTTCCATATTTATTGAAAGAACTTCACTCATTGGGACCTTCCTCTGTTGTGATCACAAATGGTACAAAACGCTTCTATGGATTGCACGAAAAGACCATGTACTCCCTTATACCTCCAAAAGTAAAACGAGTTAACACCGCTGGTGCTGGAGATGCATTTACCGCCGGCCTATTGTCAGAATTGATTAAAGGACATAAATTCTCTGAGGGTATGCGCGTTGGTCAAGCGAACGCTTCTTCTGTCATTCAACATGTTGGTACAAAGAATAAACTGCTAAGTGAGAAAGAAGCACATGCTTTGATTAAAAAATATAGAATAAGATGTAAGGGGTTCCCATGAGTTTTGCAAATACAAAAACACTTCTCAAGAAAGCACAAAAAGGCAAATACGCTGTTGCACATTTTAATATCAACAACATGGAAATTTTACAGGGAGTAGTGCAGGCCGCTGTCAAATTAAAGGCCCCTATCATCCTTGCTACTTCTGAGGGAGCGATTAAATATGCTGGTATGAATTTTTTGTATGAACTAGCTTATACCGCTTCCGAAATAGCAAACGTTCCCCTTGCATTCCATCTTGACCATGGTAGAGATATTCCCACTATTAAGAAAGCCATCCGTTTAGGATATTCTTCCGTAATGTTTGACGGCTCCCACTTACCATACGAACAGAACGTGAGAGAAACAAAAAAGATCGTTGACTATGCTCACAGATATGGTGTTGCAGTGGAGGCAGAACTCGGCACAATTGGTGGGAAAGAGGATACGATTGAAGCTAAGAAAATAATGTACACTGATCCAGAAAAAGCAAGAGATTTTGTAAAACGAACAGGTTGTGATTTTCTTGCCGTGGCCATTGGCACTTCGCATGGTGCGTACAAATTTAGGGGGAAAGCCGATTTACGACATGATATTTTGAAAAAAATAACACGGAAAGTTAAGATTCCCCTCGTGCTTCATGGTGCATCCGGTGTTCCACAAAATGTAGTGAGGCAAGCTGAGAGGTATGGTGCTCGGTTGTCCGGTGTCTACGGTGTACCAAATTCACAAATTAAAACTGCGATTAGAAACGGCATTACTAAATTCAATACCGATACGGACCTACGATTGGCGTTTGACGCAGCTGTGAGGAAAGTTATCAAGAAATATCCTAAGAAGTTTGACCCTCGCGAAATTCTAGGACCAGCAAGAGATAAAATCATGGAAGTTGCTATGGAACGTATCAAAACATTTGGATGTGTGAACAAAAAATGAAAACAATTTACATTGGTTCGGACCATGCAGGTTTTGCATTGAAAGAGAAAATCACCAAATGGTTGCAGAAGCAAAACATCCCGTATCAAGACGTTGGTGCACATACCTTTGACAAGAACGACGACTATCCTGATTATGCTAAGTTGGTGTCGAAAGCTGTTGTGCAGGGCAGAACAAAAGGGATTCTATTATGTGGTTCTGCTGAAGGCATGTGTATTGCTGCGAATAAAATGAAAGGAATTCGTGCCGTGAACCCCTCTTCTGCAAAGCTCGCACAGCTATCTCGTGAACACAATGATGCTAATGTGTTATGTTTATCTGGCTGGTTTTTTTCATCTTCCAGATCAAAAAAAATAATCACAACATTTCTTAACACGAAATTTTCTAACAAACCGCGACATAAACGGAGAATTCAAAAAATTAAACGGATGGAACGATGAAAATATTTCCTTCTCTCATGGCGAAGAACCAGCAAGAGTTGAATGCTTTCTTTAAGAGACTTGACGGTGTTGCTTCTACGTTACATTTAGACGTAGCAGATGGTAAATTCGTTCCCTCAAAATCGTTGTGGTTTCCTTTTAGGTTAAGTCGGAAGTTCAAATACAATGCTCATCTAATGATCAACAACCCCAAGAAGTGGATTGACAGACACGGACATAAAGTTGATGTCTGTATTGTTTCATTTGAAGTTGTGAAGAATGTTCCAAAGTTCATCTCGCATCTTAAAGAAAAAAAGAAAAAAGTAGCCTTCGCATTGAAACCAGAAACGAAAGTGAAAGAACTCAGACCATACTTGAAAGATATTGACCAAATTCTTATTTTAACGGTCCATCCAGGATTTTATGGTGCGAAATATTTGAAAGCCCCATTACGAAAAATAAAACAAATACAAAAAATCAATCCGAAAATTAAGATTTACGTTGACGGCGGCATGCACCCTACAACGGTTCGTGATGCTAAGGGTGCAGATTACATTATTTCTGGTTCTTTTACTTCTAAAAGTGATAATCCTAGAAGGGCAATTAGGGAGTTAAGGAAAGCGCTAAAAAGCCACCGATAAACCATTCCCCCCGATATATATCACTTCCCACTCGACAACCACACCTAGCACTTATTAACTGAAATTCTTTCCCAGCATCATGCACATCAAATTAATGCCGCCTGAAAACCGGCCCAGAGAACGACTGCAACAACACGGCCCCACCACATTATCAACCGCAGAACTCCTGGCAATTATCATCAAATCAGGAACGAAACAACAAGACATTATCACACTCTGCAACACACTTCTCTCAAAATATTCTTTACAACAACTTTCTCACTGCACGCTACAAGAACTCACCCAGCTTCATGGCATTGGTCCAGCCAGGGCATCGCAAATTCTTGCCCTCTTCGAATTAAACAGAAGAACCACTCAAACAAAAAAACAAACCATCAAAACACCAGAAGACATAGCATCACTATACCAAAAAAAACTACAACACCTGCAGCAAGAACATCTCATAGCTCTCTATCTTGACACTAAGAACAACATTATCAAAGATCAAACGATTACAATCGGCACCATCAACGCTTCACTCATCCACCCACGAGAAATTTTCCATGGCGCGATTAAAAATCTCGCAAAATCAATCGTTATTATTCACAACCACCCTTCTGGTGACCCAACACCTTCAGAGAGTGATATTACCGCAACACACCAGATACATGAAGTGGGCCAGCTCGTTAATATTCCTTTAATCGACCATATCATAATTGGCAAGAATTCTTACTGGAGCTGGCAGGAAAGTTTAAATACATAATTCTCCTTTCAATACCATGATTCAAGAACCGCTAGGATTACCGAAGGGCTCAGTGAGGGGAATCATTTCTCTCTTATTTGTTATCACAACTGTAGCAACAGCCTTTACCTCTCCTACAATCTTCGAACGACTTCTTCCTATTACCACAATTATTGTCGGATATTATTTTGGCAGACGAACCCTCGAATAAACAGAAGCTTTAAAAAACACAATTAGAATTCTAGTACTATGGCAAAAAAGAAAGCCAAGGGAGCAGCAGCGTCTGAAACTTCCAAAAAGAAGAAAACCGAGAGCAAAACCAAAAAGAAACTGGTAACTGGCATCCTCACTGGGGAAAGAGTTATCACCGAATCTTCTGACGAAGCTCGTGAGTTTTATAATCAAAGCAGATTTGGTTCTAACGCTGATAATGGTAAAATTGAACTCTCACTGCTTGAAGCGTTATATTTAATGGAGAAAGGCAGACTGATTATCAAAAGCGAAGCAGGTCGAGCAATCAAATTTGAATCCTACGTGAAGAAAGCACGAAAAGTTGAACCAAATTTCTGGATTCGCTATGTTGTCTTCAAAGATATGAGAAACCGTGGTTACATCATCAAAACAGCATTGAAATTCGGTGCCGATTTTAGAGTCTACGACCGAGGTATCAAGCCGGGGGAAGATCACGCGAAGTGGATTGTCTTTCCAGTACATGAAGGTTCTACGCTAACGTGGCATGAATTCTCTGCCAAAAATAGGGTAGCCCACTCAACCAAGAAACGATTACTACTTGGAATAGTTGATGGTGAATCGGACGTCACCTATTATCAAGTTTCGTGGATACGGCCTTAGGCAATATCCCATACTATTTTGTTTTTATACCCGCGCTTAATGACCATTTTATCTCTAAGAAGAGAGATGTCGAGATTTATGTAGTATCTTAAGTGGCATGAATTTTACATGTTCTTTACCAAGATCCCAACCACGTGCATAATGATACCCCTGCACCATGATACGATTAATTTTCAAAAATTTGGCATAATTTACTTGAGAACCAAACTGATTGTACATCTCCTTAAAGAAAGCATCTCTTGTTTCTTCTTCTATTAACACATACAAATTTCCGGGGAAATCCCAAATATGCCATTCTTTTATTTTTACCATGTTTTCACTCTTAGAAGCATGTGAAAATAAAGAATAATGGTTTTATAAATTCTACCTGCAGTTGTCCAGTGGGTAGTAGCAGATTGCTATGCTTCCACCATCAAAAACTATTTAAACCCCCTTTCTCCCTAAATTTCGATGACGGATCAGGATAAAATCCTTCAATTTCTTAAGGTAACTGGACCAACTCTGCCTTCCAAAGTAGCGAAGCATCTCGGTTCTAACATCCTCATTGCATCTGCCCATTTATCTGATCTCCGATCGCAGGGGAAGATCAAATTAACGAACCTCAAAATCGGTGGCTCTCCACTATACTACCTTCCTGGCCATGAATCCCAAATTTATCCGTTCGCTGCAGGAAATATTAATACAAAAAATCATCAAGTACTTGAAAGACTCAAGCAAAACAAGGTCCTCCGCGAAAAAAATCTGGAGACACTTCCCAAAGTTGCTCTGAGGGCATTGAAAGATTTCGCAATTCCACTACATGTTACTGTGAGAGGAAAGAGAGAACTATTCTGGAAATGGTACCTCTTAACTGATGAAGAAACTAAAGGGGTGATTGCTGGTATGTTGCGACCTCCAACACCTGTCGCGAAACCAGAACCTCCTGCTCAACCAAAAGCACCTCTCATGACTAAAGCTCCTCCTATCGCTATCCCTGCAACAGTAACACAACAACCAATCTCTGAACTCTCTGAAGAACCTCAACCTACTGAAGTACAAAGTACTATTTCCCCACAATTAGAGCCAGAAGAACCGTTAGAAGTAGAAGTTCCTGAAGTTGTTGAGGAAGATGAACTCGCTGAAATCCTCGAACGGGAGGAAAATCCTCAGAAAAAGAAACCAAAACCAATTCTTAAAAAAATCAAAGAAAAAATCACCAAACGCCGCGCTCCAGCGCCAGACAAATTCCTTCCAACAATTGAAACATTTTTTATCAACCACAACATTATTGTTGAACAGAAAGAAACTATTCGTAAAAATTCCGAGTTAGATTTCGTCGTTACGGTTCCATCAATCATTGGCACGATGAAATATTTCTGTAAAGCAAAAAGTAAAGCCAGATGTGACGAGAAAGACCTTGCAGCGGCGTACATGGAAGCGCAGGTAAAAAAACTTCCACTTCTCTTTCTGTACACCAAAGATCTTACAAAAAAAGCGCAAGAGATGATTGAATCTGGCGCGTATGAAAACGCAATCATTAAGAAGACAACAGATCTAAAACAAGACAATGGGACTAAAGTTTAAAGACCTCGTTGTCACACAGGAAATTTCTGTAAAAGACCTTAAAGGCAAAGTTCTTGCAGTTGATGCAATGAACATTTTATACCAATTCCTTACAACCATTTTAGGAATGGACGGCTCTGCATTAACAGACTCTAAAGGAAGAGTGACATCCCACTTAATTGGCTTATTTAACCGCACGACTTCTTTGATGGAAGAAGGTCTTAGACTCGTGTTTGTTTTTGATGGTAAACCTCCTGAAATTAAACGAAAAACGTGGGAACAACGATCTGCTGTGAAGAAAGAGGCTGCTCTTAAATTAGAAGAGGCAACCGAACAGGGGGATTACGCTGCAATGAAAAAATATTCTGCCCGAACAACGGCTCTGACAAAAGAAATGATTGCCGATGCGAAGAATGTTCTAACATCCCTTGGCATTCCAATCGTGCAAGCACCTTCGGAAGGAGAAGCGCAAACAGCATACATGGCACAACGAGGAGATGTCTTTGCATCCGTCTCACAGGATTATGATAACCTTATTTTTGGCTGCCCCACATTAATCCGTAATTTATCCATCGCTGGCAGGCGGAAGAAAACAGGAACTCTTGCGTACAAAACCATTCAACCAGAAGTAATTCGCTTAGATGACGTTCTTTCAGAATTGGATGTTACAAGAGATCAACTTATTACCATTGCCATTCTTGCAGGAACTGATTACAATCCCGGCGGGATTAAAGGTATCGGTCCAAAGAAAGCACTCAAATTAATTAAGAAACACAATAACGATTTCGCAGCAATTTTTGCAGAAGTAAATTGGGCTGAGCATTATCCTGATCTTTCGTGGGAAGAAATTTTCAACACTATCAAAGACATCCCCGTTACTGATGACTATACATTAGAATGGAAAAAAATTGACACTGAGAAAATAACTGAATTCCTTGTTGGAGAACATGACTTTAGTGAGGAGAGAGTCAGAAGTAAATTGCAGAAGTTGCAGAAAGTGAATAATAATCTTTCTCAGAAAGGGCTAAGTAGTTTTTTCTAGAGTTTAAATTTAGCTTGTATTCTATTTATTTCTCTACCAAGACTCCTTTTAATATCTTCTACTAGTAACAGCAAATTTCGATGCCCAAAGTCGTCAGTTGGGCTTAGTTCACCATCAAAACTCTCCAAATCTTGGATATAATCTCCTAATCTAACCCTAAGTTTAGAAGAAACCGCTTTTTTGAAAATGGATTAAACCCTCCTCTTAAACCAGCGACTTTCTCTGTAGTTAGACTCTTTGCTTGCCTGAGAAATTTTAGTATTTTTTCAACTTTTTCCCGCCTTCCCTGGGAGCTAATTTTATAGAAATCAACAGCCAAGTCTCTGGCCAACCTTACGTTCACAGTAATCCCAACAACAGGGTCAACCCCCGAGCGTAGGGTCCTTTCATTAATACTCATGGTTTTACTATTTCTAATATCCCGAAACTGCTACACAACACGAAACTACTACACATTTCTTAGCT
>CAYFMJ010000012.1:0-22823 GCA_964344235.1 uncultured Methanosarcinales archaeon | reverse complement strand
AGCTAAGAAATGTGTAGTAGTTTCGTGTTGTGTAGCAGTTTCGGGATATTAGATAGAAAATCTACTCTTCATACTGTCTTGTATCAAGCAGCCTATGGCGATGGGCATCAAGCGGATCATAGGGAAAGAAACTCTGTCGCAATACCAATCCCTCTGTGCCTCTAGTAGTTTCTTCCACTTCCGCTTCTCTCTGAGAGTAAGGAGGTGCGAGTAGATACAACAGTTCACGAAAACTCATTATACCAAAGGAAGCATAAACCTGTTTTTAAAAATTCCCACAATATTAAAAAAAGAACACTATCTCACTGCTGTGCGGACCCGTAGTTTAGTCTGGATACAGTAATGCCAGAAAGAACACTTCCCTCCTATCATCGCGTAGAAAGGAAGGGGTCGGGGGTTCGAAACATCTGCGAAAGTCCTCCCGGGTCCGCTTTGACTTTTACGTCCCACTTTTAACACAATAATTAAATCCTCAAACATCTATATTCTATCACCATGTACCAATCGTCTCACTACACAGCATTCTTTCATACAGAATATAATCCATTGGAGATCATAGCCCAATCATACCGTCCACAATGTTCTATTACAGCTCCTACTCTAACGAACGATTACACCTTAACGGATTTCACATTAACACAATCTCCAACCCACTTATATGAAACAATAACTCCCCAACCATATTGCACGCAACAAAGCCAATACATCTCTTTCACACCGCAACCAGAGTATTCTTTTCAACCAGATTCATTTCTGAAACCAACAAAACTTGGCAAGTTCGTAGGTAAGGCCGAGGAAATAAAACACTTCATTGAACAAACATTCCAACAAATCTTCAATCAACCCTTCCCAGATGATATTAAAGTATCCGTGTTAGATGAACAACAATTCCGCACACTCGCTCCACATCTAGGTATCATTGGTCTTTCCATTAACAGAAGACAACAGGGCTTACTGTCAGAGATTTTCATCAAAAACGATTTTCTTGCACGAGTGATGTTAACGATTGGACACGAACTTGGTCATGTCCTCACACCCACTCTACCCAACCCTCAAAACGAGGAGGCTAAAGCATATGCATTCTCTCTAGCGTGGATGCAAACAATTAAAGAACATAACATCGCTAATTTACAATCTTCCATCATAACAGAAAACCCTGCACCTAATGGATTACATGACAAAGCATTCTTTTTTGTGGATAAACTCATCAGAAAAGGCAAAGATGCATGGCAAATCTATAAACAAATTATCCAAAACACCCTTACAGTTACAGAAACAATATAAACATCAAAAAACATCATCAACGCATGATCACACAACTCTCACGTATCTTCGGCTCGAAAACAAAAGCACAAGAAATTCTGTTACTCCAACACAACACAAAAGACGTTGTCCGCCAGGGTTTTTACGACTCTGAACTTCCCACAGTACAAAGATACTGCCAAGAAAACAACCTCCACATAGAAATTTCCAAATTCAAAGTTCTCTTAGCAGATGACACTAATTTTTCCAACAAAGGAATTAGAATTCCTGAAACAGACAAACGTCCAGGGATGTATCTTGTCTACATTTCTAAAGACCAAGAAAAAACATTACTGGCAGCATATTACGAATTAATGAATAATCACAAAGCACTTGGCGAACTGCTAGGCTATCCAGACTGTTGCACCGACTTCTTTCAACAACACTTCTCTGCCCATAACCCAAATCCACAACTCGCTCCAACAAATGCATTTACCAATATCACAAAACGAGATCAAGACTACGTTATTATTTCACACTTCCCTTGTTCTTCTGACTGCGAAAAAAGTATTCAATTAGCAAAACAATATCTTGACACACTCATAAAGATAGATGAGAAGCGAGTTGAGGAATTAATTAACACACTAAAAATCCATTAAATCCTTCTTGCACACCTATTGTGTAACAATCTTCGCAATGGTTCTGTTTTTGGTTTCGGCAGCGGTGTTTCTCTGAGAAACTTTTGTGCATGCGGACAATACTGGCGCTGTACTTGTTGCTTCACTTCTTCCCTAAACTGCGGATATCCTTCCATTATCCATACATATCCCTGCAGTAAATGAGGATCTGTTCTATCTGGGGTCAACTCCCCTCTTCGCCGCATTGCTTCAATGGTAACAACTGCTTCAGAGACACAAGCTAAATGGGGAGAAGTTGTTCTATACGTACAGTGATGCATCAAGTAATCTGGGGCAATGGGAACAGCACCATCAAAGATATCACCGTGCAATATGTCTCCGTACCTCTCATCTTCAGTACTCGGTGCACTTGCACACCCCACTAACATAGTTCTAAACCTGCAGCTACAATCCGCTTCATGGCTCGAAATCAACTCCAACAGGGCAATGGTCACTGCCCATAACATCTTTCAGAATCCACGACTTTTTGACTTTATCCTTTACACTTTTAGAAACTAAAAAATAATCTATGCGCCAGCCAATATTTTTCTGTCTTGCTGAAAACATATAACTCCAATACGTGTAATGTCCCCCCTCTTTCTCAAACATTCGAAACGTATCAACAAACCCATGATCAAAATATTTCTGAATACCATCAATCTCCACTTGCGTATATCCAGCTGTTTTGTTATAATTTGGTTTAGGATTTTTCAAATCTATTTCCGTATGTGCAACATTTAAATCTCCACATAATACAACTGGTTTCTTCTCTTCTAACTCCTGTAAAAACTTCAAAAACGCTTTGTCCCACTCTTGCCTGAAATCTAACCGCACTAACCCTCTACCAGAATTCGGTGTGTATACAGTGACAAAATAAAAATTCTCAAACTCCAGCGTTAATACTCTTCCTTCCGTGTCTTCTTCATCCGTTTCCTTAAAACCAGTTCCATACCCCACTGATAACGGTTTCACTTTACTAAATACAGCCGTTCCCGCATACCCTTTCTTCTGCGCAGAATTCCAATAATGATACTCATACTCTTTCAACATCTCATCTACTTGGTCAGGGTGCGCTTTTGTTTCCTGTATACCAAGAACATCAGGATTCTCTTTCTTCACAAAATCAAGAAAACCCTTCTTCATCACTGCACGAATTCCATTAACATTCCAACTAACTAACTTCATATTAAAACACCACTCAACTTTGTATTTAAAGATTTCTCTTACAGAACTTCCGCATCAGGATCAACATCTCTTTCCTCGACACAATCAAAACATCTTCCTTTAGAAGTCAAATAACTCTGACAACAGGTTGTTTTCTCGCCCTTTACAGAGACCACTTCAATTTCTTCTTTCATCTTACTCCCCGGAACTCATTAAATCGTGACTTTCACAACCATCATCATATCCTTCTAAATCATCAATTAACTCATCAAACGGATTTTTCTTCTTTTTCTTTTTTTTAGGACCCTCTTTCGTCATACTATTCCTAACTTTCAAAACTTTTTAAGAATTATGGTTTACCTTCTAAATCCTCGTTGAGGTCGCCTGAGACATTTTGTTTTCGCAATGTTTAATCGGTATGCAACCTGGGCAGCTATTCTTCTGAAGTCCTCGTCAACTCGTGGGTGTCGAGAAGTGTATATTTTACCAGTTGGAGTGTGCTGACCATAGCGGGCTTTGGTCCTTACAGTTTTCTCTACCACGTCCCTACCATCAAGCCCCTCATCAATGAAAACTATCTGCTTCGATTGAGGGTCCATACGTGTGCCATACTTTACATCAGCAATAATGATCAGTGAATCGCGAGGGTCAATTTCTTCTTGTGGTCCATGCAAGCTATCTACAAACACAGCTCGAATATCTCCCCTTTCATCAGAGAACTCCCCCCAAGTGATATCACCAAAATCATAACCAAAGACTCTCCCCTCTGGTAAGCCGCCGTACTGCTGCCAGATTGGGTCACTATGTGAAGGGTTACATGACAACACGCTATCCACGATTTGTACAACTGCCGAATCAGCACCTCTCTTGAGTAAATGAGTATAGTCAACCGCCATAGTAGCACAACCTGCAACTCCCGCGCACAGTGCTCCTAAACCAACTAATGCTTCTTTCATTTTTCCGTCTAAACTCTTTTCTTTTATAAAATTTCCATCTCTTAGTGACAACATTCTGCAAATTCTCCAATAGATTTATAAACAGACAACCATAATAACACATTAGTGATTGAAAACACGAGTATCATGTGAAAGTTGGCCGAAGCAGAAAGCAATCACGCTTATTCTGTTTCACTTAACGAACCTTACAAGGTATCAATTACAAAAATAACAAGAGGACAATATAATGTCATTTACAGAACTAAAAGTAAAACAAGAAGTTGTTAAAGCACTAACAGAAGAAGGTATTACCAAACCGACAAACATCCAGGAACAGGCAATTCCATTAATCCATAATGGACATGATTTAATTGGAATCTCCCGAACCGGTTCCGGGAAAACTGCATCATTTGGTATTCCGTTAATTGAAAAAATCGTACCACAGAAAGGTGTGCAGGGTTTAGTCCTTGCTCCTACCAGAGAATTAGCAAATCAAATCTCTAAAGAATTCCAAAAATGGAGCAAATACCTCAACATTTCCATTGCTACCGTCTTCGGTGGTGTTGCAATCGACCCACAAGCTGATAAAATTGCACGATCAGAAATTGTTGTGGGAACACCAGGAAGAGTTCTTGACCATTTATCCAGAGGAACTCTAAACTTAAGCACATTAACCTGTTTCATCCTTGACGAAGCAGATAAAATGGTAGAGATGGGTTTCATTGAAGATATTGAAAGAATCCTTTCTGCAACTCCAAAGAACCGACAGATTCTATTGTTCGGTGCAACGATCTCGAATGAAATTGATCACATCAAAAACACCCACATGCACAACGTTGCAGTGGCAGAAGCAGAATTACATGTAAAGAAAGATTTATTGGAACAATATTTCTACAACATTAAGTCACATGAAAAGTTCTCATTACTCGCACATCTTTTGAAGAAAGATGATGTTGGCAGAGCAATCATTTTCTGTTCTAAACGATCAACGGTTGAGTTAGTGAACAAAAACTTACGTACCCATGGTGTCAAAGCAGAAATGATTCACGGAAAAATGCGGCAGAATAAACGATTACAAGTCATTGACAGATTCAATGCTGGTAAAACAGATTACCTCGTTGCATCCGCAGTTGCAGCGCGAGGATTAGACATTCAGGGAGTAACCCATGTGTTTAATTATGATCTTGCTAACGATCCACAAGAATACGTACACCGAGTAGGGCGAACTGCTCGTGCTGGTCAATCCGGTGTTGCAGTGACTCTGCTAGCTCCGCAAGATCACGAAGCATTCCATGCAATCTTTCGACGATACGATTTAGACGTGGAAGAATTACCACGAGAAGATTTCCCCAAGTTACGGTTTGAAACGCAACAGCGAAGAAACTCTCACTTTGGCGGTAGAAGTCGATTTGGTAATTCTCGCCCGCAACGTTCCGGTGGCCAGTGGCGAGGTAATAATCAAAACTCACGCCGACGGTTCAATAACCACCGTCAGAACCACCAATCGAAAAGCGGTGGATGGCGTGCAAGAAATTTAGATTAATTTTTTTCTTTTTTTATTATTTGATTTGCTGCATATATTCCGGTGATATAAGAATCTTCAACACTGCTAATGTTATAGTCTCCAATCAGAAATAAGTTCTCTGCTAATCTCGCCTCTAAAAATTCTCTCACTGATGTGAAAGCAGGCCTAAATGTTTTTTTTGTTATTACTTTATACCTACTAAAATACTTCTCCAAATCTAGCTTACCCTCGTAAAACACCAGATAGCTACCATTACTCTGTCTAGCAATAACGGAAACGACTTCTTGCGGATCGAATAAATTAAACCGCTTTTCAAACCCTTTCTTTACCTCTCCTTTTACATGAACCATATCAACATTAATGATATTTAATTTCAAACCTAAACTCAACAATTTATTAGATACCCAAATTGGAGTTGCCACAATTAAATTCTTACAAGAATATTTCTTATTTCTCCCCACTAACGTAAACCCCTTTTTCGTTTTACTAATTTTTGTTATCGTATCTTTAACGATTGTATCTTTAAACCCAGCAACTAACCTCTCTTTTTGAAAAATAAACTCTTTTGGTGAAGAGAGTAATAAATTCCCTCCAATAAATCCTCCTAACAATTTTGATCTATGTGGATTCTTAAAACCGATACTATTCCCATACTGTGAAAAATATTTTTTATGAATAAAATGTAATTTATTCTCTTTGAGAAAATCCTCCGCTTCTTTCTCTAATAATGCATTCATCGTTTTTCTTTTTGATATCGCCTCCTTCTGAGACATAACCTCACAATCTTTCCTAAATAACCGATACTCCCACTTAAATTTCAAAAAAATCTTTAAAACTCTAAGAGACTGAGAAATATTCAAAAACAAGTCCGAAAAGCTGACATTATAACTTTCTTTTTTGCTATGAAATTTGCAATCTCGCACAATTCAAATTGGTCTTGTTAACGTAACATATTTCTTAAAATTCCTGTAATATCTCGGTACAACATACGCTGCATAATTTATCTGACCATTTTTAGAAGTAGCAATTCTCCCGCCAATTTCTGGAGATATTAACTTAAATGAAGCTCCCTCCTCACTTAACCTCTTCGCGCATGCTAACCCCGCAATCCCACCACCGATAATGATTGTTTCTTCCACACGTTAATCATTTCTCAATGTCTTATAAATTAATCGTCTCAGAGAAAATAAAGAAAAGAGCGCCAGCGCCCGGATTTGAACCGGGATATCCCGAAGGAAACAAGCTGTATGGTACTTTCCTAATTCCAGGCTTACGCTCGATTTCCTCGATTTGCGCAGTACCAGGTTGTGCCACGCTGGCAAGATGGCGATGGCGTGATTTGAACACGCGATCTTCACGTAACTCCAGTTATGCGTTGAGTTAGTCATCGATCCTGAGATCTCATCGTTCAACTATATGAGCTTCGTCCTCTGCAATCCTTACGATTCACAGATGTGACGCTATAACCAGACTTAGCCACATCGCCAATAGGCAAAAAAGAAAGATGTTGTTATATAAAGATTTCTACCGTTTAATCTTCTCAACATCTTCAACACTAATCCAGGCACTCATCAACCCAAATCCAGTTTTATTAATGGCAAAAGGTTCTATCTCTTCAATGGCTTTCAAGAAAATTAATGTACAATACTTTTTTCCCACCAAATTATCAACATCACTCACTGTTAAACCAATTCTCCTTCCATATTTTTCTAAGATATCTGTCATTTTCTCTTCGTTCAAAGTATCAAAAAACAATACTTTACCAACAGCACATTTCACTGTAACCGGCTTACCAACTTCTTTACAATAAACAGCATCTCCCTCAGAGATATTCTCATACGGCGTTCTTTTGTTTTTATACCAGCGTGATTCTATAGTTTTTTCACCAGAAATAATCTTATCCAACCAGTTCTTTGCAAGTATCGCTATATGGTCCATTATTCAAACAACTTAGCTATTTCATCAACACTCATCTCGCCGGGATTTTTGATAATAGAATGCATACTGCCACCACCATCACCGTTCCATCGAGGCATCACATGAACATGTAAATGAGGCACAACCTGTCCTGCTGCAGTCCCATCATTCCACCCTACATTAAAGCCATCTGGCTGTAGAACTTCTTTAACCCTCTCTAGAACTCTCTTAACACCAACGATAACTTCTCTTAGAACATCATCTTCAAAATCAAACGCAGAAACACCGTGCTTCTTCGGAATCAACACAGTATGCCCTTTCGCATGCGGTTTAATATCCAAAAACGCAAATACGCCTTCATCCTCATACACTTTATAGCTAGGGATCTCCCCTGTAACAATCTTACAAAACACGCAATCTACCATAAAACCAAAAACCAAATCCTATTTATCTACTTTTCCTTCCTAAACAATAACCTTTAAAAAAAATAAACCATTCACACTACCATGAATTTAGTTGTACGAACACAAGTGAAGGACATTCTTACTGAATTGAAGATAAACAACATGTCTAATGACTTCATGGAACAATTAGATAAAAAAGTCAACCAAATAATTCTTGATGCCGTCCATCGTGCCAAAGAAAATGGTAGAAGAACAGTCATGGGCCGGGATGTTTAAACAATCTTCGGCGGTGGCGGCAGAGGCAACTCTTTCTCTAATTCGACTTTCTCAGCTTTTGGAAGTACACCAAACTTAATTGTGTGCTTCACACCTCCACCTAAACTCTTCTCAATTAATGCAATCTTATCTTCAATATTCTTAACGACGTCCTCGTCAACATCATCCATCTGCTTCTTAATCGCTAATTCTTGCTTCAATAACGTAATCCGTTGCTGTAAACCGACAACGGACACTTCTTTAACAGGAGGAGCAACTTTCCTCAAAGGCGTCCTCTTCCCTGCTTTAATCTCTTTCAACAACTTCTTCGCCGTCTTAATCTCCTTCCCAGAATGATTCTTCGCTAAACACGTTCCAAGTAAATGTGATAACTTCTCAATCTTCTTCTTAATTTCAACATCCCCTGAAATCTCCAACTGCTTTTGTAAACTCTTCACTTTAGCTTTCAATGAACGTACTTGCGTGGATTCTTTCTTCTTCTGCTTCTGAATACTCTTCTCGACTTCAAAAATTGCCCCTAACTTTGCTTCAAGATGTTGAATCTCTTTCCGCAACGTCAGTTTCGGCACGTTTTTCTGAGAGGACAAATATTTTATCTCATTAATTCTCTTCAAAATCTCTTTCCGTGAAAACGCTTCCTTTTTATGCTGATACAACAATGCTGTTTTCAACAACATCTGCTGCGCGCGGAACGAGCTCATTGTTTACTTAAACAACCCCTTCCGTTTCCCGGCAGCAGGCGGCGGGAAATCCATTCCGCTACTAGCACGAGGCATCGGTGTTGGTATCCCTGGTCGTGGTGCCATTTTGGCGGGACCGTGCGATTGTGGCATGCCCATTGTATGACTGACTGAAGAAACTCGTGGTGCAGGGATGCCCCCTCTATTGGCACCCATCCATGCATCCACTTTATCGGAAATAGCGATCATTCCCTTCGCTATCGTTTCATTTTGACTTACTACTGATTCTAATTTTTCGTTCAGCAATTGCAAAGTCTTTGTAACGTCTCCTTCACCTCGAATCTCTTCCAACGCTTTACGAAAAACGTCCGTTAAATCATGCACTGAATCCTTAAGACTTTCAATCTCTAAAATAAGTTCATTCGTCTTTGCATCAGGTTTAGATAATTTTTTTTGTAATACCTCAACATCGTCCTTTAAATCTTGTAACAATTGATGAGGGAGAATCTCATATTCTTCTGCCATTGAAACCACCGTTTTTTTCTCTATAAGAATGAGAAATTGTTTATAAAAGTTTGCCCTGTTTCTGTTTCTACTTGAGGATAATAATGTTTAAATAAAAAGCGTATCCTTTATGTTGTATGACGCGATATGGTTTAGTTGCAAGTGCAGTTTCTGGTAATCTCTCTCCTGAAGAAAAAAAATATGTCCTTCAAGACGCAGAAAAAGCTTTAGAAACTGAAGCCCTAGGCTTGTTAGGAACAAGTGCAACAGAAACAAAAACAAGATTTCCTCACACTCATCCGTGAGGCAGCAGCTAAATGTGATGTTTTAGTCATTGCTGGTGGTGATGGATCTTTTAGTGATGCTGTCAACGCTCTTCCCCTTAAAAGCAAGCCACTTGGAATTTTACCACTTGGTTCTGGCGATGCTAATTTCTACCAATTTCACCCAGGAATGAAACATCTGAGAACACTGCAAAAGCTAGCAAAGCGAGCAACAATGGCTTGGGTAGCTCAACGTATTAAGAATGGATCTCTCCACACCTTAGATCTTCTCGTTCACCATGGTAGAACTGACCATTACGCATTCTTAGCAAGTGTTGGAATGGATGCCTACGCAGTTTACCAACGCAACGGAAGTGGATGGGATGGATATGTTGATGCATCACTACACGCTTTGCGAAATTATAAACCCTGTAATGTGGATATCACTGTTGGGGGTCTTACAGAACGTGTTAATAACCTTATGACTTGTATTGTTACAAAATGGAATTTTTACGGCTATGGGTTACATGTTTGTCCTGAAGCATCCCCAGATGATGGGCAGCTCCACGTTCAAACTATCGCTGGCTCAAAAGTAAAAGCACTTGCAGCGTTGGCAACTGGAGGAATTTGGAGGAATACTGTTGGAACCTATCGGTCTGGTGAGGTAGTAAAAATACGGACTGAAGCCCCAATTTCCCTTCACTTACAATTAGATGGGGACAAAAGAGCCAAAAGTAAACAGTTTCACCTTTCTATTGCGCCAGAGAGTGTTCAACTTGTCTATTAACCAAACACTTTAATACCACAACATTTTCTTTCAATCATGCTTTTTGAAATTACACTTGCAACAACCACACTCCTAGTCCTTCTCGCAACTTCTTATACAGACATCAGAACGCGTGAAGTTCCTGACATCTTAAGTTACGGTCTCATCTTCGCAGCGTTAGGAATCCGCGCAATCTTCTCATTTGAATTAGGAATAAATCTCTTCATTTCAGGACTTCTGGGCTTCATAGTATTCCTTCTCCTCGCTCTTCTACTATACCACACTCATCAATGGGGGGGTGGTGATTCTAAACTATTAATGGGCATGGGTGCTGTGATTGGCATTTCATATCCCTTTTCAGAAAGTAGTCTTACGTTACTCTGGTTTTTCATCGCTCTTCTTCTACTGGGAGCAGTGTATGGTCTCATCTGGCTACTTGTTTTAGCAATCAGACGCTGGGAATTATTTAAAATTCGTTTCCCGCAACGGTTAGAGAAACATAAAACATCGCATATTATTGTATGGGTATTAACAATTCTCTTAATTATCCCTTCACTTTTTATTACAATGTTTTGGGTATTTATTCCAATTCCAATAATCTTATTCTACCTCCTTCTCCTTGTCATGACAATCGAAGAAGCATTTTTTATCAACAAAACGTCAACAAAGAACTTAGTGGAAGGAGATTGGCTAGCGGAACCAATAACGAAAGATAACCAAATAATCCTCAAAAAGAAAACATTAACCAAGAGCGATATCAATCAACTGCAACGATTAAAAATAAAAACAGTTGCCATTAAAGAAGGCGTTCCTTTTGTTCCCAGTTTTGTGTTTGCGTATGTAACAATATTAGTTTTAGAATTTACAACGATATTATAATTGTGCGCCGAGGGCGGGACTTCCGTTAGGAAATTCGAACCCGCAAGCCTTAGGGGGCTACGAGTCATCAACTCGCCGCAATAACCAAGTTATGCGACCTCGGCTCTACACATCGACAAAAAATTTATATAAGTTTAAAAGAATTATACCGATAAAACTTAGGGAGCTACGGGGATCAACCATGCAATGCTTTGTTATGGGACCCGCTTTTTCTTTTTTTCTTTCTACGTGAAGACAAAAGCTTTATATACAACAAAATAAACATTTCAACATTAACAATCATTCATAAAAAAGAGGTGTACACAATGAGATCAAAGAGAGGATCATTAAATCTTTCCATTCAAGCAATAGTTATTGTTGTAATTGCCTTTGTAGTTCTTGGTTTAGGATTAGGATTCGTACGGAACACTTTTATAGACATTGAAGATACGTCTGGTCAAGTTCAAAAACAAATTGAACAGCAGATTCTAGACGATCTAAGACGTGGAAATCAAAAGTTAAGCTTCCCAACTGACGAGCTTATATTGGAAACGGGCCAGGACACAGTGCAAGCTATTGGTATTAAAAATACTAAAGATGGGAAACTTAGTTTAAAAATTGGATTCGAAGTCAAAACCAACGAGGGATTTGACACATTTGTCTCTGAAGTAGAAAAGTCATTCACAACAGTTGGTGGAACTGAAGCTGAATCGAAGATAATTTGGAATAGTGAATTTCAAGATTTCACACAGGGCGAAACGAGAGTCGTTCCGGTAACAATTACAGCTCCAGATAAAACAGGAACGTATCTCTACAAAGTTGTTCTTATTGCTAAAGAAGGAGAAAATGAGGATTCAACGGAATCAGTTTTCGATGAACGGACATTCTTCATAAAAACATCATAGGTGATTTACATGGCAAGACGATCTAATTCAAAAAAACGAATGACTGAACAACAAGAGTTTGAAGTGATGAAATTAGTCTTAGACAAATTCCTCTGGTTAGGCTTCATTGTCATGGGTTGGGGGATGTACCTCTCAATTAGGGATATGAACATCCTACCTGGCTTATGGTTTATGATTGGCGGTGGAATCTTACTCTTCCTCTTTGCAGTCATCATTGTGAAAGAATACGAAATCTTTCGCTAATTTTTTTCTTTTTACAATGCAAAATCGCGGTGCAATCGGCTTATCGGTAAACTTTCTCGTAATTATAATTATCTCTGTTGTTATTCTCGCTGGGGGGGTTGCACTGCTCTACAAATTCATTGGCGATTCTGAAAGCCTTAAGGAAACTCTTGACGCGAGAACGGAACAAGAATTAGAACGGCTCATCATCGATCAGGGTAAACAAGTTGCCCTACCTTTCCAGCAAATTGATCTTGAACGGGCCCAAAGCCATGCGTTTGGGTTAGGAATTCTAAACATTGATTCATCTAACAACCAATTTCAAGTCCACGTATCACTTTCCAAACACATTGATGGGGATGGTAATGAAACGATTTTAACATCACAACAACTTGACCTCCTTTTTTCCAACATCATCTGGAATGAAGAATGGCTTACCATAGAAGAAAATGAACATTCAAAACAACTTATTTTAGTTGAAATCCCCCCAGAACTTCCTACTGGCACATACATCTTTAACGTCAAAGTGTTTAAGCCAAACGGTGACCAATACCATAATACGCAGAAAATGTATGTAAGTGCGAAATAAACTACAACAACATCCCTTCTAAAAACTTCTTGGGGTCTCTTGCTTTCGGCACAGCATGTCCAATCAACACACCATGTGTTCCCAGTAACAACGCTTGCCCTAAATCTTCTTTAGAATGCACTCCTGCCCCACATAACACTTTCGTCCCTGGACTTAACTCTTTCACTAACTCAACTGCTTTCACAATAATTTCTGGCTTCGCTTTCGTAACAGAGATGTTGCCACCAATTAATTCCTTCGGCTCATACGCAATATAATTCGGATGTAATTGAGATACTTTCTTCACCTCGGAAAGAGACGATGCACACACTACAGTCTTTAACCGAGTACTTCTACACAACTCCACAATCTCTGCTAAATATTGATAGGGAATCTTCCGCTCAGAATGATTCAAAACCGTTCCCTTCACGCCTATCGCTTTTAGCTCCTTGGCAGAAATTCTTCCTGTATGTGCTCCCAACTCAACAGGATCACAATGCTGTGAGAACACTGGCAATTTCGTTTTGTCAACAATTTCTTTCATGCCAATCAAAGACGGAGCGACAACAACTTCATACCCGTTCTTCTTTGCTTTCGCAATAGCCCGAGCCAACGGCAAGGTCTTCTTACCTGCAGCTTCTTTGTACAACTTAAAATTGATAATGACTAACGCTTTCATTTTTTTGTATAGGTAATATCGACAAAATCTCTTTTGTCCTCTTTTTTAACTTTGTTGAGCATTCGAAAGAGGTAACTAATTACTAAAATAACCAATATAATCGGTAATAAGAACAATAACACTTTGAAAATTACAATTAGCACTAGTAACACAACAAAAATTATCCCCAAGAGAAGCAACCATGCTTTAAGTCCTTGCGCTTTTACGATCATCCTTCAGATAATACGACACTAGTATAAAAACTATTCCTATCCCGAATGCAATGCCAAAAATTTTCATTGTCATTGTTACAAAGAACTTTGGAGGAAACGTTTGGATCAGCAACGAATCCATTGGAAACATCCAGTTCCCTTGTGGGAAGAATATTGCATGGAACGACTCAAATACAATATCAAACCATAAAAATGAAACTAAACCTAACAACACAACAGTGACAACCGTTGTAATCCCACTATACTTCAACAACCTCCGTACTTCTTTTCTGTTCCTCTTATAATACGTCAACAGTAACGTTCCTATCAACAACAGTCCATAGAACACATACTCCATAAACATCATAACTCTATCAACATCCTGCATGTGAGAGACTGCATTTCCAGAATATCCTGTTGGCATCTCCCCACCATTAAAATAATCCATCCATGCTTGTTGTGGCTCAGTAAGTGTGCTAACCCCAACAGCAATTTTATATGATAATAGTATTACAAATAACAACACAATTACGGAAAAGACAATTCTCACAATTCTTCTATCCATTGTCGGTAAAGAATTCAAGAGAATAAAAATCTATGCTTGTGGTTGGGCTCTATATGACTCTGGTTGAAACGTTATAGTTGCAAAGTCAGATATGTCTACAGGTAGCTCGTAGAGGCCAAACCCGGGAATTCCAAACCCTTCTTCAAGTGTCTCTGTTGCTCCTTCTGGATCTTTGGTACCAAAATAACCTTTAAGTAGGAGTGCTGGAAAACTCCTTCCATCACTTGTTCTCTGAATGATCCTTGCCGCAACTTCAGGAGAGACCGTTGTAAGATTACATGCTGCTTCATATAATTCTCGTAGTTCTTCTTGCCTAACACTCTGCATCCCTCTAAGATAACGTAGAGCACTTCGTTGATGTGGTAATGTTCCTCTCGCCACAGTGTCTATCCTATCCAACGGGACAATGTTCCCACGGAAAACATACCCTCTATCTAGAGCGCAATCTACTGCTGCATCTAGTCCTCGCCTTGGAGTATATATTAATCCCATATATCTCAAACAACCTATTCTGTTTATAAATCTTTCTGAAAACATCACTCTTTAGTGACTACAGGGAGAACTCTTCCACTCTTGGTTCTACAACTCTCTTGTAATCTGCCGCTTTCATCTTAACAGACATTGTTAAACTTCCTGCATTAAACGCCATCCACTCTTCATCAAATAATTTCGCATCTACAATCATTTCAATTCCTAGAAAATTCCCAAATGGCGGCACAGCTCCTTTCTCTAGGCCAGTCAACTCTTTCAGCTCTTCTTCTGTTGCAAACCGTAACTTACTAGAACCCAACACTCTCCGCAACGCTTTCATCTCTAACCTCTTATCTGCTGGTAACACAACCAACACAAACTCTTTTTTACACTTTAACAGTAATGCCTTCGCTCCTATTTTCAGAGGCTCACCTCTTTCTCGTGCAGAATCTTCTGAAGTGGGAGTAGCAGCATGTTTCTTGACAGTATAATCAACACCACTAGAATCCAACAACGCAACAATTTTTTGGGTAACGCTCACCATCTACACATGCCCTTCTTTCATAATCTCACGTAAACTTTCAGAAATAACTTTGCCGCTAGCCTTCCCAGCAAGCTTCCTCATACACATGCCCATTAACGCTCCCATTGGCGCTCCTTTATGAGCAGAAACAACTTCTTTAACCACAGCATGAATCTCCTCAGTGCTAAGACCTTTATATTTCTCAACATTAAACTCTCCTTTAATCATGTCAATCAACACATCTAACACGATATCTTTGTGAATCACATCCTGCGCTAAATATTCAAACACTTTCTCAAAATCTTCCTTTACCAAAACACCGGCATCCACACTATACTTCCGTTTAATCTCTAACAACATCCCTGTTAACACATCCGCAATAAACGCTGCTTTTATCTTCGGAAATTTTTGAACAAATTCTTCAAACCACATCACTTTATCCGACTTTACAATAAACGCTGCTAAATCATTACTTAACCCATACTCTTTTACAAACCGTTTTTGCTTCTCTTCTAACAACTCTGGAACCTCCACACTACTAACATCCGGCTCAACTAACGGCACATCCGTTTCCGGATACATTCGTGCAGCTCCCGGCATTGGCCGCATGTATGACGTTGTCCCATCGGCATTTGCTTTCCTCACTTCTTTTGGAACTCCCTTAAACAATTCTTTAGCTCGTTCATGCACCGCTTCCAAAGCGACCCTACCTCTTTCCTCTGAAGCAACCACTAACACAAACGCATCTTCCAACGTACACTTCAATTTCTTCCGAATTAACTTCACTTCTTTCTCTGTAATCCCATAATTCGGTAATTCATCAGAATGGAAAATTCCTCCGACGCCTGCTTTCACCTTTGCTCTGCCAGAAAATTCCGTACCAACTCTATAACCTGGTTGTAATTCCCTGCCAACCATTCCCGCAAATCCATGCAACTTTATTCCTAACACTTTCCCGCCATTACCAATCGTTTCAACAACCCGCTTTGACTCACAATCCTGTAATAAAACGGTTAAATCAAACACTTCAAAATCATTCAATCTATGGTGATACAACTCTTTTTTAATCTTCAATAACTCCTCCTGTCGTTTTGCTTCCAACGAGACTAATGTTGGAATCATCTTCAAATCCTGTGCTCCTTTAATCTCAATTCGCGTACCTCCAATAATTGACACATTAACATCTTGTCTGATTGTTCCCAATCCACGCTTTACACCTGACAACGAACGCAACAACATCCCAATTTTCTTTGCCGCTTCCTGGCATTGTTCCGGCGTTTTAATATCTGGTTCTGTTCCAATTTCAATTAACGGAATGCCTAACCGATCCAAACGATACACTTTCTCCTCGGCACTTTCCGAAATAATCCGACACGCATCTTCTTCTACCGACACGTTAGCAATTCGCACATCTCCTTCTGATGTTTCAATCTTCCCCCCTCTACCAACTAACGCAGTTCGCTGAAAACCGGATGTATTTGAACCATCTACAACAGTCTTCCGCATTACTTGTACAACCGGAGATACAACCGATCCAGCAAGTGTACAAAATTGTAACGATGTGTATAATGCATCTCCACTCATCGCATGCGGTGGTTCTTCATCTAACTCAACTAACGAAATAGAATCATGATATCCTTCATACACAAACCGCTTACCTCTGGCTTGCTCTTGTGCCGCTGCAACGTCAACTTTTCCCGATTCTCCTGCTGACGCCCTTAGACTCCGAACAACTTTGTAATCTGGCTCATCATCTCGAATTAATGTCGGTGTGTGAGAAAACAACTTTCTACCCTCTAACTGCTGATGAATTTCAATACCACACTTCAATCCAAGCTTTTCAAAAGACATAGAAAATAAAAATGAAGTTTCTTCTTAAAATTATCTAAATAAAACGCCCAGCCTTAAATAATACTAAAACTCACTGCTCCTGCCATCGCTGGATAGGAACCAATAATCATCATCTTCGCTAATATCACGCCAGATCCAGGAATCCCGCCAAACAACCACAGCGCGAAGAACTCTACAACAAACGCAATGATATACAAGAATAACAACTTCTTCCACACAACGCTTATACCCTCTTTCTGCACGTAATCATGCTCATTCTTGTAAATCAATAATGTAGACACGACCAGAATAAATATGAAAATACCAATAATATTCCACCACGGTAACGTTTCTGCTAATCCCGAAAAGCTCAATAGACTCTTTCCCAATCCTACTCCCAGAAATGCTCCTGCTGTTCCTCGAATTAATTCCAATAAGTGTTTTCTCTTGAATGTAAATTTCCCTAACGTAAACAATGCCCTTTCAATCTTTCTCTCTTCTTTCCTAATCTCTTCCTGCTTTTTCAACTCTAACCGCTCTTCCGCTTCTACTTTCTTCTCCACTCTTTCAATCGTGCTTAACTCTCGTTCAATCTTCCCTAATCTGCGAGAAATCTTCTGTAATTGCGCTTCCATACCACTCTTTTTTGCAGGCATATGAAAATAAACACAAAAACCCTATTTATTACTTTGTCACCACTCACTAAAAACGAAAGACTTATAAACAAACCATTGAAACGTCAAAAGATTCACAAGAATCGGAGGATTATAATAAAATGACAGGATTACAAACAACGTTGGCTGGCCACGGTACAACTGCGGGAATGATGGCTGAACGACAAAGGATAGGTCGCTCACTAGACCACCAAGATAGTGTTCAAAGAGACTTGGCGCAAATTGTAGGGGTCAGTGAAGAACAAGTTTACTTGAGTGGAACGCTTTCTTCTATGTTCGGTACTTCATATGCTGTTACTGGGGCTCTTATTCGTGTACCTACCAGAGAAGTTGATGCAGTTCAGGAAAGATTTTTAGCTGAAGGAGCATCTGTTGATGGTTCATCTTTACTGTATGAAGGTCGAAGAATAAGACTACACCCTTACGACACCAACTAATTTTTTCTTTTTTACCTTATTTCCGGACATTCTCCTTCCGTCCACCTCTTAACCTCTTCATTCTGACATGCAAAACAACCGTTGCTATACGTTGCTGCACAAGGATACGTTACACATTTAACCTCTTCATTAAACCAACCACAGACTGGCTGATATATCTCTGGACACGCATCCACTTCTCTCTCAGCATCTAAACACGTATGTTCATCGGGACAATCTGGAAATGTACAATCAACACCTTCCCGCACTAACACACTACCATCACTACATATTTTCGCATCCTCTGTGCATGCCACTAACTCATTACCACACCCACTCAATAAAACACCCAATATAACCACTAAAAGAATAACCGTTCTCATACTATCTCCCTCACTTCTTGTAACGTCGTTGCTTGCTCTGCACTCTTATCATCTCGAAACTTTACAAATCGTGGAAACCGTAACGCCACACCTGCAGTATGATATGGACTTTTGGTAATCTCTGCAGCTAACACTTCTGCCACAACTTCCGGCGAGAACCATACATCTGGCGTCATCTCCTTTTTACAATCCACATTCTTCGGTCTCACCTTTACCTTACACGAATCCAACTTCTTCCCTAACCCTGCAAGCATCTCGTCCGTGAAACCAGTACCTAATTTACATACTGTCACAAATTTCTCATTAACAGAATCATAACATGCACATAACAACGCACCATATCCTCCACTCCTCCTACCTCTACCATAAAACGCTCCGACAATTGCAAGATCAAATGTATCGCTCATATCTTGCACATATTCTTTCTTCCACTTAATCCAATTCCACCCTCGTGTTCCAGCCTGATACTCTCCCTGTAAGTTCTTAATCATAATACCCTCATAACCATGATCTAACATCGAATGGAAGAACTCATCAATCTTCTCCACATCATCTGTTACAATCTCATCAGCTAACAACACTCCCTCTCCTTCTTTGACAATCTTGCGCAACTTCGCTATCCGTTTTTCATACGGTTCATGGATAAACGATTTGCCATCAACAAATAATAAGTCAAACGCTTTCAACTGAATCGGCACTTCTTGGACATATTTCTCAACATCATGTTTCCGACGTCGTTGCATTAATGTCTGGAATGGTAGTGGGTTCCCTTTTTCATCAATCGCTAAAATCTCCCCCTCAATCACAAACTCCTTTGCCTTTACATGCTTCTTCACATGATCCACTAAATCTGGAAACTGCGCTGTTGTTTGATCTAACCGTCGGGAGAATAACATGACTTCTCCATTCTTCATCTTGTGAATCTGCACTCTCTCACCATCGTATTTCCCTTCCACACTTACTTCTCCTGGCATTTTTTTCTGCACATCTTCCAACTCCTGTACACGTTGCGCCAACATCATTCGAATTGGCCTACCAACTTCTACCTCGATCTTCTCCAACCCTTTCAAACCTTTCTTTGCCAGCACTGTAGCAATCTCCCCCACATCTGGACAAATATTATACGCTCGCTCTAACAACTTCTTGTTACTCTTCTCACCGGTAAACGCAATTGCTAACGAATCAATCACACTCATCTCCGCCACTCCCATTCGTAATGTACCAAGGGCAATTCTTACAACATAACGAGCACCACTCCCTGACGTTTTTTGTAGAACTGATACCAACAAATTCTCTTTCTTTTCCTGCGAACCACTCCCAGAAGTCTTTGCAATCTTGTGGAGTGTATCAAATAAATCATGGATTGTTAACTTCCCTACTGGAACTAATGTAACTGGTTTTTTCTTCAACACCTCTTCCGCTGCTAAACCTGCATCTCCTTTCTTATGAACTAACTCTCTAATTTTTTTCTCAGAAACCCCAGCGGTCTTAGCGATCGCTTTCATCACGGACTTCTCCGCTAACCCCAAGACAACACTTTCATAATCGGAAGCAACTTTTCCAAGCGTCAAATACGCAACTAACCCAATATCTTCCTTTGGGACGGTTTTAAAAAACTCAGATAAAACCTCTCTAATTTTATTCCCAGAAGCTGTTTTCTCTAACTCTTCATACACCTCAACCAATTGAGCAAAATCCATAGAAAGAGAGAAGTTTGAATGTATTTAAAGATTATCCTCCCCATACCACAAATCATTATATATACATTCTCTACAAAAAAACCATGGGTGGGTGGTTTACAAAAATAGTAATTATTATTCTAGTTCTAATCACTCTTTCCTCCATTAGTCTCCTCACATTACAGAACCAAAATCAAATCCCTTTCTCCTGGAACACGGCGATAGAACGCTCCTCACCTAGCGATTGGATTCAGGAAGATCAAATTACTGTCTATGAAAAAAGAGTAATTCTCGATATCCCAAATACGACATGGGCAACGTTTACCAACACAAATTCCATGGATCCGTTTATTGACGAAACCTCCCATGCTATTGAAATTCTCCCCACCTCCGCAGACCAGATTAATGTGGGGGATGTTATTTCATACCAAACAAATATTGGCATAGTCATCCATAGAGTCATTGAAAAGAACGTAGACAAAAACGGAATTTACTTCACTGTAAAGGGCGATAATAACAATTATCCTGATACTCAGAAAGTTTACTTCGATCAGATTGTTGGTGTCGTGGTTGCAGTGATTTATTGAACTACACGTCAGCTCCAATATATGGATCCCCCGAGTCATCTTCTGGCAAATCTTCTGCCTTCCCTCCGTAAAAAAGAGCTTTAAACCCTACCCTTAAAGGATAACCTTCCGCGAATTTTGGAATCCAACATAAATAGTTTGGGAATTGCCTCTCCTTCAGAATAGCTCTCCTACCTTTATCTGCCTTAATAAGCGCCTGGTCAATACAGAAAACAGAAATTGCCACATAGGGGACAACCTCAACTATACGATAACTCACAGAAATATCCTGAATACATTCATTTACTCCCTCTGGTGGCGAGAAATGCTCTCTTAAATATCGCCTAAAGTCCTCTTTAACTCTGCTTTCGATAATACTCCTGAGATTTTTTTCAGTACAATATAATCTTCCATGTTCTAGGCCTTTGTGAACTTCTCTACTACTCAGTCTTCCCCGCAAATGAGCGTGGTAGTTTAACAGATCAGTTAATAACATGCTCTTTCGATAAAGATTTTCTATAAATACTTATGCAGGAAAAAGTTTTATAGTACTAGACAAAAGAAAGATTATGGACTTTTCAAAAGAAATAAAACTTTACAAAAAACCTTTCCTCCATGGAGTCATCAAAGACTTTCTCCCAGAAGCAAATGTCAAACATTTACTCGCTTCATTACAACAACAATCTTTTACCCTCCTCAATTCTGACCTCTTTACTTTTTTACAAACGAAAGACCTTAACAACGTCAAAGAATTTCAAACAATTAAAGAAACATTACTCTCGCTAGAATTTATCCAATTAATAGAACAACATACAAACACAAAACTTTCCCCAACAAAGTTAGACCTCTTTGGTAATATCTACAAAAATACTCATTACCTTCTCCCACACGACGATCAACTTGAAAGTCGAGCAGTCGCGTTCATTTTCTATCTCTCAACCCTGAAACAATCCGGTGGCGGTGCACTTACATTATATAATTCAAACAACAACATGCCAACAACAATAAACAAGAGAGTCCAACCACAACGTAGCACCCTTGTCTTCTTCAAAGTTACACCGCAATCATTTCACGAAGTAGAAGAAGTCCTTACAAACACAGATAGAATTGCACTCACTGGGTGGTTTTACCATGATTAATGATTATTACAACAAAAACATTGAACACATACAACAAGCTTTCTCCACGGATGGCCATGTTGTCCTTTTTGATTTCTTTGATGAAGAATCCTATAATGTCATAAAAGACACGGCGACAAAAACAAAATTACAACACGAAAAAAATCCGCTCACTCATTCCTACGCCAAAGCAGAAACTTCAATTCTTCCTGACAATCTTTTCAAATTCGTTTCTATTATCATAAACAAAAAAATAAACTCCCCCAAACAAACCCTTCTCCAATTCAAACATAAAGATTACATAATCCTAAATGACACCACAACACAACCACCTGGCGTTGATATTATTCTCGACATTACAGAAAACTGGAACGAAGCATGGGGTGGTTCGATTATTTACACAAACAATTCAGAGGACTACACGAAAATTCCAATACAACAGAACACCGTAACAATTGTCAAACGCAATAATACGCAACGATTTGTCAAATACATCAACAACAAAGCCCAAAATCACAAAAGAATTTTCGTAATCATCTCCGTTTGATAGAAATATTTATAAAACAATCACAATCCATTACGAAAACATGAAACGAAGTTCACGTCGATGGAAGAAAAAAGGCCAAATGCGTTGGAAATGGCAACGTAAAAAGATGAAAAAGGCTAAACGTAGACGTCGGATTCAATCAAATTAATTCTTGTATATTGCTTTTCCAGTCAATATTTCTGCCCGATAAATATTTTCCCGTCAATAAACCACTCTTTCTCTACTCTAATATCCCGAAACTGCTACACAACACGAAACTACTACACATTTCTTAG
>CAYFMJ010000011.1:0-24069 GCA_964344235.1 uncultured Methanosarcinales archaeon | reverse complement strand
CATTATAACCACCAAAGTGGTTAATGTACTGTGTAGTTAAAACGGGATACTACATGAGGGTATCGAGACATATAAGTGTGAAGGCGTTGCAGATGAGTTGGGCCTGATTTTTGCTCAATGGGTTGGGCAAGGTGATTGTAGTGGTGTTTTGCTAGAGTCTGAAGACTTGAATGGAAGTGGTGACTGTGACCCGACTGATTTAGATGGAAAAGATAATAATTGTGATGGGGTTGTGGATGATTGGTGTCATATTGCGATTGATACTACGGATGGTGAAGGTGGTTTGCAGGAGTATAAAGTGGGATGCAACCTAGAATTTAATCCACTTTGTGAACTTGATGAGAAAGGTTACACTGCTCTTGTGGACCCTTTCGAAATTGCAAAATTTGAGGTGACAAACCGCCAGTATAAAGCATGTGTTGATGCTAGTGTTTGTGAAGAACCGAAAGACCTGAGTTCATACTCTTATGATGATTATTTTGGTAATCCCCCATTTAATGATTTTCCTGTGCTAAGCGTGACATGGGTTAATGCGCGCACCTATTGTGTGTGGGCGGGGGGTGTCTCTGAAGAATTGACCGAAGTGCAGACGAACCCTTATCAAAATAAATTCTTTTCCGGGGACCTTATGACGGAGGCACAATTTGAAGTTACTGCAAGAAATGGAAAAGAAGGTTGGGTTCTGTATCCTTGGGGTAACGATTTTCCCAATATGACTCTTGCTAACTATGGTACTCTCTTTAATTCTGATGTAACGTATGTTGGGCAATTCCCAGCAGGAGCATCTACAGATGGAATAGAGTGCTTAGTAGGTAATGCAAACGAATGGGTACGTGATATTAAAGGTCCAAACCCAGAAGGTCTTCAAGTTAACTATAGCGGACCTTCTGGAGAAGAGGGTCTTAGAGTTAGAAAAGGAGGCAGCTTTGGGAGCAATGCTCCCGAAATAACTGTTTATGGCAAAAGTGGGTTTAATCCAGAAAATACTCACTTAAACCTTGGTTTCCGTTGCGTTCTAAATAACGTGTCTTCGACCGATTAGCGCTCTCTCAGCAAATTTACACCACTCAATAGTTACAATATCGCGGAAATATTTATATATATGGCTCACTTTCAGCCATAAATGAGATCACTTAGGGGAAAATTGACTACAGTAGGGTTAGCTGCGTTAATGGGTATTACATCCGTTTATGCAGCAAGTTGCGTTGACCCTGAGCGTGCTCCTGAGTTAAACTGTGCTCTTGACCGATATAAGAATAATATGGATCATTGTGATCCTGACGATCGTGACTGTGATAATCCAATTTGGGTGGATGTGGAGGAATGTTCTTTTGATAATTTTGATTGTGACAAACCTGAATGGCAAGTTACAGATTATTGTGTTCTGGAAAATTGGGATTGTACTGAGCTCCCTTGGGAAAATACTGAAGAATGCTCTATTGAGTATTTGGATTGTACTGACCCGAAGTGGAGAAATCTTGAGAATTGTTATGCAGAGAATGTTGATTGTGGTAAACCGGAGTGGCAGAGTCTTAGTGCGTGCATAGAAGATGTTGTACAACCCGATACGAGTTTGGAAGATGCAAGCGGAGATGTTAGTGATGTCTATTCAGGTGATTTGGGACCAGAGCTTCCTGAGGATATCGGTCCTGAAGTAGAACCGGATGCCCCGTATGATGTGGCGGAGTCAGAAGATATTGGTCTAGATGTAGAACCCGATGTTGAAGTAGGAGAACCAGATGTGCAACTGGATATTGGTTATGATGGAGAAGCAGATGGCATGTATGACGATACCTCTGATACAGATGTTGGTCCGGATGTGGAAGAAGGCTGTACTTATGAAGATATGTTTATCCTGCCTGGTGGAATTAAGGAAATTGGCTGTGGTGGAATTAATGGAAATGCAATTAAAACCATTGAATGTAAAGATATGGGTGGAAGTTATGAAATCAAGACAATTGAAGCCTGTGCTGATCCTGATGAGTGCAGTTATGATGCCGAACCAATACAAAAATCATGTTCCACAGATGTTGGTGAATGTGTTGAAGGGCTTGAGAACTATTTGTGTGAGGGAGTTCCTGCTAAATGGATACCACAAGGAAGCTGTAGTGGTATTACCCCGAAGTCTGAGGACTTGAACGATAATTTTAGTTGCGATGTAGTTGATCTGGATGGTCGAGACAATGATTGCGATGGAGTGATAGACAACATTTGTGACTTGTTTATTGAGACCAATCAAATAGACGACACCCCTAAGAAATACAATGTTGGTTGTAAACCTGGATTTAACCCGAACTGTTCATCATTTAATGAATCTTACGTCGCGGAAGTTGACTCTTTCTCAATTGACGCATTTGAGGTTACAATGGGTCAGTACATAGAATGTGTAAACCAAGGTGTTTGTCAGGTTCCTATGGACTTAAGTTCTTTCACATTTCCTGATTACTTCGGAAATCCAGAACATGTTGATAAGCCAGTTGTAAATGTAACTTGGGAACAGGCTCGAATCTATTGTGTTTTTGCAGGGGGGATCCAGGATGAACTGAATGTTGTTGAAGAGAATCCTTTTGAGTATGGTCTATTCACCTCTGATCTGCCAACAGAGGCACAATGGGAAATTGCTGCAAGAGACGATCCAAGTTCAGATTCTCAAAACTCCCATCCTTTGTATCCTTTTGAAGGTGGACCTGAAGGCAAGGCTAATTACGGTGGATTTTATGGTGATTTGGTTGAAGTTGGATTTTTCCCAGAGGGTATTTCAAAAAATGGTGTTTATGACCTTGCTGGAAATGCAATGGAATTTGTATTTAATGCTCACTCAGTGAACCCCTCTGGGTTTGCTGCGAATGATATTGGGTTTGATAACGATGATGGTACGAAAACAAGAAAGGATGGCACTTTTTTACATCCTTCTTCAGATATATTTATTTTTATGAAAAACCAAGCATCTACTGGTTTTTATAACTTTGCTACAGGCTTTAGATGTGCTAGAAACGATGGGTTCTTAGAGTAATTGAGCTTAGCGTATCAAAACAAACAATTTATAAACGATAAATGTTTCTTTTTAGTCGTTAAATGTACGTAAAAAAGGGTGGATACATTGTTTTCGTAGTGTTGGGTCTACTTCTAGTAGCTGGTGGTCTGCTTTTTGTTCTTTTTAGTAATGATGTTGGTATTACTGGAGCTGTTATTGGTCTCCAGGATGGGTCAGTGAATGATAGCTTTGAATTAGGTGTTGAGACTACGAATTTGAGTACAGGAACCGAAGGAGAAATTGTAATAGAACCAGAGGAGCCTGAGATAGAAGCAGTTCCTGTTGGAGGTGAAAACTCTATTGTTGAAGAGCAGCAGGTTAGTGAACCACTAAACCTAGATACCTCAGAAGAAATTGATGTACATGCGACTTATGGGGGTAGTGGCTCTTGTGGTAGTACGGTTACAGAGGATAGTACTCTAACGAGTGATGTGGGGCCATGTACTGTAGGAGGGTTGATAATTGGTGCTAATGAGATCTCGTTGGATTGTCAAGGTTATTCAATCTATGGTACATATTTTGGTAGTGATGAAGGTATCTATAATGACCTATATGACAATGTGAATATCTCAAATTGTAAGATTATTAATTTTACGAAAGCAGTGTATTGGTCCCTTTCGACATATGGGATATTCGAAAACATCACCATTGAAAACCAAAGAGATAGGGGCTCTATGACTCACGGAATTCAAATCACCTCCAACGCAAACAATAATCTTGTTAATGGCACAACTGTCTTTGGTGCTGCGACTGGTGTAAACATTGATGGTGCCTACAACAACAATATCACTTTTTCAAATATTACAAATAGCAGCATTTTAGACCTTTCTATTACTGGAATTGATGGATCTAACTATCACTTGATTGCTAACAACACGATTGAAAGAAATGTTTCAGTAGCCGCCGGTACCGGTGACATTATTTTCTACAACAACAATTTTTGGAATGTAAGGTCAATCACGGATTATGCAAGTACGGGACAGAACCATTGGAACACAACATTCCAAACAAAAACAAACATCTTAGGTGGGTTACAGTTTGGAGGTAATTTCTACTCGAACTTTACAGACAGTGATATCGAGGATGATAGTATCATCAATGACCTTAATGTTCATTTGGGAAGTAATAATGATTCCTACCCCCTAGCAGCTGTCTATCGCTTTTATGAACCAACGACAAATTTGGAGATTAACAGCACATTTAACACAACGAATGCAATAACAGAAGGGAGTAACCATTCGACACGTCAAAATATAACATTCTTTAATGGCTCCACGAAATTACGGCATTTGGAAGTTGATGCATATTTTAATGAGACTGTTAACTTGTCAAATATTGTTATTAATTACACTACAATTAAAGTTCTTGTTAATATTTCAACTGCAGTAGGCATATCACCAAACCACACACTATACTTAAATGATACGAATAACGCGAATGGAGTTGTTGTCTGTCCAGAAGCAAGTCAACTTGCAGAGGTTAACCTCTCATGTACAAATTCTATCAAATTCACCTCCACAAACGTCTCTGAGAGTGCGTATGTTGAAGGGATTAGGGTTACGAAAGAAGGAACGGAATATAAAATTGAAAATGTGTCTGGTTCGGGAGCTATCTTAGGAAATCCGGTTTGTGGTGATACGTTTACTAAGGATGTTAATTTAACAGAAGACTTGACGGGAACTGCTGATTGTTTGACGTTTGGTGCGAGTCATATTGCATTGGATTGTAAGGGCTATTCGTTAACTGGTGATGGGGACAGTGCCTCTGATGATGGTGTTTTAGCTCAAAATAAGGAAAATGTTACGGTACAGAATTGTATTGTTCAAGACTTTGGGGACCAAATTGATTTTACTGGAACAAACAACAGTCTTGTTAGTAACAACACGGTGAGAGAACAAGCGACTCCTAGTGCTCTCCTTACAGGGCTTAGGCTAGGTACGCGGAGTGTAAACAACACTATTGTAAACAATACTGCGTTTAATCTCTCACGAACTGGAATCACTATAGTGGGTTATGATAATCATATTGAAGGGAATAATGTTTCAAATAATTCTATTTATGGGATTGGTGTTTCTAGCACAAATAACATTACTATAATCAATAATACTATTTTTGGAAATTTATTGCGGGGGATCTCACTTGGTGATGTGAATAGCAGTTTGATTGAGAGAAATTTAATTGAGCAGAATGATGAGGGTGTTTACCTGACTAAGGCATCAAACCATAGTGTTTTTAGGAATAACACTTTCTTCAACAATACATTGCATGGATTTTACTTAGAAAGTGATTCTTTTAACAACTCGTTGGTAAATAATAATTTTACAATTAATGTTTTGGGATCCTCTTATGATAATACCACTGCAAGTGTTAATAATTCATTTAACATGAGTAACTCTTTTGGTCAAGTTTATTGGGCAGAAACTAACCTTACCATTACAGGGGACATTTCACTTAACAATAATTTCTACTTATCAAATAATTCTCTTGCTATTAATAGTTCTGTTCTTGGTGGCTTGAATAGTAGTGCAAATATTACTCTGGTTGTTAATGATTCAAATACGACGAGAATTTTCCGATTAGGCAACTTTACTACAGATAGAAATAAAATTGAACAATATGGTTCAGAATGTATTGCAAGTGGTGAGTGTACAAATCAATCAGATACTGATGGCGTTTTAGTATTCAATGTGAGTTCGTTTAGTAGTTTTACGGCACAGGGTCCGGTACGGTGTGGAGACTTATTGTACAGGGATACGAATTTGACTGAGAATCTGACGACAACTAAAGATTGTTTAGAGTTTGCGGTTGACCATATTACGTTAGATTGTAAAGGTTACTCTTTAACTGGTGATGCAAGTAGTGGTGCTGATGATGGTGTTTTAGCGTTGAATAGAGAGAATATTACTGTGAGAAATTGTGCTGTTCAAGATTTTGGGAAAAATATCCGGTTTGGCGGAACTAATGGTAGTTTAATTGAGAATAATACTATACAAGATGAGAACACGAACCCCTCAACTTCAACGGGTATTCAAGTTACGACTAACAGTGCAAATAACACAATTGCTAACAACACAGCTTATAACCTTTCAAATTCTGGCATTTCGGTTAATGGAGATAACAACCTTGTTGAAGGAAATAATGTTTCGAATAATTCTTTGATCGGGATTAGTGTTTCTAGTCTTAATAATGCAACTGTTCTTAACAATACTGTGTTTGGAAATGGTCTGAGAGGAATTTCCTTATCCCATGCTAATTCGAGCCGTGTGGAAAAAAACACTGTTGAACAAAACCAGTATGGAATCTACATTACAAATGCTGCGAACCATAGCTTCATCGAGAATAATACCGTTCTTGACAATACCGAGTTCGGAGTTCTTATTGAGGAAGATTCGTTTAACAATTCTTTTATTAATAATAACTTCACCGGAAATGTTTTGTATGCTATTCTTGATAATGCAAGTACTTCTGTCAATAACACATTAAATTATACGAACAGTTTAGGTTCTATTGAATTTGATCCGGCGCTGAATTTAACTATTAGTGGTAATTTATCATTTAATGAAAACCTTTTAATTGCTAATAACTCTGCGGGGTTTAATGCCTCTATTGCTCCAAACTTGAATGCATCTGCAACTATTACTCTGTTAACTCTTAACTTAAGTACAGTTAACGAGATCTATCAAGTAGAGAATATTACCAATGACTCTGCAGGGATAATCAATGAAGGGGTGGATTGTATTGCAGAAGGAACGTGTGACTTGCAACTGTATGATAACACAACAGGAACATTAATCTTCACAACAACTTCTTTCAGTAGTTTTGCTGCTAACAATAACCCTGGAGTTACGTGTGGTGCATTAAATGCAGATTTAACGTTAGAAAGTGGTCTTGCGACAACAGGAGATTGTTTTACATTTAGTGCTGACCACATAACGTTAGATTGTGCTGGTTTCGGTATAAGTGGTGATTATGGTGCAAATGATGATGCGATTTTTGCTAATGGTAGGAAGAATATTACCATTAGGAATTGTATAATTACGAACTTTGGAAGAGGAATAAGGTTGCGTAACACGGATGGGAGTAATGTAACTGGTGTTTCAGTGGTTAATAGTACAGTTAAAGGGTTGGAATTAGTTAGTGGCTCAGATTTCAATAATGTTACTCACGTGATTCTTATTAACAATACAATTGGTTTGTCCTTATCCCTTGCGGATAGCAATTATGCTTACAATCTTTCTGTTTCTAATAGTAGTGATGATGGTATTTACATTTCTGGCTCAGATTTCAATAATATAACCGGAGCAGGTTCAGAGTCTTTCTGGGATTCTGCGAGTGATGGAACAGTTTACATTCATAATAGTGATAATAACCATTTTTCAGAATTACATGTCGTTAATGGAACAACGTATGGAGCAACTGTCTCTAGTTCCCATGATAACACCTGGGAACACTCTAACTTTAGTGGAAATTCCCGAGGACTATATGTGACTGCTAGTAAAAACAATACATTCTACAATAATACTTTTGAGGATATTTCAAGTGAGAGTATCTATTTAACCTCTTCGTCTTCCGGGAATAATTTTTGGAATAACAATGTTACTGGGGGGGTTGGAAATTACTCTGTGTTGGATGAGACTGGTTTGTCTTACTTGAATACTATTTTCCATAATAACACTGGGGCGGCATTTAATGCTACTTCGATAAACTTGACAACAAATATTAGTCTGATTACGAATGAAACAATCTTTTTAGAAACAAACTTAGTGGGACTAACAGAAGAAGGCGATTCTCTTGCGTTGAATAGTACAACAACCATTGAAATTTATAATCTTGGTGCAGCTTCAAAACCACATATCGCACGTAATGGAGCAAAATGTGATGATACTGATGAATGTAACATTACTTCTTATGACAATACTACTGGGACGTTTATTGGAATGGTCAACTTCTTCAGTAATTACACGACGTTTAACAATACTGCGCCGAATGTAACAAGGAATATGTTCTCGAATGCTTCCGGTGGTAGTAAGGAGTCGTTCTTCACTAACGATTCAAATATCTTTGCTAACATATCTGTTGTTGATCAAGATGGAGATAATGTTACGCTTAATGTGAGTTGGTATGTTGATAATGTTAATATCAAAAACCAAACTGTAGGGAATGTTTCGAATGAGACGTCTCTTGTTGTCAATTTGTCTGTTGATGAGTATGATTATAACAAATCTGATTTAGTTAATGTTTCAATCTTGCCTTACGATTATCTTGATTTAACTGGGGAGAATGATACGAATTCAACGACTATTCAGAATACATTCCCACGAGGGACAGTAGTGTTTAATCAATCTGTCTACTTTACAGAAGATGACATTTCGGTTAATGTAACCATTGATGATGCGGATGCCGAATCAATGACGGTAAAAGTCACTTGGTATGTCAATGATTCGATTGTTGAACCATCACAATCCTACGATGATAAAGGAAATGGAAGTATTGTGAATGATAGTTTCTTAGCACCATCGCAATATGGTAGATTTAGTTTGATTAACGTATCGTTTAATATTACTGATGGAACGAATACAACGCAAGTTTGGAGTAGTTTGGTAAATATATCAAACAGTGAACCGGTGCAGGGAGACGATGTGGCTGACATTTCTGTGACGAATGGAAGTTCAGTTACGATTAATTTAAGTGGCAACTTTACAGATCTTGATAATGATGAGATAAACTTCAGTATCGTGGATACAGGTAATGCAACGTTTTCTATGGATAATGATACGAAAGAGTGGACGATTTCGGGTGTTGATATTGGGCAAGTCAATGTTACATTTAATGCATCTGATGGCATTAATACGACAGAGAGTAATAATATTACAATTGATGTTACAGAGGAAGAGACGAGCTCTACTGATACCAGCACTAGTGGTGGTTCTAGCGGCGGAAGTTCCGGTGGCGGAGGGGGCGGCGGTACTGTTCCCACTACAAAAGAGGAAAGCTCTGTTAGTGAAAGCGTTACGAAAACTGGTTTAGATTGTGCTCCTGGTTTTGCTGAGATTAATGGGAAGTGTGTTAATACTGAAAACGTTACAGGGGGGAGTAATTTTGAAAAATTGGAACATTTAGTTGAGGAATCGTACTCTACTGCGTATCGATTAGTGTTACCTGAGCAAAACCAGTTAACGTGTTTGAGTAGGTCCCTCAACCCATTACAGGAAGTTAGTGACCCGACATATACAGAAAGTGTTGAAGCTCTTGAGAGTGGCGAGGTTACTGTATTAAGTGAGCGTGAAGGAAATGGTTTAACGTTGCTGTGGCTTGTACCACGGGCTATGGAACAGTTATGTACTGAGATTAATCTGGTCGAGGATGTTGGAGGGGGGAATTTACTTTTACAGCAAACATTCCCGTGGTTTAGTGGTAAGAAGAGTTTAGTGACGGAACAGGTTTGTTTCCCCGTTTCGAAGGCTCCAACGTTGGTGTTACAGGAGTTTGGATTATGCGAAGGTTTAGCAGATCACGAGTTTAGTGTTGAAACGGCTTTAACTGTGGGATGATCGTAGAAAGCTTTATAAGAGTAAATTGTTTCATTTTGGTAAGGTGATTGGATGTTAGTGTTTGGTATAGATATTCCTTTAGTAGAGGTTCTGTTTACGTTAGTGATTGTTATTTTTGTTTTATTAGTGGAGTCTGTTATTGTAATTATTCTGTTGATGAAAGAGATGAAGAGGACACGTAAGTTAGGGGAGTTAATTGAGAAGTTATCCGATACTATCTTACAAATTAAAAGGGCAGAGATTGAAGAGTTAGATAAGTTGAGAAAATAATCTTACCACCACTTACTTTTTTTAGATTTTGTTGTGATGGAAAGTTTTATAAACGTTAAAAGATTACTCCTGAGCAACAAACAGTAGTTTTGTTTGTTAAAAGGGGGCGATCTTAATATGAGGAGAGATGTAGGGGTACTGTTCTGTTTGACAATTTTCTTTATTCTAGCTGCTTCGGTTTTGGCAGTTGATTGCTTCGACGCCTCTCATAGTTCTAGCGAGGGCTCTTGTGAAGCGGACGCAGAATGTAACTGGGTTGACAATGGTTGGGGAGCTGGTGGTTGGTGTGAGCAAAAAGGTTGCTGGACACAATACAGCTCAAATTCATGTTCGCAATCTGACAACGCTTCTTCTTCATCTTTTATTAACAAATCTTGTTTCTGGAAAAGTTCAACTTCTACTGGTTGGTGTGGAGAAGTTAATTGTTGGTCGCTGGGTGGAACAAATCAATCAGCTTGTGAGAGTAACAGCTATGGTTTAAGCTGCACATGGGTTGACACATATGATGTTGAAACTTGGCAGCACCCGTGTGACGGGCCATGGGAAAAAGGATGTTTTGAACAAACAACTTCTGCGGCTTGTACAGCTATAGAAGGTTGTACTTGGGGAAGCTGTGAATCTCAGAATTGTTGGAGCGCTAATACTGCTTCTGCTTGTGCTACAAGTGTTGGCGAAACAGGAGGGGCTTGTAAATGGAATGCACAGTATTCTTACTGTTATGAAGCTGGTTGTGTGGATTATACAAATTCTAGCGACTGTACGGCTAACAACTGCCAATGGGCAGGCGGGAGCTGTTATGACACGTATTGCTCAGATTTGAGTTATTCTAATGAAAGTTCCTGCGTAAATAATACACATGGTTTGAATTGCAATTGGCAAGATCCTTATTGTGAAGAAGTTGGTTGTTGGAGTCAAACTACAGAAGGAACTTGTGCGGCTGCAAACTCTAGTAGTGGGCGGTCATGTTATTGGGACACGATGGATAGTTCTGGCTGGTGTGAAGAGATTAGTTGTTGGAATTGGGATGGTACTAACAGTGATGGGAATGAGTCTAATTGTTTGGCTAATGGAACCCTGTATGGTTTAGGTTGTGCATGGGGAAATGAAACCGGTGGTGTTGGAGGTGAGGACGGTTGGTGTTATAAGGATATAAGCTCTGATTCCTGTACAGATATAACGAATAATATTGATTGTTGGGACACGAGTTATTGTTTCTGGAACACCAGTGGCTCGACTTGTCAGGACCCAGTGGTTGGGAGTATTGAAACTGTATTTAAAGAATGGTACCCTGGATGTGATATCTTTGATTTTGCTGGCCAGAGTGCGTGCGAGAATATGACTGGTTGTAGCTGGGATGCAACGACGCTATGTACTGGCAATTCAACCATAACAAATACGGACTCTTCAATTGGCGGGGTACGATGTGGATACATCAACAATTCTGACATGTGTAACGAAATGTCAATGCTGCCACATTGTTGTCAGTGGCAAGGTGATAGTTGCTCAGAAAACAAGCTGAGTACAAAGTGTTGGGATGATCAGGAAGAGCTGCCGGAAGGCGCAACGTATTGCGAAGATTTCAATTCTTATACAGACAAGTCACTTTGTGAAAAAATTTCATCAGACCCTTGGTATATGCCATGTCGGTGGGACAATAAGAGTACAACTGACAATGGTGATGATCGGTGTGAATTTAAATTTGACAAGGTCTTCGAAGAAGGGAAAGAAGATTTTGTATATATTGATAGTAAACAAGTTTGTGAAACTGCTGGTGGGAAGTGGGTTTTAGATAAATATCCTAGCACGACAGATCCGGACACGGCTGTTTTACTCTCTTTTGGCCATTGTGAACAAGATTTTGGTGGTGAAAAAAATTGTGATGTTCAATGTTATGCTTGCGATTATAAAAATGACGGAACCAACCATAGCAGTTTGAAGGATGCAGAAAAAGCGTGCTATAGTTCAAAATTAGGGATCTGCGATTTCAATGCAGATAGTACCAAAGCTAATGGCTATGGCTCCTGTAGGGCTAAGCCAGAATTTACAAAAGGCTTGGCGAATGATTGTGATGAAGATTGTGGTTCGTGTACTTTTATGGGAGATCCTAATGCAGCGGAAGCAGAATACCGCCCTTCGAATTATTGTAAAAATAGTAAAGTTGTCGGAGGATGTAAATGGATTCCTGACTTAGATAATACTAATGACGAATCTAAAGGACGATGTACACAGAACGCTGAGAAGACCTGTGAGGACCGATGTGACTTATGTTACACTGAAGACCACTGTAACAATTTAGGTAAAAAAGGTGGTAACACTTCTCTCGATACGCAATGTACTTGGGATGATAGTACCAGCACTTGTTCTTTGACGTCAGGTGGAGAACAGATGGAAATTTGTTGGGATGGTATTGATAACAATAATAATGGTAAAATGGATTGCGCGGATAGCCAATGTTTTAGTGACTCGTTCTGTGGTGGTGGGTTCATGGCTGGTTTTGGTGGACAAGACTGCTTCGGTTATGACACTGAATCGGAATGTGGATCTAATGGTTGTGCTTGGATAAGCGAGAATTGGGGAAGCTGGTGTGATATGCCGGGAGCGCAGTGTTGGAGCAATGATGGTAATGAAGCTGCTTGTGCTTTAGATGGTAATTGTACTTGGCACTCAGGGTTTGGTGGTTTCTGTGAGGAGAATTGGACCGTGACTGATACTTGTTTGAACCTGAATCAATCGAATTGCAACGCAAATGTTACTAACAATTGTACGTGGATTCAGGATAGCTTCTTTAGTGACTTTGATGATGTTGGAGGAGAAAGCGGATGGTGTGATCCAAACTGGGCTTATATTGGAGATTGGCCAGGAGACCATTTTTGTGCAGGATTTGATAGCCAAGGGGAGTCAGCTTGCATAACTGCTGGTAGCCAAGATAGTAATAATGTTTATCCCTGTTCCTGGTTTGCATCGGGAACTGGAGGGCATAGTGGGGATGATGCCTATGAAGGTGGCTGGTGTGACCATATGAAATTTTCGTGTCACCAATTTGACACAGAAGCAACGTGCTTAGATCAAACTAACGTAACTTACAACCATAGTGAATTCTGCGTTTGGAAGACTGACGAGTGGGGGAGCTGGTGTGAAGGTAAAACCATGAGTGGTGAAGGAAGTTCAGATAGTTGTTGGAACCAGAATACCCAATCAGCTTGTGAGAGTGCAAGTTGCAGTTGGATCTCTGGCTTCTGTGACCCTGTAGGGTTTGGTGATCATATGGGTTTTGGGGGAACGGCAGGCAGTGATGTTACATCTGGTGGTTCTGGGATGACTTGCTTTAACTATAGGGGAAATCAAACTGGTTGCGAAGCTCAACAAGGTTGTGGTTGGATCCCAGAAGTTAACTCGTATTGTGATATAGATATCCAGGAAAATTGTCCGCAGTATAGTTATAACAAGACTGTTTGTGAGAGTAAGTCCCGATGTACATTCAACGATGCTGACAGTTTTTGTGGGGACAAAGCTCATATGTGTTCTTGGAACTCATCATATACCTCAGAAGGGGCGTGTGAAGCTAGCTCTCTGTGTTATTGGGCCGAGTGGGGTAGTTGTGAGCCTTTAGCTTTCAACGCTTCTATGGATACGGAAGCAGCCTGTTTGAATTACAATGTAACGAATGGCACGGTAAATGAAACTGCTTTTGTCTGGAGTAATGGTCAATGTGGTCCTGCTGCTGCAGCAACTTACTTTAAAGAGATGGAAGGCGGAGAACCAATCTCTTTAGGCGTTGATACTGAGGGGGATGTTGCTCCACCGGAGATTGACATTTTAGATTATGGGATGAAAGATATGGGGCAGGCTTTTGGTTTTGGGATTAAAGTTTCTAACCTAGAGAATGCTACGCTTTGTAACGGATTTAAACTTTCCAATGGAGTGAATGGGAAAGGTCACAACACAACTAAGTTCTATTGGTATTTAGATACAAATGGAAGTAGTGATAATGGTTGTAGTACTAGGGACAGTAATAACCTGTCTGGGTTTGAATTTTATTTTACTAATGTTTGGCAAAGAAGTGGTAGTACAACTACTGAAACAACTGCCGCGTTTAAGTGTAATTCCGGAACTTGGGTTAAAGCTCCAATTCCAGTTTCTACGGGTGCACAGCAATCATGCGCAGAGATTAAAGGAGGAATGGTCGTAATACAGAAAACAGAACTAGACAAGTTTCCAACTTTATACACTGCTGGAGAAGACATTAGGATATATGTCGCTACAGGAAATGCAACAGCAAACATAACTAATCCAACCGATACAATTAGTTCCGGTGGTTATGCGACTCCTGGTGCTTTTGATCAAGATATTGAGTCTCTGGAACTTTTCTCCTATAAGAATGCTTCAAAGAGAGTTGGAGAAGGGTCCGAGGCTGGTTATATCAGTTACGGTGATGTAGATTGTTGGACTGAGGCTGGATGTAGTGAGTATGAATGTAAAGCACACCCTTACTGTGTTAATAATAGTTTTGGGGTCGAAGCTTCAACTTTTACAGATACTAGGGTTCCAAAGGTTACTGGTTTGGTTAAAGAAGTTTATCCAGATGGTGCAGACATAAAGTTTTACACTGACAAGCCATCGAATGGTAGCTTAACTTTGTACGATGACTCTTCTTGTGATACACTAAATACAACCGTTGGAACGGTGAATGATATTGGTGTAAACAACTCATTCATAGAAGATTTTAGAATGTGGCACCTGTTAGAGGTAAATGGGTCTTTGGCCGCCGGAATTAACTATTACTATAAGTTGACGTTTTGTGATAATGAAACAAAGTGTGGGTCAAGTAAATGCTCTAAGTTTGTTACAGAGGAATCTGCGTCCGACTGTGCTTTCTGTGACTTTGTAACTAGAATTAATGTTCCAAGTGGTTGGAACGTTACCTATGATAAAGATCAGGATGGTGTCTATGAGTTTGATCAGAATGCTTTTAGTCAGAAAGTTGGGATGTTAGCTAATTACTCTGATGGGAGGAGAGTTAATATCAGGTTGCTGACGGACGATAATAGCAGTTGGATTGAGTTTATTAATGCTAAGTTAAGTAAGACTGGTTTGAACACTAAAGTTAGAACAGTTTCAGATAGTGGTGATTTGAATGGAAGCACAACTACGGATGCGGATGGTAACACGTTAGGTTATGTTGGAATGATTGAGGAAACCAGAGACAAGATCATAAACAATCTTTTCCCTGAAAGGTGTTTAATCAAATTTCCGAAAGGTGAAACAGGCTGTACGGAACTATTTCATTGTGACAATACTTTGCAGAACTGTATTAACCGGACTTCTGAAGCTACTTTAAATGAGACTGGGAATAATTACTGTGTCTGGGAACTTCCAAACTGCCAGTTCTCAACATGGGGAGGCGGTCAACCTTTAGTTGAAACTAGTTCTCCGTCAAGCTCTAGCCCTAGCTCTTCTGGGGGAGGCTCTTCAGGAGGAGGTGGCGGTGGTGGCTGTGTCACAGGGTTTACGCTTGTAGATGGTCTCTGTGTTGAGGATGCTGTTGTTGAAGAAGAGGAACCTGGGGTAGACTCTGACGATGGTGTTAAGGATAAGGCAGTTGTTGAGGAACCGGGTGCTGATATGAAAGATGGTAACCAGAATATTGCGGGTGGAGCTGGTTTTACTCAAGCTCTCGTTGATTTAAGCTGGCTTTGGATAACTATTGTAGTGGTAGGCATTGCAATCGGCTTGGGTGTACACCTTTACCGGAGAAGGGACTAATAATTTTTTTCTTTTTTTGAGAAATAAAAGTAAAAAAATAAAATTAAGCAGTTTTGGGCGCTTCTTTCTCAAGCGGTGCTAGTTCGTCAACGATGACCTGTGGAATACCTGCTTCTTGCATGGCTTTCCGAGCTTTCTTAGGATCTTTCTCAAACTGTTTGAGGATATCCTTTGCTTTCATCTCGAATTCTGCACGTTTCTGCTTAAGTTCTTCCTGTAAGCGCTGCTTTTCTTCTTCCAGTTTTTGTTTCTCTTCTTCTGTTAGTTCTGTCTTACCGGAACTAATCTGTTCGTCAAACTGGCCAGCTTTGATTGCTTTAATCGCTTCCGGAGCAGGCATACCTTCAACCATAATTCCCATGGATTGGCATGTTCCCACAATCTCTAGGACACGGTTTTTAAGGTCTTTCCCAAGGAGTGCGTCCTGTTTCATGTTTGCAATTTTCATCACTTGCTGAATTAGAAGATCTGCAACTTTATCAGTTAATGGATTTCCAGCGCCTTTCTCAACGCCTGCTTCTTTCTTAATTAACGCAGCGGCAGGAGGAGTTCCAATTTCAATCGTGAATTCTTTGGTTTCCGTGTCAACGTGAACTTTTACGGGAACTTGCATGCCTTTCATATCTGCAGTTTTTTTGTTAATTTCAGCAACTACTTGACCGATGTTTACACCAGTTGGACCTAAGGCTGGACCTAACGGTGGTGCTGCTGTGGCTTTTCCGCCTGAGATGAGCGTTTCTACTGTTTGTTTTGCTATTTTAATCACCTATATGTCTATATAGTGCGTAACGGGAAGAAAAGAGGTGGTTTATTTAAAAAGGTAACGGTGAGATTTTAAGAGATATTGTGAGATGGCAATATCTTTTTATATTTCGGAGGTTGAGTAGTTTTATGGTGGCAATTATTGATTTCTTAGCTCAAGGAAGTAAGATGTTTTTTTCTGGTTTGAAGCGAAGAGTGTTTATGAAGAGATATCCCGGAAATGCAGAAGAGATTTGTCAGGAAATTGTGAAAGATTGCTGGAATGGGGTGTTTTTTCAAACTTCAACGGGGAATTTCCCTCAATTCTGGGCAAGAGATTTTGGTTGGTGTACCAAATCATTGATGGAGTTAGGGTATAAAGAAGAAGTGCACAAAACGTTACGGTATGCGTTGAATAGATTTAAGCAGTATGGTGGTGTGAGGACAACAATCAGCCCTCGAGGAAAGCCGTGGGACTTTCCAGTGATGGCAGTTGATTCTCTTCCATGGTTGATTCATAGCATTAAGATTTCTAAATTTCCGTATTATAGTTACAAGAATTTTTTGAATAAGCAGATTCAGAAGTATTTTGATGCTGTTGTCAATGAGCATACGGGCTTAGTGAAACCAGATATGCATTTTTCTTCGATGAAAGATTATGCTATCCGAAGGAGTGCGTGTTATGATAATTGTATGGTTGGTTTGCTTGCGAAGGATTTGAAAGGGATGAAGTTAATTAACCCATTTAGTGGGTATAAGTATGGAGAGATTATTGTGAGGCATTTTTGGAGTGGTCATTTCTTTTATGATGATTTGGCGAAGAAAGAGTATATTGCAGGGGACGCGAACTTGTTCCCGTTTCTTTTAGGGTTGGTTTCTGATGAGAAGAAGTTGAAGAAAGCGATTGAGCATGTTGAGTTAGCTGGTTTAGATGATCCATGGCCGTTGAAGTATACTGCATCTCGGGAAGGAGTGAAGTTTATCTGGCAGGAATTTTTAGCACGAAATTATGAGAGCAACGCTCTATGGATGCATATGGCGCCGTTGTATGTGCAGTTAGTGAAGCAGGTAGATGCGAAGAAAGCTGAACAGTTGAAAAAGAAGTTAGGGTCTGTGATTGAGTTATACGGAAATTATTTAGAGGTCTTTACTGCTAAAGGGAAACCATACAATAATCCGTTTTACTATTGTGACGCAGGGATGTTATGGGCGGCGAATTATGTGCGGTTGTAGTCTAGAGTATAACAATACATTAAAATAGGTGTGGGTGTTGGGAGAGAGTATGAAGCCTCAGTTTTCTATTATTATTCCAGCACATAATGAGGAGAAGTATATTGTTAAGACGTTAGATTCTGTGTTGAGCCAGTCGTTTAGTGGGTATGAGGTGATTGTTGTAACCAATGGCTGTACGGATAAGACTGCGCAAGTAGTGAAGAAGTTTGGCGAGAAAGTGAAGTTGTATAATTTACCTGTAGCAAGTGTGAGCAGGGCACGGAATTATGGAGCGAGTCAAGCTGCGGGAGATGTTTTATTGTTTTTGGATGCTGATACATTGTTGAGTTCAGATACATTGGGGCATGTTGCAAAGAATTTTACTGAGAAACATGCTGTAGCAACAATGAAGTTGTCGCCTGATGTAAAAACAGCGAAGTATTCAATGATTACGGGGATTCGTAATATGTTGTTTCGGACGAGAATGTTTAAAGGTTTTGCTGCAGGGACGTTGATTTGTTGGAAGAAACATTTTGATGGGGTAAATGGGTTTAACCCAGAGTTATCGATTGGAGAATTATCTCACTTGCGGAAGAGGTTAGAGAAACAAGGGAAGTATTCTTGTTTCAATTCGAAAGTTGTCGTGTCTATGCGTCGTTATTCTCAGATTAGTTTAACGAAAGCAAGTTTGTTCTGGTTGCGCCAATGGCCAAAAATTCTAATGGGGAAAGATGCTTCTGAGGAGTATAAGAGGGTACGGTAATCTTATGAGAAACAGTTAAGTTCTTCGCCGCCGCTTTCTACACAGACTAATTTGTTGTTTTCAATTTCATAACCGGAGATGTCAGGGTTGTCAACTTTTTCTTTACAACAGGTGCTCTTTGCAACGTTTAATGCAAATTCTTCCCAGTCCTCTTGTTTCTCGCCAGTCTCATCGGTTTTTTCGTCAAGGGCTTTTAGGCATAAGTCATGGGATTCCTGTAACTCTTTTGTTTTGTCTTCAACAATCTCATCAATATCATTATCTTTTGCTGCCAAATCGTCTTCGTGCTGGTTGAGATCTGCTACTCGGGCACGTTTCTCAGCTTCTAACTCTGCTTTTGTTGTGCTTAAGTCTGCTTGGCATTCTGTGAGATGTGATCCTGCAGTGTTTGAGTCTGCTTGTAGTTGTGCGATGGTGTCAGAATGTAGTGATAGGTTTGCACTGGCAATTCCTAATTCTGTCTCAAGTGCTTGAACGCTGTCCGCATATTCACTGAGTGAGTGGCCCGATGCAGCGATTTCTTGATAGACACTATACCCAATAATCCCTGGACGCACAAAGAATACAGCGGTAATTGCTAGAACAATGACGATTGCAATGACCGTCCAATTAACTTTTCTCTTTTTTGGTGTAGGGGTTTCTTCTTTCTTTTCATCCATCACAGGTTTCGGAATGTTGTTGGTCTTTTTATGCTTTTCTTTTTTGGAAAGGTTTTTATTGGTGGGGTTTTCTTAAAAGATTATGATCATTTCAATTTCTGGGAACCCCGGTAGCGGGAAAAGTACTGTGGCGAAGATATTAATTGATAAGTTAGGGGCTGAGAGAATTTATGTTGGAGGGATCCGTAGAGAATTAGCTCGAAAGAAGGGTATGACACTTGAGGAGTTGAATGAGTATGCTAAAACTCATCCAGAGACTGATGTTGATGTGGATAGAGCTGCGAGTGAGAAGGCTAGAGAGTTAGAGAGGGGTGGGAAAGTAGTGATTGCTGAAGGAAGGACGATGTTCCATTTTATTCCTGAATCAATTAAAGTGTATGTGAAAGTAGATGCGAATGAGGGAGCGAGGAGAATTTGGCAAGATTTACAGAAGAAAGAATTAGCGGATGCTCGTAATGAGGGGGCTATTGGTTCTATTGAAGAGATGAAAGAGAAAGTTGCTCGACGTCATAAAGAGGATTCTGCGAGGTATGTGCAGTATTATCAGATTGACCCAAGTGATGAGAGTCATTATGACTTCGTCGTAGATTCTACAAAAATTCCTGCGGTTGAGGTAGCAGAGAAGATTTTGGCGTTTGTGAGGAAGAATTCTAATTCCTAACTTCTTACAAGGGTAACTAATTGGGAATATCCACTCTGGGCCATGCTTTGCCATTCTTTATCATGATTGTGTGGGTCATATCTCTCAATGTAAGATCTAGGCTTGAGTCTCTTCTGACCATCTACCGTTACTTGTACATTTTCTGTTCTTAGGGCCCCTATTAGAACAATTCGGCCTGGAATTTGGTAATGTATATTTCCCCCAGAAATACTAAACCGCTCGTCATTTTCTATTCTATCCACTAGTTCGGCTCTACTTAAATGTGTTTCGAGGCGTTTGGCTGGTTTGGTCATGTTGTGTTTTTCGTTGGTTTTTATATAAACTTATGTGTTGATTCTGGGAAGGAAACAAAAACAATAAACTTATAAAAAATTCATTCTCTCAGTTCAATCACCATTTTATTCGCAGGTTTTTACGAAACATGGTTCTTCAGCAAGAGGAACGTGGGGTTATATCTTTTAAGAATACGTAACAACAAACCTTATAAATAAAGGTAAAATAAATCAAGTCAAAATGGCAGAAACTGTTAGTAATCATGATTTCATTGAATTGAACTATACTGGAACGTTAGAAGACGGTATGGTCTTTGATACGACAAGTGAAGATGTTGCTCACGAAGCGGGTTTGCCGCATAATCACGGTAGTTTGAAGCCGGCTATTGTTTGTGTGGGAGAAAAGCAATTATTACCTGGATTAGATGCAGCTCTTACGGGAAAAGAGGTTAGGAAAGAGTTTTCTGTTACTTTAGAACCAGAGCAGGCATTTGGCAAGCGGGATGTGAAGAAAGTGAAGATCGTTCCTATGAACACGTTTAAAGAGCATAAAGTACAACCGCAACCAGGTTTGCAGATTGATGTTGATGGAGAGAGAGGAACAGTAAGTAGAGTTTCTGGTGGAAGAGTTATTGTGAATTTTAATCATCCATTGGCAGGAAAGAAAGTAACGTATACTGCTACAGTTGTAAGGAAAGTTACTGATACCGCTGAAAAGATTGCTGCATTTATTGAAACGATGTTGAGGATGCCACTCAAGAAAGAAGATGTCACAGTGGCTGAGAAGAAGGTGACAGTAACATTACCGATGGCTCTACCTCCACAGTTAACAACTGTTCTTGGAGATAAGTTGAAAGAACTTCTTGGATTAGAGAGTGTAGAGTTTACTTCTAAGTCTGCTCCTGTAGATAAGAAAGAGTAGATTTCTATGGCTGTTGATTATTTCTCTGCATGTCGAGAAGCATCATTGGAAGCATTGGCTGAAGTTTCTGATAAAGATAACAGAGAAAGAGCTCCTATTTTTTTACCAGGACAAAAGTGGAGAATAAACGGAGGGAGCAGTTATTTGGCCAAGGATGGAACATATCATGTCTACTGTTCAATTCGTGGAATTATGGGCTTTACAGTGCACCCTCACAGATCCCGATCGACTTTTCCAGCAGGAACCACTAATGTTCAGTATCATAGGACTGCGCATGGTTCCCTCTTTGATGATGGTAGAGATAAACATAAAAAAAATAAGAGATCCTAATACAAAGTTTTTACTTCAATAATCTTTATATATTCCCTACAGCTCTAGAATGGTAGAAAAAGAGTGTAGGTGAAGGATTTATGGATGATTTTCAAGGAGATGAGGGTGTTTCAATACAACAAACTTCTCACGTACAGAGTGCTCCAGTAGTTCAAACGCAGGAAATTTCTCATTCTAAAGCGAATATGGATATTGATGAAGAGTTGCAACGACTCATTGATTCTCAGAAAACACGGATTAAAGTTATCGGTTGCGGTGGTGGTGGAAACAACACTATTAACAGAATCGGTGAGGTTGGCATTAAAGGTATCCAAACGATTGCCATCAACACCGATGCGCAAGATTTATTGTATACAACGTGTGATAGAAAATTATTGATTGGAAAAGAGTTAACACAGGGTTTAGGTGCTGGTTCGAACCCGAAAGTGGGGGAAGAGGCTGCGAAAGAGAATGAGCATGATTTGAAGAAGCTTGTTGAGGGCTGTGACATGATTTTCATCACCTGTGGTTTAGGTGGTGGAACCGGAACCGGAAGTGCACCGTTCGTGGCAAGTTTAGCGAAACGGATGGGGATTATGAGTGTGGCTATCGTGACGATTCCATTTACGATGGAAGGTTCGCATAGATTTGAGAATGCGATGATTGGTTTAGAGAAATTGGAACAAGTGGTTAATACACTTATTGTTATTCCGAATGAAAAATTGTTGGAGTTAGCTCCACAATTACCGCTACAAACTGCGTTTAAAGTTGCTGATGAAATTTTAACGAATGCAGTAAAAGGAATTGCTGAATTAGTGACGAAGACGGGGCTAGTGAACTTAGATTTTGCTGATGTGAAAGCTGTCATGGGTGAAGGTGGCGTTGCAATGATTGGTATGGGTGAATCAGATAGTGAAAACCGTGCGCAAGAGTCGGTGGAGAAAGCGCTTGCTAATCCGTTGATTGACGTTGATATTTCTACCGCTACTGGAGCATTGATTAACATTTCTGGTGGGGAAAGTTTAACGTTAGATGAGTCCCGGCAGATTGTAGAAACGGTTTCCCAGAGTTTGGATTCTAAAGCGAAAATCATCTGGGGAGCGCAGATTTACAAGGACTTAGAAAGAACGGTGAGAACGATGTTAATTATTACTGGAGTAAATTCCGAACAGATCTTTGGAGAAGGAGATAGATATTCTCAACGCCGAAAAGACTCCATGGAAGATGAATTAGGAATCGATATAATGAATTAGAATTAAAAAAGTTATTCTTTACTTTCTTCTTTCTTTTTGAACTCAGTATAACCTGATTTTCCACAAACTGTTCGGTCTTTGTGAACGGCCATAAAGTCGCCAGGAGACTTTGGAGACATTGGGTTCTTTCGTACCAGCTTATCTCCCTGGACTTCATATAATTTGTAAAGGTTTCGTGGCTTTTTTGCAGCTTTCTCTTTTGGTTTTTTATCTTTGCCTTTTGGTGCCATTATTGTTCACCCTCTTTGGTTTCTTCTGTGGATTGTGATTCTTCTGCTTTTACTTCCTCGGCAGGAGCTTCTGGAGCCGGTTCTTCGCTTGATTCTGCAGCTGGCTGTTCTTCTGCCGTTTCGGTTGCCTCTGCTTCTTTTGCAGCCGCAGCCTCCTCAGCAGCTTTGGCTTTTGCTTCTTCCTCTGCTTTACGAGCTTCTTCAGCTTTTTTACGCTCCTCTTCTGCTTTCTTTCGCAGATGTTTGGTCATTTTTTCTGTTCGTTGCTTAGAATCGGCATCTTTGTACACAACTGCTGTAAATGTTGCTTCTTGATGACCAAAGTCAGTATAAATGTTTTTCACAACGGTTAATGTGCTGTTGCCTTTTACTTCTTTTGCGGCTGCTTCTGCAACGTCAGTGTTACTGGGAGTAGCTCCCTCGAATGTGATTGTTCCTGTTAACTCAACTCTGTTAAGTAACGGGTTCTCGTGCTTGTTTTGAATTGTAATTTGCATAATGTTTCCTCTGGTTGTTTTCTTTATCGAACTTTGATTGCGTATTCGCCTTTCTTCTGAACTCCTATTTTTTCTGCGATCATTGATTGTTCTGGGTTTGAGATGAATACTCTGCCCTGCCAACTACTTGTAAAATTAGATTTATCTTGGCCAGATTCTTTGATCTCTGCTTCTGTTAGGAGTTCTTTGGTTGTTTTTGATGCTAATTTTTTTGCCATTGTGTTTTCTTGTTTTTAGTTAATATTTTATTTATTCCTCTGACTTTGGTGCTGCTTTAGATTCTTCACCAAGCCATTCTAATTTTCCAAGCCCCTCTTGCCTCATTGTTAATCCAATCTTAGGATTGTTAAGGTCTTTATAGGATACTGCAATGATTCGTGCCCGACATTTGTCACCAACTTTCACTGATCTACCGGTTTTCTTTCCCTGGAGGACTTTTTCTTTGCTGAATGATACGAAGTCGTCCATACTTTGGGAGATGTGAACCATCCCTTCCATATCGCCAATCTCCATGAATGCACCGAAGTCTGTAATGTCTCGTACTCTGCCATACACTAATTCATTCAATTCCGGTTTGAATGTTAATAGTTCAAATTCAGTTTCGTAATAGCCTGCTCCGTCTCCCGGAACGATAACTCCTTCTTTCACTTCTCCTACATCAATAACGTTAACCACAAAACCAAGTTCTTTGGAGATGAAATTCTCGTACGTTGTACGTACATTTTGTAGGATAGCATCCTTTTTGCTCAGGTTGAACATTGAAGGAGGTACTCGAATAAAATCTTTGACTTTGACTTTGTAAAACATTGTTGTAAATCCCCTATTTATTCGTAATTTTAGCTGATTGTTTATAAATATATCGGTTAGGAATTAGTCCGTGTAGTATCCCGTTTTAACTACACAGTACATTAACCACTTTGGTGGTTATAATG
>CAYFMJ010000010.1:0-26740 GCA_964344235.1 uncultured Methanosarcinales archaeon | reverse complement strand
AGCTAAGAAATGTGTAGTAGTTTCGTGTTGTGTAGCAGTTTCGGGATATTAGATAAAAGTATTATCATACATTATGTACCTAAGCGTCTCAAATACAAGTACCGCACATGAAAGCGAGCATATTCGAAGAACTCTCTACAGAGACCATAGAGAGGCTGCAACAATTGCCCCGCCACAGATTGAGGATGATTACTTTAGACGGATCAGAAGTGGCGAACTCCTTGGAGCTCCTGAAGCAAGCTTTTCTTACGCAGGGCGAGGAACAGATATAACGTCAAGATTGACAACCGGAAACTATAACATTGGTTCAACGCCGGTTGCAGAAAAATTAGGGTTCTATTCTGACATCTCCACATCACTTAATGCCTACAAACCAAAAATACAAAGCTCATACACCACACCAACATATCACTAATACGGCACACCCTTCTTTCTCTGTGCTTTACACGCTTTCGCATACCACTCCAACTCATCTAAAAACTTTCCCACACGTGCTTTCCTCACAGAACCATATACCGCCGCAACTTTCATTTTTCCACCTCAAATATCTACCAACACTTTTGCTTTCCAACCACCTGCAATCTCAGACACTTCAAACAAATGCATCGTAATTGCTTTCACATCAACTTTGGGATCATGTTTCGAATGGTCCAACTTTTCGCCATGTGCAGTACATTTCAAACTATACTCGCCACCATCTTCATCAATAGTAATATCAAACTGGTTAAAAATTAATAAGTCCGCATCTTTGTGGTATAATACATCATCTAAAAAATCAAATAGTAACCTGTCAATTTTCGCATTCTTCCCAGTAATTTCAACTGTTTCCTTTGCCTCAATTAACGTTACATCAACCTGCGTATCTTCTAACGCCAAGCCACATTGCGCAAATAATTCAGGCAGTGTAGGAGCTTCCGCTTCAAACAGAACATCTGCTGTGTGGTCAATAAATTTGTACGACGCTTTCATAGCAAAACCAAGAGAAGTATTCTTTATTAATCTATCTTTTGACTACCATAAGAAACGTTACTATTACACAAAATATTTATACCAAATTATCTAAAAAATTAAACGTATGGATTACAAAGCATTATGGGACAGGGCCGCAGGTGTCTGGCAAGATTTCTGGGATGGCTGGACTGTGACAGGCCGTATGAGGATTGAGCAGCGACGCCAACAAGCATTAGAAGCAGCAAACCACGGAAGACAAGGAAGATTTGATTTACACGAAGAGGGTGCCCCGATCACTGAAAGGGTAGACTCAGTCAGTCTCGAACGTTTAATAGAAGTTCCCGGCCTAATGACCGCAACTAGGCATTCACTTCGAGGAGCTGTAACAGGAGTTGAGGTAGCGTTTCAATATTTCTCAGAGATTGAATCAAGAACTTATTCCCTAAAACCTGAAGGAGGCTTGCAAGATGATGAACTTAACCGCACAACCCTAGCGTGGAAATCACATCGATGGACTGCAAGTGAATTAAAACACCTCCACAAACACAAGAGATCATTTAAACCAAACCCAGTTATAGTTGCTAATTTAGAACGCAACGTTACCAATAGCGCATTTAAAGCCGCCGGCTTTGATCCCGAAGATGCGGGAGGGTATCTCGACCACATAAAAGCTCTAGAAAGTGAATTACGCGCGCCGTATTTCCTATTCCGAGACCATGGAAGAGCAGACCCCGTTTCGGCTCTAACGCAAAGGCAAAGAATAGCACGAGCACGATCCCCAATGCGAACAATGGCCCATGCAGGCACATCAAGAACGTTGTTTGATTATGGTATTGACCCAGGAGCAGAGATGCCTCTCGGAGAAGCTCTAACAACTAGTCTTATTGAACTCGCACATGTTTCTCGAGTAACCGGTTATGGGGCTGAAAGTGCAGCGAATTTAGTGAAGCTCTACCTTGCAGCATCAGGAGTTACTGGATTTAGAGATGACCAAGATGCAATTGGTGCCCGGCGGCAGAATTGGTTCAGAATCGCTACCGAGCAGGCAGCAACGTTAATGGCAACAGTGTATCACCATCGATTTGTTGACAGTGATGGACAGGAAGTACCAAGAATAACTGCAAGAGAATTTGGAGCCGTCGTTGCCCCTGGCATATCGGGATACGCAGAAGCATTTAGAAGATACAGAATTAGAGAAGAGCAAGCTGCCGAAAGAAGCTCACTATACACAAATCCGCTAGAATCACTAACGGGCCAGGAATTATTACAGCGTATGGACTCACGCGTCACAGGAATTGTCATGCGAGCACTCTTGGACGCCCGAAGAAATGGTGTTGATGTTGAAGCATATTTCCGGCAAACATTTGACGGAGACAATAACCCTTATGAAAGAGCCGAGAGGGAAGTTATGGAAGGAGGAGCCGACACTGGTGTGACACAATTTGCATTTAATGCAGTGGAGCTGCAGAAGCTAGGATCTGTTCCACAACCATCAAATCCCAGCCCAACAAACGACCCAAAGGGAATAAAGGTACCAGGAGGCTTATACACAGCGAGAACCATAGAAAAAACACCCACCAACCCTTTAGAATAGTCTAACCCAATCCCAACTCCACTTCTTTTCCTCTTTTCTCAAACACAATTAACTTATCCTTAGACAACTTCTCACATAATCCTAATAACCACTCTCTATCCTTAACAGAATAATCTTCCTTTACCGTTCTGCCTAACTCATCAATCAACATAACTCCTGCATTCTTTCTCACAAATTCCACAATTCTTCCTCTAAAAATTCTATTTGGAATATGTTTCCCTTCCTCCACACGACCTGGCTCTACCCTCTTCTCCTTCACAAACATCACTTTTTCTTTCTTTTCTTCATACAACGGTGCAAACCTACAGCCAGCCATTACACATTCACCACACTTTGGATTATTCCTCAAACAAATTGCAGAACCAAAATCCATCAGCGCATTATGGAAGTCTCTACTTCTCCCAGATGGAATAACTTCTTTCACCAAACGAAACAACTTCTTCTCCTCAACACGTGAACCGGGCAACCCTTTATCTATTCCATCAAAATATCTATGGAAAATTCTCCGCACATTCACGTCAATCGCAGGCTCTGGTCGATTAAACGCAAACGATGCTATCGAGCCCGCCGCATACGCTCCAATGCCGGACAACTTAATCAACGCTTCAGGCACGGAAGGAATCACTCCGTCATATCGTTCAACAACTTCCTGGGCAAATTTGTGTAACATCAACGCCCTTCTATTATATCCTAAACCACTCCACATCTGAATTACATCTGCAGAAGGTGCATTTGCTAAATCAAAAATCGTTGGAAATCTTTCGAGAAATTCGTGATACTTTACAATAACTCTCGACACCTGTGTTTGTTGTAACATTATCTCCGATACAACAACGTGATATGGTGTAACATCCTCCTTTCTCCATGGTAAATCTCGTTTGTTCACTGAGTACCACTCAAGAAGTTTCTGAGGAAATTGTTTCTTGGAATCCATATGGAAAGAGTTCTTCTCTAATAGTATATAACCTTTTCAAGTATGAACCATATACTTTTGCTCTTTTTTCTATCGTAAGAAGTGTTACAGTTGTGTCTTCAACCAAATAAACTATTCTGAAATCTCCCATACGAACAGAATAACAATTCCCAGGACCAGACAGGTGCTTAAAGCGTGTTGGGTTCTCTTTAATTTTTTGATAAGCTTTTAACAACTGCCGTTTCTGAGCACTATCCAATTTTCGGATATCTTTTTCAAAATCTTCATGAAACTCAAATAGAATCAACATTAATACCTTCTTCTTTCAGAATCCTAAAGAAACGCTTCTCAGAGAAAACTTGAGCTTCTCCAGATTTAACTTCATGCAAACGTCTCAAAGCTTCTTTTGAAATGTTCTCCCCAGACATACTCACAGCTTCAACCATGCAATTTAATTGTTGTAACAGTTTAAATAATTTCTCACGATATCAAACAGAAGAAATATAAACCCCAAAACTATTCTCCCTCTATGAACATTAAAAGAGCGATTTGGATGGGCGTACTTGCATATCTTGCATCATTCTTTATTGGAATTATTGGCGCTGCAGTTCTTGGAATTGATTTAACAACGGCTGTTGAACCATCAATGACTTTATGGATTTGGGGCATCGTCTTTACAATTGTCTTGATGGGATTGTTCGCATTATGGTATTTCAAAACAGAAACACCATCAGTTAAGACAGGATTATACTTTGGGTTAATTGCTGTGGGTGTTGGCTTTGTTATTGACGCTATTATCATCGTACCATTTATTCTCTCATCAACCGCACCACAAGATCCTCTTGCCTATTACCTCAACCCACTATTCTGGTTAACATTAGTCTTGCTCGTAGCCACCACGACACTTGTTGGTTGGTGGAAAGCTAAGAAATAATTTCTTTTACTAATTTTTTCTTGTTCACAACACTCTGTTGCCACTTCTTTAACGAACCCAAGCTCCTCGAAACAACAACATCCCGCATCTGCTCTGTATTCATAATTAAATATCCCTGAATCCCTAACTGCTCTGCAATAGTATTACGTAACTCTAACAACCTCTTACTCCACTGATATTCTTTTAATGACAACCGCTTCACTTCTGGTTTCACATAGACATCATCCCGTGCATGTTTAATGACCCTAAACCATTGCTCTGCTTCTTTACGCACCATTGGATGCACTCCTCGCAACTTTTTCCACCCATGCAACCCCTTAGGAGGTTTCTCTGCTAATTCTAACAATAATTTATTTCGAATCACCATAAACACAGGACGGTCAACGTTCTCCGCAACGTTCTCCCGTAACTCAAACAGCGCTTTAAACCTCCCCCTCTGTTCCGCAGTCATTTTCTTTACTCCAGAAACACCCATATACTCCTGCTGCTGATAGACAAACTCAACGCCATTCAAGAATTCTGTTTCTTCTTCCATCCATGTGAGTCTATTCTTTTTCCGTAACTCTGTCACTAACTTTTCTTTCAACTGTAACAAATATGCAGTATCTTTCGCAGCATACGTTAACATCCCTAATGACAATGGCCTCTTTGTCCAATCAACACGTTGATACCTCCGTTCTTTTGCAATATCAAAATATTCTTCCAACAACGAACCTAATCCCACCTTCTCTTTTCCCAATAGATATGCGGCCATTTGTGTATCAAATACATTTTTCGGTTTGCATTGAAACTGATGGTTTAAAATTCGTAAATCAAAACTGACATCATGAAAAATTTTCTCAATACTTTTATCTTCCAACAATCGCAAGAAAGAACCGATCTCTTTAATTTCCATTACATCAATAATCCAATTCCCTGTTGGTGTAGACACTTGCATCAACGTGATATACACACCATAATGATGTAAATTATTCTCACACTCTAAATCAACTGCTACCGTTTTTTCTTTCCCCCACTCACTAACGATAGCATCTAACTGTTCCTGTGTTTGAATATACGTAAACGATACCATTATAGTAGAGAGAAAACCACGCCTATAAAAAGATTCACTTTGCAATCACATAAAAAATCTCGTTGGGAAACTCTAACACTTTATATTTCCACTCCAATCGTGTGCACATCCATTCCACCCACCGTCTTCGTGGAGCAGTCATTTTCTTTCCCGACATAGTTTTAGTGGCGAAACTTAACACAATATGTTTTGCTGGAATTCTCGTCATCACTTCCTCTGACATCTTGTGCCCTTTTCCTTTATCTAACACATCAGTCATTTTAAACAAGAAACAGACATCAACATTCCGTAGCTTCTCAATCTTCGCAAAGTGTAACAAGTCTAACTCACCAGCATGCCCACTGAAATAACTATTCTTCTCGGACAAAAAGTCAAAAAACTGATTCAATGAATTAGTCTCATTCTCACTAATGTCGTATGCATAATACTCTAACGACCGTAATTTCATCAATGGAATGGAAAACGGATTAATTCCTGAGCCCAAATCTAAAATTTTCTTTGGTGTTCCGGTTATCTTCCACAATTTTTGATATAATTTCTCATAAATCTCTAATCTCTCCCGAGTAGAAGAATGTGTTTTCAGCACTTCCGTCACTGCTTTCCTGGACACAGCTGATAAAGAAATTAAATACTCAACCAACTCTGCTCTCTTTTTACTATCCTCCTCAACACGAAATAACCCATATGCCCGCCGTAACTCCGCTCGGATATCTTTCACAATCTGTTTATATTTTTTCGACTTAGGATTTCCTAACACCGCAGTCTTACTAACATTCCTCTGAAAATACTCAAAGATTCTATCATGCACAAACTCATCTCGGATTGTAGACAATTCTTTCTTACGTTTAATCAAGCGTAGTAAATCATGAATCTTTCCTTCATCCACTACCTTTTTCCCAATTAACATGGAAGGAACAAACACAACATCATATAAAAACATTTTTAAAACCACTTGAATTAACTCAACCATGAAAAAACATTGGGAAAGAACCTGCTTTCTCTGCAAAAAATTCTGGCAGTTCTTCTGGAAAGACGATTCCATCTGGAGTTGGATCGTTAACATTATCGTAGCATTCTTACTGATTCGCTTCGTTGTCTATCCAGTATTAGGTGTTGTCCTAGGAACAGGGTTCCCAATCGTTGCAGTGGTAAGTGAAAGCATGGAACACGGTATTCACAACCAAATTATTTGCGGCCAGAAGTTTGAAGAGTTCCACGATTCTTTAGATAACTACTGGAACACTTGTGGAGCATGGTATGAAGATAATGGTATTACAAAACAACAATTTTCCTCATTCCCCTTTGTGAATGGGTTTGACAAAGGTGATGTTATCATACTGTATAAAGCCAATAGAGAAACGATAGAAATAGGAGATATTCTTGTCTTCCAAGGCACAAAACCACAGCCAATTATCCATAGAGTCGTTAAGATCTGGGAAGAAAATGGCCAATTCTTTTACCAAACAAAAGGCGATCATAACTCAGACTCCATTCAGGGAACGTTTGGTGAGACTAAAATCGATGAGTCCCGCTTATTAGGCAAGGGCATTCTGAGAATTCCTTATTTAGGCTGGTTAAAGATTCTCTTCGTAGATGCCGTTAAGCCATTAGGCATAGATATTCAAAGATAGGTACTCTAAATCGATAAATTTTATAAATCATAATACTAATCCTAGCCAAAACACGAGGTAATTGACAATGTTCTGCCCCGAGTGCGGTTCTATACTACGACCAAAAGAAAAATCTGGAAAGAAAGTTCTCTATTGTGCCTGTGGCTACACTAAAGCACAGGAAGAGGCAGATACAGCTGAAATTAGAGAAACGTCTAATGAAGGCAAGAAAATCGAAGTTATTGAGCAGATTGAAACGCATCCGAAAGTCAAAACTCGTTGTGAGAAGTGTGGTCACGGGATTGCATACTATTGGATTCAACAAACTCGTGGTGCTGATGAGCCAGAGACACGATTCTTCAAATGTGTGAAATGTAACCATACCTGGCGGGAATACGCATGAGATCACTCCCTCCTCCTCAAGAATTTCTGAAACAATTACAACAATCCGACTTATTTAAAGAGTGGAAGAAACCTGAATCCTATTTATCACACTTCTTTTGTGCCGTTTCTGGAGAATTAAAAGCAAAAACAAATTGGGAAGTAGGTTTCTTCAATAAAGAACATAATAAAATTACTGTGTTCACATCTCCTAAAGAGGGGAGCTTTGCAATCAAACCTGAAGATGACGTATTTAAGAAAGAACAGGAAGTCGTTGAAGAACTTGATATTACTACAGTAACAAAAACTGTCGATGAAGCAGCTGACATTTTCATTGCAAAAAAGAAAGAGCTGTTCCCTAACGAAGAAGTTGGTGACGGGTTTATTGTTATTCAGACATTAGAAGGAAAACCATTATGGAACTTTACGTTTATCACAAAAAGTTTGAAATTCATTAACATCAAAATAAATGCTTCTTCTGGAGATGTAGAAAGCCATCAAGCCGTTGAGTTAGTGCAGAAGTGAGGAAATGTTTATATAGTTTCTAAAGTAATTATTACTATGTCACAAAAATTTAACGTTATTGTAGAGAAAGGAGAAGATGGCTTCTTAGTGTCTGAAGTTCTAGGCCTACCTGGATGTCATACTCAAGCGAAAACATACGATGAGCTCATGGAAAGAACGAAAGAAGCAATCTCACTATATCTAGAAGTCAAAGGAAAACCAGTAACAAAAAGTACTTTTGTAAGTTTACAACAAATTGAAGTTGAAGCATAAACTATGTCTTCTAAACTACCACAGATAAAAGCTAAAGAGCTCGCTAAGATTCTTTCGAAAATTGGTTTCGAATTCAAACGCCAGAAAGGAAGCCACATGTTTTTTGAGCACCCAGATGGTAGAACGACGATTATACCAAATCATCCCACAGAAACGTTGGATAGAGGTTTGTTAAACAAAATCGTTAAACATGATCTCAAATTAGCACGCGACGAATTTCTACGGTTAGTTAAGTAAACTTCGCCAATTCTCTTTATAATATTGGTATTTTTTAGCAAATTCTTCTTTGGGGGTTTTTGTAACATTTAATTGTTCTAATTTCTCGTTTAAAATTCGTAGAACTTCTTCCTTAGTATCGTCCGTTGCCATTTTTTCTAATTCTAAAATATATCCATATCCTTTCGTGTAATCAACCATCACTGAAACACCTTCCCACGAAAATTCATGCCTCGTTCTAAACCATTTGATATTCGTTGCATACCCTAAAGAAGAAAACAACCTCTCAAGCTTCTCAAAATCATCTTTATCACATTTTACTTCAATCTCTTCTCTTTGATCATCATGGAGTTTCCCTTTCTTCAACCAAACTTTAGAATAAGAATTATTTTTTTGAATTCTTACATCTTGCTCACAATCAAAGTAATGCGTTTCCTGTTGATCCTCTTTTACTAATTCTCCTTTCTTATGAAAGAACTGCAATAGCTGCTGATACTGCTCTTGTGTCAGAAAACTTCTCACTTCCACCTCAATATCCATAGTATTGTGAAATGAAAAATCTACTTAAACATTTGCATTCTTAATAATTATAATCAAAAAATAAAGAGTCAAAACAACACTAAATTTCTTTGAAGAGTAGTACCAAACAACTACAAAACAACAGTAGTAAAACAAAATATTTTTTCCAGAGTGGTATCGGCTTTCAGTCTCTATATTCGACGTTGATAGTCTTTATATATCATTTTGATTTTGATATTTTTGATAGATGTTGAGAAATCGAAAGATTTCGAAAGATCCTCAGAAAAGCAATTTTCTGTTGGATGTTTGGAAAAAGAGGTGATGGGTGTCCTATGTCAAAAATTTCATATAGAGCAATGATGAGTTGCCAAAAACTAGATTCTTTTTTTAGTGAAAAACGTGAAGAAGAGGAATAATTTTTTTTGTTTTTTATTTTTAAGAAATCTTTTTAAATAGCCACAATTCTTTAGAGGATAGGGGTGATATAACGTAACAATGAAAATCTATATCATTCCGTGTGGTTGGGACAAAGAACTAGTTCTCAAAACAGTGTTCAAAAGTCATGCTGACAAAGTATGCCTAATCTCGGCTCAACAAAAGAAGAAGCATGCGTATTCTAATTCTGACATTATCACTCAAAAAGTGAATACTTACCTACACACAGAACTTGCAAAATTCACTGAAGTGGAAACTCTAAGCGTTAACTACATTGATCTAAAAGACATTGTCATTGAAGTAAATAAATATATTAAAAAAAATAAAGACCATGACTTTACAATTAACATTTCAACTGGTTCTAAATTATTAGCTGCAACATTAATGTTAGTAGCACAAATGAATAATATTCCTATTGATTATAGTATTGCACAAAATCATAACCCAAAAATTATGGAACTAATCAAAAGTGGAGAAGACTACCACCGTGGTTTTGACCACATCATGCAAGTTCCTTCCATCCCGTTCACCCCAAAGTTTTCTACAAAAGAAAAGAAACTCATTAGCACACTAAAGAAACGTAAAACATTAACTGTTCAGCGGTTCCTCAATGGTGCTACAGGAAACGAAGAGAACAGAAAGCGGAGCGAGTTCCACTATTTATGTAAAAAATTACAGAAACTTGGTTTTGTTGAAATCCGTAACAGAGGAAAAAAAGTTGAAGTGAGTTTAACTGAGTTTGGCGAAGTATTTTTCTGTTAATTTTTTTTGCTTTACATATAGAAATTTTTTCTATACCAAGAAGTTACTTCTAATTTATTTGTAAATTCTCTTCGGTGGTTATTTTAGAGTCAATTCTCCAAAGAGAGCATGGTTCTTACTCCGGATGTAACTCTTAACCAAGGGAGATACCAATGGGCTGCGTTTTCTCCAGAACAAACTGGCATGCATTTAGTAACCCTAACTGATCCAGAGACGGGTGTAAAGTTAGCATCGGTACACCCCAACACAGAAAAGAGAACCGCCGCTCATATGGCGTGGGCCGGCGCGAGACATTCAAGAGCTCCTGGCGATACAGAAGATATTATGCATGAGATGGGGGAGCGAGGAGTAGATCCAGATGAGAAACTCGATCAAACATTTACCGGCTATGGTCATGCGTCTGTAGGGGATATGGCTCGTTTCAAAATTGACTTTAACAGCGTGCCAATGCATGTTCCGTTAGCACTTTTCAATTGGGGGATTATTAATTCCGGGCAAGAGAAATCAACAAGATACCAAAGCGGTTTCAAAGGAGCTATTCTTCACCCGCTTGCTCATTACGTAGGGGATGAAGTTCCCGCAGAAGCACTTGTCAGTTTAGAGGTTCGGTATCAAGCATTAGGGATGTTAGCTCAAAGAGTCTTTAACAATAACTTACCTTTATTCAAAGCAGCATATACTGAACACTTCAAACCAGAGAGCGGAAGAGAAAGAAGCGCATTAACATCACGATCGCTTGATACTGCACGCTTTGCATTACTCCTAGGCCAAAATACCGGATTTTCGTTTGAGACATCAGCAAGAGATTATTCACGAATGATAGGTCATTTACGTGCGTCGGAAGTTGGGTTTTATAGGGGCCTTGGGGAACAACTTGAAACATTATTAACGCCAGAAGCTGAAACGTTTCTCTTCCTCGCTGCACGAGCAGAATTTATGGATAAAAAAGTCGCACCTCGCCTGGCGCAGGGTATCACTGTTGTAGCTGATAGGTTAGCAGACAGCACGAGAGCGTACCAAGGCGGGGGGCACTACCGAAGTGATCCAGGTCAGATTAACGCCATTACCAGAATGAATGACTTTGCTTTACGTGGTAAATGGCCCGATGTAACATTTCTTCTTGATATAAGTCATGCAGAGATGCTAAAACGTGGGCGAGCTGCCGGAACTAAACTAGATTATATGGAGAGCTTAGGACCAGAGTTTTTTGAAAGAGTCATTGCGGAGTATAGAGACCTAGCAGCAACTCACCCTGAAAGAGTAAAGTTAATTGATGGGACTCTACCTCCACAAGTTATTTTCGATGAACACATCAAACCACACATTGAAGCTTTATATCGTGAATAAACTCTTCTTTCTACCACAACAATCCATTTAAACAACACTACTCTCAAAGTACACATGATTATTGGAGTTACTGGCCTATACGCTTCTGGCAAAGATGCAGTTGCAGAGATTCTACAAAAGATGAATTTCTACCACGTTTCCTTCTCCGACAGTTTACGGGAAGAATTAAAGAGACGCCGTAAAAAAATCACCAGAGATAACCTCATTAATGTTGGTAACGAACTTCGCTCTACATATGGTTCAGATGTTCTATCACAACTTGCGCTAAAGAAAGTGCAAGATGGCGAAAACTACGTTTTCACTTCTATTAGGAACGCAGGGGAAGTCAAAACATTACAGGAACGAGGTGATTTTATCCTCGTAAACGTCGTAGCGCCAGAAAAAACACGGCTGCAACGAATTATCAAACGAAATCGTGAGAATGATCCAAAAACATTGAAAGATCTAAGAGCAAAAGAAGCGTTAGAAAGTAGCACAGACAAAAACGCACAAAACTTACAGAAAGTCACTGCTATGGCCAAAGTTACCATCAATAACAATGGGACGTTTGAACAACTACAACGGAAAGTTGAGCGACTTGTCCAGGACAAATTATACAAACTGCAAGATAAACGTCCAAACTGGGATGAATATTTCATGAACATCGCTGAACAAGTAAAGATGCGTGCCACCTGCATGTCAGCAAAGAAAGGAGCCATCATTGTGAAAGACAAAAAAATTCTTTCAACCGGTTATAATGGCAGCCCAAAAGGGATTCGCCACTGTACTGCTGGCGGTTGTCCACGCTGCACATCCCGTCACTTAGGAAAGATGAAGTCAGGAGAATACTCAGAACCTTGCATCTGCTGTCATTCTGAAGAAAATGCAATTGTGCAAGCATCATTCAATGGTGCACCAACAAGCGGGGCGGTTCTTTATACAACGTTTACCCCCTGCACTGCTTGCTGTAAAATGATTATTAACGCCGGAATTACAGCAGTTATCGCCAGAATAAAATATCCAGATGATGTTGGCACACGCTTGCTCAAAGAAGCGGGCGTAAAGATGCGCGTTCTTCCATAACTATATCTTCCAACCATTATTTTCTACAACAAGCAAACCAACAACAATAAACTTTAAAAGTTTGATCATCTCTGAAATGCTGGGGGTGCGTATTACGTTAAGTGGGTGAGTGGCGCCAATAGAGGCACATGGCGTCCATAAAAAAATAATTCAAAAAGACGCCATAATCGTGCCGTGCCCCACTCACAGGAACGTTCGTAATACGCATTAGAGGTAGTATGGACACTATACGAATTACACTAGAAACACTGTACGACATTCTCCGTAATGAAAAAAAACGGGAAGACCTACAAAAACTAGAAGATACATTCTTCATAGACGTAGTCTCCTACCTCAAAGAAAAACAAGCTCTTCTAGAAAACACACAAACCTCCGATGACATCTTCGCAGCAGGAGAAAAAGAGAAAGTTGAGTATGAATTACGCAGTATCAAACGGATTCTCAAAGAAATTTATGAAAAACGCGAAAAGAAAATTATTGACATAGCTCTCAACAGAAGCCGTACAAAATCCGATCTAATTGACACAGGAGCGATGTTACGAGAAGAAAAACAATTTTACGAAGAAGTGTTGCAATCCCTCAATATCTACAGAAGAGGTATTCTCGCGCAGTTATTCTTAGGCAATATGCCAACAGTTTCCGGTGCGACACAAATTACACCAAAACCACCAAGCACTTTCACACAATTTGAAACCCCCGCAGAAGAAGAGTCAACCCCTGAAGAGCCAGCAGAAGACGTTGACCTCAAAAAAATCCGTTTCATCCACCCCATGCCTAGTTTCGTCTGGAAAGACATGAAAGTCTACGGCCCCTATGACCAGGGAGAAGAGGTAGATATCTTTCCGGAGGTAGCAGAATTACTTGTCAGAAAAGGCAGAGCAGAAGAGATTTAGAGTTTCTCAATAACATTCTTCAACTCATCAACACTACTCACGGTTGTAACATTCTCAATAACTTCATCACTTTCTAAATTCACAAACACTGTAGGGATATTCTTCTCAGCACAATAATCGTAACTCGCTTTTCTGTCGCCACCAACATACAACATTGGTTTCCCATACCTCTCAATAAATCTATCAAACACTACTCGTTTGTCGTCTTTCTCTTCTACTTTAGAAACCTCAACAATATCAAAAAAATCAAGCAAACCAACTAAAGGAAGAATTGTTGTAATCGCTTGCTGTGTGTTTGTTGTTAATAACGCAATCCTATACTTCCCTTTTAATTCATCAAAGTATCCAATCACTTCCTCATTACGAACATCATGATCAACCATATACTCACACACTACTTCAAAATATAATTCTCGTGCTTTCACAGTCCTCTCTTCCTCTGTTAACCCTGGATACACGCGTTGCATCACTTCGTCGACACCATCAAAATAATTCTCTTTACCAATCCACTCCAAAACAGAGTTATCATGTAATTGTAATGCCGCTTTCTCAAACCACATACTACTGGCATTCTTCCATGGATCTGTCTTCACAAACAGTCCTGATAGGGTCGTTGCAATGATTGGTTTTTCCATAGACTCAATCTATTTTCCATTTTTATATATTTTTCCGATGCATTTTAAAATACAAAGAAAAAAAGCAACCAATGCACAAAATCATGACTGCAGATAACACGGAAACGTTTCTCAACACTGAAGTAGGGGAGTCATACCACTCCCAAACCGGTGCGGTAGAGGAGGCACTCAAAAAGTACGCTAACCCCTGTAAGATAGCAGAGAAAGCGAAAGCTGGTACAATAAAAATCCTCGACATGTTCTTTGGCTTAGGCTATAATTCAGCAATGGCCATTGACGTTGCATTGGAAGCAAATCCAAATTGTGAAATTGAAATTACTGGCCTAGAATATGATCCCAACATTATCCAAAAAATTCAGGAAGTGAATCCCCCAATCAACTCATACAAGATTTACAAACAATTAACTAATAACAAAATCATCCAACATAACAACATCACTATCAAATTAATCATCGGCGATGCAAGAGAAACAATCAAACAATTCAAAGACGAACACTTTGACGCAGTATTCTTCGACCCTTTCTCTCCAAAGACAGCTCCCGACATGTGGACACAGGAATTATTCACCGAAGTTCATAGGGTAATGAACTCTTCTGCTATTATGGCAACGTACTCCTGTGCAAGAATGGCACGAGAAAATATGAAAGCTGCGGGATTATTCTACGATGAAGGGCCAGTTGTCGGCAGACGTGGGCCTGGAACTATCGCAACAAAGTGGGATTAATCCCTATTCTTATTCCGTCCTCTCTTCCGAACTTCTTCTAGTCTAGCTAAAACAGCTGCAGCTTCAGGGTTACTTCTCTTATACCCTGCCAGAACTCTAGAAAATATATCTAAATTATAATGTGCACTCTTCAAACCTCTTTCTAATAAGAATAAATCAACTGCTTTATCCTCAACTTTCTCTGAAAATGATGCTAAACCAAAATCAATAAAATGTAACTTCTTTGTTGTTTCATGCACAATCATATTTGACGTAGTTAAGTCCCCATGCACTATATTCTGCGCATGTAACAAGCCAACTTTCTCACCTATCTCTGCAGCAAATTGTTGGTACTCATCTCCCCTAAGTAAGACTTCTTTCAACGTCTCACCGGGAACGAAATCCATCACAATGCTCATTCTCTTATCAGAGAACTCATGCACTTTTGGAGCAGGAAATCCCACATCATCTAATTTTCCGAGAACTTTCGCTTCTCTTCGCGTTCTGAATTTCCGCAGAGACTCATCTAAATGCTTCAATCGATACTCTTTACTAAATCGCTCTTTGATAATTGTGTTATTATCCTTATACACAATTGCTTCCGCTCCCTGTGCTAATTTGATCATAGAATCAAAACCCCATTATACTATAAAAAGCTATTGTTGAAATTCTAACCGTCTGTGCCATGATTGCCATTGGTTACCGCAGGTAATCATGGCACCAGGCAAGCAAAGCTTGCTGGTGACAGCGAACCACGTTCGCCCGTCATGGCCAGGCGGAGCTGAATAGCGAAGCAGGGTAGAATTTCAACTTGTTGAACTTTCCTACAAAAACTTTATTAACTGGGAAAATTCTGAACAGAGCATATCTGGATGAGGGGAAAGGTTTAGCACCTCTTTTCCTTTCCTCCATCCAGAACATTTCTATCCTAATATTGCATCTATTTCTTGTTTGAGAGCAGGTTTTGGCTTAAATCCAACAACCCTTCCGATCTCCTGACCGTTCTTAAAGACAACCAGACAAGGAATCCCAGATACTGCATTTTGCTGTGCTATAAGAGGAAATATCTCTGTAGAAATCTTGCCAAATCGTAATTTCCCTTCATACTCTTTACTCACTTCCTCAAATACTGGAGCAAGCATTTTACATGGGCCACACCAAGAAGCCCAGAAGTCTACGATTGCTGGTGTCTCTCCGTTAATAAAATCTTGAAATGAATCCGCTGTTACTGTCGTTACCATTTTGTATACCTCGTTCTTTTTGTAGTATCAAACAACAACCCCTTTATCAGTTTTATGTTACTATATCCAAATAACCTTTTGATCACACCGTTACCTTTATAAAATTCTCTTGCATTCTACAACATCAAAAAGATGGTGAAAAAACAATTTGTTATAGTAACACTCCTCATATTCATTCTAAGTCTCACTGCGATTGCAGAAACTTCTCCCACATTAGACACAACACAACATGATTGCATCTATTATTTCACAAGTTCCGATTGTGAAGAATGTAAGCCAGCTGACAGTTACTTTAACCAGTTAGCAATCAAATATCCTAATCTTAGAGTTGAACAATTAGAAGTGTATCATAATTCAGAAAACAAACAAAAACTTGATGATTTCTACGCAGCATTAGAAATCCCGGAAGAACAACAAAACATTCCTGCAGTCTTCACACAATCAACCTATCTTGTTGGTGTAGAACCAATTAAAACCGTTCTTGACGGACAAATTGGAGAAAACTCTAATGTTGAATGCCCAACTCCTAACCCCGCTCTTGTGGGATTAACAGGCGAACCAACTGCTCCAAGTAACCCACTCAAAACATTAAACTTCTGGAACGTTACTGGGTCTGCCTTACAAAACAGTTTCCAAGCAGCGATGATCGCTATCTTACTTATCATGCTCGTCTTGCTCTTAGCAATTAAAGACGATGAAACACTCGTTAAACGAGGAGCGTTATTCATTGGAATCGTATTCATTATGCACTTCCTCGCTTTACTGGGACTCTTCTCCGGCTTCGGTGGCAAGGGGCCATTCTTCTTCTACAAAATTGTTGGCGTTATTGTCATTATAGTAAGCATCATCAGAATCCGTGGCTTCCTTAAAACTTGGCAACTCTTTCTTAAAACAGTTCCTGAAAATATCAAAGAATACGGAAGAAAAACAGTCGCGTGGTTTATCTCGCCATGGGGTATCGTTGCAACTGCTTTTGTAACTTCTCTGTTCACAATCACACCATCTACAAAAATGAGTGTGCTCTTACAAAACCTCCTCCATGCAGGCGGATATACAGCAGTTGTTTTCCCGTACATTTTGTATTACAGCTTCATTATCTTACTTCCTAAAATTGCATTAGTCGTCATTCTCTACGTTACCAAAAACGAATTGGAAGAAAAAGCCGAAGAACATAAAATTGAACACAAAATCAAAACGTGGAAAGATCATTATCATAAATTAGTCAGTGTCACTGCCAGTTCTGTCATGGTTGTAATTGGATTAATCTTATTGTTTGTCTAGTAATTATTAAAAACCACTTCTCATTCTATTCGCTATGCCAACTCCTTCAGAGATCAAAACCGTCTTTCGTATCTTAGAAAAAACACATCCACAGACGATGTTAGAACAGTTCTCCCATTACCCAAAATTTCAATTATTAGTCATGACACTTCTCTCTGCCAGAGCAAAAGACTCCACGACAATCCCCATTGTTGTTGAAATGTTCAAGAAATACCCCGCACCAGAAGATTACGTAGAAATTGATCAACAGGAATTAGAAAAAATAATTTATAAAATCGGGTTTTATAGGGCGAAAGCAAAAAATGTCAAAGCATTAAGTAAAACCCTCATAGACAAATACAATAGTAAAGTACCACAAACATTTGAAGAATTAACATCTCTTCCCGGTGTAGGTAGAAAAACAGCGAACTGTATGCTAGCGTACGCATTTAATATCCCTGCTATTGCTGTTGACATTCACGTCCATCGCATCTCAAACAGATTAGGCTGGATTCAAACAAAAACACCGGAAGAATCCGAAGAAGCACTTAAACGAATCATTCCCAGAGATGAATGGATTAACGTTAACAAACTTCTAGTAGGGCACGGTCAAACAATTTGTTCCCCCATTAACCCAAAGTGTAACCAGTGCCCCATAATTAACCACTGCAAATTCGGCAAAACAAAAACAGCACCACAATAATGTTTATATAGTATATACCCTTTACCATTTTTTACACATGCTTGGACAACTCACAACCAGAATTCTATTAACAGCAACATTAACATTGGGAGCATGTGCAGAAAAAAAAGAAGCTCACGTGGAAAGAGAACCAGCAGTTAGGTATAGCGTCCCACCAATAAATAGAATTAGTGCAATAGATAATTGCGAAGAAACGCCTTGGTTCTTAGATTACGACGGGGATGGCTTTGGTAGTAAAACTGCAAAAGATAACAACGGTTCTGCATTCAAAATGAGTTGTACTCAGCCAGAACCACTTGCAACACCTTACGGCATGGTCGAATTTGTTGATAATCTTGCTGACTGCAATGATGACATTCCCACGGTCTACCCGGGAGCACCTGAAATTTGTGATGGATATGATAACGATTGTAATCCTGAAACCCCAATAAACATGGTTCTTTCAGAAGAAACAGGCGAATTTGAATTTATTACACAACCATGTGGACCAGAAACAGCTTGTGGTTATGCAGAACAAGTTTGTACAGAAATTGGTTTTTGGGATTACACCGCCTGCGCAGAGATTCCAATTCCAGAAGTAGAAGTATGTGATTATAAAGACAATGATTGTGACGGTTTAATCGATGAGGGTACAGATAAATTTCCAATCGATAATGATGGTGACGGATTTGGTGTGTTAACAGACACAGAATATTCTTGTACACCAAATTTAGTGGGTAGTATTCCCGATTGTGACGACTCAACCATTGATATTTCATGCTGTGAACCGGCAGTAATTCCATTAGCAAGTTGTGAACCCGCAACAGTCATCTTTAGCCCAGATTTATCAGGTAGCACAAGTGCAGTAAAAGGAACTATGATTGAGGGCCTATATGGTGTCGAAGAGGTCTGGTATGAGGGGTTAAGTGCAATGGTTATTCCTTTCGCAAAAGAGACACAACAAATGGGGCCCTTCGCTGTCAACCACACCGTGTTCCATAGTTACATTAATGCTTTAGTTGATGTAGACGTTGGTGGATCAAGTAATATTAACAAAGCTGTTGGTTTGTGTGTAACGCTTCTCGAACAAGAAACAATTGAAGAACCAAAAGCTTGCTTTATCCTAAGCGATGGGAAAATTTCCAACAATAGTTATAACACTCAAGAGATAAACGCACAAGCAGCTGCAGCGGGCGTTGATATTTTCTTTTTCGCAGTTGGGGCCTTTGAAAGCAGTAAACCTTACATGAGTGAGATCACAGCAGGTGTTGGCGGTTGGATTCCAACCACAGCAGTAGAAGACATCCCTAATTACTTCTCAAAATTAACACCAGAACCACTTGGTGGAACATCTATGATGTGTAACTTAGAAACACAACAATGGGAAATTGTTGAAGATCCATGCGTAACGCCACAATACTCTACAAACGAAGAAGATGGGATGATTATTTTCCCAGAACCATAAACCTATTTCTTCACAAGTAGAACTAACTTATACCCTGCAACAAGAAACCATACCGCGTTTAACACAAGAAACGGCCAGCTAACAATACTATACGCATAATACACTAGACACCCCGCACCACACAAATTAATTACATTATAATATATTGTATCCTGATCAAGGGAATCAACAAACTCATCTAAAATAAAGCCAATCAAAATCAAACTCATCCCTACAACCCCAACACCAAATGTAATCGTCATTCTTTCTCCCTCGCTAACATTACAAACGATTTTCCGAGAGCATGCACTAACCGTTTCTGTTCACGTGCAACTGCATGCAACTCCCGTAAATGAACGTGATGCGGTTGTTCCATCACCGCTACTGATTCTTCCAGAGATAAATCACCATGCATCATTTCTAAAATATCATGATACCGTTCTCCTAATTCTGTAACAACACTATCAAATAACGTAATGTCTTGAATCGTTTGAGATACATTGAGAAAATCATCACGTAATAAAGTATTTGTAATAGATGCAGATTTAGAAACATTACCTTGAATCTCTGCCAATTTCAACTCAACTAAATAGCGAGCGTAATGTTGCAACTTTTCATTAATTCGCTGACCAGACTTTATCTGCTGCAGAATCCCTTTCAACGCCGCTAACTCTGCATTTAGCTCTTTCTTTCTATTATCACAAAGATCTTGTAAAAAAGGTAAATGCTTATTTGTAGACGTTTTTATCGGCTTGAGCCAATGCTTCTCAAATGCTGCAATAGTTTTCTCAACATTCTGCAGCCCTTGCACCTCTTTTTTCAACATCCTCAGATCCATGACAAAATAAAAGCAGAGAGTTTTATAAAGATTGCTCAATTATAGAAAAAAATACTGTGCATCCTTATGAAGAAAAAATTTTACATGATAATACTTGCAATTATTTTACTTATCCCTAGTGTTCTTGGAAACCAAGACGACCTTACAATTAATGAACTCCTTGCAATAAATGACAACATACTTATCTCAGAGACTGACTCTCCAGATTGGTTTGAGATTTACAACATTGGCGAAGAGACAGTTGATTTAAGCGGTATGTTTCTTTCCGATAAAGAAGGCCACCCCACAAAATACCAAATTCCAAATGGAACCATCATCGAATCAAAAGGGTTTTTACTTTTTATTGCTGATGACGAACCGTCTCTCGGACCGTTGCACACCAATTTTAAGTTAGATGGTGATGGTGAGTTTATTAGTCTTTACGCAAATGACGGGGAAACACTCATAGATTCTATCATCTTCTCTGAACAGAAGGCCGATACATCAATTGGACGCAACCCTGATGGCAGCGAAATGTGGGCTGCATTCTCTAACCCAACTCCTAGTTCATCAAACGGGATAGCCCTCTCTACACCCCCCACATTCAACCATGAAGCGGGGTCGTACGAAGACGAAGTCACACTCACCATCACAGTTCCTGAACCAAACACTAAAATATACTTTACAACAGACGGGGAGACGCCGAATCAAACTGTCAATCATCTCTACACAGAACCAATCTCTATTGCTAAAACTACACCGCTGCGGGCCATATCTGTCACGGAAGGGAAGCTACCAAGCCCCACTATCACAAAAACATACCTCATAAACGAAGTTTCAACACTGCCAATTATTTCTGTTGTGGGAACATACAACGACATTTTTGTAGGGCTTTTCAAACAGAACGTTATTCAGACATACGGAAACAAAATAGCAAAACCACTCCATATTGAATACTTTGATTCCACTGGCAACTTTCAATTTGGCCTTGACGCAGAAGCAAAACCACATGGGGAGTTCACGACATTCATGCAAGGCCACCAAAAAGCACTGCGAGTATACGCTAAGAAAACATTTGGCACTGACAAAATTGAGTACGCCTTATTTCCTCATAAAGATATAGACTCTTTCAAGCGCATCATACTTCGGACTTCTGGCCAGGATGGCATTGCCTATCCAACGAGTCAGCACAAGACTCATTTTCGTGATGCATTTGTTCACATTATCGCCAAAGATCTTAACATTGATTATCAAGCGTACCAACCAGCAATTCTTTTCATTAATGGTGAATATTGGGGAATTTACAATATTCGTGAGAGAATGGATGAGTATTATCTTGCTGAAAACTTCAACATTGATAAAGATAGCGTAACAATTCTCGAACTTGCTCACAACATATACAAAGCTGACGGCACAGACGGTTTCATGCAATTTGAAGATGTGTTTCAATTTATGCTAAGCAATGATATGAGTGAAACTGAGAATTACGAATATATAACTAACCACATTGACATCGACAATTTTATTGATTATAGTATCCTTGAGATTTTTGTTGGCAACCACGATTGGCCTTACAACAATATTAAGATTTGGCACCAGAAGCCAAGTAGCAAATGGCGTTTCCTGCTATTCGATACCGACTTCGCCTTTGGCGGGGGTGTTCAAGAAGCGCAATACAAGAACCCTCATTTCAATTCGTTCAATTACTCTCTACATTATTACAACACTTACTTAGTTAACGAAAAACCAATTGTCTGGCGGGAGATGATGAAACGCTTACTTATTAATGAGAAATTTAGAAAACAATTCCTCAATCGTTTTGCCGACCTTATGAACAGCAACTTGGAACCTGCAAAAATTATGGGAACTATGAACCAACTTTCCCAGACACTTGAACCCGAGATCAACCGTCACATTGAACGCTGGGAAAAAAGTACTATACCATGGTACACCCTGTCTGATTGGAACAGCGCTATTAATCAAATGAAAGAATATATAGAGGGTTCCGGAGAGTCTAAACCACGAAGAGATTACGTTTTTGAGCACTTAACAAACTACTTTGATGATATTGATGGGACTTCAACCATAACTATTGAACCGCCCTGTGGTGGTACTGTTAGTATCAACACTGTCACTCCAAGTTCACCACCGTGGTCAGGAACATACTTCAACAATATTCCTATAACCCTCTCGGCAACTGCCAATAATGGGTTTGAGTTTGTGCAATGGTCTGACGGTTCTACGGAAGCTGTGTACGAGAAAACGCTCACCAATTCAGAGAACATGAAAGCATTATTCAAAAGAAAAGAAAGCAACAGAGTAAAGAACCACGACGCCTCTCAATCACTAAACTATTGGGTTGCTTCTAGTGAACTTGTAAAGACTGATGATGAGGTCGGAGACAAAATGTTTTTCTTAGCAACAGGAACAACCCTCGCCCAACAAATCGATGTAACTTGTGAACAAGAGCTCATTAGCAAAGGGGCTTTAATGATATCCACTCATGCTGAAGCTAAAGCGGCGAGTAACGCCATGGCATCGTTAACGGTTGAGTTCATGAATCAAAACAATGAAACAATTGCGATAACAGACAGTAGTTCATCACCCGCATGGGAGGGTATTCAAATGAAGAAAATTCCTGTCCCCTCGGCAACAACTTCTATAAAATTAATCCTAAGTGCCGATGTCGAAAGTAACCGGAGAATTAATGGGCATGTACTCTTTGACAATGTATCTCTTATTCATTATAATCGATTTGACGCCATCGCAAAAAATCAAAAAGACATAACCAAACCAAAGCTGTACAGTTCAAATGAAAGGGTTAGAGAACCACCTCACCGAAGAATTTATAAAAGTTAACTAATTCATTTTTCATATAAAAGGGGTGAACTTGTGAAAAATAATGTTTGGTTTAGCTGCACACTACTATTCTTCTTTCTGTTTTGTATATTCTTTCTCAGTGGAGAAAGCACTACTGTGTTTGCAGAGATAAACGTCAGCAACTGTACATTCAACACAAATGGTGTAACGTTAAATGAGAGTGGAGAGACTTATACGCTAAACAAAAGTTTCTTTGGCGGCTCAAGCGCAACTTCTTGTCTTGTTATTAACGCCAGCCACATCACGCTTGATGGCCAAGGATATACAATAACTGGCAATAGTTCCACTGATGCCATTATGATCGAAAAGTTGAGTATTAGCAATATAACTTTCCAGAACCTGATTCTCGATACTTTTGCATATGGAATATACATAGAAGACTCACAAATTACCCCCTCACAAGTTTATGTCCAAAACGTTAGCATACTAAACGCATCCGATTCTGCACTCCAACTTCACATCAGCAATCTTTTGGTTAATTATAGTAACTTCACATCCAACAACAGTAGAACCGCTTACTCATTGATAGCAGGCGGCGACACCAATGAAAGACAAGCGAGTCACTGGGAGATTATCAACAATGAGTTCAACGTATCCCATCCGGCATGGGCAGGAGCTATTTACTCTGGCAACATATCGAATCTTACAGTTGAAAACAACACTTTTATTTATACTAACTCAGAAGGCAATGGTCAAACCAATGGGCTTATTGATATCAGTACAACTATTCTTGGTGGTGACTTTGCTCAGGATATTACAATACGCAATAATACCTTTGCAGCCGCCTCACCCGCAATTTATTTTTCAGGGGGCGCCTCAAGTGGCTACGTTAAGAATCTTACAATCGAGGGTAACAATTTTAGCCGAGCCATTCAGGGGATTACTATCCAGAAAGTTCTTGCGAACAGAATAACGATAGGCCCTAACAACGATTTTGATGTTATAACAAATGGAGGGGCCCAGTGATTTTGCTATTATGGTGCGACTGAACAGCACAAACGTTACCGTTGAAAATAACACTATTCGCAGTGACAGCCAAGATGCCACAGGCGTAGTCTTCATTAACCAATCAAATGGTACTATTGTTAGAAATAACACATTTCCCTCAATTGAAAGAGGTGTCTACATTGAAGATGCGGAATCTACTCTTATCGCTGATAACCACATAATCATTAACGCTTCATTAGACAATAGAAATTTCGCAATCTCATTATTCTCTTCAGCAAACAATAACATAACCAACAATACTATTCTAGTACAAGGATCAGTCACAAGTGTCGTTTTAAACAACTCTAATAGTACTGTTCTCCAGGATAACGTCATTAACGGAAGTACGAACTTTACTCTTGATAGCACATATTTCTATAACAGTACCCTTTCACCAATAACACACGATGGCACAAGATGTGACAGTGCCCTCTATGCGTCAAATGGAACAACATTTTATAATATTGGCGTTCAGATACTAACCGACATTACCCCAACAAACAACCGGACAAATAGTACTGTCCTAACGGGAACTTCTAAGATTAGCGTTGCTTGTATCAACGGAACTGGGATTGGAGGAAATGAAAGAGCATCAGTTTATCTCACAGAAGCTGAAGCAATTGATGATTGTGATGAGTTCGAAGCAACCGCAGGAGCCCCTTGTTATGCTATGGCAAAAGACATATTCATCAACTCCGGCCAAGGGGGTGCGTACACATATAACTCAACAGCATTAGACAATCCCATTAACGCGAGCTCAATATCTATAAGTGCAGGGTATGACCTAACCCCTACCCTTACATTGGTTGAAACAACAACGGCAAAACTTCAGGATCACGGGGTGAAGATTCATGATTCTTGCTCCGGAACTTACATTAACAATAATTTCCATAATTCAACTGCAATAGATTTCATTAAAGGAGGTTGTAACAGCACCAAAATCTACAACAATTCCCTTGGCCAAATTACTTGGAACGCCCTAACAAACTTAACTTTCAAAAGCAATCTTATTGTCAACACAAATATCTTCCTCCAGCAGAATCTCGTGGGCTTAGAGACCAACGCTAATATTAGCTCGTTAAATACAACCGCTGAGATAGAGATTAGAAACTTGACATACATCTCTGCACCAAAACTTCTAAAAGACAGCACACGATGTGATGATACAAACGCTTGTAATATTAGTTACGATTCTACAAATGGCATCCTCTATGCTAACGTCAGCGGTTTTAGTAATTATTCAACACAGTCAATAAACCTCACAGTCACAATTGATAACCCTACTGCCACATGGTACAATTCTAACTTCACAATTAACGTAACAACCGGAGGAGAAGTGAACTCAACAGAGGTTACGTACAAGGTGGTTAACCTTTCCTCCAATCTAAACCTCAGTGGAGAGGTCTCCTTAAGCAACACATCAATAACCTCTTGGAATGCCTCTTTCGATGCAACAACCTATGGTGACGGGAACTATACTTTCGTTATCAACGCAACGGATGGAACAACAGTTAACAACACCGAAAACGTAACTATTGGAATTGACGTAACATCACCGACAATTCATGCTATTACTATAGAGAGCATTACGACAACAGGAGGTAACCTCACAGCTAACGTAACAGACTCAGCTTCTGGTTTCTCAACGTGCAACTATACGGGTGCTGGTATCGGTAATCTTTCATACACTACATCAGCAGAACTTGTCAATGCAACACTGAGTGGCCTTACTGCAGGAACTGCGTATACAGTAAACGTAACCTGTACTGACAATGCAGAGAACTCACAAAGCAATACTACCTCGTTTACAACAACAGCGGCCGCAGCAACAGAATCAGATTCCTCGAGTAGTTCATCATCAAGTTCAAGCGGCGGAAGTCCTGCAACTGGAAGCAGTGGTGGTATAACAGTGCCATCCTCATCCAGCAGTAAAACGATTTGGTCAGTAATTTATGGAGGCGAAAAAGCTATAGCTCCAGGTCAAGAAAACCTTGGAGTCGAGGAGATAGTCTTTATAGTATCAAAAGATGTCAAAGCCCCACAGTTAAAAATTGAATCAACTGAAGCACTCCCTGCCGAGATAACAACATTTCAAAAGAAAATTTACAGGATTTCTAAAATCTCCTCCACCAATCTTAAAGAAGAAGATTTAGATTCAGTAATCATTAAATTCAATGTTGAAAAGTCATGGCTTGCAGATTATGATCTCTCCAAAGATGACCTCGCTATGTTCCGCTTCACTGAAAAGTGGGAGGAATTAACAACAACATTAACTGGTGAAGACAATAATCACTTTTATTATGAAGCAGAAACTCCTGGATTTAGTTATTTCCTCATAGGAGAGAAAGAACAAGTGACAAACCAGCCAGCAGAGGTAAAACAAGACCCCGCAAATGAGGCAGTGGAAAAAGAAACAGCTTCTACGGGGGACAATGCATACCGGTTTAGCTATTGGCATGGGATAATCATTGCCCTTGCGCTAATTGTCACTGCCAGTCTGTTCGCATATTTCTTTAGAAAAAGTAGGAAGAGATAGTTCTGAGCATCTACTCAATCGGACTAATTCCTAACTCTAATATCCCGAAACTGCTACACAACACGAAACTACTACACATTTCTTAGCT
>CAYFMJ010000009.1:0-32328 GCA_964344235.1 uncultured Methanosarcinales archaeon | reverse complement strand
CATTATAACCACCAAAGTGGTTAATGTACTGTGTAGTTAAAACGGGATACTACAGATTTAGACAGATTTACGTATTCTTTGTTGATGGATGTGTTAGGAAGAGCGGAGAGAGTTTAGTCATTACTTGTTAGGGATAAATTTATAAAGGGTCTTCCTATTTTTATCGTATGGATAGCAGAGGATTAACACATTCGTACATAGATTTTAGTAATACTAGGCTCACAAACCCAGGTAGAATTATTGATGGGTTTATTACGAGAGTTGTTCTAGGAGATGATGCAAGTTATGTTAGAGAGATCCATGTACTCGCTGATCAGCCCGACCCAAATGGTCAAGAGAGGTATGTTATTACATTTAAATGCTTATGTTCCTGATAATGGTTTTCATGAAGGGGCACACATCTCTATGCATGGAGATTTCCATGAGGGGACTCTAACGCCAAAGGCAATTTGTAATGAGGATACAAAAACGCACTATACTTGGGAAATTGATGCAACACGCCGTTACCTTATATGGCGGCCAACCCCAGAGCGTGCTGAGAAAAAAGTAGTACCACGAAGACCTGGTCCGTTCTCAAGACTTGTTGAAATGGTTAATGGCTTCTTCTAATCTTTAAATCCGTACTTCCCCCGCATGGGAACAAATCGAAAGTCTCCAAGAAATTCTAAATCTAATGTGAAACCACGTTTAGTGCCTTTCACCATCGTTTGTTGCTCTAAGTCACCAACAGGAGCAACGATAATACCCCCATCTTTCAGTTGGTCAATTAATGGTTGCGGGATGGAAGAACAAGCGCAGGTGATGATGACCCTGTCATAGGGGGCTGCGTCTTCATAACCGGCAGCGCCATCAGATTCTAATACTTTGACGTTAGTTCTGTTAATTGTTTGTAGGTTTTGTCTCGTTGTGTGAATCAATTCAGGAAGAATGTCAGTGGTGATAACTTTACCAGAATTTCCCACAATATGACTCAACAAAGCTGCTTGGTAGCCAACCCCTGCACCGACTTCAAAGACGGAATGGCCAGGTTGTGGGTCGAGTGCTTGTAACATAATCATAATCGTAGTTGGTTGAGAAATAGATTGATCACGCATCGTGGGTAAAGGGTGGTCGTGGTACGCAAATTGTTTTAGTGGAGAAGGGAGAAAATGTTCTCTGGGAATGTTTTGAAAAGCATGGAAAATATTCTCATTGCTCACAATATTTTTATCTCTCCAGAAGTCGATTAAGTGCTGTTTGACAAGCATGTATTTGTTATATTTCTGAGGTATTTAATTGTTTCTTTGATAGTTTTATAAAAAAAGTAAAAAAATAAAGTGTATGAGAACATTACCACAATTTACATCAAAAGCGTTTCTCGCACCAATGGCGGGAGTTTCGGATCCAGCGCTGCGTTTGGTGTGTCGGGAATTAGGTGCAGGGTTAGTGGTAACGGAGTTTATTAACATCCATGCGATCGTCGCAAAGAAAGAACGAGGGAAGATTACTGAGTTTATTGAGTTTGATGAAAAAGAAAGGCCATTATCATGTCAAGTGTGGGGTTCTGATTTAGACGAGTTAGCGAAAGCGGTTCGAATAGTGGACGAACATTTTGATATTATTGATTATAACATGGGGTGTCCTGCCCCACATATCACGAAGACAATGGCCTGTTCTGCTTTGCTTACAGAACCGGAATTAGTGCGGAAGATTTTTCGTGTGTTAATAAGAAATACGACGAAGCCGGTAACGGTGAAAATTCGAAGTGGGGTTGCAAAGCCAGACAGGTATTTAGAGATTGGGAAAATAGCGGAAGAGGAAGGGTTGAGTATGATCACGTTACATCCCAGAACTGTGAAGCAGGGTTATAGTGGCAAATCAGATTGGTCGTTGATTAAAAAGTTGAAAGAGCATGTGAAGATTCCAGTCTGTGGGAATGGCGACATAGAAACGCCGGAGGATGCAAAGAGAATGTTAGATGAAACTGGTTGTGATTATGTGATGATTGGGAGAGGAGCTGCACGGAATCCGTTTTTGTTTGCACAGATCAATAATTATTTGAGGACGGGAAATTATGGTGGAGTTTCTGATAGGAGAAGAGTAAGGAAGTTCTTTGATTACATGGAGTATGCGGAAAAGTACAAGATCAAATTAAGTAATATCCGAATGCAAGCGATGAATTTTACCAAGGGGTGTAAGGGAAGTAAAGAGTTGCGTGGGAAGTTGTTAGAAGTGAAGAGTGTTGCTGAGATTAAGAAATTATTGGAAGCGTTCTTGGAGAAGCTTTAGTGTTTCCTTGAGATTATCGTTGTTTATTTCAGTGTTGAATTGTATGTCTTTTAATGTATGTGAGTATAAAGGATCGTAATAATCTGTTAAGAGGATAGTAATTGCATTATGATATTGTTTCTGTTCTAAGAGTGCAATTATCTCTTCTTTACGTTTCTTGCTGATAACTTTGTTTAACGTTTTTGTGATTGCAACTGTTTGGTTGATTTTTTCTTCTGAATCCATGTATTCTTTGACTGCGGCGTCGGTGCGATTAGCGAGGGAGCGGGTGATTTTAACAAATATTCCTGCACGCATCTTCTTCCATAAAAACTCGGGGATCATTAAATCGCCGATTCGTCTTGATTCCCCTTCAATGAATATTGTTTTTTCATTTTGTAGTTTTTGTAGTTTGAGTAGTAAAAGGGATTCAAAGCGTTTCTGTGACCTCGGCTGTAAACCAACTGCTCCATAAATACTACTTCGGTGTTGTGCAAGGCCTTCCAAATCGATAGAGTTAGGAAGTTGTTGTAATAATTCTGTTTTCCCAGTACATGTTAATCCGCAGAGAACGATCAGTTGAGAATTTAGTTGGAAGTTGTATAATGTTTCTTTTACGTAATGACGATATGATTTATACCCACCAACTAGTTGGAGGACCGTATACCCTAAAGAATCAAGCAATGCAACAACGGTTTTACTTCGCATCCCACCACGCCAACAGTTAACAATGATTGTTGTATCTTTGTATTGAGATATTGTTTTCATAAAATCTGGCAGGCGTTTGGAGAAGAGTGCTACGCCCTTTTCGATAGCTTCTTCCTTAGACTGTTGTTTATAGATTGTTCCTACAATAGCCCGTTCATCGTTGCTTAGAATTGGGAGGTTAATGGCGTTGGGGATGTGGTCTTCTGCAAACTCTTTAGGGGTTCTGGTATCTATGAGAATGGCGTTAGGTTTGTTAAGTGCTTCTTTGATTGTTATGGTTTGAACCATGGATTTGTTTTACAACCATTATTTTATAAACTATTAGTTAAAAATGAGCAATATGCATAGAGTTCAGAAATTATTGAGTAATTACGGCTATTGTTCTAGACGAAAGGCTGAACAGTTAATTGAGGAAGGAAGAGTGACTGTTAATGGAAAGAAAGTTTCGCTTGGCGATAAAGCGAGTGAGAAAGATGTTATTTTTGTGGATAAAAAAGTTGTTTCGAAAGAGAAACGAGTGTATTTGATGTTACACAAACCACACGGATGTGTTACTGCAGTTAAGGATGCTCGTTACAAGACGGTGATGGAGTATGTTGATGTTAGAGAGAGGGTATTTCCAATTGGAAGATTGGATTATAACACAACTGGTTTATTATTATTAACGAATGATGGTGACTTTGCAAATACAATAATGCATCCCCGGTATGAAATAAAGAAAACATATCTGGTTGAGGTTGATACACCCGTTGAGAAAGGGTTGGTGAGTATGTTGAAGAAAGGAGTTTCGTTGGAGGATGGGAAAACCCGGCCGGCTGCAGTTAGAGTGATTAACGAGAATGTTCTGGAAGTAACGATTCATGAAGGGAAGAATAGAATTGTTCGAAGAATGTTCAAAGCGTTAGGATCTGATGTGAAACGATTACAAAGAGTGGCTGTTGGAAAGTTGCAGTTGGGTGGTTTGCGCGAAGGAAAGTTTCGGAAGTTAGGTGAGAAGGAGCGGAAGATGATTTTTCTCAAATAAAGTTTAAATACATGTGCACTCTAGAGTAGTTGTGAGAAGCATAACAATCATTCTGCAATGGGATCCGAAGAATACTGCACTATTTACGGAGAAGTTGTATCGGCATGTTAGAAGGAAAGAATTACAATTTACTGTTAGTTCTGTCGGCGAGGAGTTGAAGACCATTTTGGAAGTGAATATTTTTCCTGAAGGTGATGCGGGTAGAATTATTTCTGAATTAATGCATCACTTGAGTGGTAGAGTGGTGAGGGAGAAGTCACGGGGAGTGGTGTTGAAGAAGCCAGAGATTTACAGGAATGGTGTGAAGTGGGATGGACCCAAAAGAAAGAATAAGAGGTTAGGTGAGTTTTAAAAGCCCATTCCAGACGGGGAGCTCTGTATCAAAGTGTTCTCCCCGGGTCCGTTTTGCACGTGGTGCGTAACACGGTCGTTGAGACAAGATGCCTTACGGCTTGGCTATGCCGCCCGAAATGGGTTAATTGTGTAGAAAAAGTATTTTTATAAACTTTGGCATTTTCCTTGTGAAAAGGAATATATTTAAGAAATACCTTTACTTAAAAAAATTTGATAACCAATAAACTATACAACATATAACAAATGTTTAAATATTTTTACTTGGGAGGGATAACAACATGGACTATCAATCTGTAGAATCGTGTTTTTCAGGGGAACAATCTTCTGTTAACCTAAGAGGGTGGGTTCATAGATTACGAAAGCAAAAAAGATATACATTTCTTCAGTTGCGGGACTCCACAGGAGTTATTCAGTGTATAATGCCAAGAGTTCCCGAACATGATAATATTACAATTGAATCTTCAATTGAATTGTCTGGAACACTACATGAAGACCCACGGTCTCCAGGAGGGTATGAGGTTAGGGTTGATAATTATAACTTAGTGGGTCAAGCTGAGGATTATCCAATTCGAAGAGACTTTTCTACAGAGCACTTAAATAACAACAGGCACCTCTGGAACCGCTCACGCAAGATGCAGAATATCGCCAAGATTCGCCATACTCTCTTAAGAGCTTCGAGAACTTAGGTTGATGACCAAGGATGGTATGAAGTTAGTCCCCCAATTTTAAATAAGAGTGCGTGCGAGGGTGGGTCTACATTATTTGAGGTGGGTTATTTTGGAGATACAGCTTTTCTTTCACAAAGTGCGCAGTTGTATCTAGAATCGATGGTTTATGCGCTAGAGAAAGTATGGTCTCTAACCCCTTCATTTCGTGCAGAAAAGTCTAAGACACCAAGACACCTAGCAGAGTATTGGCATCTTGAGGGAGAAGCAGCATGGACGGACTTCGATTCTATTCTTGAGGTTGAAGAACAACTTATTTCACACGTTGTACAAACTGTTGTTGATCAAAGATACAGAGAACTGGAAGCCATTGGCCAAGACCCGGCGGTTCTTGAGGATGTCATTCCACCTTTCCCACGAATGCCGTATAGAGATGTTATCACTTTCCTACAATCCAAGGGGCTACCAATCGATTTTGGTGATGATTTAGGAACAGAAGAGGAGAGAGTGTTAACTCTAGATTCTGGAAAATCCGTAATCATCTATGGATGCCCCAAAGTTATTAAGCCATTTTATACTAAAATTGATCCAGATGATGAAACCATGGTTCTCTCTGCCGACATGATTGCACCAAGAGGATTTGGAGAGATTAGCACAGGGGGACAGAGAGAGGAAGACTTAGGAGTCATTATAGAAAGAATTGAGGAAGAAGGATTTGATCCAAAAGATTATGGGTGGTATCTTGATCTCCGTAGGTATGGAAGTGTTCCTCACTCCGGTTTCGGTTTTGGAGTAGAGCGTTTATTACGGTGGATTTGTAACTTGGACCATATACGAGATACAATCCCTTTCCCAAGAACAATGACAAGAGCGTATCCATAAATGTTAGGACCTTACACTGCTTCGGCCAACAGAACGATTGATTTTAAGGGCAACAGGTTATTTTCTCCTATTACTGATGTAACGTCTGTTGGATTAGGGACCTCTGAAATTGAACAAAGAGTCACAAGTATACACAACGACGAGATGTGGGCGAGGATCTCAAGAATTAATGATAGGATTAACATGGCTGTTGGCCAATATTTTGCTGCTCTTGGAGCTTTATTTATGCCCGTTCCATTAACAACTCGTATGATTTCTTCTCCCGGAGCAGTTTATGGAAGAGAAGCAATTGATTATACAACTGATACATGTCCAGTAAAACTTTCCTGGTTTGACCTTCCACGAGAAGCATTCCTTGCGGAATCATCACAGATTTACCTAGAGTTAGCTCTCTTGCAAAGCGGAGTTGATCATGTTTATGCGAATTATCATTCATTCAGAAAAGAAGAGGCTGACCCAACCCACCTCTCAGAGTTTCATCATGTGGAATACGAGGGAAAAGTTCCTCAAGCTAAGAATGTAGAAATAGCATATGGACTACTTCGGAGAATTGTTAGCGATATAATTAAGCACAATGGTGACGATTTAGAGTTCTTTATTGGCCAAAGAAAAATTCAACACCTGAGGGACATGTTTGCAGGGCCACTACCAATTGTGTCTCTTGCAGAAGCTTTAGAATTATTGTATGAAGACACAGGAGATGAGAGATACAAAGAATTTACATTAAAACATTTTGGATCATGGGAAGAAGTTAGGCTTACAGAGATTGTTGGTGGAATTATCGGAGTCTCTGAAATGCCTCTTCTTGAAGTTCCATTCTATCATGCTGTCAAAGATGGATCAGTGCCCGCAGTTGCAGACAATTGTGATATTATCTGGCCGGGTTATAGAGAAACTGTTGGAAGTGGCCACAGAGTAAGATCTGTTGAAGAACTTGGAGTGAAAGCCGAAATCTTTAATCTTCCTCGAGAGGACTATGCACCCTATTTGCAATCAAGAAAGTTTGACGACTATGAATCTACTTCGGGATTTGGTATGGGGTGGGAACGCTTGGTTCAAGGTCTTTTGGAGATGCCTTTTATCTATTCTGCAAGTCTTTTCCCGCGTATTCATACAACGCTACAACCATAAAATGGAGATTGTTGATATACAAGTTAATTTAGGCGAATCCTATTTTGGACCCGAGAGTGACATTGATTACTACGATCAACAAGCTCGCCAAATAGGTATTACGCGAAGTATAATAATTCCGACATTAACACATAAAATTCAGGTTGAAGATTTTACAGAAGTGTCCTGTATATGGGAGGAAACACCCGGAGGAGTTGTTTACAAGAGGCTTATAAGAAGAGGCGACAAGGATGATGTTGAAGTTAATCCCAGAAATCCTTATGCAACTATGAACAGATACGTTCTTTCTGAGGTAAGAAGATTGAACCAATCTTCAACCATTAAATATTATTTCATCCCTAAAGTGCACCCAGTACTGGACACAGAAGAAGAAGTCTCATCGTTAGTTGGGCAACCTGAAACTGTTGGTTTGAAAATTAACGGTTTGGCTTCACATGTTACCCCAGAGGAGGTTCCAGCCTACATTGCCTCCCTTACACGAGACTTTAGAAAACCACTCTTTGTTCATACGGACTGGCTTAACTCTGACTTTCAAGATTCAAGAATTCCCCAATACCTCCATCATTTAATCAAAGGGAATAATCCTTGTGCATGGCTAGACTGGGTAAACAGGAACTTTCCATACCGTGTCTTACTAGCTCACTTGGCACGAATGGATATGCAGGCAATTAGAGAAGTAAACGATTCAGAAAGTGTAGCAATCGGATTAGGTCCCGACATGATGCTTCAAGCTGAACCCATGCGACTAGCACAGCCATCAGACAATATTTTGCGGGACGCACTCACTACAATAGATGCAGACAAACTCCTTTTCTGTACAGATTTCGCGTGGAATGTTTATGATAGAACTGATTGGAGTGCCTTTGATTGGGACACAATAGAGAGACTTAAGGAAGTGTCGAGAGAAGTGGGAATGACTAAACAGGAACTTTCAGACATCTTATCTGGGAATGCGATCCGTTTCTTCAACTTAGACTAATCTCTAATCTTTTTGGCTAAGGCGGCCAACTCCTTATCTTCAGCTCGTGGCCCTAACAAAGTTGTAATATATCCTTCATACTTCTCAAAGAAGACTGTCTTGTCTGCCCACGTTTCTGTAAATTTTTTGCTGAGGCCGGGAAGAGGGTACAATTTGATATGTACGTGGTTTACACCCATACCTTCAGCCACGAGAGCCACTCGTTTAACTTGTAGCTTAACCTCTAATATTTTGGCAACTTCTTTAGCTTTGCAAAGAAGTGAAATGTATTCTTTTTCAGGTACATCAAAAATATCCGAGGAGATATGCTTTTTAGGAATAACTATGGTCATCCCTTTCATGTTTGGATTAATGTCTAAGAACGCTATGTGGGCTTCATCTTCATAGACTTTATGGCTTGGCACCTCTCCATTGACGATTTTACAAAATAAACAGTCCATGTGTTAGAAATAATTACAGAGGTTAAATAGTTTTTGGGAAAAAGTGCCCCCGCCGTGGCGCAGGCCAACATTCGCGATCCCTTATTGAATTTCTGCGATTCTGTAGTTTTTATAGATGATAAGGACTAAGGGTATAAATAATCTTCTTTTTGGGTGACCACCATTTTGAAAAAGTGGTCACCTCATCTTTCGCTGAAGAATTCTGTATTCTTTCATAAGAAGATCAATAGTTGGCTGTAAATTTTGAAATTTTTGATATTCTTGTAAAGAGGCATAATACTCAAACCGCCTTTCTAGATCTATGTTAACTGGAGGTAGATCGTGTTTAATAAGTATATTATTAAGTAATACACGGCCAACCCTTCCATTTCCGTCAGCAAATGGATGAATATTTTCAAATTGATTGTGAACTACAGCAGCTAAAACTAAGGTCGGATATTTTTTCTGGTTCTTATTATACCATCCAACTAACTCACGAAGTAAGTGTTGAACACGAGATTGTGGTGCTCCTTCGTGCACAACGTTACCTCTACTATCGAAGACTGCAACTTCTTCTCCTTTTTTCCTAAATTTTCCTGCAAATGATTTCGAATTTCTGAAAATAGTCTTGTGAATATTTTTGATAAGATCAAGAGAAATATGTTCTTTTGTCTTACGGATTAGATTAATTGCTTCACGCACACCATAGGCTTCGGCAATGTCTTCTTTAGATTTATTTGGCCATTTGTCTTTCTCAAGAAGATCCCTTACTTCTAATTTGTTTAATTTACTTCCCTCAATCGCGTTAGTGTTATATGTAAATAACGTTGAAAATTTTTCCCACTGCTCTGTAGACAAATAATGAACTTGGATTTTAGCTTCAAGTTTCTTTATGGAAGCAATATCTTTTTTTGACAGTTCTATATGCAAAGGGTCTTTAATAATGTTGTATTTATGAATCTCTTCTAAAATTAATTTTTCAGCAATTGTTTTGCGTTCCTTGAGTAATTTGGAACTTAAATCCTGCCCGAGGTATTTCCTGAATTTGTGGACCTTCTTGCCTTCGCGGTAAGAGTGTGAAAGAAAAAACTTAGTTTTACCATTTACAACTCTTTTTTCAACGTGCATAGATTAAAATAGGTGACTACATATTTAAATCTTTTCTTTTAGGTGACTACATTTTGATTAATTTGTGGTCACCCAAACAGTTTTCTAAGGGTATAAATAATCTTCTATTTTAGCGTCGATAAAAGTGTCTTAGAAAGTACTTTTAAGAGTATTTTAAATTAGATGACTTGCTCAATTTTATGATGAGCTAAAACATGGTCTGGAATTCTTTCTAGTCCACCATTTTCTCTCATTAATACATGCATTAAACTTGCAAGAGTTCTTTGATCTCGCTCAGGAGCAATGAAGACAGAGTCGTCATCAACAAAAGCGTCATATCGCACCTGATATGAGTTCATTGTTTCATGGGCCCTATAGCCAGGGATTGATTTTGCGGAGACACCAAACAATTCACTTGCCACATTATCACCATAAATTCTTGCAACGGCGGCGATCATTGGTTTTTCGGAATGGTCTACGCTACATCTTCTTGTTTCGGGGTTATAGCTACCCCTTTCCCTTTTTCTTGCTTGTGTCCAACAAGCAATCAATTGCTGGGGGTTTCCTAAATTTGGATCAATTTGCAAACGCTCTGTAACATAGGCTGTTCTTCCTTTATCTGGCATTACATCAACCATTGCATCAAGAGCTGCATGTAATTCCTCGCGTGTTGAGACATAAGGGGTCTTTGGTGACAGTTCACCACGCATTGTTTCTAATTGCTCTTCGGTGAATCCTTCATAACATTCAGCTATTTCCTCGGCTGTACAGCCCGCCATGAGAAGGTCTAACGCTTCATCGCGAGCTATTGTACCTAGTTGGCTTCCTTCTGCTTTACCCGCCCGTGTACGAGCAGAGCTTCCTAAAAATTCCCTTTCAGGCCAATTCCTCCCATCCGGGTGGAGTTTATTTGTATAAAGAGCAAACCGGTATACTTCCTCCATTACATCACGATATTCACCTACGCCCATAGTTACGACAGCTTGCAATCCTTTACTAAACTCAATTTGTGGTTTCTTCCTCCAAAATACGTTCCTAAATTTTTTAACATGAAAAAAATCAAAGAGCATGGGTGATCCATTATCTCCAATGTACCTCCCTCGGTAGACCCTTGAAGCTAAAAGCGGATTGTTTGAGTCAGCAATCATTAATTTTGCAGCTTCTGTTGCTGCATCGGGGTCTAACCCAATATCACGTAAACAAACCTCCATTTGATTTGTAACAATAAAGTGCATTAATATGAAAAATGGTGATTCCGTTAGAGCTCTCATACGTTCAGCGTAATTCCCCTCTTGATCAAAAATGTCTAAGAACTCCCGAATTGCAGGATGCTTGTAAAGTTCTCCCTCAACATCTGCCTCAATAAGTTTTCTTACCGGCATAGGTAAACCAATATTCCCTCGGCCGTTAATCATATGAAATAAGATGTTGCCAGTAATACCCCTGTCTCTTTTTTCAGATAAAGGGATCCCTTTCATTGGTTCTCTTATATCTGTTTTAAGATACCTTTCTAGAATTTCTTTTCCTTCACTCATTTCCCCTGAGAGAAGATGAGCTATACTGTCACGCACTAGATCCCCACGATCAATTACTCCTCCAATTGAATCGTAATGTAATTTTGCAGAAGACTCGCGCTTTCCAAGAAAGTTTGTCCCAAGAATTGCATTATGATTCAATACTGGCCTCCCGCAGAGAACAGCCAAACTATCACGTACTGCACTTGTGAGATGCCCCTGATAATCTAAGTTAACAATATCAAAACGTGTGTCTGTTGTTGTTAAAAATTCATAATCTGAACCACGGAAGGGTTGGATGCCAAAATCTCTTCTTGCAATCTCATCTGCAATCTCAGGATCTCCTTCAATTCCAACAATATTTTCTCTAGGGATTCCAAGGCTGTCATAAACCCTTGTAATTTCAAGACCCTCATGGCCCGGAAAGCAGGCTACTGTCAATTTTTTCCTCCGCGTGGAGTCTTTTAATTCTTTTCTTAGAGCATGAGCTATAAAACGTTTTAGCTTTTCATGGTACTTACGCTTCATGTCGAAGTCGTATGATTCTTTTTTAGCCATCAAGTTGTCATTTAAGAGTGATGTATAAAAATATTGCCCTCTAAAACTTCAGTTTTACGTTATCTTTGACTAAACAACTTGGAACTAATCCCATGCGAAGAAATAGCAAAAAAGTACTTCTTCGGTTTCTTAATTCTTCTTAAGCATTACATGGAAGGAGAGGGGAAAAGTAATTGAGGCAATCACCCCAACCGAGGGCATTGCACTTCAGGTAATGCGCCCTACTTTTCGTTTTATAAAAGAATGGAAAATGCCCACTTTGGGACTGGGAGTTGAAGTGTTGTTCCGGAGCGGGGCATGTAACTCAATTTATAAAAGAAAAGTAAATGCCCCCGCCGAAGGCGAGGCTCCTACGAACGCGCCCTATCACGCTTCTGCATATTATCGTCTATAAGGGCGTCCTAGTATAAATAATCTTCTGTTTTAGCGTCGATAAAAGTAGTTTAGAAAGTACCTTTAGAAGTATTCACTTGCTTCAATTCTTTGTGAGGGAAAAATCACTCCACTTTTAACATTTCTTGGTATGCTGGCATCCAAGTCTCATATATCATAATTAAGTGTTCATAATTTCTAATTACATGGGGAAAACGCTGTCTTAAATCATTAATGATTTTGTTAAAGTGTTGATAACTCTCAACTGCAAATTCAAATTCTACCTCCCAAGGAGCAAGACTTCTAATGTAATAGATAGAATTTGGCTCTCTTCTCATCCACTCAAATAATGCTCTTTCATCTTTTTCTGATAACGTTCTGAAGTAAATTATCGCTTTAAAGAATTCTAGCCCTAATTTGTTAAGATCAACTGCGATTCTGTAAGTTAGGATGATCTCTTTTTGTTCAAGTTTTCTGATTCTTCCTCTGACAATTTCAATTGTTGAATCAACTTTTCTTGCTAATTCAGCAATAGGTATTCTTGCGTCGTTGGCTAATATGTTTAAGATTTTAGAATCAAGTTTATCTATTTGGTTATCTACAACATCACTTCCGAAGGTGACCTGTTTGCAGTCTTTATCATTTGTGAAGAATTTTTTGTTATACTGTCTGGTATCTACCATTGTCCCAAGAATTTTACTTACGATAAGGTGCTGCCATTTTGAAAGCAGATAGTTTATCTTTGCAAAGTATTCAGGAATGCTTTTTGACAAAATAGCAAAGACTAAATCAAAAGCACCGTCTGAAATTCCCATCCAGTAGATATCTTTATTGTCTTTTAATTCTTCAAAAAACTTTTCTCTTTCTTCGGGGATGTTTTCAAGCTTGAGATAAACTTTAAACATATAGAATCCTAATTTGTTGGGATTAATTGAAGTAATAAACTTCTCTATTATACCTCTTTTTTGTAATTGTTGGATACGATATTTGACTGATTCTCTAGATTTGCTCACTTTTTTAGCTAATGCAGAGTTGGAAATTCGGCAATTTTTATCTAGTTCAGCCAAAATCTTCCGATCCGTTAAATCTAGCTTTATTTCCCCCATTCACCCACAAATATTGTATTTTTATATAAATATTTCTATAAATTGGTCAAAAACAAGAAAGAAGTTTATTATATTGCTGTTACTACAAAACAGTCATGAAAATAGATCTAATACAACCAAGACATAATTATGCGCCTCAAGAAGGACAGGGGCATATTTACCTACCAACTTCTTTACTAACTGCTGGTGCACGATTATTGAATACTGGAGTTGATGTTACATTTCATGATGAGAACATTAAACCAGCCGAGATTACAGCAGATTACGTTGGATTTAATCTTTTGGGCGCACCATATATTCCAGAAGTAATAAGACGTCAAGAGGAAATTAGGGAAAAATCAGGAGATAAAACTTTTTTAGTTGGGGGCCAAGTTGTTTCAGGTTTAACATCAGATCAATTAAAGCGATTATTTGGAGATTCAACGTATAATGGGAATGACGATTCAACATTAGCGCGTGTTTTAGGCATACATGAAAGGGCATTAGCTTCACCGGAAAAAACTTCTCTTATTCCAGCTTATAAAAAATTAGATGATGAATCAATGGAAGAGTATCTTTCCAGAGAATCTTCTTTGTATGTTTCTCAAGGATGCAAGTTTGCATGTGATTTTTGTGCAGCTATAAGGACTTACAAGGATCCAGAAACTGGACAGATGGTAAAAGTCAAGGAGTCATACAGAGATCTAGGGATTATCAAAGATGACTTAAGTTATTTAGTTGGAAAAGCGAAATCTTTTGGCCTGGATGGGTTGGATTTTTATATGTCAAATTTGGATGTATTTCAAACACCGAAGCAATTACTACAATTTGCTTATGCTGTTCAGGAAGTTAAAAAATATAATCCTAATTTTGATATAAAACTTCGTGCTTTGGCAACAGTAGATTCGTATATAAGAGCAAGAGACAAAACGCCAGAATGCATTGAAGAGCTAGTGAAAGCAGGTTTTCATTCCGTTGGTTTTGGTGTTGACGGATGGACTAAAGAAGTTTGGGCATCAGTTAAGAAAGGACATAATACAGAGGAGAAATGTCTGGAGGCCATCAGATCAGCTAAAGAAGATTTTGGAATTACTCCAGAAATATTAATGGTGTTTGGTCATCCTAAAGCAGACGATGAAGAATCTCTCAAAGCAGCTCTTCAAGTCACTGCAATGGTTGTTGAGAAGTATGGAGCGGTACCTAGACCGCACGTTTCAAAAGATTTTATTCCTGGGAATAATGGCTGGAGAAGTACAGATAATGCTTATACAGTTGAAAGTTTATTAGATAATCCAGATTCTTTTCAGTCATTAGATTTCACAGCACTTCCTTCAGAATTAACACACCCAAATAGTGCAGTGAGGGAATTGGCAACAAAATACTTTTTGGAAATTTGTGATCTTCCTGGCAATACTACTCAGCACGTTAAACCAATAACACCAGAATTAAGTTTAGAAGAATTAGATCAAGTTACGAGATTTAATGAAGGTCGGTTTGATAGATAAGGAGAGAAAGACCTTTGAAGTGTTTTTCAAGTTCATTTAGAATGTTTCCACATAATATCAAAATACGACCTAAAACTATTTGCTAGTTCACTATCTCTTACCACAAATGCGATTGGATTCTTTAACACCATCACGAACAAGACTGCATCAGGGAAAATATCAATCCAGTTTGGACTAACTAACTTATTTGGAAGATAACGGACATCTGTTAATTTCATCTTTTTCCTGATCTTCCCATATTCTTTAGCATTTGCGTTATAAATTATTTTCATCTTGACTTTTCGTTGGACTCTTCTTTTATGAAAATCGAGAAACCATCCTTCCCACTTAACGTTAGCAATTTTAGGAGCACCGAGAACTAGGAGAGTATCTCCTGACTTGAAATCTAACATTAACTCTTCCCTAATTGCTTTGATTCCATTCAATCCTTCGTACATCTCAGCAACTCTTTTCTTAGAAACAGATGCTCTTTGCATCATTAATTGTGGTAAAACCTCCGTCACAACTTCTTTTTTGGTCTTATCCAGTTCACTTTCTTTTCTCTCAATATATTCTAAGATCATGTGTGGATCATTTGCCATGAAATATTTTGTTCCGTCTTTTGTAATATATCCAACTAACCCTTTTTCAATTAATTTATCAAGAATATCGTACATCTTTGACTTTGAAACTTTACTTTCTTTACCAATCGGACCAATAGTTGATTCTCCTAACTTATTGAGAGCAAGATATACCTTAATCTCTCCTTTAGTTAACCCTAGCTTCTCCAGTAAAGTCTCATCCATTTTACTGTAAATATGCTTCTTTCTTTATTAAGTTTTCCTTCAGTAACCCACTAAGGGGGAGACCAGATTTATATATCCTCTACTTGAAATCACTACTATGAAAAGACAAATTAATTGGGGGGAAGAGATTAAGCCACTTTTCCCAGAAGGTAGCTTAGAACTCTTAGTAGAAACTACAAGAGGAATAGTAAGAGACGTTAACTTAGATAATGCTGCCACTACGATCCCTTTTTCCGCCGTTAGTGATGCTGTTGCTGAATTTTTGAGAACATATGGAAGTGTTCATAGAGGTTCAGGGCAGAGATCAAGAACATCTACTCAAAGTTATGAGGAAGCTAGAGATAGGATTCAGCGATTTACAGGAGCTTCTTTGGATAGTTACGTTGTTTTTACAAAAAATACTACTGAAGCCATTAATCATGCTGCACAATTATGGTCAACAATATCGGGAAAAGTCCTCGTTTCTGATATTGAACATTCTTCTAATTTACTTCCTTGGTTAGTTGGGAATGAAGTAGTTCAGTACAGAACAAAATCAAACGGAACATTAAGTCTTGAAGATGTTGAAGAGATGTTCAAAGCGCACGAAGACATAAAACTTCTAACAATCACAGGTAGTTCGAATGTTACGGGATATAAACCACCAATTCATGATTTAGCAGAACTTGCTCATAAGTATGGAGCAATGATTTTAGTTGATGCTTGTCAGTTAATTCAGCACCAGAGAGTGGATGTTTTACCAAACGATGATTCTAGGCACTTGGATTTCGTTGCTTTTTCGGGACATAAAATGTATGCCCCATTTGGCGGTGGCGTTCTTATTGGACCTAAAGAATTTTTTGATCAAGCAACACCGTATCAGATTGGTGGAGGTAACCTTACATACATCTCAAGAGATTTACAACTAAAGAGATTTCCTACGGTTCAGGCTCATGATCCTGGAACACCTAATGCAGTAGGAGCAATTTCTATCGCTAAAGCAACTGAAGTCTTAGAATCAATTGGTTATGATAGGATTCACAAATATGAGTCAGATTTAGTTGGAACTGCTTTTAGGGGATTAAAACAAGTTGATGGCGTAGAAGTTTATGTTTCAGAATCAGAACTGGGAAGTGTTATTCCTTTTGACATTGAGGGGATTGATAGTAGGTTAACTGCGGAAATTCTTAGAGATGATTATGGGATCGGAGTAAGGGCAGGATCGTTTTGTACTTACGAATTGATGCGGAAGATGAAAGGGATTTCTGATGAAGATGATCAAATAATTTCTGGAGAGATTGACAAAGGGATTACGAGAAATATTCCTGGAGTTGTGAGAGCGAGTTTTGGATTGGTGAATAGTCAAGAGGACGTTACACGATTAGTCTCTGCTGTTGATGAAATTACTCAGAATGGTATTGAACATTATTCACAGATGTACGAACGAGATACCCCCACAGGAATGTGGATGAGAAGATAATGGCAACTAATGTTAACCCCGAGGAGTTGAACTATGACCATTATGAAACAGAGAAATATGATGACGACATTGTCCGCTCTATTCCAGGCCATGAAGAATTACATAGGCATATTGATCAATTAGTAGAATCTTTGCCAGAACAACTTGGAATTTTAGAGTTGGGTGTGGGTACGGGATTAACAGCAGAAAGAATACTTAAGAGAAGACCACACGCAGAATATACAGCAGTTGACTTCTCTGAACAAATGCTTGCTGGAGCAAGGCGACGTTTAGCTCAGTACAATGTGACATTTGTAAATGGAGATTATTCATTGGTTAAACTCTCAGAAGATAACGATCTCGTTGTTTCTGTAGTCGGCATTCATCATCAAGAGACCGACGAGGATAAAAAGAGACTTTTTCAGAGAATTTACGAATCGTCAGATGAGGGTGGAGCTTTTATCTTTGGTGATTTAGTTACGTATAGGAATCCAATAAAAGCGTGGTGGAACCAATTTAGGCATTTTAGGTATCTCAAAAGAAATGCCCGAGATGAAGAATCGTACAGAGAATGGAAAGATCACCACAAAAGACTTAACAGGCTTGCACCACTCAAGAGTCAAGTGAAATGGCTTGAAGGAGTGGGATTTAGCCAAGTAGATGTAGTTTATAGAAAGTTTAACACAGCGTTGGTGTATGCTAAGAAGTGATTCTAAAGGACCGAAATACTTTTTAACTCTTCTCTGAATTCTTCAACACCTCGATAAACCAAAGCATTGAAACCTTGTTTCTTTAATTCAGAGATTGTTCCTTCTTTATCATCGTAATAAAGAATATCCTCTGGATCCAAATTGAATCGGTCTTTTAATACGTCATAGAATTTACTATTTGGTTTAAGTACGCCCAAATCTGGACTGCCAATAATCTCAAAAATTTCTGAGAGATTGTATTTTTCTTGCAAGTAATCTGTTCTTTCTTTTACATTATTTGTAATAATTATGTTCAATATCCCTTTCTTTTTCAAAGTTTTAGCAACTTCAAGAATTTCTTTCTGTATTTCTGTAAAGTTAAACCATTCTTTCTTTACTTCTTCAATATTAAGTGTAAATCTTGGATACTCTTTCCATTTCTCATAATAGGGAGCCAGGAATTCATTAAGAGTAATATTGCCTTTCTTACATTCATCATATTTTGGATCTTTTGAAAACAAAGAGTCTTTTATTGGGATGCCATATCTAATTTCCATCTCTTTTGTAAAGAAATGTGGCTCCTTAAAGAGCATCCCATCCATATCATAAATGATAGCTTTTATCATTTTGATTCATCTCCAGAGCAAACATGAAAGTGCAGGTGTTTTGAATCTTGATACGTTCCAAGATTAGTCAAAACTCGACAAGATCCTTCTTCTTTGTTCACTTTATCTGCTACTTTCTTTATGACACTCATAATTTCTATAAGTAATGAATCATCTCTGATGGTCAAGAGGGAGTTTATATGTTGTTTTGGGACAACTACGATGTGTGTTGGCCAATGCGGCTTTGTATGATAATATGCTAAAACATTATCTGTCTCAACAACTTTATTCACTTCGGTTTTACCACTAAACACTTCATCACAATAAAAATCGTTTGTCATAACAACTGGATCAAGACTTTAGTTATATATTTTATGATAAATTTTCTGTATATCGCTGTAAAAGTATTTTTTGAATACTTTATTTTTCCCTCGGTGCTATTTATATTTTCTAATCTGCCAGTTTTTCATGGCAACATGTACTATCTGTGGAAAACAACTTGATGAAATTTGTGAAGACTGTCGTTTATTTCTGGAAAGAAAATACAAGGACAGAGCAGCGGAAGCTGAGGAGACACACCGGAGGGTATACCAATGAAAGTGTTAGACCTCTTTGCTGGCTGCGGCGGATTTAGTTCTGGTTTTGAACGAGCTGGGTTTGAGATTATTGGTTTTGTGGAAAATTGGAAACCAGCTATTGAAACATATAAAGAAAATCATCGCAACGCAGTTCATATCGGAACTGACATTACTAAGATATCTGATTCCGTCATTGCTCAATACAAAGCTGATATTATTGTTGGTGGGCCTCCCTGTCAAGGCTTCTCTTTATGTGGTAAACGCAACTCCAAAGATATACGAAACCAGCTCTACAAAGAATACCTGCGTTTCGTCCGTATTATCCAACCAAAAGCAGTTGTTATGGAAAATGTGCAGGGACTTCTCAGTATGAACGATTATGATGGCAGGAAAGTTATTGATAAAATCGTTCAAGATTTCATACAATTAGGATACTTTGTTTCATTCTCTGTCTTGACCGCTTCCGATTATGGCGTGCCACAAAGACGAAAAAGACTCTTCATCATTGGTATTAAACTTCCGGTCTTTAATCTTAGAAAGACAAGAGAGAAAACTGTCATTGAATCTCTCTCCGACTTGCCTCACAATGCTCACTTGTTCTTTGAGACTTCGCCAAAAGTACAAGAAAGAATAAAAGGGCTCAAGCAGGGTGAGAAGTTATGCAACAAATACAACTTTTCACGGCAGAGGCTATGTGCCGATAAACCATCGAAAACTATTACCACGAAACCCATTTTCATTCATCCGTATTACGATCGCTTTCTCACGCCTCGAGAATTAGCTCGGCTGCAATCATTTCCCGATTCGTTTCATTTCAAAGGTTCTAAGACTTCAATGGTTAAGCAGATCGGCAATGCTGTCCCTCCTCTCCTTGCTCAATCGTTAGCAACAAATCTAAAAGAGGTGATGTATTGTGTCTGATTTTATTATTGGAATTATTGTAGGAGTAATTATCTCAATATTTGTTACAGAGATAATTTTGATTATCGTACTTATTGTTAAATTAGTAACCCAACGGAAGGTTCTTCCTGAGAAAAAGCAAACTGACGTGAGATCTATTTCTGATAACACTCCTCTCTTACCAGTTGCTCCACCTCAAGAGGAAGAGCCTTCCCTTCTTAGTTCTGTATTTGAAAAAAACTTTGGAGGTAATATACAATGAAATGGATTCTGCCTTTATTCTTATTGGCACTGTTGGTTGTACCAATAACATTGGCTGAGCTTGACTTTGATTCTGGTTTAAGTGATGAAGAGGAACAACAAGTAGACACAATCTTAGAACCAGTGATGAAAGTATATAACATCTTAAAATACGCAGCGACAATTATTGGCGTGTTAATGGTTGTCTTTGCGGGAGTATCGTTTATCACCGCTGGCGCTGAGACTGCAAAGAAAGACCGAGCAAAACATATGATTGGCGGCGTTGTGATTGGTTTAATTGTGATTTGGGTTGCACCGTTGATTGTGAAGCTGATATTCTCATGAGAAAAATAATACTTCTGGGAGTTCTGTTTGTTTTATTACTCCCAGCAGTCCTTTCTTTTGATTGTTCTCTGGTTTCAGAGCAAGACTATTGTTATTCTGTTCAAACTTCTGATGTTGTGAATAAAGATGCTGTTTACTCAGCATTACTGTATCCAGAATCATCAACTCCCAACCATAACGTCATCAAAAAATATAATGGCAATATTGATGTTTCATCTAAACCATACAACAGTAACACAAAGAGTTCTGCATACATCAAAAACGCATGGATTTCATTCTCATGGCTATCTCCATCAGTGTATGTTGACGATGAGTTATTTGTTACTGCTCTGACGCAAGTGCATAGTGATTATGATTATGATGTGCAGCTACCGCAAAATTACTACGCTAACTCGTATCCACAAAACAGTAATGGCGATTGTCAAAGAACGTACTCACTGCAAAGCAACAGCGCAGAGGTTAATTATTACTTTAATGACGAGTATAGAGGTACATCAGAGATATTAAACATAGATTCTTCTGGAGAGATTAGATCAGAACTGACAATCAATGTTGAAATCGAGGTTAAACATTACTGGTGGCAACAGAAATGGAGTTGGGGAAAGAAGAAGTGGTTCTGCAAGTACCATCACACATCCTATGGTTATGATAGTTTGGCGATAAGTGAGAGTAGAGATGTAACGCTGTATGATCAGAAACCAATCTTCGATGTTGCAATAATAGATCAATATTCAAACACCACAAAAGGAGAGTTTTCTGTTGGGAATTATAGTACGTTTACGTTGGACTTTGAGGATTCTCGCCTAACAAAACAACATTACACATATAGTGTTGTCTTTGAAAAACAACCACTGCATATAGCGTTTCTAGAAGCAAAAGAAGTTGACCTCACCAAAGCTGATAATATTTACATTGATGGAAATACATTCTATCTGAAAAATATCAACACTTGCTTAGTCACAGTTCAAGATCACTTTAGTAAATATTCAGAAGATTGCAACTTGGTTAATACTTCACAAGAGCACGAAGCAATTACAATAGAGAAAAGAGATGTTAATCTTAACTTGTTGTGGTATATTCTTATCTTTCTTGGAGTATGTTACATCATTTACAAACTTCTCAAATCTCAAGCCAAGAAAATAATCTTACCAATCCTACTTTTATTATTACTTCTCCCAACAGCGATAGCAGAAGAGAAAGAGTGTTCAATCACAAATTTAGGCAGTTGCGTGCAAGATACATTGCAAGACTTTTTACTTTTATTATTCAACGCTCCAATTGCTCCATTATTAGCAATCGCATACAAATTATTATTTGCAGACGTTGCTATTCATCTGTTTAAAGGAGTGTGGTCAATCATAACGTATATCCTCAGTTTCTTCTACATTTTCTTTTTCATCTATGCTGGGTATACATTATTATTGTCAAATGTTGATCCTATTAAGAGGGCACATGCAAAAGAATTACTGAAAGATACTATTCTAATGATTATCTTGATTAATGGATCATATTATATTTACGATTCACTGTTAGATATTAGTGTGAATATGAGTTCCGTGATAGTTGGCATGATTGACCCAACATTCTTTCTGTTACCTGCAGATAATATCTTGAATGTAGGGATGTGGATTCTTACGAGCATGATTTATGTGTTTACATTGCTCGGAACTATATTCTTCTTATTGTTTAGGTATATTGTCATTTGCTTGGGCGTCATATTCTTTCCTATTGGCATCTTCTGCTTTTACGTACCACCATTAAAACCGTATGGTCGCTTCATTATGAATTTACATCTGTTAATGATGTTCATTACATTTTTTGATTTACTCATAATTCTAGCTTGTTCCAAATTGTTAGAAATGGAAACGTTTTCCAACATGAAAACGTTCATCGTGATTGCCTGTTTTATGATTGTCAATTACACATTGTGGTTAGTGACAAAATTTGCAATCAAAAGAGCAGTAAACACATCATTGAAAGATGACATCGGACGAGCAGCTAAGTATATTGCTGCTTTATTGTAGAATTCCTAAGGCGAAAACTTAGGGCTTGGTACTGGTGGGGAAGGTAACGCTTCCTCTTATTTTCTTCACTACAAGAGCTTTTATTTTCCTAAATTGCTCCCATGAGATATACCCTCTCTTTTCCTTATCAGGAAGAACACAAATTGTGAGATGATTGTTAAATAAATCAATAAAATCGTCTCGCTTCAAGTTCAAGTCTGGTTGATTTGATTGAAGCAAATCAAACTTCTTCGCACACTCTCTTCGTTGAGCTTTGTTGAAGAAGCATTTTCTCAAGCAATGAACTTGTTTATACCACTTAATGTGGTGATGAATGTGCTTTGCTCTATTTTTACTCTTAACATACGCCAGAGCGCATTGAATTTCATCATATGTAATATCCTTATTTGAGATTCTGCTTTTAATTATTTTTAATGAATCATTTTCAGAACTTATTTTGGAGAGAATCAACTTTGCTTTTTCCTTACCAAGAACCTTCCATACAGAAAGTTGATTGAATTCAATCAAATTCGAAAGGTGATCCCAGACTGTGCTCTCTTTAACAGCTCGAATTCTTGAAATCTCCCGAATGGATTTTTCTTGTTTGAAGAGTTGTAGTGTTTTTTGAACGCTAAATTGCAGTGAAGATTCTTCGCCCTTTCTCACGAAATTTTCATGTTTCTTTGTATGGTGAACTGGCACAGGCAGTTCAAGAGGAAAGAAATCATTAAACATCCTTACGAGATGTTTACGGTACTTGAACGTATTTGCATGAGAAGTGTAGGCAAGCCAACCCTCAAAGTGTTCCAGTGCTTTCTCACGAAGAATTTTCCCATCGCGATGCTTTCTTCGAAGAATCGTAAACTTCTTTGTAAAGCGGCGAATATTGCGTTTTTGAATACGTTTATGATGAGGGAATACTCGCATACCAAGAAATGCAATGCCATCATACAACCGAAGCACTCTTGATTTATCAGGATGAAGTGTTAGAAGCAGCCGTGTTGTAAGGAATTGATTGATCTTCTCTTTGTACTCTAGAAGTAACTTGGGAGATGTGTCTAAGATTACAAAGTCATCTACGTAGCGAATGTAGTGTCTTGCTCTCAAGGTATGCTTTACAAATTGATCCAGCTCGTTAAGATACACGTTCGCAAAAAATTGGGATGTCAGATTTCCAAGTGGCATACCTTTGCCATCAGTTTGAGTTCTATGATTCGATAAAATAACTTTGATGAGCCATAACACTTTCTCATCTGTGATTTTTCTCTCAAGGATTTTAATAAGAACAGCATGATCAACGGTATCGAAATAATGCCGAACATCAGCTTTTAAGACATAACATTCCTGTGAATGGTTCTTTGATACTTTTCGTGCAAACTGTTCAAAGCGTTTGAGTGCATTAAATGTTCCTTTGCCTTTTCGGTTTGCAAAGGAATCATTTATGAAATCTTTCTCAAAGAACGATTCAATAACGTTACATATTGCGTGATGGACAACACGATCACGAAAATCAGATTTGCTAATTTTACGTGTCTTGGGATCACGCAGAATAAATGTCTCAAGTGGTATTGGTTTGTAGCATAAAAGTTTAAGCTCTGTCTGAAGTTGAGCTAGATTCCTTTCGAGTTCTTCCTCGAACTCAATGACATACGGTTTGAGAGTTTTCCCTTTCCGCGCTTTCTTGAAGGCAAGTTCAATATTCTCTGAAGAACAAATATCACCATAAAGTGATTGCAAGGGTTGTGCCCCCCCCAGTAACGACAAATTTGTAAGAACTCATTTCAAAATGCTCCATAAAAGATGTCCCAGCCATAAGAGTTGGTATATTCCGACGAGACGGGCATTATTGTTATTGAGATTGTTATTACCATTAACATTGGAATTGTTATTAGTTTTATTAACAACCACAGACCGCCTAGAGTAGCCCTCTCGCCTCTGTGAAGTCACCACCCCTTCAGTGCAGAGCATCAAGTCGGAGTTGTATTTTATAACAGCAACGCTGCCATGGCGAAAGGACGTGTAGACCAACTCTCTCAATCAACCCAATGAGATTCATTGAGCGAGCTGGGACAAAGAAAAGAACAAAAGAAGAAGTATAAAAAAGTAACTGAAAACAAAACCTTACTTGGGTTTAACAATCTGGTAACCACCTTCCTCAAGAACGTTTCTCAATAATGTTACTTGGTTTGGTGCGAAATCATTTAGCCGAGAAGCATCCTCAAGTACTGAGCCAACATCAGCGGTTTGAAGTGTTCCCTCCAAATCTGTCGCAGCTAATTTTTCGCGCGCAACAGGCGCCTCCGGCGCTACCCCGACGAGACGGGCATTATTGCTATAGAGATAGCTATCACCATCAACAATGGAATCGTACCTAGTTCCATCAACAACCACAGACCGCATTAGAACTGTGTCATCATTTGAACCACCATGGTAGAACCTCATTACTCTATTTGATTTAGAATCATCTCGAACTCCATTTAGGTATTGAATCCGATCGGCTTCACTCATTCCTCGTAGTACGAAATCGGTAACCTCTGCAACAACAGGCGCCTCTGGTTTCCAGACACCACCACTATATGCCCATCCTTTTCCGTTTAATTCTGCAGTTTGTTCTGCACTAAGATAAAGTCCATCTTCACGCAGTTGTGCGAATTCTTCTGCAGAGCGTGGCAGAGCACCTGCGATAAGAGAACCAGCAACTTCGGGAGTAAGTGTCAAAAGAGCTTCTTCATCTAACGTAAAAACAGAATCTCCCTCTGTTCCTCTTGTAAATGCATCGGCAGTAAAAACGTAATTATTTCGCCATACTGGGCGCGCATCTTCTGGCGCATTCATTCGACGATCTGCAACTTGTGCAACAGATGCGAGAGCATAGCCCTGTGCAACAGCTTGAGGAACAATATCAATCATTCTTCCTGTTCCTTCTTGAGGAAATGCTTTGTAGGGCATAACCATTTCACTTTTTCCGCTAAATTGTAATGTCATAATATATTCACCTTCGTTATGGGTTTATAAAGAACCAAATTGGTTCTTTGTTTTTAAATCTTTCGTCACTTTTGAGTAAAAATTAAGTTCATGGCATATGACATCCCACCACCACTACAGCACAAAGAGAGAATCATCTTCAGGTTGACTCTCTTTCAGCTAGCGATAGCAGCGCCTTCTTTACTCATCATTATCTTTCTGCTCAAATTCTTGCCGATTGAAGCAGTTATTCCTATCGGAACACTCATCATCGCAGCTGCAAGCTTCTTTATGTTCTTTGACGGACTTCATAAGACAAAGAGTTTGGTTGGTCATCTGCGTCACCAAGAGATGGAATTATTGAGTGATGATCTTAAACGCATCGTTGATGTGAAAAAAGTCGATGATATAATTGAACTTTCTAAAAACAAATTAGCTATTCTCGAAGTCATTCCAATGAATTTCATGCTCAAAACTAACGAAGAGCAGGAGTCAATTTTACTTAGTTTTGAGAAATTTCTTAATTCTTTAGATTTCCCTATCCAGATTCATATTACAAGCAACCCTATTCACTTAGGAGAACATTTCACATATACACACAAACAAGTCAAGAAACAAGGAGAACAATATAAGCCTCTTTTAGATTCATATTGTCAATTTATTCGACAATCAATTCAAACGAACAATATCCAAAACAGAAATTTTTACATCATTATTCCTGAGAAAGATACGCTATCTATGCAGATTAGGATTTGTCAAGAAGGTATTGATAAATTAGGACTAAAAGTACGAAAACTAACCAAAGAAGATACTGTAACTTTCTTTCACAGCTATATCGCCCATAACAAAAAGAAAGAACTCAAGAAAGAACAAACGAACGACGTAGCACATTTTCTCTATGCTCCTGAAAAAATCAAATTCATGCCTGACCATTTCAAAGTTAATGATCTCTTTTGTAAAGTCATTCAAGTGACTGGTTACCCCCACTCTGTGGAGATGGGATTCTTAGATAAAATCATTTCTTCTGGTGAGAAATATGATATTTCTGTGCATATTGAACCGTTCCCCATCGAGCATACGATGATTCAACTTAATAGAGAATTACAAAAGCAGCAATCTGATTTGTATGCAGATTCGAAGAAAGGAATCATTAACCCCTCATTAGATATTAAATTTAAGTCCACTAAAAAAGTCTTAGAAGATTTGCAGAAGGGAAAGCAGAAGCTCTTCAATGTTAGCTTATACATTATGTGTAAAGGTAAATCTCTGCAAGAAGTTAATTTGCTTGCGAAAAAAGTCAAAGCAGGTTTAGATGGTTTGATGATTCAATCTAAAACGCCATTGTTTGAGATGATGGCGGCGTATGAATCCATGTTGCCGCTAGGGAAGAACAAACTTAATGCCAAGAGAAACATTCACACAAAAGGACTTTCTGCATTTTTTCCGTTTTCATCACCTTTCTTAGATATTGACACTGATGGTGTCCTCTTAGGATTGAACAAGAATAAGATTCCATACATTAAGAACATTTTCCATTTGGCGAATGCCAATGGTGTCATCTTGGCAACATCTGGATCCGGAAAATCGTATTTCACGAAACTATTGATTTCACGGCAATTCATGAATGGATGCGATGTGATTATTATTGATCCGCAAGGAGAATATCTTGCGATTACAGAGCAATACAAAGGAGAGACGATTACCATCTCTAAAGATTCTAAGACAATCATTAACCCTCTCGATCTGATGGGACATGAATACTTAGAGAAACGCCTTAGTTTGATAGATTTGTTTGGCATCATGTTTGGTGACATAAATGAGCTGCAGAAGAGCATTTTAGATCGAGCTATTGATATGACTTATGAAGACAAAGGGATTGATAGGGATAACTATGACGCTTCTGAGCCGCCGATTCTTAGTGATTTGTATGCAATGCTTGAAAAACTGATGAAATCTGTTCCTAAGCAGGAAGAGGTAACGTATCGGGCATTACTTAATAGATTACATATGTATACTTCTAAAGGGGTGTTTGGTTTTCTGGATCGACAAACTCGCATTAATTTTGATAACAAATTCGTCTGCTTTAATATTGGTAATATGCCTAAGCAAGTAAAACCGGTTGTGATGTATCTGGTTTTGGATCATGTATATATGAAAATGAAGGAGTCTTCAAACAGAAAATTGTTGGTGATTGATGAAGCGTGGTCAATGCTGCAAACAGCGGAAGAATCATCATATGTCTTTGAAATTGTGAAGACATGTCGAAAGTATAATCTCGGGTTGTTAATGATTACACAAGACGTTGCTGATTTAGTTGGTTCAAAAGCAGGGCATGCAGTATTAGCTAATACTTCGTATACGTTTCTATTAAGGCAGAAACCCGCGGTAATTTCAAACGTTGCTCGCACATTTAATCTATCACAGAACGAGAGAGATTTCCTTGTTTCTGCTTCTTTGGGCAATGGCATTCTAATTTTGGAAAATGAACATCAAGAGTTGGAAGTAATTGCGTCTCCAGAAGAACATAAGCTGATCACCACGAATCCAGATGAAATGATTAAGCTGAGTGAAAAGAAAGAACCCCCTAAAGATACCAGCAAAGAGAAAGAATCCGCTAACTTAGATTTAACACAATTAATCTATCCTGCAAAAGGTCTTACCGTGTTACAAGTGAATGTTCTCGCAAATCATGGCTATGTGATGAAGAAAGGACACGGCTTAACATCCGGCCCGCATACGTATTACGTGAAGCAAAAACATAACGAATCATTAGAACACACGTTACTTGTTGGATTAATCGTTGATGAGTTGAAAAAGTATACTGAGGAGGTTTCTGTGTATACAACGAAGAAACCCGATATTGTGTTCAAGAATAAAGTTGGACAGGAAATTGTGCTAGAGATTGAGACAGGTAAAGGATTGAAAAAACATCGTGGGAGGACTGATGAGAAGTTTGCCGCCGCGAAGAAAAAGTATAGAGACAGAGTGTATATTGTATTGACTGATAAAGATAAGAGGAATAGTTACGCTCGTTATGAAATTCCAATGCTCCTTAAAAAAGACATGGGTGAATTTATCCGCTTACAATTTAGCGGTCAAATGAACTCTGTTATAGGGGCGAATTCAAAGGGGAGAAAATTCAAATAGCTTTAAATAATTAAAAGCTTGTTCTTATCAATATGTGGGTTGCAAAATTCAAGATTAAACATGATGACTGGATTTTGGATAAAACAGTAAAATATAAAGTTGTTGCTAGAGGCGTTCCTCTAAATAGTTATGTGAAGAAAGGTAAGCATTTTCATACTGGCATGGTTTTCTTATATGGTTCAGAAAAAGACAAGAAGAAATTCATTACAAGTGTAAGGAATGATAAAAGAGTCAAAAAATGTTCTGTGAAAGGAAGCCAATTGTTCGTTTTGATTGAAGGCAAAGATTCCATTGCGGAAGTCTTTGAAAAATCTTTGTTTTTTATTCAACCTGTTTTAATGAAAGATGGATTTGAATATTGGGAATTAGGTTCGTGGGAGAAAAAATTGCTAATTGATTTCTTGAATAAGGTAGAAAAGATCGCTGATGTAGAAATGTTGAAAATTAAGCAAGAATCTCCATCAGTCTTTATTCAGCATGAAGTGCCAAAATTGACAGAGAAACAAAGGCAAGTTCTAGAATTGGCAATTGAATACGGATATTACAAATATCCCAGAAAAGTATCCGTTCAGGATTTGGCTAAAAAAGTAAAAATGCCACGAACCACATTTCAAGAACATCTTAGGAAAGCTGAAGAAAGAGTAATGAATCTGTTAATAGAACCTTTAAAATAGCAGGCATATGACGGCGAAAGTTTAATTTAACCGCTGGTTTTACTTTCTTTATGGCAAAAGTTCATTTACTTGGTATAAGTGCAATGGATCCACAAGGTCCAGAAAGGATGAGAAGGGCACTATTTTCTTTAAATCCGGATAGAATAGGTATCGGAGCAACGGCTAACTATTTGGAACATCTTAGAGGTGAATGGATAGAACGAAATTTGGAGGCTTTGTCTGACTGTGTTAGTAGGGGGCTATCGCAGGATAGAGCAAGTTATATTGAAAACCACATTAGAAATGTGTTCAATTATCAATTTTTTATTCCATTGGAATATGGAGAAAAAACTAGAACTCCTGTTCAATTAATAGGAAACGACAAAGAGATTGAGTTATCAAGAAGAAGATTAGATGCTATGTCTCTTGACCCAAATGAGGCCGAACATCATGATTTTGAACACTTTAGGAGAGAATCAGATGCGAGTTATGAACAACACGCGAAATATGTTGATGGAGTAATACACTTAGGTGATTGGGTTAGTGATATAGAAAAGGAGATTATAGCAACTCAAGCAAAAGGCATAATTGCGTCTACCAGTAAACATGGAGATAGCATGGTTTATGTGTGTAGTTTGAGAGATTGTCTGGATGCTTATATAGACCCATCACAAACAATACGAAGCTCAATAAAGCCTCTTCAAATAGAGGTATCTTTTTTAAATCAATATGAATTTAGACCTCAAGATGTTAACTAAACTTTTTTGGCAAGATCCATACAGGACTGAATGCAAAGCTAAAGTAATTTGTATAGATGGAAATAAAGTAAAATTAGACCAAACTATTTTCTTTGCATTTTCGGGAGGGCAAGAATCTGATAAAGGTACAATTGGCGGAATAAATGTTGTCAATGCAGTAAAACAAGGAGACAAGGAGAGCATAATTGATATTGAATACGAATTGGAAAAAGAGCCTGATTTTAATGTTGGTGAAGAAGTTGAGGTTAAGATTGATGGAGAGAGAAGAGCAAAATTACGAAAACTTCATTCAGCAGCCCATATTGTCTATTATTTTGTTATAGAAAAATTGGGAAAATTGAAAATAATTGGTTCAAATATTGCAGAAGAAAAGGCTCGTATTGATTTTATGTATGACAAGCCATTAAATGATGTTCTTCCTGATATACAGGAGAGAGTGAATAAATTTCTTCTTGAAAACCATGCCATAATTACAAAAGATGATGAACAAAAACCAGATTTAAGATGGTGGACTTGTGAAGAATGGAAAATGCCCTGTGGAGGAACGCATCCTAAATCAACTATTGAAATTGGAAATCTTGAATTGCAACGAAAAAATATTGGTTCTGGAAAAGAAAGAATAGAGATAAGACTAGCATCCTAATTTTCTCCCCACTCATATAGAGTTTTAGCATTTCTAACGCAAGCATTTACAGAGTTGTATCAAGGAACGGAAAAAATTGTAGATAATGCTCGCTAAATTTCCCTGCTGTCCTCTGCGGGCAAAATTAGTATGTTTCCCTGTTAGGGAACAATCTGATTTTGTGTATGACGCAATGCAGCGTAGCGGAATGAGTAATATAGCTAATTTAGCGATGTTAAGTTTCAGGGGCTTTACGCCCCTGCAAGCGTAACGTAGTGAAGCGTAGAGTTTTTGAATTGCCGTGCTTCTCAGGTGCTGTCGTAGTTTGTTAGTTTTACAGTTTTTAAGGGGTGGGGTGACTAAAGTTTTATATAGAAATGTTATTGATTAGTTTGTTATGGCAAGAAAGAGGATGGTGTTAAGTTCGAGTGGTGTAATCGGAGATTTGTTCACCAAGTATGGGATTGATACTAATGTTCTTGTTGATTTAATTCTGTATCCAAAAGCAGTTGATTACTTCAAGAAAAGAGGGTACTCATTTCCAGATAAATTTCTTTGCACACTTCGTCAATGTATTGGGGAATGTAAAGGTGTTCTGATTAACAGATATGATTATTCAGAAGCGAAAACGAATAAAGAAATTGACAGAATTCTTGAAGAGTTTATGATTGAGAAACTTCCAAATGTTGTGATTGAAGATGATATTGAAGTCATTGAAGAAATTGGACAAAAATATCAATTAAATGATGAAGATGTTCCAATCATTTATGGATTTTGGAAGTTGAAAGTTAACATAATTGTTGTAAGAGATACTGCTTTTGAGAATACTTGTAAAGAATTAAACATTAATGCAATCAGATGGCCGAGTTTTAGTTAAACTCTTCTGATGCAAGAAGTTGGTAGGCTTTTCTTTTATTTCCGTGGGCTTGCTTTAATGCTTTTTCCCATCTCTGTTTTCTGTATGATTGAGTCTTTTTGTAGGAATCTTTTAATGCTGATTCTTGACTCATCATTGCATGAACCATTCTAAAGGAAACAGCATCCCACATTTTTTTATTAAAGTCTTCCAACTGATGAAGAACTTCCTGTCCGATTTTATTGACATTTATGGTTTCTTGCATTTTAGTAGTAGTAGAAGTAGTAGTTTATAAAATTTGCTACGATTTCAATGTTACTACTTATACTGAAAGAAAAACTAGATAAATTTATAAGTGGCGAGAGTATCAGATATAATATGGAACCAGCGAATGTATATTTAAAAATAGGAAATCTTCACAAAAGAGAGCAACCAGATTACAAATTTGATGGACTCTCAGCATTTGGTGTAGTTCTATCACCAGAAGGTGAAGTCTTATCTCACTTTGAAAGTGCATTTAGAAATTTTGCTTATTGGTTGAGAAGCCATTGTAGAGAATTAGACAGAGAACCAGTAATAACAGAGGGAGAAATTCCAGCCCATTTAGGAATGACTGGTGTTCTAGCGTTTGGTGAAAGATTGCCAAGACAAGAAGAATATGAAGCTATAAGATCAGATCTAGAATTAAGTGTTAGCGAACTTTATCCACATAAAGATTTAGCAGAATCTAGGAAGTGTTTTTAGAAATAATCTACACCCCACCCCTAATTTTTAGTTTTACAATTTAGTACGTAGACAGCACCGTTTTAAAGAAGAGATTATCCGAAAGGATTGAGGTTATCTAGGCAATTCAAAAATTAAACTTAACGAGGTTAAGCTCCCCCGACTTCACGTCGGGGTCGTAGGAGCGTAGGACGTAGTCCGTAGTGACGGAGAAGTTCTGAGCATTGCAAAAAAAAGAGAAGTTATTTCCCGTTCTTGAGTACTCGGATGAACGAGAAAAGCATTTTACTGACTTCTTGGCAGCGTAAATTCGCTTCCTCAACTTGATTACTGTTCAAGTAGTTGAGACGAGAAGCGAGGATAATGTAGTTCTCTACTTCTTTTACGCTGCCGTAAGCTATGTGCAAAAAGCGGATGAAATCTTTCTTGGTTGATTTTCCACATCCCTCAGCGATGTTTGCTGAGATGCTCA
>CAYFMJ010000008.1:0-35048 GCA_964344235.1 uncultured Methanosarcinales archaeon | reverse complement strand
TGTTCTTAGAGATCGTAATCGTTTCCCCTTTGTAATGTTCTGTAATTGCAAGATATTCCCCCTGAGGGTCAATGATAATGACATCAGCACCGTTCATGAACTGCCGTGAAATCATTAATTTGGTAAAATAGGATTTGCCTGCGCCAGAAGTTGCGAGGATGATGCCATTGGCATTCGTCAATTTGAATACATCTTTGATGTAAGGAATTTTGTTCTTGTTCAAGCCAAGAAGAATTCCACCCTTTTGGATATCTAAGAAGGGAGAAGAAAACGGAAAGAATGCAGATAATCCTTCCGTGTGAATATTTCTTTTTAGTTTAAGTGTATCTTTTCCCAGAGGTAACAATGATTCATATCCTTGCATACACTGAAACAAAGGAATTCTAGATTGAATCATCAACCCCTCCAAATCGGCTTTAACACGTTTAGAAACTAACTCCGCTTCTTCTTTGGTTTTACCTTTACACATAACATACAAAGAAACATTAAACAGCTTCTGCTTACCTCGCTGTAAGTCTTCCAACACCTTACGAGTTGAATTAAACTTAATTTCCAAGGAGGGATTAATAATTCCTTTCTTACTTTCAGCATACAAATCTGCTTGCTGTTTTTGTAGTTCCCGGTTGAGTTGCACCATTGTTTCTTCGATCGGAAACGGCTGAATGTGGATAGAAATATCATAATTATCTCCACTACTGATAATTTTATCCAAGAAACCCATCTCAACAGTGTGGGGATAGCCTTTCACAGCGATGACTTTACAGAACTGATTATTTACTTCAAAGGAATCATGATGGAACGTAATTTTTTCTGGGGAAAGTAAAAAATGAGTGTAATCCTCTACTACTTGATCTTCTTTCAATTCTTTTTTCTTATTATGCGCAACATATTTGTAAAATAATTCTAATAATTCTTTCTCCCCTAACCGTTTAACTTTTAGCCCAACACTTTTTAATTTATCTTCACAGACTTTTGTCTGCATGGTAATATCATCTTTTTCTGTAATGATAATGTAAAATTTTCTGTTCTTAACAGCATTATCTTGTATTGATTGCTTAAGGAACTTACAATATGAATCAAAGAATTCTGGATATTGCTTTGTCTTTGTTTCAAGATGTTTAAAGTGATCTTTCAGGTTGATAATTGTACTACTAATATGAATCTGGATAGGAAAATCAAGTGAGTTAAGAAACCTCTGAAACACTTTGATTATACCTTCTTGTTCATCTTCTGCTTTAATCATGAAATTGAGCGGAATGACTTCCAGGATCGCCACTTTAGTCTTTGAAGTTGTGATAATACTGTTTTTAATTTCTTTAATATCAACAAGGCGTTTGAGTTTCTCACTATTGACACTCACTTCTTGATTCGTTAGATGTTTCAGTAAATCCTTTGTTCGCTTCAACCCATCAAAGAACATTAAGAAGAAAGTTATTGCTACTACGAAAGTAGCAAGAGGGATTAGTACAGGCAGAGATAAATCTAACTTGAGCAAAAATACACCCAATAGCAATGCAGGAAACGCATAGCCTAACTGCTCAAACGTTAATCCGAAAAAGATTTTTTCTTTGTGCTGTAATTCTGGTGGTATGTCATAGCTCATTGTAATCTTCCTCCTAAATATCTCCCTGCCTGCCAAATTTTGTCGCCAAGGTTCCCAGAAAATTTCTTGAATCCCATCTTGATACCGAGCCAAATAGTATAGGCAACAATGCCAAAACAGGCAGTCATCACCAAAATTTTGATATTGGCAAAGAAGGTGATTTCTAGAATTTGTGAGCAAGCGAGAATAATTAGCATGTCAAGAAACGTAATAAAAATCATTGTGCCCAGTAGGTGAAATATGAATTGACCGTAATCCCGTAGTGGCGGGACGAAGTAGCAGAATATGCCAATGGGGAAAATGACAACTCCGACGGTAACAATTATATAACGAATAATCAGCAAGAGTGTTGTGGTTAACAGTACAAACACATAGGGAATGGTAAAGACAATCTGGAGGAGAATATTTGGTATGGAATCTACTGTGAGTAAAAAGAACGTAGGATCAATAAATCCCAAGATAGAAGAAGTCATATTATTACCTAGTGCAATGAGTAATTCATAGAAATAGAATGAGCTTTGAATTAAGATAATCATAATGAACGCATCCCTCAGGATATTCTTTGCTTGCACTCGTTTCACTGGATTGCCTGAGGACGTCAGAAACGTGAATCCAGCGTACAAAAAGAAAAATATGTAGAAGAAGCTAAGGATATATCTCACGATTGACCAGAGCCCATGAAATAATTGTATGGTCGTATCAGCAGTAAAGAGTTCTCTAATCCATAATAAGAGGGGGATTAATGGCGCATTAAGTATGCCAAGAATTATGTTGTAAATAAGGTTTGGTAAGCAACTCCCTAAGTTTGAAATACCGCACTCATCTTCTTCTGGTTCTGCCAAGGCCATTGGTAATAGAAGTAAGAGAATGAATAAAGGCAGGAATTTTTTACCCTGTGATTTAATGATTTTGAATATTAAGTAGAAGAGCAAGAAAATCAGTAGAAGGTAAATGAAAATGCTTAGATCGATTGTTTTTTCTTCCAACTCTAATGGAGAATGTTCCTGTGTTTGCTCTATAAGATTACAGTTGTCTTCTACTGTGTAGAAATGATTATATGCTTTGTATGTGCATCCAGTAGCATCTTTCACATAGAATTCATTAGCATTTACTACCACATTGTATATTGTAGTGAAGTTATTATTGTTCGCTTTCAGAGTTGCAACATAAAATTCATCAAAGATAACTGAATACGTTTGCTGCTGTTGAGTAATGGAAGAGTTCGGAAATTCAACGTGGAGTGTTGTGAAATCACTCGCAGAAAACTTTCCTCTTGTTGTTGAGTCATACATATCAAAAATTTCAACATTTACTTCTGGTTGTGTGTCATACAACACAACATCCTTACTCTCTTCTAAGAAAATAGAATCACCCTCGTAACTATCATGAGAATAAACGCACTTATATTTCCATTTTCCCCATTGTTTATATTTTTTCCAGTGATAATGCTCCTGCTTAACTGTAACATCAATTTGTAGTTGTGCTGTGATCGTTCCAGATGATTCAATATACAGTAAATCACTATTCACAACATTACCATTTACGATGTAACTAAGCGTTGCGTCATTGCTGTGTAATGAGTACGTTCTTTGACAATCGCCGTTACTGGTCTGTGGATACGAGCTAGCGTAGTAATTCTGCGGTAGATGCACATTATAATCAAAATGACTAAAAGCCTGCACGGCTGGAGGAACTAAAAGTTTATTATCATACACTGAGGGTGATAGAGAAGCAAACAACAACCACGCGTTCTTGATATACTTACTGTTGCTGCTTTCAGGTGAAGGAAATATTTCAATATTGTCATTATACTCTTTGATGACATCGTGTTTAGGAATTGAGGATTCTGGGTAGAGTAATGCTGAGTAAATTTCATTCTTTTCTAAATCAGCGAGATCTGAATTCTGTATTTGTTCACAGTATTCAACATTGCTAACCGTACTACAATCAAACGCAGTAGCTAATGGAATCAAGAAAAGAAAAAAAAGAAACAGTGCCCCTTTCATGAGAAAATAAACTGGACAATCAACGGCGCCACCCAGATGACAATCAGTCCAATCACGACCCCCATACCCATATTCTTGGCTTTATCTTTCTTGAACTTATCTCCACCTGATGTCAAGAATGTCACGCCAGCAAATACTAACACCAATACTCCAATAACGGTTGCGGAGTATTTGATGACATTATAGATTTTCAATATTGGTGTTAGGATGTCATCCACTTGATCTTTCTCTTCTGCCGTTAACTCCTGCTCGAAATCTATTTCCGCCACTGCAAGCGGAATTAGAATAAACAGCATAACTAACCCAAATAGTTTTTTCATTTACATCCACCTCGAAAGTTTTTATCAAACACGAATGAAAGGAGGGAAGGCTCTTCCTCTTGAGTTTCAGTGACTGGACTGGGGGAGGTATCACCAGAAAGAGTTTTCACACCAGTCACCGTTTTCTCAGGAAGAACCTTCCTTCTTTTAATCAATCTTACAACAAGAATTGTAAGCAGAATCAATTCTGTCACAAATACAGAAATAATGATTCCAATAACTATTCCAATAATTACGTCTTCATACATGAAACATCACCTCTTTCAATTGTATGGCAATTGTTTGTGCTAATTTAGGAGGAACAGCATTGCCAATCTGTTTCACCATATTTGTCTTTGAACCTGCAAAAAGAAATTTATCTGGAAATGATTGTAATCTCGCTAATTCTCTTGGAGTGAGAAAACGATCATAATATGGGTGAATGAACAGTGGTTTCGTTGCAACTGTCTTTGAAGGTTTGTCTCCCACTAGACGTTGCCGTGAAAAGTTATAATTTTTAGACAACCTCTCGCCTTGGTTAAGTTGTTTTATTCTTGCTTTAACTTCTTGAGATGTATTGAAAAACAAATGAGCATTATGTGGAAGATTTGTGAGAGATTCATTCACTGTCTTCTCTTTCGTTTTTCTAAGAAGAAAGAGAGGTATTTTCAAACCGATGATGAATAATCGTTTCCTTCTTTGTGGAACCCCGTAATCTGAAGCGTTAAGAACTTTGTAACACACTGAGTAACCTAATGATATCAAATCATGGATGATTCTATCAATAACTTTCCTATTATTGCAATCATCCATACTCAGAAGCCCCTGCACATTTTCCATGACAACTGCTTTCGGCTGGATGATTCTTACAAACCGTAAATACTCTTTATACAATTGATTCCTGTTATCTTTTTTGTTACGTTTCCCACACAGTGAGAAACCTTGGCATGGTGGTCCGCCAATAATAACATCTATCTTTTCTTTATACCTCGCAATTACATTGTCTGAGATTTTAGTGATATCTGTACCAATGTGAATCGCGTCGGGATGATTCTGTTTATATGTTTGAATCGCAGGTTCCCAACATTCAACGAAACCTATTACCTCAAAACCAGCTTTCATAAAACCGTAACTGAAACCACCGCAACCAGAGAAGAGGTCGAGAACTTTCATTTGTTTGCCCTCCTGTGCATCTCCTCAGCTTCCGCCGCCTTGTCTTTGTACTTTCTTTCTAAAAATAAGCGACAGTCTTCACAGACATCGTCAAGTTGTTTTCTACATATGGTGCATGTTGCCATGAAAACTATTTGATTAAAAATGTATTTATACTTTTGAGACCATTCTAAGCTTAGTCTGGAGAATACAAATTAATGGAAGAGATTAAATAGCTGGGGGTCCTACTTATATAAAAATAATAAAGAATTGGTGTAAACCTACAATTTATCTGCGCCCTTGGCCGGTGGCGCCATTTTTCTTATCCTTACGCGCTTTAATCCTCCTTCCCACAACTTCCTTTGCTTTCCTCGCACCAGCCGCCATCTTTTGATGGTAAAATTTGTATGTAAAATACTTCTGGATAGCTTCCGCGTACTCTCGACCAACCCACCAAATTCCAAGAAACAACATCGGCCACGTCAACACATACAACACCACACCACTCCAGCGGATCCACGGCACATCAAGATACAGTAAAAACAGTAACTGGCCAACTTTTCCCAACACAAAACTCAGTACTATTAACATGACTCCCCAATAGAACTTTGACGTAAAAAATGACCATAACTTTCGTATCATAGTAAATCCTGCACCGAGACATTCCCTTCCATTACAAAGTCAATCATATTACAATACGGGCAAATATACCGCTTTGAACTAAACTTATAATTACACTTTTGGCAATACAAATCCCGCTTAATCTTCTGCTGCCTTTCCTGCCCTCGTGCTGACCTGAAACAGTCAAAACACTCAAACTCTTTCTTTTTCCCCTCAATGGCTCGTGTAAGTGCTTTATCCACTGTGTTCTTACATCTGCTACATTCTATTGGAATTCGTAGGGGGACCATACTCGCAGAAAACACAGCTCATATAAAAACCTGTGTTACCCCTTTGCGTAAACAAAATTTATATAGTGAGAAATAAAGTTAAGTCCATGACCATTTATCAAGAAGTCCTTAAAACAATAAAACCGAGTGGAGAAGAGATCCAACATTTCAAGCAAGTGACCACTTCTTTCCTTGAAAAACTCAATAAAAATTTAAAAGATGCAAAAGCAGTCGTTGGCGGGAGTGGATCAAGAGATACATGGTTATCTGGCAATCATGATGTTGATGTTTTTGTATTATTTAACTACAAACAATATGCAAATAAATCATCTTCTCTTTCGGAGATTCTTGCGCCGATTGTCAAGAAATCATTCCCTAAACTCACAATAGAACGACTTCATGGCAGCCGTGACTATTTCCAACTACAATTCCAAAATATCGAATTTGAAGTAATTCCTATTCTCTCAATCACCAAAGCAGCCCAAGCCTGCAATATTACTGACGTCTCTCCTTTACATGCAAAATGGGTTAACGCTCACACAAAGAAACTCAAAGATGAAGTGAGGATAGCGAAACAGTTCTTCAAGGCCAACAAACTCTATGGTGCAGAATCGTACATTGCTGGATTTAGTGGATATATGGTAGAAGTACTTGTAGCATTTTACGGATCATTTGAAAAACTATTACAAACAACACAGAAATGGAAAAAGAAACAAATCATCGATGTCAGCAAATTCTATCCAAAGGGAGATGCGTTATTCCATTTAAACAAATCAAAAACCGTTTCCCCGCTAGTTTTAATTGATCCAGTTGACAAGAACAGAAATGCAGCTGCAGCTCTCTCAGAACAGAAATACAAAGCACTCATAAAAACAGCGAAAGCATATCTCGCAAAACCATCTGTTTCATTCTTCGAACAGGAAGATGTGTCTTTCACAACACTCTCAAAACAACTGAAAAAAAATCAACACCTTGTTTATCTTACAGTTACATCACTCAAAGGCAAGGAAGACGTTGTTGGTGTCAAGTTAGTAAAATCATTTAACCATATTAGAAAAGAATTAGCACCGTTCACCGTACTGAAGGCAGATTGGTCTTGGCAGCCAGGTGAGAAAGCGATATTCTATTACATCACAAAAACAAGCGAACGTCCTAGTGAAGAAATCCGACAGGGTCCACCTCTTGAACTGAAAGAACATGTCAAACAGTTCAAAAAGAAAAATAAAAACACATTTACCAAAGGCAAACACATCATGGCTCGTGTTACCGTTGAACATCCTCAATTAGCAAACGCTATTGTTGCAATTATTAAACGCCCCTATGTAAGAGAACGCGTAAAAACCATTGCCAAACCAAAGTTCTCCTAGACTATCCAAAACTATAAATACATTTACTTTCTACTCTTTCCCCATGGGAATTAAAGTGAACTGTCGGGGTTGTAACCAACAAGCGGATTCTGATTCATTTAAGCTACACTATCAATACAAAATGATGGTGTGTCCGAACTGTTTTAGCGGTGCTACGAAAAAGCGACAGGAACAGTTACAGAAGAAACCAGAACTACCCGCAAGGCCTCCTGGGTGGGATGCTGAAGATGATTATTTAGAGAAAGCAGCGAAACTCCGGAAGCAAGAAAACCAGGCACAGTTTAGCAAAATTCCTGGAACACAGTATGTCCGTTGCACATGTTTAAAGTGTAAATTTTCTTTTCGCTACGATCCGTTTAGAAAGAGACCACGAACCTGCCCATACTGTAATGACGATATTCCCAAATTAAAAACATTTAACCTTCTGTAATACATTTAACCTTCTGTAATTACCAAAAGTCTTTCCAATGAAATTTTGTATACTGCACTTTCTCCACTAACTCTTGCGAACAATTCTTTCTAATCCAGCGATACATCCTCCCTAATTTATATGATGGAATTTTAGGAAATAAATGATGAGAGAAATGATAGCGTAATCCTCCTGGTCCGATGACTCTCGATCCTAAAAACGTATATGCCCTCGATCGTAGGGGCATTGGGTTTGGATATAACCTATAATGCCGGAATGAAATTCTAATGGCATTTAACAATACCGCTCCAACCATTGGAATTGCTAAGCCAAATAGAATTCCTAATGCTCCTCCCCATAACCACACTAACCAAAGATGACCCAGGAATAATAGTCCGGCAATAACATAGGCAACCCAATTTGTTTCTGAACTGAAGTGTTTCCAATCAAATGCTGGTCTTTTCCGTGTGAGATAATATGTTGGGATTTTTCTAAAATTAAGATACTCACTGTTCTGTGGATCTCTTTCTTCAGATAAATAGCGGTGATGTAAAATATGGTCTCTCAGATACACACGGAATGCAGGAAACCCTGCAACAAGTGCAAGGGCAGGCATCAATGCTCGGATTCGTAACGTATTCTTCTCTTCTCTTGCAAAAAACACTAAATCATGTGAACCTTCATGCACTATCGTTACCAAATAATAATAGAGAATGTATGCGTGAAATAACCCCATCAACAGCGCAGCCCACCATGGGACGTAGATAACTGCAAACGATAGTAGCAAGTGTAACCCAAACAAGAACGTTATCAGAAAAAACAGAATAGTATTATGCCTCGCATATTCTTTCGGCTTCACATACAGCGTTTGTGCAAATTTCCGAATCTTCGCAACCTCTCTATCAAGATCCATTATGGGGACAAGAAAACTTTTGCATAATAAATCTTTCTTTTTGAAAGAAATGTTTATATTATATTGTGCTTATGAGGCCCCATGTCAAAAGTACTAACATTTCCTCACCCCTATCTGCCACACCGAGATTGGGAAGTTCACGTTGATGATAAAAGTCATGTTGCAAGTTTTCGCTCATATGATCGTAGTCGTACCCATGTTGTGGTTTGCTCGGAAGCACGAAATGGCGCAGACCACTTGCAGTACTATCGGCACCTCATCTCTCTGGACGGAGATTACCTCCTTTCTCAGTCTGTTCTTGAAATTCCTCTTTGTCCATCTGAACCTCGCTCTACTCTCGCACTTACTCATGAGGACGTTAATTATCTAGTTGTAAGGTTGTCAGACCTGGGTCATGAACTTGGTCAATCAGCACAAAAATTCTTCGAACAATTAGGATAATAAAAAAACCGGATCCGAAGATCCGGAAGAAGGTTGTGGGTATATAGGGTGTTTTTCGTAAAATGAATTTATGGTGCCATTTTGGATTCTCTCCGAAACCCTTTTGAATACAGTAAATACACAATTTCTTGCGTCGTTAAACCATTCACAAATTGCTCCAGATCGTTTACCATCATAATCACCACTGTCTTTAGACGAAAACATCTATATAAACACACTGAAGTGTAAGTGCAGAAGAATTAACCATAAACTTTTTAAATGGACTTTCGGATTTGTTACTATTAAGTAATTTAGGGGGTTTTGTCATGAACGGATTGTTTGTTACACCAGTATGGTTCCACGGATGGGACATCTTGTTTGACCTTGTAGGTTTAGTTATTGCATTATTCATTGCTGGTTATAGTTGGCGTGTTTTCCGTTTGTCTAAGGAAACAAAATATCTCTACTTCTCTTTAGCATTTGTTATGGTCAGTTTTGCTTTACTAGTGAAAGGAATAACTTCAAGTACGGTATATTTTAGCATGGCCAGAACAGCAGCAGATGCTGTCCTTGGGTCTGCTGTTGGGACAGCCCGACAATATTCTGTTATATTTTACCGCTTAGGGTATTTCCTAGAAATGGCTCCAATGTTGGGAGCGTGGTTGTTAGTCTTTTTCATCTCACAAAAGGGGAGAAGAAGATTACAGAAATTCCACGAAATGACCCAAATTGGCTTATTCATCTACCTAGTACTTTTAGTCTCAGTAGTGAGTAACTTCCAATACACCGTCTTTTATCTAACGAGCACAGTCCTACTAAGTTTGATCGTGCTTAACTACTACAAAAACTACTTACGAACCCAGAATCCTAATTCACTCAAAGTAATGAACGCGTTTATCTTCATTTTCCTAGGAAATTTGGCATTTATCTTCATCTTCCTTTCGGAAACATTATACGTAGTTGGAGAAGTGTTCATGTTAATTGGCTTCATCCAACTACTCCTTACATACATTAAAATAACATCACGATAACCATGGCAGGCAGACGATCACGATTAGAACTTATCTTTGACATCCTTCTGGCTATTCAGAATAAAGGCGGAGTTATCAAACCAACCCATTTAATGTATAAATCAAACCTTTCTCATAAACTTCTGAACCACTATCTTGAAGAACTTGTTGGGAAAGAATTAGTTGAAATCCAAGAACAACAAGTCAAGAAACGACAGAAAAGTACTAAAACTGTTGTGATTACCGATAAAGGCTTAAGCTTCTTAGCAGAATACAGAAGAATGCGCGAGTTTACTGACGCCTTTGGGTTATAATAAAATGAGAAAGACAGCAGACACCAGGCCGCAAGTTATTGATTCCAGAAGAATTGCTGCAAAAAATATTGGTTCTGTTGTTTTAGATGCAGATTCACATGTTATTTTGGCCAGGGGAACAGAAGGCGAGCGACATTACATAGAGGTGCGAATGCCATGGGGTAGGGCGTACCGTCTTGGCAATTGGCCTAATGAAGCACTAATACAGGAAGTTTTGGGGAATTATGCTGCTGCTTTGGAGGACGGTGCAAAAATAGAACTTACCGGCGCATCAACAGCAGACATCACGTACGATTAAGTCTTCTTACACAATTATTAAAAAATAGTAAATCTCTGATATACTATGGGCAATATAATCCTCGGTATTGATGAAGCTGGTAGAGGACCTGTACTAGGACCATTAGTCATGGTAGCGCTTTCCTTCAAAGAAGAAGATCTCAAGAAATTAGAATGGATGGGTGTGAAAGATTCTAAATTACTCAGCAAACAAGCACGGGAAGAATTATTCGATAGAATTCATGAAATCGTGCACGACTTCCGTATTGAGGTTGTAGAACCAGATGCAATCGACCTCTCACTCACTTCAGAAACTTCTAACCTTAACTGGTTGGAAGCGGATACCTCTGCCCGTTTAGTGTCAGAACTCAAAGCAGACACCATTATTCTGGATTGCCCTAGCAGAAATATAGAAGCGTACAAAGATTACTTTACCCAAAAAGCTAACATCACAAACCAAACCCTCATTGTGGAACATAAAGCAGACCTTAACTACATTGCCGTTGCCGCTGCCTCTGTGATTGCAAAAGTCATTCGAGATAGAATTATTGAGAAACATAAAACCGAAATTGGTATTGACTTCGGTTCTGGCTATATGTCCGATCCTAAAACACAAGAGTTCCTGAAAGAGCACCACTCCACTCATGCTTCTTTATTCCGCAAACAATGGCAATCCTACAAAAACATCGAAGAAGCCAAGAAACAGAGCACATTAGGAGATTTCTAACAAACACATTGTCGGTACTTTTTTAAACACACTTTCCCTTCTTCAACCCATGCCCGTATTCAAAAAGGTTACAAAAGAGGATGCCGCTAAACTATTGAGAAAAGGCTTCACTATGGACGCGCCTAAAACGGCGTATGAAGAACTCCGCTTAAAGAAAAGTAACGTCTCCCTCGTTCTGTATAAATCAGGCAAACTTCTGCTACAAGGAAAAGAGGAAGCTGTAGAAAAGATCGCCGGCCAATTAGAAAAGCTAAGTATTGGAGAAGAAACAAAAAAAGAATCATTTCGTAAAGAAACGGGATGGATTATTGGCAGTGACGAAGCACTCAAAGGAGATACATTTGGGGGTTTAGTTGTTGCAGCCGTCCGTGCAGATGCCAAGCTCAGAACCAAACTTAAAGAACTCGGTGTTGCCGACAGTAAAAAACTCAAAGATCAAGAAGTTCTTCGTCTAGCAGAAGAAGTTAAACGTGCAGTTCCCTGCGAAATTAAAAGCCTTCTCCCAGAAGAGTACAACAAAAAAGACGGCAACGTGACCGATCTGCTCAACAAACTTCATGCTGCTGCCCGTAATGACTTAGGACCAGGCAAACATATCGTTGATCAGTATCCTGGCTGCACAACTGGTGATGTAATTACGACCAAAGCGGAATCAAAATATCTCGAAGTTGCCGCTGCTTCCGTTTTAGCACGAGCAGCTGCTCTCCACCAACTGCATTACCTCAGTAGTGTGGCCGGTTTCCCTATACCGAAAGGCAGTACACATGTCAAAATAGCACTTCACGAATTAGAAGAACGGAACTTACCACCCGAAAAATTTGTCAAACTTCATTTTAACAACGTGAAAGAAGCCCTACAAAAGTCGAAGAAACACTAATTTTAAATAGCTACTTCACCTTCCAAAACCATGGCAGAAGCTCCCCAACTCACAGAAGAACAACGGAAAGAGCTAGAAGAAAAACTCAAAAACATGTCTCCTGAAGAGATAGCACAACTACAAAAACAACAATGTATCTTTTGTCAAATTCTTTCTGGGAAAATTCCCTCAAAAAAAGTCTATGAAGATGATATCTGTTTTGCGATTCTTGATATTAATCCTGCAACGAAAGGCCATCTCCTACTGATCCCAAAAGAACATTACTCTATTATGCCGCAGCTTCCCGAAGAAACGCTTCGCCACCTTTTCCTCACCGCTAAAACTCTTTCCCAATTATTACTCAAAGCAATGCGTGTATCTGGTACGAATGTGTTCATTGCCAATGGCTTAGCAGCAGGACAGCGGGCGCAACATTTTATGATTCACATTATTCCACGGAAAGAGGGCGATGGTATTCTTGATCTTGATAGTAAATTAATCGACACAGCAATGCAAGAAAACGTTCGTAATGCAATTGAAAACAAACTCAACGAATTATTGGGAATTCAAAAAGAAGTTGTACGGCCAAAACCAACACCGGAGCCGGAACCAGAACCTGAGGAAGAGCCAACCGAAGAACCGGAAGAAGATAATGAGCCAGAAATGGATGAACCAGATGAAGACGATGAAACAGAGGAGGAAAGCGATGACGATACAGAAGAATCAGATACAGACGCGTCATTAGACGACATCGCAAATTTATTTCGATAATGGCATGTGAATACTGCGACATCATCCAGGGAAATAGTAACGCAATAATCTTAGTAGAAGATATTGACGTTATCGTAGCTATCCGTGATCACGTTGCTACACCGGGCCAAATCAGTGTCATCCCGAAAGAACACCATACTATTCTGGAGATGGTTCCAGATGTTATCCTCGAAAAATGTTCAGTGTTAGCGAATAAAGTCAGCATCGCTGTCTTCGAATCTCTTGGTGCCCAGGGAACAAACATTGTTATTCAAAATGGCTTGGGCGCAGGACAGACAGTCCCACACTTTAGCATTGAAGTCATCCCACGTCAGGAGAATGATGGGCTTAACTTGCAATGGGAACCAAAACAAATGATGGAAGACGAATTGGAAGCAACGTTTGATTTACTGAAAGAAACACTTCCCACACTCTCGGCCCCAAAAGAAGAACCTACAACAGAAACCCCCACAGAAAAAGTCACCTCAAAGAAAGGCAAAGACAACTATCTTCTCAAATCTCTCAAAAGAATCCCTTAATCCTCTGGCTTTTGTAATCGTAACTTCGGTTTACTGATGCCCTTCAACGCATCCATTGTTAAGTTCTCAACATGAGCAATAATCTTTTTTCGTGTATCTTTCTCAATCTGCAACTCTTCTAAGAATAAGTCCAACCGCTTGTTATGCGGATCATCCTTCCGCTTTCTAACCCCCATGTAGTATCCATATTTAGAAATTATATAAAATTTTGGGCGATTAACAAAGCAATAGCCACTTCCCACTAGACAACTGTGGGTAGTTTATTTAAAGTAGCTCGCCATTTAGATACCATGGAAAGGATAGTTAAGTGCTCGTCATGCAAAAAGGAATTAAACATTCTACAAGTCCATTATCTCCCTGGCCAGGACCTCTTCAGCGCTTCCAGTGGACTTAGTTACAACACGGGTGAGAACTATTGTGAGGACTGTTATAAACAATTAACCATCCCCTCGAAGAAGGTCCCTCTTTCTCGAGAGGAAAGTCTCGTGAGTGATGATCACTTATTGTTTAACAAACTACGTAGAGTTCGTATGCAACTTTCTCGTAAAGAAACACTCCCAGCTTATCACATCTTTAATGATAAAACATTAATACAACTCTCGGAAGATCGACCTAGGACTCGAGAACAATTACGAAAGATCTCAGGTATTGGTCCCGAGAAGTTAGGAAAATATGGGGATTATATACTCCAAGCGATTAATGAATTCCTCAATTCTAAGAAAAATCTTTAAACAACCTTTATAAAAAATCACGCTCCCAACATAACCATGGAAATAACCTTCTACCCCTACAGTTTTGACTATAAACTACAGGACAATAAAGTACTCGTCTACCTCTACAGTAAGCTAGAAGATGGTACAAAAATCTGTGTGATTCATGAACATCAACCATTCTTTTTTGCTGACCCGAAGAACATCCCGTCATCCTCAATAAGAGACATCATTATCCCGGGTAGACATCAACCTGCAAAAATAACAAACATAGAAGAAACAGAAGAAGAACTTCTAGGGAAAACACAACGGTTTCTCAAAATTTACGTCAACTATCCCAAAGCAGTTCCCATCATCGCAAAAGAATTAGAAGCGAGAGGTATGCAATGTTACGAACGAGACGTTTTATTTATCCACCGCTACCTCCGTGATGTCAACATCACCCCGATGACACTTGTTAAAGCAGAAGGAGAGTTCAAAGAAACCAGTTCCTTACGTGTTCCAGAATTTCACGCTACTGCAATACAGGATGCAGGCAAGGACGCATTACAACAATGGAAAACACTTGCTATTGACATTGAAACCTACGCGAAAGATCGGGAAATCAATTTTGAAAAAAATCCAATTCTCATGATAGCATTCTATGGCATCAATGAAAAGAATGAAACGTTCAAAAAAGTAATAACTTGGAAAAAATTCTCTCACAAATTAGAGTACTTAGAATTTGTTTCTGATGAGATAGACCTACTAAAACGGTGTAAAGAAATTATTCTGCAATACCAACCAGATATCCTTACCGGATATTTCTCGGACGGTTTTGATCTCCCGTACATTCTTGCTAGGGCAAAGAAACATAAAGTAAAATTTGACATTGGTACTGACTACTCTGAACCAACAATCAGAGCAAAAAGTGGTTTCCGTTCCAGTGAAGTAAAGATTAAAGGCACACTCCATCTAGACATTTTCAAATTTATCAAGTACATTCTTGGCATGAATCTCAAAACCGATAGTTATTCTCTCGATTCAGTGGCGGAAGAGTTACTGGGCCACAATAAACATGACGTGAACCTCGATGAACTTGCCCACATTTGGGATAATGAACCCGAGAAGTTACATGACTTCTGTGAATACAACCTTCACGATTCACATCTAACACATACTCTCGCTGTAAAACTTCTCCCTGACATTATTGAATTTACCAAAATCGTTGGCGTCCCTTCCTACGACATCATCCACATGCGCTTTAGTAAGCTTGTAGAGAACTACATCATGAAACGAGCGATGGAATTTAACGTCCTAGCTCCTAACAAAGCCTCCGGTCAGCAAATGGAGAGAAGAATGCGTGAACACATCCAGGGAGCGTTTGTCTATGAACCAACACCTAACCTCTACAAAGATGTGATCGTCTTTGACTTCCGTTCTTTGTATCCGACAATTATTACTGCACATAATATTGGGCCAGAAAGTTTCCAATGCGATTGCTGTAAAGATAAAGAAAGAGTTCCCGAGAGAGAGAACTACTGGTTCTGTCGAGAAGAAAAGAAATTCCTCCCCTCTGTATTGGAACGCCTTATTCTTCGAAGGGTTGACCTCAAACGGCTGATTAAAGAACAGAAAACTAAAGGAGAAGACACAAAAATACTGGAAGCACGGTCCTATGCCCTTAAGATTCTTGCGAATTCATTTTATGGTTACCTCGGCTTTTTTGGTGCTCGCTGGTATTGCTTAGAATGTGCTGCCTCAACCACTGCCTATGCACGAAATTACATTCACACCACTATCCAAAAAGCGGAACAGAAGGGCTTCCAGGTAATTTATGCTGACACAGATTCCTGCTTCTTATTGCTGGGGGAAAAACATCTTACGGAAGCAATGGAATTCATGAATGAAGTCAACTTTGAACTTCCTGGCCATATGGAATTAGAGTTTGAAGGTCACTTTCCAAGAGGCATTTTTGTTGCGGTGAAAGGAACAGACAAAGGAGCGAAGAAGAAGTATGCATTAATCAATGAACATGGTGGCCTTAAAATCACTGGGTTTGAATTTGTACGGAGAAATTGGTCTCCATTAGCGAAGGAAACACAGAAACACGTGTTGGAGTTGGTGTTATCTGATCAAAAAGAAGAAGCGATTGAATATGTTAAAGAAAAAATATCAGAACTGCAATCAAAGAAAATATCAAACTCTAAATTGGTTATGAAAACTCAAATCACTCGTGACTTATCGCAATACACTTCCATTGGCCCGCACGTTTTAGTTGCGAGAAAGATGGAGATGCAAGGCCACAAGATCACGCCAGGAACGATGGTTGAATATATCATTGCTGAAGGCTCTGGCTTAGTACGGGAAAGAGCAGCCATTCCTGATGACGTTCCACCGGGAGAGTATGACGCTGACTATTATTTGAACCATCAGCTGCTTCCTGCCGTTTCTTCCATCTTCGCTGTATTAGGCTATTCTGATGAAGAATTATTGGGCAAAGGCAAGCAGACCGGTTTAGGACAGTTTATGTGAGTTTATCACTTACCAGTAATTACAAGAGGAACATTAATAAAAATGAGCCTATTCTTTAGTAAAATGAGTTTTGAAAAGGATCCCTCGGATTGGGAATTAGAAGACATGTACAAGTCTGGTGCTGAAAAACTTCGTCTGCGTAGAGAACAATTTGCGGCGAATTGGCTGGCTACCTGCCCTAAAAAATCTGGTGCTTGGAGTTGGAGCGCTTTATTAAATTCTTTAGAAAGTTTTGAAGCACGGCAAGCAAGACCAGGACACTATTACTCAGTAGAACGTGAACTTATTGTAGTACCAGATCTACTAACCTCCCTCGATGCACTTCGCTCAATTCACACAAGAAGCCTAGAGGAGCTTACAGCAACTGGCGAGAGACTCCTCTTGTTTGAGGCAGAGCTTACTGACGCATATAAAAGAATTTTCTTGGAAAAGAGATCAGAATGGCAAAAACCAGAAAAAGTAGGGGGAGAAGCTTTATATCTTTGTGGGAGAGATCTTGTTCATTATCATTGCGCAATTAGGGCAGCGAGTGGCGTTATCGGGTCAGAGAGAGATCAATTAGAAAATGTTCTTACTGATTTACTAAGCATAACAAAATCAAAATTGGGTAGGGATGAACTCCCTCGTGACGTGATTGGCGGGTTGGCACATTGTGGGGATGCTTTTGCTGACTCCTACGTGAGGTTTACTGTTTTCGTTGACGTTGCTTCACAGGCTCCCTCCGCAGACGCAGAAATTGGCATTGCACCTAATAAGATGGTTCTCCCTCATTATTGCCCTGTAATTTCTTTAGGTGATGCTGCAATATTCTATGGCCGAGATCTACATCTCTTAAAGCAGTTTGCCGACATTGCAATTGCAGAAGACAATTATTTAGGACCGGAACATAATGGTGATGCTGCAGCACAAGTAGCGTATCATGCGGAGTGGTTTATACGTCGAGAAGATGGAACCATTGATGAAGGAAGATTTGGCCTCGTAAAAAGTGCAGCAGTCCGTTATGCGTCTGAATTCGACTATATTTTTGCACTGGGCACTGCCGAAGCGAAGAACCCACGGCAGGTGGAATCATTTTTACGTGGATTAACAAGCTCCCGTCCAGAGGTGAGAGAACGTTGGGAAAGAATACTAAATCTAATTCCCGATAGGGCCTACGCAGAATACATGCGCAACAAGGGGCGGTTTGTTTCACAGTGGTGGACCGAATCAGAAATTCCTGGGGTTCACCAATAGGTTTTTAATATAACCAATTATTCTTACAACATGGAAGTCGGGGGTCAAGCAGTCGTTGAAGGCGTGATGATGCGCAATAAAGAAAAATTCGCTGTAGCTGTGCGTCTCCCGAACGGAAAAATCAAAATTAAGAAAGAAAAAAGTTCAACATTTCCTAAAATCTTTAACATTGTCTTCATTCGAGGCATTATTGGTTTATTCTACACCATTTACGATGGTATCAGAGCTTTAATCTGGAGCAGTAATCAAAATTTAGGCAAAGAAGAGAAATTAACAAAGAAAGAAATCATCCTCACCATTGGCCTTTCGTTCCTATTTTCTATTCTCATCTTCATTATTATTCCATTTTTCTCAGCCCGTTTCATCCAGTCAGAGGGTGTTTTGTTTGATATACTCGACGGTTTATTCCGTGTTATCCTCTTCATCGGCTACCTCTTACTTATCTCCTTCATGAAAGATGTTAAAACACTCTTCCAATATCACGGAGCGGAACATAAAACAATTTATTGTTATGAATCTGGAAAAAAACTAACCGTGCCTAATGTGCGAAAATTCACACGCTTCCATCCACGCTGTGGTACGTCGTTTTTATTCATTGTCCTGATCCTTTCCATCGTTGTCTTCACATTAATTCAGGGCCCGCTGTGGGTGAAACTTCTGGGTAGAATTGTGTTACTGCCAGTAATTGCAGGTATTAGTTATGAATTAATTAAACTCAGCAGTAAATTTGAAAAGAACCCCATTGTTAAAATTCTTATTGCACCAGGGTTGTGGCTGCAGCGTGTTACAACGAAAGAACCAACTGACGAACAATTAGAAGTTGGGATTGCTAGTTTGAAAGCAGTTGTGAAGTGATTGTAACCATTCTACCATAGAAATAGTTATATATTGAAAATAGTCTGAGAATCCTCGTGGCAAAGCCTAAAACCGAAACCCAATTATATACTCTTTTTCGGAGACTTCGTTCTGGTGTGCCTGATGGTGATGAGGGAGCAAATGTTGTTGGTTATGTAATTCTCAATGCTCTTTTGCGAGGTATAGAAGAGAGTCCTAGCAGAGACCAAAGGCCTGACGAACTACAGGTTACTGAAGTAAAAAACATCTATGTTGGCTTGGAAGCAGCAGTTAGTGCTGTTGGCTATCGTGGCTCTCCTACCACTGCCTTTGATTATCTTTGTGAGCTAAAAAGTGGGGTTGACCCACGCTTGAGAGAGTTATTTGAGTCTAAAGAACCAGAAATTAAAGCTCGATCTTTACTACGCCCTTGGCTGGACCGATTATCGCGACAACCAAAGTCCTATGAGGACAGAATTCGCCGAGATAGTTTAGCCTTAGTAGAAGCTGTTTTGGAAAGAGGACAGATTTCTGGGGGTAGAGCAAGTATTGAGGATGATTGGAGGTTAATGGATCAGTACTTAAGGCCAAATCGTTAAAATGTCAACTCAATATGCGCATGTCTACATACCTTTACAAGATGTTTATGAAATGAGTGGTAGCGATGCTCTCCGACGCTTTGCTGACGACTCTGGCGGCCGAAATCTTGTTGTTCTCCCAATGAAAGTTCTCCGTAGTTTAAGCAAGTCACACGAGTATGGGCAAAGTGGCCGTGAAATTCTAAAGTTATTGGGGGGTGCTGAGCGTGTTAGGGACCCCGATGACAAAACATCTTTAGACCGTGTCTCAGCAGGATTAGATGTTCTTCGCCTTCGCTCTGTTAATGGTGCAGCTGATCTCGACCACTCTGGTTTAGTAGAATTAGTTCAGAACGCTATTGGTGATGATGGTAGTTCACCAACTTTTATTACGACCGATAGTTATCAGGGGTTAGAATTAGCAGATTTAGGTCTTACTGTAGAATCGCCCCGGTTCTTACAGGTTAATGAAGATATTGTTAACAATGGGCTTATTACAGGAAGTGCCGATCTACAAGCTGCACTTCATGAAGCCAGCGGTGCAATAGACCTTGCCCACGCCCAAACACTAGTTGATGATCAGCTTCTTCCAAACCAATTTATTCGCTTTGTTGGAAAACGTGGTTATCAATTTGGAAGGGTTGTCGTTTCCGAAAGAGAGGGCATTGGAACAGTTAAGTTACTTGGTCACTCAGAATACAGACGCCAACTTCGTATTGGTGAATCGAAACTCGATGATATACTCGGAGTTGAACCACTTGATATGGAACAATATCTCGCACTTCAGTATGGGCTACTAGACCCAGATATTTCAATATTTTTCCTCTGTGGTTCACAAGGATCTGGAAAAACATTGCTGAGTTATGTTGCCGCCGTAGAACAAGTTCTACTTCATGATAAAGAGGAATGTATCCGGAGAGGCTATGATATCACTGATGAAGATAGCAAAAAAATAAGGAGTAGATACGATCAAATAATTGTTCTTAAGCCAAATAACACAATGGGTGGCAGGGATAGGGAGGTCGGCTACCTACCAGGCGGTTTATTGGAAAAAATAGGGCCAGTTCTTGCCTCTTTCGAGCATGCTCATGACGAATCAACATTAAGTGGTTTTATGCCATTTGAACAAATGTTTTATGATCCAAAACATAAAAGAGGCGGGCTAGAGATGCGTGAACCACGATATAAGAACATAAAACCAGGAGGAGCGCATCTCCCTCCCGATCGAGAGGTCATAAGATTAATGCATTCGGGTTTTATGAGGGGCTATTCTCTCAGTGATTCAATTGTTATTGTTGATGAAGCACAGAATTTTGAACCATACGAACTTAAGACTATTCTTGAACGTCTTGGTCCTGGGTGTAAAGTTATTGTTTTAGGGGACCCTTTGCAGTTAGATAATCCTCGCTGCACCCACCAAATAAATGGATTAACCCACGCAATAGCCCACTATCAAGACCGAGAATTTAGCGGACTCATTAAACTAACTCGTAACTACCGGAGTGATGTCTCAGAACATGCATTAACCTGGCGAACTCCTCGCCCTAAGGGATATTAAACAACAACGCTCTCCCCTTCATCCTTCCTAACCCTAATCACATTCTCCACAAACGATTCAATTTTCGTTTCATGACTTACCAAAATCGTCTGCTGTAACCGCAACTTCTCCAACACATCCCGCACTTTATCCAACTGTTCCGAACTAAACCCATCGGTTGGCTCATCTAAAATCAAAATGTCATTCGTCTTCACTTCATGGATAATATCATTAATCACTCTATTCAACGCCAATCTATATGCTAAAGATGCAGATGTTCTTTCCCCACCACTTAAATTGCTAAATCCAATCTCATAACCATTTTGCTCAATCACCGGACTAAATGCATCATCGATTCTAGCATACATATTCTCATCATCAATCAAAATACTAAACCATTCTTGAAATAATTGGTTAAACAAATAATGAATTTGAATCATCACTCTTTTCTCGATTGTATAGGTTAACTTGATAAAAAATTCATCCAACCAGTGATGTAACTCTTGCAACCGCAGTAACTTGTTCTTCTCTGCCATCAACTCTTTCAACTTCCGCTGCAACTCAGCTTCCCGCTGCTCAAGGTTTTGTTTCCTCGTCATAACTTCCGCTTTCTTGACAGACAACGCTTTCTCTTGTTCTAATAACATCTCCACTTCTCGTCGCTTCTCAGCAACCATCCCGGTTTTATCCTCTTTCTCTCGGAATAACCCCTCTACCACCACCAACTCCTCTCGCAACCCAACAACTTCCTTCTCTCGAGCCACTTTCATTCCCAGCAATTCCTGCATTTGCTGTTGAACCATCTCTCGCTGCATAATACTCTCTAACAATTTCCTCTTTTCCTGCACTTTACTCTGCACTTCTTGCACAACATTCTGTTCTTTCATCACTGCCAATCGTCCCATCACACTATTATTTTCTTGCACGAGTTTCTTCATATCTTCTTTCTTCCCTTCCAACAGATCACTCTGTTCCTGCAACTTCTCTAATTCAACTTTTGTCCTCACAAAAACATTCTCCTGCAACAACACTTCCTCAATTTCTTTTCCAATATTTTCCCGCTTCTCACTAATCTCTGCTTGCTTCTTCTTCAACTCAAATAACAACGTCTCTGCCTGCGTAATCTTCTTCTCTTCCTCAACACAAATCTTCTCCTTATGATCCAAATCAACCTCCTGCAAACACGTAGGACAACTCCCTAAACCATTCATCTGTTCCCGCAACTCTTTCGACTTCCCTAACAAAGTCTCGTTCTGCACAACTAACGATGACGTCTTTCCAAATAACTCCTCTAACTGTTGTCGTTTCTCAACTAACTCTTTCTTACTCGCAACCTTCTGCTGCAATTTCTCAACTAACGTCTGCTTCTCCTGTAACAGAATTCCTGCATCCTCCAACGAACGAACCTCTTTTCCTCTCTTCGTAATCATCATTTGAATTTGTGCAACTTTCTCCTGCAATGTCGTTTGCTGCGTCAATAATGATCTCTCTTCTTCAACCAACACAGCAACTTCTTTCTCCAACACCTCTTTCTCCCCGACACCAACATCTCCCTGCAGCTGCTCCTGCAAACTTTTCTCTTGTTCCAGTAACTGCACTATCTGTTTCTGCTTCTCTTCAATCAATAATCCTAATTCCTTCCCTCGTTGTTCTAACTGCTGCCGTTCCCGTTCTTCTTTCTCAACAACTGCGATCTCCTCTTTCCTCCCTGCAATGTTTCTCTGCAACTCCTGCAACCGTGGTTCTAACCCACTCAACAAACTCATGACCTCCCTCTTCTCTTTCTCAAATACTTGCAACTGATCCCGTAGCTCCTCCAGTGGTTCTATCCTCGTCTTCAATACAGTAATCTCCGTTCTCATCCCTCGTAAATATAACCACACATTTTCTCGAATGTTTTTGTACTTATCAATATTGAAAATCTTCCGGAGAACATCTAACCGAACCTCTGCATTCTCCTGCAAAATAAACTTCATCTCTTCCTGTGGCGTATAGACAGTATACCGATAAATGTAATTTTTTGATTTTGTAATCAACTCTCCCGGATATCCTAGCAATGTAATAATCTCCGCTTTCAATTCCGTTGGCATTAATTCTTTCTTCACTCCATCGACAATAATATACCCTGCAACTTGCTTAATGCCCCTCTTCTCTTTCTTCAAATTACGTTTCACAATGACTTCTTTTCCATTAACACTAAACGTCAGCTCTACTGCCCCAGAGTTAGCGCCTTTCTTCAACAACGCTTCTGCTGGAAGGTCCGGTCTTGACGTTCCAAATAACGCAAACTCAACTGCTAACAAGATAGAAGACTTCCCACAACCAATATCTCCTGACAATAACGTCGAACCTTCAGAAAAATTAATCCTCTGCTGTCTATATGAGCGAATATTCTGTAACACCACCTCTTTCAACAGCATAATAATTCTTCTCCACAAACGTATTTATAGATTATTATAGTCAGAACTATAGTTCTACCAGACCAACAGCTTTAAATACTTTAATTCCCCTTTTGAGTAAAAAAACTCATGGAGGTATAAATCATGGCAGAAGGAAAAACAGCGCCAGGAGGAGTTAAATTTCTCTCAGTGTTATATTACATTGGTGGTGCGCTTGCTATTCTATTTGGAATCCTATTCCTCTTCGGAGCGGGTTTCGTTGGTTCCATCGTAAGTCAAATTCCATTCTTCGCAGCGTTAGGCTCAGGATTTTTAGCGCTTACAGTCGTCGTAGGAATTGTGTTCATCTTACTGGGAGTCTTAGATATCTTTGTTGGCCGTGGCCTCTGGAATTTGAAGAATTGGGCGAGAATCGTTGCACTTATCTTCGCAGCACTTGGTTTGCTCTTTGCATTATCAAGTTTATTCCAGGGTAGCTATGTTGGTGGTATCTTCTGGTTAATCATTCACGGATTAATTGGTTGGTATCTTGGCTTCAACAAACCAGTAAAGGCATTATTCGCCTAAATTTTTCTTTTTCTTTTTTCATTTTTAATCCATCAGTAGTTCTAAAACTATATAAGCTTCCCTCGCCTCTTTTTTTACATGCCATACATCAACGACATTCGAGCGCGGGAAATTCTTGACAGCCGAGGCAACCCAACGGTTGAAGTAACTGTCTTCACAGAGAACTTCCAGGGAACTGCTTCCGTGCCCAGTGGTGCTTCTAAAGGAGAACATGAGGCACAAGAGTTACGTGACTTCAAATCTCGTTACAATGGTTTAGGTGTGCAGAAAGCAATCTCCACCATTCACACAAAAATTGCCCCGCTACTCCGCGGTATGGATTGTACTAGACAAAGAGAAATAGATTCATTGATGGTGGAGAAAGACGGCACTGTGAACAAAAGCAACTTCGGTGCCAACGCTATCTTAGCTATCTCTCTTGCATGTGCGAGAGCTGGGGCAAAGTCGGAAGGTAAACCTCTCTTTCAATATCTTAACCTCTTCCCACAATGTTCTAAGAAAGCAAAACTCCCTACGCCGTTCTGCAATGTTATTAACGGCGGCAAACATGCTGATAACAGTTTAGCGATCCAAGAATTCATGCTTGTTCCTCAATCAAAATCATTTAAAGAAAATATCAGGATAGTAGCGGAAATATACCACACACTCAAACAACAACTCCACAAAGAATGGGTAAATGGAACCAACGTTGCTGATGAAGGTGGCTTCGCTCCACCATATAAACACACAACAGACGCTCTCAAAGCCCTGACGAAAGCAATCAACACGGCTGGCTATAAGAACAAATGTAACATTGCCATCGACGCAGCAGCGTCTGATTTCTACTCTAACAAAAAATACAAACTTGGTGGTAAAACAATGACCGCAGACCAATTAACTTCCTATTACCTCTCCCTCACCAAACGCTTTCCAATCATTTCAATCGAAGATCCATTTCAACAAGATGACTTCACGTCTTTCAACACTCTGAAACAAAAAACAAACATTCAAATCGTTACTGACGATCTTACCGTTAGTAATCCACAACGAGTGGAGAAAGCAATCCGTAACAAAGCAGGTAACTGTCTTCTTCTTAAGGTTAACCAAATCGGCACAGTAACGGAAGCGTTAGACGCTGCTAAACTAGCGATGGATGCTGGATGGAACGTAATGGTTTCTCACAGAAGCGGTGAGACAGAGGATTCCTTTATTGCTGATCTTGCTGTTGCGTTAGGTTGTGGTATGATCAAAGCAGGTGCTCCGTGTAGGGGGGAACGCACAGCGAAATACAACCAGTTATTGAGAATAGAAGAGTTTCTGGGGAAATAGATTTTTCCTTCCTAAACCTTTTTAATAATCAACCCTTTTAACCCTCAATGCAGACAGCGATCCAAACTTTAGCGCAGGAGCACCAGTATAGTGAGGAAGATCTTCAACAATTTCAGCAAGCTGTACTCTTGGCGGAACAAGCACTTTCTGAAAAAAAACGATTGGTAGGAGACACGTTCTTTGATCACAACTGCAGAGTTGGCCAAATTCTAATCCAAAACAATTCGGCACCTGAGGTTGTCATTGCAGGGATACTACATTCACTTGAGAATACTGAACATGCAAAACATATCAAAAAATTTTTCGGTGAAACCATCTTTAGTTTCATCCGTGAAGTTGGGAAAATTAACGAAATTAAATCAAAAAACCCGCAGTTAGACTCCGAAGCACTCCGAAAAATCATCTTAACCACTTTGGGTGACATTAGAGTTATGCTCGTTAAACTTGCAAACAAGTTAGACAACATGCGGAGCGTCCACATCTTCCCACCAGAAGAACAGAAACGACTTTCGGAGGAAGTTCTCAGCATCTATGCTCCTCTGGCCTACCGTTTAGGATTAGAAAGAATTCGAGTACAGTTAGAAGACGTTGCTTTTCAGAACCTCAATCCGAAAAAACATCAACAAATCCAGAACTTTCTGGAAGAATCCAGAGAGAAAAGAGAGCGAAATGTTGAAGGGGCTCTTTCATTAATCAAAGACATTGTTAATGATCAAATCCAAATAACAAAACTCAAAGGCAGACCGAAACACATCTACAGCATTTACAAAAAAATGCAGAAGAAGGGTCTCAGCTTCTCCCAGCAATATGATTTAATCGGCTTACGTGCTATCGTTCCCACAGAAAGAGATTGCTACGCGCTCCTCGGAATCTTACATGAAAACTTCGAACCCCTTTCAGGTAGATTGAAAGATTACATCGCCAATCCCAAACCAAACTTTTACCGTTCTCTACACACTGGTATTAAATTACCTGATGGCAAGATAGCAGAAGTACAAATTAGAACACCTGAGATGGACGAGTTTGCAGAAGAGGGATTAGCAGCGCATTGGAAATACAAAGGCAGTAAATCAGAAGAGAAGTTTGAGAAAAAAATTGCCTGGTTACGTGGTGTTCTTGACATGCAGAAGAACATTGAGAATAAAGAATTTCTTGAAACTCTTAAAGTAGATCTTTTTGGTGACAAAATCTATTGTTACACACCAAAGGGAGATGTCAAAGAACTCCCTCGCTCTTCAACCGTTCTAGACTTTGCGTTCTCGGTGCATGAAGAAGTTGGTTCTCAAACCGTGGGTGCACGAGTTAATGGTAGGTTCGTTCCAATCAAACATAAACTGGTTTCGGGGGATGTTGTCGAAGTGGTTACAAACAAAAATCAACGACCGCGGCGAAGTTGGATTAAGATTGTTACCTCTGCTAAATCTCGTCAGAAAATTAGAAAGTCTTTGAAACAATATGAATCTCTGCCGGGCATTTATTTCCGGTCATTTAAACCAGAAGTTACGGAGGAACAGGGAACGCTTGTTCTTTCAGAGGAATTTCCTAAAGCAAGTTGTATCTTGGCAAAATGTTGTTTAGCAATTCCAGGTGATGAGATTGTCGGTATTCTCACAAAGAAAAAAATAATCTCTGTACACTGGAACGGCTGTAGGCAAGCACTGAAAGAATCAAATAGATGGCTCCCTGTACAGTGGCGTAATACATTCAACCAAAAAATAAAATTCTATGTTGAAGCAGATGAACGAAGTGGTTTACTTGCTGATTTACTTCATACTATTGCTAATACTGGTTTTGAGGTGAAAGAGGCGAAAGCGAAATTAATTGGAAATAACTATGCACAGTGTTCATTCAACGTTATTCCACGAGACTTAGAACACTTACAGAATCTCATTGGTCGTGTGAGAAAGGTAAATGGAGTCAAGAAGTTGTTTTTTGAATAATCACGCAATGTGCTTAATCAGTTCCACCATTCGATTACTGTAACCCCACTCGTTGTCATACCACGCTACAACGTGTAGCAGCTTTTTATCAACAACGGTTGTTAATTTTGAATCAAAAATAGCACAATGTGGATTCCCAATAATATCTGTCGACACTAACTCCTCAGCAGAGTATGCAATAACACTTTTCATTTTTCCCCGTGCAGCACCCGCAAACCATTTGTTTACGCCGTCAACCGTTACTGATTTATTCGTTTCAATAGTAAATTCAGTCACACTCCCATTGACTATCGGAACTCTGAATGCAAACCCTCTTAACTTCCCTTTCAAACCAGGCAGTGTTAATACTGCAGCTTTATCAGCACTTGTACTTGTAGGGACAATGTTAATAGCGGCAGCTCGAGCTCGTCGTAAATCTTTATGCGGCAAATCAACAATTCTTTGACTAGAGGTGTATCCATGAATAGTATTGAATGAACACCTCTTAATCCCTACTTTTTCTTGAATAACTTTCAACACCGGTGCAACGTTGTTTGTTGTACAAGAGGCGTTGGAAACGATGGTATGTTTCTTTCTGTTATATTTTGTATGATTAACTCCCTTCACTACCGTAATCGCATGACTTGGCACCTTACCCTCTTTTGATCTAAACGTTGCTGACAGAAGAACTTTTCTCGCACCTGCAGTTAAATGGGCCGCTGCAGCTTTGGGATCTCTAAACCGTCCCGTACTTTCAACAACCACATCGATTTTAAGATCTTTCCACGGTAATTGTGCGGGATCTTTCTCAGCAAATACTTTGATTTTTCTCTTGCCAATTGTTAAAGAATTTTTTGTAAAACTCACTTTTCCCGGAAACGTTCCATGCACAGAATCGTATTTGAAGAGGTGCGCTAATGTTTTTGTATCAGTTAAATCGTTTACTGCTACCACATTTAATTTTTTATCATTAAACCCTGCTCGCAGCATCATCCTGCCAATTCTTCCGAATCCATTGATAGCAACTCTAACCATTTCAACACCTCTTGTATGGTATTTGTAAATTGTTTTGGTTTATATAACTTTTTGATTAAGAATTAAGCAGTTGGTTCTCTAATAGCATATCTCTGCCATAACAACGGATCACGTTCCAACTCTCTCAGAAGTGTTTGAGTACAAAGCCCCATTTTTGATCGGTCTAAATGCCCAAGTCTTGCAAGCGGATCAAAGTAATCCACTTCTGTAAAATTCTCTCCGTCAGGTACTGGTGTGCCTTCCAAAATCCATGCGACATAATCAACCATGTGAAGCTCATAATCAGCCTGTAGGGCACGCATTTCTCCCAATACTTCCACAGTTGCAATATCAATTCCTAATTTTCTTTTTGTAGCTGCAACGAGGTAATCAACTGGGTCCCCTTCACCCCTAACATAAGATGAGGGCAGTGACTATACTCCTGGAAACGGTCTTTTATTTGGTCCTCTTCGTGCAAATAGCACTTCGCCCTCCAAGTTAAAGATAATTGCTGATGCTGCTCTTTTTTGGTCCATACTACTTATTTTGCCTCATTTTTCTTAAATATTACCCTAAAATTTAAAAAAGTCTAGCTCTCTCAAAAGCTATGACTATCCGCTTAATCCAAGATTCCGATTATGAACAACTTATCACACTGTATAAAGAATTCTTCCCTACCCACAATAGATTTCAACAGGATGCTGATATCATTACAGCATACCTTCGTAAGGAAACATTAGAACGGGAGGATTTCCTCATCTACGAACAGGATGGCAAAATTCTTGGTGCTCTCATCATTGTCTTACTAGGAAAAAGCACTGACAATTCCCACACACGCTGGAAATTCAGACATTTCGCATTCATCAACGAAACGATTGCAGCTGAATTATTGACACATGCAGAAAACACCATTAAAGAAAAATCACAGACTGCTAAAATCGAATTGACAATTGCCGAAACAGAACAAGGTATTGATTTCTATAAACAACATGGCTATACTCAAGAAGCAGAACTCAAGAACCACTACCGGTGGAACGAAACCTGTTTCATCCTCGGAAAATCATTCTCTAGCTAAAACCTTATAAAAACCACTCTCTCTTTCAATCTATGCCAGAATTAGAACCCATCACAAACTCAGATGCAATAAAATTCAAACCTAAATTCAAAGCGAGATATGAACAGCTCACCAATTGGGAAGACTTCAAAAAATACTCCCTCTCTTTTCTTACACGTTCCATCAGAATCAACACTCTCAGAACAACAGTCAAAGAAACAAAGAAATCAATTGAAGCAAAAGGCTGGAAATTACAACCAATCCCGTGGTGTAAAGAAGGGTTTTGGATCACCAATGAAGAACGGAGAGATGTTGGAAATCTTCTTGAACATCATCTCGGCAAAATCTACGTACAGGAAGCAGCTTCGATGATCCCGCCACTTGCTTTGCAACCAAAACCAGGAGAGATTGTTCTAGATATGTGCGCTGCCCCCGGTAGTAAAACAACGCAAATGGCAGCGATGATGAAGAATCAGGGCCTCTTAATAGCAAACGATTACAAAGGTCAACGTCTACAATCTCTTGGAATCAACCTCCAGAGATCCGGTATCACGAACGTTATCGTTACCAAAATGTCTGGCGAGAGATTCAAAGAATTTCAATTTGATAAAATTCTCGTAGATGCTCCCTGCAGTGGTACAGGTACAATCAGAAAAAGTCTCAAAACAATTCAAATCTGGAATGAAGGAATGATAAAAAAAATTGCACGACAACAAATCAAACTCTTAGAGAACGCTTTCAACAACCTCAAACCCGGTGGAGAACTTGTCTACTCTACATGTTCTTTAGAACCAGAAGAGAACGAAGCAATCGTCCACCTCTTAACAGAAAAACACCCAAATGCAAAAGTTCTCCCTATAAAACTTCCTGGCTTGAAACACAAACCTCCAATAGTGGAATTCAAAGGCATCCAATTCAACACACAGGTCAAATACACCGTCCGTCTCTGGCCGCAGGATAATGACACGGAAGGCTTTTTTATTGCAAAAATAAAGAAAAATGAATCTGCTTGAGCGAATAGAACTCTGGGAAGACGCATACATCAACCCCTTCGCTCAAGGTGCTGCTCGATTATATGCTCGCTTCACTGCTGATAACCTTTTCTACCTACAGAGAGAAAGCCTAAGAGAAGATGTAGCAGACATTGCAACGGTAATGTACAATAAGGGCTTTGGCGTTTCTCTTTGGCTAACCATGGGCGTAATGATAAAGGGTGGCATTGATTATTTCACAGATTCCGACGGTACTTTGGCAAGTGGTATGGCTTTAACGTGGCTAGCCACAAACACTACTTCCGCATTTTGGGAGATTTATCACACCCTCTTTCAGATCATTAGCAGCGACGATTAATCACTTCTCCCAAACAACAATCTTTTTAATCTCTTACTATACAATCACTCTATGTTTGGTCTTCCTTCAGAATTAACATCAAAAGTAGAGAAACAAAGTAGCAAATTTTACAAAATTATGAAAAACTGTCTGAAAGTAAAAAACGAAGAGATTCTCATCATCAGCGATTATGGCAATGGAGATAACACTCTCGCAACAATGCTTGGCTATGGCTATTACCATGCCGCAAAAAAGAAAGGCCTTAACGTCAGTATCCTATTCCAAGAACCAAAGAAAGGCTTCATGCATGCCGATGAACATGTCGTTAGGGCAATCCAAAAATTAGATCAGGGAAATATTGTTATTGTCTGTGTCTCTAACAAATTAGGAAGATTCGGATTGGAGAAAAGTTTCCGAACGTTCTGTAAAAATCAGAAGCACCGTTTCTCATCAGCAACTGGTTTGGGTGATGTAAAGACCAGTTACTTTGAATTATTCATGGAAGCAATGTCCATTAATTATTCCCGTATGAAAAAGAAAGGTATGGCTATCAAAAAGAGATGGGATAAAGCAAAAACAATTCGCGTAACAACACAAGCCGGTACAGACATTACTTTTGACGTTGAGGGCATGCAAGCCATCCCCAATATTGGCGAGTACCATGAACCTGGAACTGGAGGAAACATCCCTGCGGGGGAAGTCTACATCCCTCCACGTGGCTTAACAGGAGTTAATGGTGTTTTCGTTATTGACGGCAGCATGAAAACAGCTGAGGGTGCATTCCTACTAGACGAACCGGTAACTGTCCACGTTAAAGATGGTGCTGTTACCAAGTTAGAAGGTAAACACGCTCATTTGTTAGAAAAAACATTTCAAAAATTTGAAGACCGCGCAAAATGTCCTCACCGAGTCCGTTTGGTGGGGGAACTCGGCGTTGGCATTAACCCCGGTTCTGTATTAATTGGATCAATGATCATGGACGAGAAAGTGATGGGCACTGGCCATATTGCCTTTGGCAGCAATTATTGGTTTGGCGGTGATATCAAAACAATCTTCCATGGTGATCAAGTCTTTAAGAGCCCAACGTATTACGTCGATGGCGAAAAAATGAGGATTTAAGTTTCTCTTGAATCTGGAGAGAGATAACTACGCACCATCGTAACAATCCCTGCCCCTCTTTCTCTTCGAGGAAACAACTGTGCATGAAAATGGTTTACCATTTGCCCAGCATATTCTCCAACATTTATCCCAATATTGTAGGCAATCTCATCAGGGGGAACTCTTAAGTCCTCATGTCCTAACATCATTTCACCCAAATCCCTTGAGATTGGTATTGGCGGGTTGCTAACTAAACCCTGATAAAATTCGACAATTCTACTAGCATCTCCTTTGTATAACTCTCGAATTGCATCTTTAGTTCCCGGTAAAGCATCAACAAAATCTTCTAATTCCTTCCCTCTTAAGTCTTGTAGATTTTCTACATGTCTTTTTGGAATCACAAGTGCATGGCCTGGAACTGCGGGGGTCACGGACAAAATGGAGTAAGCGCTACCATTCTCAAAGATAACTGTCCCATTCCTCTTCCAAACCGGAAAAAGGCTGAAAATATATCGTTTCCCATATTCAACAAATTGAACGTGTTCTATATAAAACTTTCTCACTCGGGAGTAACAACTAACGTTCGATGATCCTGTCTGGATCACAATGGATTATTTTACTCGGTCTTCCTTCCTTCTCTCCTTCATATACCATAAATTCAACTGCTTTCTCAATATCTGGATCGAGATTATCAAGAACAGTCATAAATTTCTCTCCAGCTTTATTGGCAGACGTCGTCACAATCGGCAAGTCACATAACGTTACTATTTCACTAAACCAATGATTTGGAAATCGAATCCCCACTTTATCTAACCCTGGCGCAACATTTTTAGCCACCACATTTTCTTTCATTGGCACAATAATCGTATACGGCCCCGGTAGCTTATCAATCCACTCTTGCGCTTTTCCTTCAACGACACAGTTCTCTTTCACCCAATCTAATGAAGGCACCCAAATTGATAGGGGGGACGTTGGCCTTTCTCTCGCTTCTCGTAACTTCGCGACAGCCTTTTCATCTAATGCATTACAACCGATACCGTAAATTGTATCGGTTGGATGGATAAATAATACTCCTTCTTGTATCTTCTCCACTAATTCGACTCTTCTCTCACGAGCTGTTTTCTCTGTTAAAACCTCCATTCACACAGGGATTTCACTACCATTTAAGAATATTATGAAGAAAAAGCGGGGGAACATCGTTCCCCCAAAGGTGTGTGTTCTCTTTCAAAGAGGTGTAAGGCAAGAAAAAGTGTAATCATCAATGTAAGTTTGCTTATTCTCATACACTGCCAGTAATTCCGTAATTCTTTGTTTCATATTCATCATTACCACCTACCAAATTGTACATCGAACGAATCCTCTTTATGGATAATCGTTCGTCGTGTCAAGTCTCTGACTTGTTTCTCAAATAACCGTCGAATTGTCGTTGTGCTCAGATCTACCATGGGTATCACCTCGACATTCTTAGTGAAGAAACTCGTTTATATACTCTACCCGTGGTTGTCGAGTGGGTTGTGGGTTTACCGAATAGCTATGCCCTTAAAATCACCTAAATTATTTGCATACCTGCCCGAGAAGCAAGCATGGCAATAATTATCGCCTTGGACTGGCCCCTGTGTTGCGCCTAAACTCAGATACCCTAGAGAATCTGCTCCAATAAATTCTCTGATCTCTGCAACTTCTTTGTCGGAGGCGATCAGTTCTTCCCTTGTTGGTGTGTCTAAGCCGTAGAAACAAGAATATCTTATCGGGGGAGAAGCAATTCTCATGTGTACTTCTGCTGCGCCAGCATCATATAGCATTTTGACAATGGTTCTCGAAGTCGTTCCACGCACAAGAGAATCATCAACAACAACAACGCGCTTTCCTTCAATTAGGCCTTTAATTGGCGACTGTTTCCGCAACACAGTTAATTCTCTATCATCTTGTGTTGGCTCAATAAAACTTCTTCCGGCATTTCTATTCCGCATAAAACCTTCAACATAAGGGATGCCACTCTCAGTAGCGTATCCTTGAGCAGCATACCTCCCTGAATCAGGGACACAGATAACAATATCTGCATCCGCCGGCTGCTCTTTTGCTAAGCGCCTACCATGTTCTGTTCGAATCAACGCAGTTTCTTTTGTTGGGTCAAACGCTCTTGTGTCTGGTCGAGAAAAATAAATCTCTTCCATAAGGCAATGCTGTCTTTGCGTTTCTTGTGGAAATGAATAACTTTGTAGACCTTCTTCTCCAATAACAATTAATTCTCCACACCCCACAGAGTGAATATCTGTCGCTTTAATATTACGTAAAGTAACTTCCTCTGAACTCACAATGTATCCCTCACGTAATCTCCCTATAGCAAGGGGCCGATAACCACGGGGGTCCCTCGCAACGACCAGATTACCGTTCCACAACGCAACGAGGGAATATGCGCCTTGTACATGAGACAATGCATCTTGAAATTTTCCTTCTAAAGAATCTTCTAATGACCTTCCTACAAGGTGTGCAATAACTTCAGAATCACTATCTGGTGTACTAAATAAAGCGCCTCCACCTTCCAGTTTTTCTCGTAAGCTACCGGCATTTGTAAGATTGCCATTCACTGCCAACGCAGTTTTACTCCAGGCTAGCGGTTGTCTATTTGCTTCTCCATTTCCTTTCTTACCTGCGGTGGAATACCGTACGTGCCCAATGGCAGCACTTCCTACAAGCCTCTCTAGCTGTACTGGCGTACCAAACCCATTTCGCACATCTCCCGCTTTTCTCCGTGCATGGACAACACCTTCATGAGATGTTGCAATCCCTACTGCTTCCTGTCCTCGGTGCTGTAATTGTAATAGAATCTCTCGGGCAAATGCTGCTGCTTCTTCAACGTTGTAAACACCTACTATCCCACACATAGAAGTTAAAACATAAAATAACTTTTAATACATTTACATACTAGAAAAGATATATCTAAATTAATACACCATTCACAACCGCTTCCTGACCAGGTCGTGATGTAACTTTAACTTTTCCCAATTTAGTCTCAACAACTGCTCCTTTCGTCACAATGTTTCGTCCCACTAAGTTAGGGTTCGCTGGGTTTTCAATAACGTTCTCAATCACAGCTTTTTGTGTCTTACCTTTTGTATCGGTTACGTTCACTTCTTTCACTGTAAGTAAAGACTGCTTAGCATTCCCACCAATCACTCTTTTACTTCGTACCTTACTCTTCTCATCAACTTTCGTATTTGCAGCGAAACCAGCTAATTCAAACTTCTTTTTTGTTCGAGCTTGCCAGTATCGTCCACCTGACGCTTTTCTCTGAGATCTGTCTTGTGATCGTGCCATGGTAATCTTGGATAATAACCTCTTTATAAATATATCGCCTATTTGTGCGTATTCTAATATCCCGAAACTGCTACACAACACGAAACTACTACACATTTCTTAGCT
>CAYFMJ010000007.1:0-39511 GCA_964344235.1 uncultured Methanosarcinales archaeon | reverse complement strand
AGCTAAGAAATGTGTAGTAGTTTCGTGTTGTGTAGCAGTTTCGGGATATTAGAATCTCTTTCCATACCTCCAAAATCAAGCTGAAATGCCAAAACATTTATATATAAGTTCCCAAAAATGTATTTAAAACTAACGGTGAAGATGTTCTTAATGGGTTATAACAATGCGACGTAAAGAAATAAAAGAGTGTCCTGAATGTACCAGTAAAAATATTTATCGTAATGTGGAAAAAGGTGAAACCACCTGTCGAGATTGTGGTTTAGTTATTGAAGATCGTATTGTTGACCTTTCCCAGGAATGGCGTAGTTTTGAAGATGATCGAGGTTCCAATCGGCGAAGAACTGGGGCGCCTTCCTCACAGACTTCATTCGATCAGGGATTGGGAACGGAAGTTGGAACAACTTCAGATTTCTACAAATTAGGTTCAGACAGAGAAAGAGACAGATTCTTCCGCTTACGGAAGTGGAACATTAGAATTTCAACAGCCATTGAAAGAAACCTAAAAGTAGCACTTGCAGAATTAAAGAGAGTTAGCTCATTCTTGCGTTTACCTCGTTCAGTGGAAGAAGAAGCGGCACGAATTTATCGTTTAGCAGTTCAGAAAGGCCTTGTACGAGGACGATCCATGGAATCTGTTATTGCAGGCGCATTATATGCAGCGTGTCGAAGACATGAAATCCCCCGAACATTAGACGAGATGGGAGAAGCGTCAGGAATTGAAAAGAAAGAAATTGGTAGGACCTACCGTTTTGTCACACGAGAATTAGGCATCAGCATTAAACCATCGAACCCTGCAGATTACATCCCTCGGTTCGCCTCAGCATTGAAATTATCACCAGAAACTCAATCCAAATCCGTTGAAATCTTAGAAATGGCGCGAGATATTGAGTTAACCTCTGGAAGAGGCCCAACAGGAATTGCAGCAGCAGCACTATATGTTGCTTCATTAATTCATGGTGAGAAACGAACCCAACGTGAAGTCGCTGACGTTGCAGGCGTGACAGAAGTTACAATTCGAAATAGATACAAAGAGTTAATCAAAAAATTAAAATTAACGAAACAGGTAGAAAAGAGTAAAAAGAAATAATTTTTCTTAGATTATAGATGTTTGGAAATAAAAATGACAGGCACTTACGATCCAGGAGATATTCTTGAAACAAATGTCGAGATTGAAAGGCCTTCATTGGGTCCTAGAGGGGACATCCATTTTAGCCAAAGACTTGACAGAAAGGGCAACCCTAATTTTTTACTACACTGGGATTCTAACACGAGACCTAGTTTATTCTATCAAGCTGCCAGTGCTTTTTTTGGCGCATCAAGATACTCTCCCGAAAGAGTTTATTGCACACGTCAGGAACCAGGTATAGGCAGAGTGGATATTGGTTTGTCTCCAGAAATATTTAATGATCCCCGAAGAATTCAAGATGTACTACCTAGAATTATGTTAAGATTTGATTGGGATGATGCCTCCGAGGCTGTTTTGTCTGTACAAACACCTGATTGTGGTCTTTACGCTTGGAAAAACGCCGGTGAAAGGGGTTCTAAAATTGTGGTAGTCGGATCAGTTATAGATGGTGAAAGGCTTATGGGTTTTATTCAGGATACTTACCATATGTCATTAGAGGATCAGGCTGATGAATTAGAAAAGTCTATTGCAGCACTTTCTGGCCAGTCACCATCATCCACCCGCCTCAACTAAAATGCAACTCACACCAGAAATCAAAGCACAGCTTGCTGAACAAAAAAAGCTATGTATTTTCTGTAAAATTATCTCCAAAGAACAAGAGAGTAAAATCGTTTTTGAAGATGACAAAACCATGGCTGTTCTTGATATTTTTCCAGCTCTGAAAGGCCACACAACATTCTTCCTGAAAGAACACTATCCAATCATGCCCTACATTCCGGCTGATGAGTTCAAACACTACTTTGGGTTACTACCACAACTTAGTGGAGCTGTCAAAAAAGCGTTCCTTACAACGGGCAGCAACGTTTTCATCGCCAACGGCGGTCCTGCTGGTCAGAGATCACCTCACTTTCTACTGCATATTTTTCCACGTGAAGAGGATGATGGATTTTTCAACTTTCTTTGGAAATCAAAAGCAACGTTAGAACAAGAAAAGATCAACATGCTTGCTAATAATTTGTCTATCATGATGCGCAATCATTTTGGCAGAAACCCTGCAGAGTGGCATGTTGGTAAAGGAGATATCCCCTCTTTCTTAACACCCATCTACGAATCCTCTTCTGTCATTTACGAAGATGAAAAAGTTCTCTGCACCATTCCCCAAAAAGGAGTCGCAGCGGGCCATATTGAAGTTTATAGTAAAGAAGAGGAAAAGTATCTCGAGAAAGTCTCGCAAGAAAGCGCTGAGCATCTATTCTTCGCTGCTTCCTTTGCAGCAACTGCGGTGTTTGAAGGCCTCGGCGCACATGCAACAAATATCATTGTTAAATCCGGGGAATCCGACGATAATCCTCCTGGAAAATTATGCGTCCATATCATCCCGAGAATGCAAGATGATGTCTTGCAAAAAATGTTGTGGGAACCTAAACAACCGAAATATGATCTTGATGGAATCAAAAAGAAGATTAAAGATAAAACATGGAATGTTAAGTACAAAAAAGCAGCTGCTACACCAACCCCTGCACCAAAATCAACCACTCCTCCGATCCTCAAATTCAGCGATAAACCTTCTTCCACACCAAATTCAGGCGACGAAATTACTGACGCCATCTCCCGCTTCCACAGATAGTTTACTACGAAACAGTAACAATCGTCAAAAACATTAATAAATATGGCCTCTTTTTGGCCCTCTATGGCGCGCCTTCCTAGATCTCATGTTCCTCCACGTAGAGGTAGATCAAGTTCTGCACGAGCTCCTACCAGAACACGTGCTGCACCACAATCAAGATCTTCTAAAAGAAAGTCCCCCCGCCAGACTAAGACCCGTGCCCCTAAAAGATCTTCTTCACAAACAGGAAGAACATTAGTTGATAGACTTAAACATTGGGGTTGGAACGCAACAAAATGGGGGGCAATCGCTGGTGTAGTAGGTGCACTTGCAGTACCTGTTGCTTGGCATAGTGCAAAATATTTCGCAACACAGGAACACGGCAATTGGGTAGAGAATATTGAACATAGTTTACGACAAAATGTTTCAGTTTCTGATAGACATGGCATCAAAGTTGCTGCATTAGCTGACAGTGAAGATAACCATTTTGATTATGTTGAATTTGACGACTTACCAAAACCTCTTGTCGACGCGCTTATTGCAACGGAAGACGCAAATTTCTGGGAACATGATGGAGTCGATCCAATGGGGATTGCAAGAGCAGCTGTACGTAAAGGTTATAATGCTCTCATCGGTGGTAAACCGACACTTGGTGGTAGCACTTTAGCAATGCAAATTGCGAAAAATGCTCAAGAGATGAAACATGGTGGCATTGTTGACTATAAAATACCACAAGCAACGGCAGGTTGGGAATTAACTGATTCTTTAGTAAAGAAATACGGTTCAAGGGGAGGGCGTGAGAAATTAATCGAGTTATATTTTAACATGAACTCCTCAGCACTTCGTCTTCATGGACCTGAAGATGCTGCGCGGTATTATTTTGATAAACCCTTAAAGGAACTTGGTGTGGTTGAACTTGCTTTTATAGCGGGAACGTACCAAAATCCAACAAAGCTCAACCCTTTGAATACATCTGGAGAAAAGCGAGAGAAAGCAAAAGATGCTGCTATTGGCAGAACAGCTCATGTTCTTAAGAGGATGTTAGAAGAAGGAAAGATCACTCCTCAAGAACATAGTGATGCAAAAAAGCTTCTTGCTGAGAAAGGCGTTCCATTCAAGCAAGGCAGTGTTGTTAAGCAACCAGATTCTAGTGCCACACTTGCACTTGAAGAATTGGATGCACTTCATGAAGCGGGAAAACTTCCCGAGTATTGGAACCAGGGAAGAGTTGAAATAGCTACAACACTAGATTTTGCCCAACAGACACAGGACCAATATACCCTTCGGCACGCACTGACTCCACTAAGTATTGGCTTAGAAGGAATAAAATTATTTGATGATGACGTTAAACCAAGTAATGTAACACAACCGGAAGAAGGAGAATTCTACAAAGTACGTCTTGTAAAAGTAAAAAAATCGGGAACTAGAAAAACAAAGAAAACACAAACAAAATTTAGCACTATCAAAGTGGCATTTGGCGATGACACTGACAACATAGAGTATCCAACAGGTATTATGGATTATGAAAGTATCACACGTCTCGCAACAGCCTGGAATAAACATCGTAAAGGGAGAAACGCTTCCTGTAACATCACTTGCACAAGAGAGTTTATGGACAAATTTAATGACCACGAAGGCAAAGTCTTCCTCGCAAGTGTGAGCGGTAAAACCGACGACGGAACATTTATGGTTGACATTGAACAACGACCAACCTTTGCAGGTTCCTATGTACACCTAGAATCTGATGGAAAAATAACTTCCCTGCTCGGAAGCTGGGATAATCGTGACTTCAACCATGCCGCAGCGGCCCATGAACCGGGTTCAACTCTCAAGCCACTACTACTGGCCTACGCAATCTCCCATGGTTGGGATATCACTGATGGTATTCCAAACACAGAAAGACCATTCTTTATTGGTGATAGACCTTGGGTTCCGACGAATGGACATTATAATGGTAACAAGGATACAACTTTATGGGGAATGGGTGTTAACTCCGATAACGTTGCAACAGCGTATCTGCTATATCATGTATTAGATAAAGTATCTCCTGCAGAGTTTGCAAAAATCGCAGCATCTGTTGACATGGCGCAGAGACGTGGTGAAAACGCTGAAACCCCCAAACAATTCCGAGAAAGACTCCGTGACAAATTTGGACTTAACTTTACTCCCGGCGTTGTTGAACGTATGAAATATGATGCTGCAAAAGCAACTGTTGTTGCTGCATTAACAGAGGAGGGTGTTGCTCCAGACATCATTGCAGCAGTTGAGAAATTACCGCATGGCGTTGGCTATGATGAAGTGCGTAAGAAATTGAAAGGAGTTAGAGTTACGGAAAAGAAAAAACCATTCTTGGAAGAGATAACTCGTGAAACGTATAGAACTTCTCTTGGCTTACAAACAATGGCTGCTGCTGCTCGTACCGACTACCGTGCAGGTATTGCAAAAACCCCTGGACATGCCTCCCAAGGAAGTTTTTTCGTCTTTCCAGTAAACGGAGAATTACGTGTTGGTTATACATTAACAGAAGAACCCATCACAAATCTTCATAACCCTGCATCAACACTAAAAAGCGTAACTCCACCAACAGAAACAGCTGAGGCAACTGCATACAACTTGGACAATCTGGTTATTGCTCATAGAGATGGAAAAATTCCCGTACAAGTAGTTGTGCAACTTCAAGAAACGTTAGCCAGCGTACCCGCTGATTACTTCTCACCCGCCCAGGTAACTGAGTTGCTTGCAAGAAAAATGTTACGTGCCACTGAAGTAGAGTATCGAGCTTCAATTACCGCCGGCATGGAAACCATTGGTATTGTTTACAACACTGACGATTATGTTATGCTTGAGGGAGATGCAAGAGAGAACAAAATAGAAGTGCTACGAGATGAATTACGTGAAATAAGAGCAGCGCCGAAGACCACAGAAGACACAAGAAGCCACATAAGTTGGTTAATCCGCTCACTTAATGAAGAATTTGATCAATGGTATATTGCCTCTGGCATAGCACAAAGAAGAAGTGGCGATCCTGATGAACACACAGCGACATTACGATTAAATTATGAGCGAGAATTCCCGAGCGGACGTTCAGAATTATATCGATTTAGTGCTGCAAAGCGGGACCTGAAAGCAAAAGCGCCACAACTTGCAGGTGCACTTGATGGAATCGACTTTGATAATTATGGTAATCTCAAATTCATGATCGAAAGTGCTAGAGAAGACTTAGCGCGATTCGCGAAAGGAGAAACACTTGGAGGACAATTCTTCGTTACTGAACATAATGGCACATTACAACCAGCATATTTCCCTAACCAGACTCACCCCCAACATCAGTATATGAATGGGACAGTAAATATACTTGAAGCTCAAGCAACACCTTTAGAAAGAGATCATGCAGCAGGACTTCTCCCAGCAGTTCCTAGTGGCGTTTCAGCCCCAGATCTCGTTCAAGTACAAAGAGATCGTCTCTTAGCAGCATCTCTTGATCAAGTACATTTAGCGGGCATGATCCCAGCACATATTATAGACAGACTTACCACTGCCCAAACCACTGCTGAAATGGATAAAGATCCATTAAACCATCCAGATTATACAAGACAAGTTGCAATAAAATCATTCTTCCAATTTATCGAAGAACTTGGTATTGATGGGGCATCACAGTGGAAGCCTCTTCCTTCCATTGTTCTTGGTTCAAAACCAATTGCGCCTATAGAACTTGGACAAGCATATCTTTCATTAACAACTGGAAATAGATGTGAGCCGTATTCCGTTTCGCAAGTGAAACGAAACGGTAAAGTAATTTACACCGCCGAACCGACATGCGCACCTGTTCCCGGCTACACAACTGAAGCACGAAGTGCAATCCTTCAGACATTACAGGGAGTAACACAATTTGGAACTGCAACCTCTTTAGGCGGCTTCACCGCAGATCGGAAATACACTGGTAGTATTAATGCAGGAGAAAAAGCTGTCGCAATCGGCGGGAAAACAGGAACTTCAATGAAAAATGATAGTTTAACATTCGTACTTGTTGCTCCCCCAACAGATTCTTTGGGAGATGGCGTTGTCGATCCATCCTCGTTAGAAGTTCACGTTAGCTGGTTAGGGGATTGGAAAGGCTCTAAAGGAGAATTACGACCTCTCAAAAAAGGCGGCCTTCGGTATTGGGGTTCCACTTCAGCAGAAGTAGTGGGGGATATTTATCAACAAAGAATTGATACTTCCGTAACTGAAGCACCGATGACCGATGCATGGTTCAATTTACCTATTGGTGATGTTAATAACCCAATTGCGGTTGACCCTTTCTCAGGTCATATCTTGCCCGGAGAGATCACATTTAGTTATTGCAATTCTGGAAAAGTTGGAGTATTACCTGAAGTAGGCCGTCTTAATCAATGTGTCATTCCATTAGCAACGGGAACTGATTATCTGGGCGAGCAGAAGTTAGCTGTACCATTGTTCTCTAAGGAATAAATAGTTATAAAACCAAGATAAAATCAAATTAAAATGTTACACCATATAGTTGCACATAGAGCAGATCCCGACGGTATTGTCTCACACGCAATTCTCCGTAGAGCTCTTGCTGCCGATCACCGTTTGGAACATTACTTCGCTGAATACGGTGACTTGCCAGAGACGTTTGAAGCATTATTACAAGCTGACCCAGGGAAAGTTATTGTTGCAGACATTGCAATTCAGAGTGACAACCGTGATGAGGCTCTTTTCCGATCTATTAAAGATCGCCATGAGGAGTTAGAATGGTATGACCACCATAAAGGATCACAAGAGTGGTTGCCAACGCTTGAAAGACATTGCGACCGTGTCGTTATAGATATGGGAAAGTGTGGCGCTGAATTAGTAGTTGGTAGGTATGCGGCAGATGATCCCCATTCACAACATCTCGCAGCTTTGGGTCATGCTCATGACTTTGAGAGGAAAAAAAGTCCTCTTGCAGTGCAAGCATATGGTCTCCAAGATATCATTGCCTCCGGCTTTGATTTACTAACACTTGTTGGCGATCTTGCAGAGGAGAGAGTGTTAGTGGGCAAGAGTGCGTTTACACCACCGTATCAAGAAGTTCTGGGCATTTTTGCAGAACGAAAACAGCAAGCATATCATGAGCTTGAGTCAACAGTCGAGCATGAACCTGTTGGCCGGTATAACGTCACATTCGCTTTCTCTCCTAAAATTCTTTACATGAAAGATGCTCCGGACTATCTCCCAACCGCCCATCCTGAACAAGACATAATAGTTGTAATGTACGATGGCTTACCAAATGTAATCATCTATGGCCGAAAAGGTCGTGGGGTTGGCAAAAGAATTCCAGACTTCTGCCAACTAAATGGTGGTGGTGGCCGTGGACATGGCGGTGGTTTTGTCTTAGACCATGCTGTAACGCCAGAAACATATGCAGCAGACAAAGCATACGTAACAGCACGGCTAGGAGAATTTTTAGAACAACTCTGAATATTTCTTTGCTAATGCAAAATAGTTCTGTGCTTCTTCTTTCACTTCTCTTTTCTTTTCTTCAGAAAGATTTGTATCTTCAAATGTAAAACAAGCGATTTTCCCTCGAATATATGCACGGTAACAAATATAGAAATTCAACAAATCTTTCATTCTTGTATCGCCACTTACGGTCTCATACTCTGTAACAAACGCATCTGCTAACTCTTTGTAGCCATGAAACACTAAATCCATTGCCATAAATGCAACCTCTGAGATCACATCACAACACGGAAATCGCTCATTAAACACAATTCCATCAAAAATAACGGGACCCCTTTCCGTCATAAACACATTTCCGGAGTGGAAGTCCCCGTGACAATGCTTTATGTTGTTTTCACTAACTCTAACTTCCCATAACGTTTTGTGTGATTGAATAAATGCGTTTACTTTTTCTTTTATAAAATCAAAATCTTCTGGTGTAATTAATTGGTCAACGTACTTCTCTGTCTGTTCAAAATTCTCGTCCCAGTTGAATTGAATCGTCTCCTCTTTCCCAAACGAACTAATGTGTTCATTTGTTGGAGCAATTTGGTGGAATGCAAACAATTTTCTTGCTAAATCCCTAACGTGTGTTTCAGTGACTTTTCCTTCCACCAGAGTCTCTGTCATAATACTTTCTGGATCCATCTGTTTCATTTTAACTGCATACTCAATCACTTCTCCATTTCCATGCACAACGATCGACCCATCCTCTTCTAATGTAATCGGCACAACACCAAGATATAACTCCGGTGAGATAAGGGAATTATGTGCAACCTCTTTCTCACATTGTTCTTTCCGTTTCTCTAATGTAGAAAAATCTAGAAAACCTAAATTAAGGGGCTTATTAAATTTATACCCCACTTCCCCTGTCAAAAAGACAACTGAAACTGCAGTAATTATGTGGCTAATCTCTCCCACTTGGTGCGGATATGCTTCTTTTTTCGAAAGATTCTCAATTATCTCCTTAATCTCCATCCCTCATTTCTCTATCAAAATCTATATAAATATTTAGGAAATCATATCTCCATGCCAAATCCAGGTGATCTTGTAACTATCACAACAGAATCAGAAACAGTGGAGGGTACACTTATTCCTTCTCCCAAGAAAGAAATCACTATTCTCAAACTCGATAACGGTTATAACGTTGGCTTTCCCAACACTCAAATTAAAGATCTTACCGTAACAAAATCAGCAAAAGAACCGGAAACAAAACAGAAAAAGCCCATCAAAAAAGCGGAAGACCTTCCAACAATCTCTATTCTCCATACTGGCGGAACGATCGCATCAAAAGTAGATTACCGAACTGGTGGTGTTACCTCTGACTTTTCTCCCGAGGAACTCATCGCACTGTTCCCTGAACTCAAAGAGATAGCAAATGTTGAATCGGAACTTGTTGCACAAATGTGGTCGGATGATCTTCGCTTTCCTCACTTCAAACTTCTCGCAGAAACTATTGAGAAACATTACAAACAGCATAAACCCAAAGGCATTATCATTGGCATGGGCACAGATAATTTAGCCGTAGCCGCTGCAGCCCTTTCATTTATCATAGAAAAAACACCAATCCCCATAATCTTTGTTGGCGCACAACGTTCTTCTGATAGGGGCTCTTCTGATGCTGCCATGAATATTATTTGTGCGGCAGAGTTTATCACACAAACAGACTTTGCTGGCGTTGCTATCTGCATGCACGCTTCTTCCGAAGACCAATACTGTAACATCCTCCCTGCGACAAAAACGTATAAACTTCATTCCAGTAGAAGAGATGCGTTCCAGGCAATTAACGCAGCTCCTATCGCACGTGTAGGTTATACTGACAGGAAAGTTGTCTTTGAAACAGAGGAGTACACGAAACCGTCAGACAAACTCACCATCAAGCCAAACATGGAAGATAAAGTTGCTATGCTTAAAATCCACATTAATATGCAACCAGAACAATTTGAATTCTTTAAGAGCTATAAAGGATTAGTGATTGAAGGCACTGGTTTAGGCCAGACACCGGGGCAAGTTCCAAATGATATTGCAAAAATCCACAAAAAAATTTATCCCGCAATCAGAAAAGTTATCGACGCCGGTTGCACTATCGTCATGACCACACAATGTTTATTTGGCAGCGTTAATATGAACGTGTATAGTAAAGGTCGTGACCTCATGGAACTCGGGGTCATTCCTGGAAGAGACATGCTTGCGAACACTGCCTTAGTAAAATTATCCTGGCTTCTTGCCAATCATACAAAGGAAGAGATTCCAACATTATTACAACAAAATCTTAGGGGAGAAATCAACGAGCAACTCTCATACGAAGAACCATTTGTAACGAAATAATATGGCACTAACCACAACGTTAATCATCATCGCAGCCTTCCTCGTTATAGTCTATGCAGGAAAATATCGGGCAGTATTCCACGTCCGTGCTGCGGCAAAAAAAATTCCCAAAAAGCTTTCCGACAAAGAATTCGTGAAAGCGTGTTACGACTTAATCACACGACGCTTTCGCAGTGGAAATTTGACATGGGTGAAATACCCTTTACGGGACTTTTACATTGGTAATATTTGGGGTATGAAAGGGAAAGCACTTCCGTGTCATGTGCAAAACACTTTATTCCGTCATGCTTTGTACTTACGATTTTCCCGGAGAGACGTGAAAGATGTCTGGATTTGGGAACTTGGAGAGAGAATGATCCATAACTTTTCCCAAGTCAAAGTGGGAGGTAAATGGATTAGCGTCGATCCTTGGGGTAGGGAATGGCTTATCCCCTATGGAAAAAATATGTTAGATGTTGGCTTTAAGAGGTGATAGAATGAAACACACAATACTTGTACTTTTACTTACGCTGCTGCTAATAACAACTGCCTGTACACCGGCAACAACACTTTCTCCAGAAACCGCCTGCACCACGGATGCAGACTGTGTTCCTGCACAATGTTGCCATCCCACAAGTGCTGTGAACAAAGACTTCGCTCCAGATTGTGCTGGCGCTCTGTGTACATTAAACTGTGAACCAAATACACTTGATTGTGGCCAGGGGCAGATTAAATGTCTCGAAAATAAATGTACAGCGGTGATTAACACATAATGGTGCAAGAAAAACCGGCATTCAGCCGAGTCATCCGAGACTTTGTCTTTGGCATGGAAGATGGTTTAGTGTCTAACCTCGGCCTTGTCTTGGGGGTATATTTTGGTGGTGCAGGTCATTTTGCTGTCGTTCTCGCAGGACTAGCAAGTATGTTCGCTGGTGCATTCTCCATGGCCGCTGGCAGTTACCTCTCCTCAAAATCTCAGAGGGAAGTCTATGAATGTGAGATTGCAGAAGCGGAAGAAGCTCTCAAAAAACACCCTAAAAAATATCTCAAAGAGATGGGTAAAATGCTTAAGAAAGAAGGTTTCGATAAAGATGAAATCTCTACTCTTTTACATCACTTCGAACATCATAATCATAGTACCTTTGTAACAAACTATATCCAAAAAAAAGTCGGCATCTCCGAACATAAATTAGAACACCCTGTAAAGAATGCCTTAACCATGTTCTTTTCGTTCTTCGTTGGTTCTTTATTCCCCGTCCTACCGTTTATCCTCTTCTCCAATATGACTGCCGTCCTCATTGCAACAACGTTAACTGTACTTGTTTTATTTGCCGTTGGTTTTGCTAAAACAATCTACACAAATCGTAATTGGTTCAAATCTGGGTTAGAAATAGTTCTTGTCGGTATCGGCGCAGCGATTATTGGTTATCTTGTGGGTTGGCTGTTACGCCTATTCTCCTGATTTTATCTCTTTAGAGTGACAATTATTGGAAAACATTTAAATAGTTCAATACTATTCCCTCTGGATGAGACCTTATATTGCTTTAGAAGCGCCTCAACTACAGAGAGACTATGATTCTGGTCTTGCTCAACGATTGGAAATCCCTGCTTCGTATCCTCCGCAAGTTCACGACCGACCGGAACCAGCGGAGAGCATTCGGCCAGTTATGGTTTTCCCTGGATCCGAAGGTGTTGGCCATTACCACATCGGCAATGTTATCCAAAGAGGAATCTAACAATAGTTTTTTATTCTCATTCTTTTCTTATATTTCATGCAACCACTCCCGCCGTCATTCTTTGCACAAGATACACTTACCGTTGCAAAACAACTACTCGGAAAAATCATTGAAGTTAATGGTTTTCGGGGAAGAATCATTGAAACCGAAGCGTACAAACAAGACAAAGCATCGCACGCCAGAACTCGGACAGAGCGAAGCGCATTAATGCACGACACTCATGGTTATGTGTACGTGTACATCATTTACGGTATCTACCATTGTCTTAACTTCACCTCTAGCACAGAACCAGGAGCAGTCTTAATTCGAGCGGTTGAACCGCTCAACACTTCGGGAAAAACAGACGGCCCGGGAAAATTATGTCGAGAGTTTAACATTACAAAACAGCAACATAATGGCACTCTTGTTGGTGATACAATAAGCGTCTTTGACGATGGATATATAGCTAAAACAATACAAGAAACACCTAGAATCGGCATCAAAGAGGACACATATTTATTGTGGCGATTCACAATTTGATCACTTTCAAAGAGTCCTAAAATTATTTAAATAGAGCAACTTCCCATAGCGCTCTGCCTACAGAAGAATTGATTTGCATTTGTTGATCTTGACTTCGGTTAAGTGATTCAGATGTTTGTTGACTTCGGATGTGGGCAGATTTTCTTTCAACACAAACTCTTATAAACAATAAACATTTCAGAATACTATGAAAACAGGGTGGGAAGTAACACAGGAGCTTAAGACACTCCCAAAACTCAACAAACCCCTACTTATTGAAGGGCTTCCCGGTATTGGTAATGTTGGAAAAATAGCTGTTGACTTCTTTATTGAAGAATTGAAAGCAAAGAAACTCTATTCTTTCTTCTCACACAAATTTCCTCACTCTGTGTTTGTCAATGAAAAAAATTTAGTTGAGATGCCCAAAATTGAATTATATTACAAAAAATTTAACGGATCTAAAAAACGCGATCTTCTTTTGTTAACAGGAGACATCCAACCAATTGACGAAGAGAGTTGCTACCTTTTCTGCGAAGAAATTCTTAAAATCGCGAAACACTTCAAGTGCTCTGAAATTATTACAACGGGGGGAATCGGCTTACAACATGTTCCTGAAAAACCGCAAGTGTATGTAACTGCAAACAACGAAAAAACCTATTCACAATACGTTAAAAAGAACCTCAACACACAGCAAGAGATCTTTGGCGTTGTTGGTCCAATTGTTGGAGCATCCGGCGTTCTACTGGGGTTGGGAAAGAAGCGGCACGTTAACGCAGTATCACTTCTTGCGGAAACATTTGGTCATCCGATGTACCTTGGCATTAAAGGTGCCAAAGAACTTCTCCGCGTTTTAGAAAAGAAATTCGGTTGGTGTTTAAACTTAAAGAAAATGAGTAAAGAAATCATCGCTGCAGAACAGGAAATGATGCAAAAAACACAGGAATGGGTTTCTGAAAATTTATCCCATGCACAAGCCGGCGCACAAGCAAAGAAAAAAGAAGCGAGTTATATTGGATAGCTCTTCTCCATTTTCCCTCTTTTTCTCCTCGATAACGCATCCAAAGCTTTATAAACCATCTAACTATCCTAGAAACCATGTACAAAAAGAGGTGTTTACAGTCTAAAAATAGTGCTATTTCTAATACTTTCAAGAACAAACAAGGTCAAGTAACACTCTTCATAATTTTAGGTATTGTTATCCTTCTTGCAGTTATCCTCCTAATCGCTCTCCGCTCAGAAATCTTCACATTTACGCCAGGAGAACTCTCACCAACAAAGAAAGGCTCCGTGGAAAGTCTTATCTCCGCCTGTATTGAACAACTTGGTAATGACGCTCTCTTCCAAATTGGCTTGCAGGGAGGTTATTTAACCGTACCTTCCATCATCGCTAATGACGCCAGCTCTTCCTTACGCGTTTCCCCGGCACATGTCGTACCGTTCTGGGCGTATGGTACTACCACCAACATCCCGCCATTGCAGGATATCAAACAGCGGATTGACCAATACATCGAAAACAACCTACGCTCCTGTGTCTTTGGAGAGGGAGCATTTGCCGAAACATATGACTTCGTTGAGAAGAGCGACATCACTGCAGATACACAAATTATTGACAACTCCGTGCAATTCAATGTAGAATGGCATCTTGACGTGCGAACAAAAGAAGGTGAAACCGTTTCCCAGCTTCTCCAACATAATGCTGAATCCCCTGTCAAACTCAAAAAAATTCATGAACTGGGCACGGCCATCATCGAACAAGAATTAGCAGAATTAAAATTTGAAGACATTACCCAGGACTTAATTGCACTAGAACATCCAAAAGTACCTGTCTCTGGCCTAGACCTTTCCTGCTCCAAGAAAACATGGAAAGTTACTGAAACAAAAGAAACCCTGCAAGATTTAATTCGAGTAAACCTCAACCAACTTAAAGTGCAAGGAACGGAGTTCGTAGAATTCCCCGAAGAATTTCCCTACTACGAAAACCATTATGTTTGGAATCTTGGCAACGAATTTACCTCCCCTGATCTAAGCGTGCAGTTCAAGTATAACAATTACCCTATGGTTTTCCAGGTAACGCCAACGCAAGGTAACAAGATGCAATCAGGAACTTTAGGGGGCCAACAACTTCTCTCTGCACTTTGCCTCCAGTCATGGAAATTTACCTATGATGTTGTCTACCCTGTTCTTGTGCAAGTATATGATGAAGATAGTGATTACACATTTAACTTAGCTTTTTCCGTTCATCTTATTCGTAATTTACCAAACCGAGAAACTCCGCTAGTAGCAAGACCTGGTTCTTCCTTAAGCTTTATTGATGATGATGTGTATTGTGGTAAAAAAACAGTCCCCGTTACAATCTTAACGTGGGAAACTATAGACAATCTGGAAGGAACGTACGATCAACAACCCCTTAGTGAAGCAGACCTTAGTATGACGTGTATCAAATATGAATGTGCTCTCGGCAACACTGAATTTAACTTTGCTAACTCGGGCTATCAAGCCGGTTCTTCCATTAACATCCCCTACTGTGTCGGTGGTATCCTGAGAGCAGAAAAAGAAGGCTACAAAGAAGACTGGCAGAGAGTCGTCACTAAAGATGGCAGCCTTTTTGAACTTAATTTAGCACCATTATACGAATTCCCTGCCTCCAAGATCAAAGTACTCAAACATGAACTTGCTGGTAACACTCCTTTGCCGGGCGTTATACTTGACACAGATGAAACCGTTTCCATCCGCATTAGCTTTGATAAGAACACAACACTCTCCCAACTATCTGGTCAGCCATTCCACGATGAAACGCTGGTCATTGCCTCAGCAACAGATGAGCAAGTACAGAGTTTCCAAAAAATGGAATTCCTCGCTGATGCTGACTTTACGTACCAACTAGAAGTGCGTGTCTTTGATAATCAACAGTTAACAGGGGCATATGCAACCAACTGGACAGTTCCATTTTCACAACTTCAAAATGCCCAACAGTTAACATTCCACGTCGTCTCTGAAGAAAGTGGCAGCCAAGATGATCTCTTTACATTGTTAACAGATATTGACGCAAAAAGTACACTTGTTCCGCTGCCGGAATTTGAATAGAATACATAACAAACGAAAAATAAACCATGAACCAACACACAAAACTCAAACAAGTAACGGTTTTACTAGTCCTCGCTTTATTCATCATGCTTCCAGTAGCAAGCGCGTTAGAAATCTCTAATGTTCACACTATTGATGTTACTGACACTTCTGCCACAGTTGTCTGGGAAACTGATGAACCAGCTGATGGTTTCGTTTCCTATAGTGCTGATGAATCTAACTTCCAAACAGAAGGTCATGGAACTCTCGTAACAGAACACTCAGTTACCCTCAACAATCTTAACCCAGAAACTTCCTACTCTTATTCTGTTGAAAGCAATGGCCAAACAGATGATGATAACGGCAACTTCTATTCCTTTTCAACACTCCCTCTCGATACAGAAGCACCCCAGCTAACAGTAGAACTTCCTACAACAATACAAGGGAACACTCTTTCGATTGAAGGTTCCGCCGAAGTTGGAGCTTTTGTCAATGTCATCCTCAACAACGACCCTGTTGCCGGCATAACGGTTGACGAATCAGGCACATTCTTATTTTCAACAATCCAAATTATCGCAGACACCTCAAATACCATCACAGTCCAAGCAGTTGATCCTTCCGGTAACACTGCCGAAAAACAATTCACGGTAATCTCCGATAATACCAAACCTACAATTACCATTGACAACCTCCCAGATCTTATTGAAGAAACAACTATCACTCTTTCTGGAACCATCTCCGAGGAAAGTTCCATTGAAATTCTCATTAACAATAAATCTCAAGCACAAACAGACGGTACCACGTTTGAACATACTGTACAACTAACAGAAGGGGCGAATATCATAGAAATTAAAGCTATTGATGCAGTTGGTTGGGAAAGCCTAAGAACCCTGACAACACTTTCCGACACACAACCGCCACAAGTGAAGTTTGAATTGACAAAAGGAAGTGAATACTATGAAGGCAGAGCTGACACGGACATCACTGGAGAGACGGAACCGGGAGCTACTCTTTACCTCTTTGTGTACCAACCAAGAGCTGATGATTATCAAGCAGATTTCCAATATGCTATTGCTTCAACCACTGCTGATGAAGGAGGGAACTTTACCTTTAGCGATGTTTCATTCCCCCCACCTGCGTTCTCCAGTTTGGAACAGCTTGCGCCACGTGAAGTGCCGTCTGGCTTACAATCAGTCCTCATTTCACCTCTTTCCTCACTAAGCTCTGATCAAACAAAATCGTATCACGTCTACATTATCGCAGAGGATGCTACCGGGAAGTCTGGCTACGCGCAACGGACCGTGAACGTTAACACCTGCTTCTCGGCAAATCAAGACTTTGACATCCATCCATTGATAGAATTCCAAGCACCGTTCCGTCTAGACCCACAACTCATGGAAGAAGGCAGAGAACAAGTACAATCCGTGTTCAACTTTTCCTATCGTGGTGCAGCTGTGGAAACCATCAACCAAGTCACAAAACAACCTGAATCGGGCTACCGTGTCTCGACAGTAAGAGTACAGAAAGCTTGCACAAAACAACAGACAGAGAGTGATGATTATGCTACTGGCTGTAAATTACTTCCTCCTACCCTAAATGCACAGCCAATTAATGATGAAAAAACATCATATTACATCACCTCAAACCTTGTAAGAGCTGATGAATTTGTTGAGAGAGATGAAGATCTCTGGCAAGACTTCCAAGACCGGCAGTTAAAGATGCCTCTTAAGATCTTAATCAATTATCAAGAAAAAGATACTAACGGTGCGTGGGGTACTACAAAGACACAAGTGATGTGTTACGATCTTGGCTATTTCGTTGACGTTCCAATTGAAAGTTCCGAACTCGTTCCAGATTTCCTAGCGAATGAAGGAGTTGACGCTCTCAACGCCACCATCAATGCCATTGAAGAAATTAAACCGTATATGAGAACAGTGATGTTAGTAACTGGTGTAAGTTGTATGGGCTCGTTCTTAACCAAAATGGCTGCTCGTTTCTTTCGATTCTTCATGGAAAATTTAGAACCAATCACAACGAAAGTGTCACAACAGGAGGAAGATGTTGAATCCTGTCCTGAAGACGTTTCAGAGCGGCAAGCACTTCTTTCCGAGGACACGATTGAAGAATGGGAAGAGTTAGCCGGACAAAACCCAGAGTTTGCCAATAGCATCAAAGATATGACCTTCCCCAAGAAAACATTAGACAAACTAGATCCTGAGAAAGATTCCTTTGATGCTCGCTGTCCTGATTCCGCAGGAGCATGGGACTTTGAATCTTCTATTGACCAGTTATATCGATGGACGTGTGACCGTTTCTTATGTCGTCCCGTACCTGCTAGATGGACTGAGGATAAAGATTGGAAAGAAGTACAAACTGTTATTGCGGAGCAAGCATCCTGTTCCGCTACCGGAAGTTGTTCGCCGCTAATTAAAGTAGAGAATTGTCCATTAAAGAAAAACCCTGCATTGAAAAAATACTTTGATGCAAACGAAAATGTCCGTACCTGTTATCAAGATCCTACTGATGGGTATACTGATCAATATTATGTGGTGGAAGGTGAATTAAATTCAGAAGTTAAAGGCATTTGGAAACTAAAAGCAGTTCCTGAGAGGGTCGGAGAAGTTGGGGAATATTCCACTGTGAAAAAATTTGCCTACGAAAAAGAACCCGGTTCAAGTCAGTTATGTGTCGCTCCCGATGTTTCTTGTAACGCCTTATGTGCGAGAACAACTGGCCATAAAGCAACAACCGACGGCTACAGTATGGAAGGTGGCTCCGGAGCGTGTTACAAAGAAGTTCCTGATGGGAATGAAGTCATCTTGAAAGGCAAAAACAACCAGGGAGTTGACGGTGTCAAAACGATTGCTGCAGGACACACACGAGATTGTTTCATTGGTGATGATGGGAGCAAATATCAATGTGTCTGCCAGCGACCAAACCCAGAAGAAGAGAAAGCAGAAGGACCAAAAGTACGAACTGCAGTGAAAACAGATGACAATGGTAACGACGAACCATGGCAATACCGACAAGCAAGAATCTATTCAGAATCTAATAAGCAACAGGGAACCTATTACCCAGACTGGCGATATTACCAAGGCCGCGATCTCTCAGGAGCATTTGGTTTGAACTACATCCCTGATTATATTAACCCGGACAAACCAAGTACTGCAGAAGTAAATCCACACACTCAAACACTCAGTGCGTTCCAAACGATGTGTATCCCACAAATTAATGCTCGTTTAGAATTACTGCAAAGCATCCTCATTGGGTTACGAAACTGTATTGTGCAAGCGAAGTTTACTGGCTTCCAAGATGCCGGCATGTGTAAAACAATTTTCACGCAATATGTCTGTGGATTAATTTACAAAGGGATTTCCTACTTATCAAGTTCCTGTTCGCCTCTTAACCTAAAAGATGCCGATGCCTATGCTGGCGATGACGATGTTGGAGTTGGAGAATACTTCGATGCTGGTTTCAAAGCAATCGACCAAGCAATGGACACTTCTATTAATGAGATCCAAGATGATTATGGCAACGCTAACTTAGAACAATTCTTTGCCACTGGAGCACAGGGCTTCTCAGAATCTATTTGTTTAGCTGCCTTTGGCTATGACTTCCCAATGGATACTGACTTTATCCTAGATACAGCATACTCTGTTCCTGGAAGAACAGATGTCTTTATGTTTGCAGAGAGAGAAATGACAACATTTAACCCAATCGCTGGCACTCCAACATTCAACTATAATCTTGCTGGAGTCATCTTACCTGGTTGTAAATTACGAGGGTACAAAACATATCTGAAATGTGTTGGTCCAGAAGATCTGGGTAACCCTAACATTGACTGTACGCAACAGAATTGCGATTGTATGAACATCAACAACGCTCAAACACCCTTTGCCGGTGAGAGAGTTAAACAAGTTGATGGCGGTTCAAGCTTCACGGGTGTTCCTCGAAACCAAATGTTGGATATGCCAATTCCTTCGCCCCAGAAAATCAGCAGCCACTTCCGATATGATCACATGGTGATGGAACTCTACTTAGCGCAGGGTGAAGATCCAAGTTTATGTTTCGATTCTGAATATCAAACGGCAACAGGTGGTGTTTTTTACACTCCAATCACTCACATCATGACTCCTGGAGAAGAAGGTTGTACTCCAGATCCTAATTCAGGGAGGTTAACGTGTCCTCAGCTAGCTTCATTAGTTGGTGCTGGGGGAACGTATTTCGAGCACCCATTCTTACACTGTTACAACAAAGAAACGGACGAGTTTGTTGATTGTGAAAGACCAAACAACTTCCTACTCAATGACCAAATAGTTGTGAAACCATATATCTTCATGGACGGTTCTCCTGCATGTTTAAAGCTAACAGATAACAGAAACCAAATTCAAATGACCATCCCTCTCCCGCAGGGTCATTCCGGCCCATACTCTCCACGAGTTCTTCTTGCTACCGTTACAGAAACAATGTTGGCTGGGAGTGGTTTAGCGAACATCGTAACACTACAAGATTCTGAAACTTCCATCGGCTGCGGTGGGAATGCAGGCAGCGTCTTTGTTGATAAACGCCCTTCCTCCAGTACGGAAAAGCCAAAACAACTTCAATTCAAGTATGCCTTCAAAGAGAACGGCAAATATCAAGTTGAAATCCCTAACGGCGTGACTGTTGATAAAAATAATGGTTATGATACTCTTGGTGTTATTCTAACATTAAACGGCGAGAGCGAATTAACGCTAGAACAAGTTAACAACGCAAAATTCTCCATTGACGGTTTTGTATTCAATAAACTTTTACAAAGCACAGCAACTTCGTCCGCTGGCGTCTGTAAATTCCAAACAATTCCACCGGGAGAGGGGGCTCATGGAACGGGTGGGAAGTTTAACACAATACAATTAACGGCACAACTTCTCCAGGGAGATGAAGCTGGTTTATGTACAACCGCTTCTATTCCAGTTGCGCAAAGCAACCTAGGAAAGAACACTCACACACAACCAATCCGAGTGCAGGCAGAGAAAGTATCAGAAGTAGTTGCCAAGGAAGATCTTCATAACGATTTCATCACTGGAAATTATAATCTTGTACAATCAAAAGCGCAAGCAGTCGTGCAGTTAAAAGAGAATGATCTCGATCATGTGATTGCATTATATTATTGGATTGCTTCATTTATTATGCAAGATTCTGGTGTTGATGATGGTGAAATTAAAAGTTTACTAGATTTATTCTTTGACAGGAACTTCTTAGGAGAGACCCTAGCACCATATCCTCCATTTGTAACGAGCTCCGGAGAATTCCAAAAAATTAAAGCCTACCTCTGTGCCGTTGATCAGAATTTAGGTGGTTCTCACGCTAGTGAATGTGGCGGCATATATGCAGTGACAAATATCGCAGCTACAACACAGCAAGTGACTCCAGGTACCCCTAGCATCCCTACGACCGTAACTCAAGTGGCACCGGGATCCTATAACGTTGACGTTTCAAAAGGTTCGAAAACAGTTCATTGTGTTGCAAGTGGCGGAACTACTGCCGCACAGAGAGCGTTACTCGACACGATTGCCTGGGCGGAAGGAGCTAGCAATAGGTATGACCGAGTTGTCGATGGTTCCCTTATTCGAGATGATCTTAATAAATTGAAAGTAGAAAGTGGGAAGAATTATTTCACTGGATTTGAACAGCATCCGAAAATCCTTATTCACTTTAATAGGAAAGAACCTTGTCCAGATGGATGTTCTACCGCTGCGGGAAGATACCAATTCTTAGGTAGCACATATGAAGGTTTGAAAAATAATCATGGTCAATTCTCAGCTGGCTTTATTCCCTCAGAACAAGATAGAGCAGCACTTAAGAAAGTGGAATTACGTGGCGTCTCACTTGCTGATATTGAAACTGCAGCAAGTACTGGTAATTTCGTTCCAATGTGGGATAAACTTGCAAAAGAATGGGCCTCTATCCCTTACAGCCCAACGGGAACAAGCTATTATGGGCAAGGTGGCCACAAACTTCCGGACCTTCAGAAAGTCTTCAACACATGCTTACAACACCATAACAAATGAAATCAGGAAAAATAGCAATGGAAATACTCGCACTCCTCATTTTGGTAGTCTTTACCTCAGCAACAATTCTTGTCCTAATCACAACCGGTGTTATTAGCGTGAAAGCAGACGCACCACAACAATCTGTCTTAAATGCAGAATTCATCCCTTCCGGCCGAGCTGGCTCTCTAGCAATTAAAGAATTTGATTTTTGTACATTTATCGATAACTTCTATAACTGCCTCACACCAACAAACCAATTTGCTATGGGACAAGAAGTTCACTTTCTATTTGTAGTGGAAACAAGCACATACCAAGGGCAAGTTATTATTGTGGAGAATTATCGGATAAAAGACCCTTCAGGAAACACGATCTTAGATGTAAACCAAAAAGATAACTTTAATTTTGATCTATCAAGTAAAGAAACCAAAGAGCTCATCACCGTTAAAGACTTCTTTACGATCAATCCTGGTTCTCTGACGGGAGAGTACACGCTCGATCTAGTATTAGAAAACCCATTATTGAATAAACAAACAACACTTTCGCAAACGTTTTTAATAACAGAAGCAGAGGTCTTTGAATATGAGGGATAGAAGAATACAATTCGTTGTACTACTGTTAGCCGTAACAGCTTTTCTATCGTTCTCAGCATTAGCAGTTGACCCTTTTTCGTTTGTTGTCATCTCAGATACACACGATGTTAACAAATGTAACATTCAACAAGGTCACTGGGTTGATGACGCAATTCCAATCATTAATGACTTAAACCCTGACTTTGTTGTCGGTGTGGGGGACCTGATTGCAGGTGGTGATGATCAATGTACCGATGCAAAGAATAATGAAGCTCAACTTGCAGAATTCAAAAATAAAATCCTCGACGAATTAACCGTTCCTTTCGTCCCGGTTGGAGGGAACCACGACTTATTGAACGCGCCTGGTTCACGGCAAGAATGGGAATTATTTTGGTCTTCTAACGCCGATCAAGTCTATCAAAACGGTGCGTTTCCAGGCTTCCCTTACAGTTATAAATTTAATCACAAAGGCGCCGGTTTCTCAATCATTGATTGGTACGGAATTAATGGAGTGAAGCAGGAAGAGATTGATTGGGTACAAGCGAATGTGCAACCGAACGATTTAGTGTTCCGTCATGTTAATTTGCTGGCCACTTCCTGCTTTGTTGATGATGGGAGTTGTAATTTTGCAGTAGAGGGACCAGAAAACCTTGTTGATAGTTTATTCCTCTCATTACAAACAAAAAACATCGCTGCTTTATTCTCTGGTCATAACCATGCGTACTATGATGGTCTCTGTAACAATGTACGCTTCGTTAACACGGGGACTTTAGGGAAGAGACTTCTTGGGTATACAAAAGGCCTCGATGAAGATTTCCATGGCCAAGCTTTCGCTCTAATCACCGTCACAGACAGCTCAACCCCGGGGGTTCTTTCACTTGAGACTGAGTTCTATGTGTACAACAATGGAGCTTTTGAAATATTTGACAACGCAAACTTCCCCACTACAGTTCTGTCAGAGAGAACAACTGGAAAACACAAAGGAGTAAATGCTCAATGTACGTCGATAGTTGGTCCTTTGTCAGTTGGTGCTGCATCTGCTTCACCAGCTTCTTTACCTTCTTCAACAGCAACTCCTGGTAGCGCTAGTGCTACTTCTGGTTCTTGCCCAGCAAAAATAGGAATCATTGGGGCTTCTAACATTGTTGGCACCGTTTTACCAAACGAAGCAGATAGGATGACTACTAAACTAAAGCAATTATGTCCTAGTTCGGAAATAATCGTTCATGCCACTGGAGCCAAAGGGCCAACCTATCTAAAAAACAATGATTTCCCAAAATTCGACCTAACTGAGCTTGATGCTCTAATTATCTCTCCATCGGGGAATGGCATCTCTTACCAAAGTGGCTCCGTTCCTTGTTGGCCTTCATCCTATGAAAATTCAGTTAAGACGATGATTACAGAAGCCCGCAATGCGGGAGTTGAAAAAGTCGCAGTAATTGCGGTTCACCCAAGGGACAATGGCCAAGCTTACTGTGCCAAGCAGTGGACTGATCATCTAATTTCAACGAATCTTAACAGTCCTTTAACCCATGTTGTTGACACCTATTCTCTCCTAGAAGACCCTTCGCAGCCAGGGCGATGTGGTTTCTGTATAGAAAACGATCAACTTCACTGGAATAAAGAAGGTGCAGGAAAAGTTGCTCAAAAAATAGCAACGGAGGTCTTCGGGACAAGTGGGATTGTTTCCTCTTCAGCTTCTTTCTCCCCAGCTTATGGCACAACAAAAATAACCTATAACGCAGCACTGAATTGTCAAAACTCTGAACGGTGTAGTAATATTGATCAAGTATGGCATAAAATTAGTCCTTTTGTTGGCTTAGGTGTTGGTAACGTTTTTGTACCGACAATTGGTTGGGTGCCGAAAGCGAATGCTGCGTATGGAACTGGTGCGACTACGACTGTAAGCACCCCTGGCACAACGCCAACGCTCACTCCATCAACAGGGCTCTGCTTCCCACTGAAGCAAGATAGTTTCGACCATGTCAGTTGGAATTTTGGGGATCGAAGGGGTGGCGGTGCAAGGTGCCACGTGGGTATTGATATTTACACCAACGCACCAGGCAAGGTGATTGCCATCGCAGATGGAACTGTTGTAGCTACTTCTACCAGTTTCCTTACGTGTGATGATGGGTGGGGTATTTCCAATGAGGGGCTTTCATCTGGTGAAGCAGGGAAAATTGTGGTCTATCATCCTTCTCTTGGTAAAACAGTGAACTATGGAGAGATAGATGCCAATAAAATGGCCGCCGTTACTATTGGCCAATCTATATCAAAAGGTCAAGAACTGGGGATTGCAAGTTATTGCGGTATGCTTCACTTTGAACTATATGAAGGAAAAGTTGACGATTCGGAGAGATGGTATCCTCCTAGCGGACAGTCTGTGCCAGCAGTCTCAAATTACTGTCGTGATAATTATCTTGCTACAAAGTCACCGAACATAATGGATCCCACAGAATTCCTTACCTCGCTCGGTGCAAGTCAAACAGCCCTTGCAGATACTTCTCATATAAACTTCTGTTAAGAATCACTCTTTCTTATTTCGTTGAATTAATTCTTCAATCAAACCCATAACTTTATGCGGTCTGTTAATATCTTTAATCTCAAACGAATTTTCCTGGCCGCCACCACTGACAAAAATAGTTCCATACCCTAATAATCGTTGCACACGGCCTTGTTTTGTGTTAATATCTGGGACAAAACCAAGTGGGTGAAAATACACATTTTTCTTATGCTTCATCACAATCCCTTTGACAATCTCAATCTTTGACGGTTTGATCTTATATCTAGTCATCCAACGAGAAAATTCTGCCCAGAATACCGAGAAACCACCAACACCAAGTAAAGGGTACATCAACGTGCTGCTCAGAGGAAAACCTTGTAGAGCGTTAATGCCTGCTAACCCTAACATCGCTGCACCACAACCATACTCTGTGAGAAACGCTTTTCGGGTCTTACGTAAGCTCATCAACACCTTCTCTTTGGGCTCTTCCATCCTTCAACTTAGGTTCTAAAACTTTATATATCTTGTGCCTCCTATGAAAGCATGCCAGAATTGCCTGAAGTCGAAACAGTAACACGTCAATTAAAAGATAAAGTTCTCTATAAAACAATTATCCTTGTTGAGATTAATGACAAAAATGTCATGGACATAAAAATAAAGAAAAATCTACCAGCACGTATTATTGATATAACCAGACGTGGTAAATCAATTATCTTTCATCTTGATACTAAAAAATATTTATTAGCGCATCTGCGGATGACCGGACATTTCTACTACAATACGCAACAACCCTACACAGCTGGCACGTTTCATTTTGCTGATGAAACATTTCTAACCCATAACACTATAAGAAAATTCGGGGGAATTATACTTCTTACTGAAGAAAAACTACAACAAACCCTCTCAAAAATCGGCCCAGAACCATTTGATATCTCGCCTGCAGAATTTGCAGAAACTATTCAACGCTATCCTAACGCTAACATCAAAAATAAATTACTCGATCAGTCATTCATTGCGGGAATTGGTAATATTTATGCCCAAGAAGCAATGTACTTTGCGAAAATTCATCCACACAAAACAGTCAAAGAAGTTCCTACAAAAAAACTGCAAACACTGCACAAAGAAATGCAACGCATTCTCCAGCTTTCTATTGATAACAACGGCACTACAGTATATAATTACGGCCACATTGATGGCAAAGGAGACTTCCAACACTTACTTGCGGTCTATACCAAAGAACGTTGTCCTAAAAACCACCCCGTTCACAAGATACAACTTGCAGGACGAGGAACATATTATTGTAAGACTTGTCAATCATAACAGCTGTTTTATTTTTCCAAACTCAAACACTTCTCCATTATTCACAATAAATACCTCGAAATTTTCTAACTTCTCTAAAAATGGACTCAACACTTTTTCCTTTGTCACGTCTGTTCCCTCTAACAATGGATTGAAACTTGGCACGGCAATCACTTCTTTCCGTTTCCACTTCCCTTTCAGAAAACACTTGTACTTCTCCCATTTACTTCCCTCTCGGATTGTGACGGCAGGATGTTCATGGCCAATAATAATTCTCTTCTTTGTCGTTTCAACCAACTCATCTCCGTGAACGATGATTATGTCTGCTATCTCATACTCTGCAACCACGTTCACCCCTCTCTTATCAGCAATCGGCTGAATAATTGGATCGTGGTTTCCTTTAATGATAATAACTTCTTTCACATGTTTCAATAAAAAATCAAGAAATTGTAACACTTCCCTCCACTCTCTGTTTGATATTCTCCCAAACTCATGTTTGAGGTCTCCGTTAATTATCACTACTTCTGGTTTTGTTTTTTGCAATATTTTCTCTGTCTTTGCAATAATCTCTTTCAACTGAAATCTAGGAACAAGAAACCCTTTCACATGCAACTCTTGCTCATACCCAATATGTAAATCGTTCATAATAAGGGTCCCATGTTTAGGGATGAATAATGCCGTACTCACAATCTCAATTCCTTGGCTAATTTGCATACCTATTCATACTTAGAAATCTTTATAAATCAATTGGCTTACAGATCAATCAATGCCCCAGTGGCTTAGCGGCTATAGCACGCGATTCTTTGGTCCTACGGCCTTAGACCGTGAAGCTGTTATTTGCTAAGTGGTCACCGCGAGGTACTTTGTATCCGGTAACGATCGTCGGTTCGAATCCGACCTGGGGCGCCATTTTCTTAAGAAGTGTTTACAGCGGCAGGGACGGGAGTTCCGTGGTGGCAATTCGAACCCGCGTGACACGCGACATGCCAACCTGACTATCAACCAGGCGCTTTAGACCTGACTCAGCCACCCTGCCTTTACTGAAACGAAAATATTAAATAATCTCCTTCTTATTCACATAAAACGCGACATGTCAGCTGATTATTAATCAGTGCTTTGGCCTTTTTTGGCCACTTTATTTTTTTAGAAAAATAGTTTTGCTTATAATATTTCTAGCGATACTTACCTAACACTTATAGAATAAACTTTCTCAGAAACCTTCTCCATCAACTCTGTATCTTCACACTGCTTAAACAACAACTCGCCGTACCCATGCACCACGACTTCAATGCCATCAACCTTTACAACAACTAACACTGGAGTATCAAGAACAACATCCAAATTCTCCCGAACAACATCCAAATCAATCTTCCCGTTACCAACTAACTTGGCGGAGTACGTTGCTTTCGTTTTACATTTCTCAAGTGTAAAATTAACCATTGGGTATTGATAAAACGCATTCTTTATATATGTGACTGACATCATCTGTCCTATGCAAAAAAGAGGACAAGCGACCATTTTCATAATTATAGGTTTAATCTTAATAACGGGTGCTTTCTTTTTATTCCAAATAATATCTCTCTCCCAAACGGAAAGTAGGGGGGATTCAGTACCTGAGGCAACTTCCACAAAGTCATTCATCACTGCCTGCTTAGATTCAAGCTTTGCAACCGCTTTGGATAATGTCGCAAAGAACGGCGGTCGTGCCACAACGACTAAATCTTTTGTTGACCAGACTTTTGGTATCCCTTATTGGTTTTTTTTAGGCAGTGAAGTTAAACCAACCATTGAATTTATAGAAAAAGAAATTGCGAAAGAAACGGCTTCAATCCTAGAGGGCTGTCTTGACGATTTCAGCTCTTTTAGGTCACAAGGTTTTACGATAGTTCCCATATATGAAGTAATCGATCCATCAAACCCACTCTTCAATGATTCTTTTGAATCCATGCCTCAAATTTCCGTTGAGGTGCATGACTCAATTTCTAAAGCAACGTACACTCCCAGACTTAGCTTTAGAAAAGATGGTGAAAGTAAAGTAACAGAACTAAGTCACTTTTCAACACAAAAGGCCGTTGGTTTTGGTAAACTATATGACCTTTCTAATGAAGTTCTGACGTTTTTAGTTGAGGATGAAGATGTGGTTTGTATGACTTGTTTAGCTTTTTTAGCAAACGAAAACGATGTTTCCATTGAATATGAGAGATATGGAGGAGATTACTTTTTCTCACTTCATGATCCCTTTACAGAGCTACGTTTGCATTGGTCAGCAGGATACGGTGATCCAACAGGGATAATCCTCCCTGTTGAGCTATACTTTGAAGAAGATTTATTTGACACTCTTCCTTCAGACCTACAAAATCATTTCTTTAATGTATTAGGTGGTGAACGATGAAACTTTACCTTCCAGTCATCATCCTCCTGCTTTTTACAGTAATGGCATTTGCAGACGATGAACCTGATTTTTCTGACTCTAATTTCCCCGACAAATTTGATTACAAGTCGAGTGATTATAGTGCGTTAGATAGCTCACAGATTCAACTTCTCTCGGCCTCAAAGATTCCTCCTGATAAAATAGATTTGGTTGTTGAGTCTTTATCAGCTACCCAATATCAACAATTAAGTACAAAACAGGTAAAGGCAATTACCAATGTGGCGAGTATTCCTCCAGAGAACATTTTTGTTATCACTAGAAAACTATCTTCATCTCAATTGGAAGAACTTTCTGTCGAACAAGTACAAAAACTAGATGTTAAAAATATAAAATTATCTAACCTTCATCTGGTGGTTGGCGACTTTTCAGAGAACCAATATAGCCTCATGACCAGGAAACAAATATCAAAAACATATTTCCTTGTGAAGAATATTGAACATTTAGATGAAACAGAGTTTAACAAGTTTGTTGATACAAAATCTAAAGAATGGAACGGTGCTAAAATAGATGCACTCGATGCAAGCGTTTGTGGTGATCTTGGCTGTCAGCTCTCTGAGAGTGGCGTTCTTTCCTCCACAAAAAATCAAGTTACTCTATCTAACTACTTTAAAGATTCTCTTTTTGTAGTGACCACTGAAACTATTGAAGTGCGTCCTCCTAAAACTCATGTTATTGTTGGCCCAAATAAAGAAAAAATTACAAGCCCCTTTACTGTTGAAGTTACCGACCTCGCTGGCATTTTCGGTCAAGCCGACCCTTCAGATCAAGGCTCTATCGTTCTAGATGATTCCTTAAGCAGAGCACAAATTCACTTTCAGGGATCTCAGTCTTTAGTGATGCCTGGCAACGATATCCGATTAAATAACGTTTTAATTACTACTTCTAATGACTTGCGCGTCAGTTTTACCAGCACTCCATTGGAAAGCAACGTTAATTACATCGCGTTTGGTTCCGACACTCTTATTGCTAGACCTGGTTCTGATGTTACTATGGGGTTTCTTGATAAGAATTATGTCCATTCTTATTCCTCCGATGCCAATACTCAACTAAGAATGACGACTTTGAGCGATTCGACTTTTATTAAAATTGAAAGCCGTCGAGATGAATTTACGGATGATGGAAAACTTTACGCTCCTTTAATTACTGTAACGGGCAATCCAGATCAACCATTGTTAAGAATGCTAAATGGTGATACAGAGTTTGAATTAGTGGAAGGACTTAAATTCAATGAACGAACTTCTGTAAAGTCCGCTCCGACCTCTACGGAAGTCCAATCCGAATTCCATGCATCGGCAATTTTTGAATTGGCCGTTGTTGTTAATGACGAGAGAGAGTATACTGTTGTCACTGATGCCAATAACGGGGCACGTGTAATCCCCCCCACTAATGATTATGACTTTCTTGATGTTAGCAGTCAAGAACACTGTTTGGGTGATAGCTGTTCTTATGTCTTCTCAGGAGTTGGAACTTCTTTGATTGATGAGTATCTAGAAATTAGATTACAAGAAAATGCTTTAGAAATTCCAAATCATTTACGCTACGTTATTGTTGGTGACAAATCACAACAATTGTCACATGTTGTTGATGTTACCTCGGGAAAAGTTGTTAAAACCTATATAACTTCAACTGGTAGGACTCTTGGCGACAAGTCTGCCAACCCCGTTTTAACTGAAGATGGTAAACCCCAATTTGAGGGGAATTATGTGACTCCTGAAGGAAGATTACGCCTCACTGAAGATGTCCGCTTCCGTAGCGAAAAATATCCCCACGCTGCACTCTTGAACTATCCTCGGCCCCATGATGTAGAAAAAGCGTATCAAACGGGTGTGATCTCTTTGGAAGAACGTGATGCTGCTTTAGAGACTTTAAATGAGGGTGGCCATGATGCATATAAACTGCGAAGCAACCCTTACACGGGAATGGGGAGTGTAGTTTTGTTTCATAATACTGAAGATACTTTCGCAAAAAAAGGAAGAACCTCCGCTGGTTGCTACACCTACAGGTCAAGCGATATTGCTGAGATGTCTGAACAGTATGTTGGCAAAGGCACAGAGATCATTTCTTTACCCTCAACGAAAGGATATGAAGAAACAAGATCTTACCAAGATAGTGATGAGGGGCCCTTTGAAGCAAGGAACCGACAAACTAAGAACATAGAGCCAATTGAAACAGAAATGGAATCTCATTTGCAATCTACTGGCTTATTAAAACCAAACCGTGAAAGGCTTGCTTCTTGGTTAGTTTCTCAGGAATAATTAGTTAGTTACGATTTGCTTATAAGACAAAAACGAAGATTTTATATACTACAAATCTTTAATCCACACATCATAAGAGGTGATTATTACAATGGCAAAAAAGAGGTCAGCGTCCAGTTCCAAGTCAAAAAAATCTATGGAACTTCATAAAGTTGCACATTATACGTTCTTTGTAGGATTATTGGTGGCGATTGTTGCAGGATTATTTCGCACAATCGTTAGTCCAGAGATATTAGTAACGACGTTAGTTATTTTGGGAATTATCGTAGGTCTTTTCAACTTAACCGCACAGGAAACGACCCCTTTCCTAATAGCTGCTATCGCGTTAATGTTAGCAGGTATCGTTAATTTGGGGTTAATTCCGGGTGTTGGGTTATATTTACGAGCAATCTTAAGTAACATCGTTGTCTTTGTAGTTCCAGGAGCAATCATCGTCAGTATGAAAGCTATTTGGAAGCTAGCTTCCGATTAGGAAGGCAGTATTGATACGGTTGGGGTGAGCCACATCAAACGACAAGCACAAGAATGTCCGTACTGTAAACACAAGTTTATTTCTTTTATTTTCTCTAGTATGCAAGGGGTCTGCTGTCCTTTCTGTGACAATTGCATAAAGCTTTAAAGGGGCGTTCTTTCTTTCTATATTATGGACACATTCAAAGCACGATTCCTCTTTTTTCTCAGGGGACTAGCAATGGGTATTGCCGATACTATTCCTGGTGTTTCGGGAGGAACGATCGCATTTATCACTGGAATCTACACTCGGTTGTTAAAATCAATCAACGGAGCGTTTGCCGCTATTCCTCTATTGCTTAAACTCAAATGGAAACAAGCCTTTCAGAAAATTGACTTTTCCTTTTTACTCCCTTTGTTTATTGGAATTGGCTTAGCAATATTCTTTTTATCGAAAACGATTGACTCTTTACTTACCAATTATCCTGCTGCAACCTTTGCGTTCTTTTTTGGTTTGATTATTGCGTCTGCTCTTGTATTGCTGAAACAAGCAGGTGCAGTTTCTGCTGAGAAAGCTGTCTTCGCAGCTTTGGGCTTTGTCGTAGCCTACACTCTTGCCGGTTTACCTGCATTGCAAGCAACTCACACGCTTCCTGTCATCTTTCTTGCTGGTGCAGTAGCGATTGCCGCAATGATTCTTCCGGGAATTTCTGGTGCATTTATCCTGCTTTTATTAGGACAATACCAATACTTAATCCAATCACTTCACTCCTATAACCTCGCTGTTGTCGGAACATTTCTTGTGGGTGCATTATTTGGTTTATTCACGTTCTCCCATTTAATCTCCACATTACTCAAGAATTTCAAAGCCATTACTATTGCCTTCCTCATCGGATTGATGGTTGGCTCTCTCAGAGTTCCTATTATTCACATCACAGAAGCAGGTGGCATGTCTTTCTACGCCTTCCTCGCAGGCTTCGTAGGATTATTTATTGTCTTTTTCATTAACTGGGGATTTAAAGAGAAATAGTTACCCCAACTTCTCATCAATTTCCTTCGCAACTTCTTCAATCTCAGCAAACATCGCATTCATGTCCTGCTGAATGTCTTTAATCACTCGTCGTAAATTCGTTTCCCGTAATAAATATCCCTCTTTCTCACGAATCACAATACCTGAGTTTATTAACTTATTCAAATGGTGCACCACCGTCCCTCGACTCAAGCTCAACCTTTCCGCAATCGCATCGGACGAAACTACTTGATTGTTCTTCGCTTTTCGTACTAATGTAATAAACACCCTAAAGCAGCTGCTGTCTCGATCTCTCTGATTGAATAACCCTAACGAATTCCCGAGCCATTGCAGCTCTCTATTAACATCCTCTCCGCTCTTCCTGCGGACTTTCACGATAGTGATGCGGCTAGCCATACAACCGTAATATTCTTGCTAAATTTAAACTTTTTCCAAAAGATTTATATAAAGAATGCACCTTAAAGCAACTAAGTTGACTTAAGGCCAACAAAGAAGTGATCTATCATGACCAAAAAACAACCAAAAGACAGCAAGAAAAAACCGAAACCCTCTGCGGAAGCGGAGCTCAAAGAACTCTTACAAAGAACCCAAGCAGGCTTTGAGAACTATAAGAAACAGACGGAAAAGAGAATTGAAGATATCCAGGAAATGGCTTCCAAGAGAGTTATCATACAACTCTTGCCAATCTTAGACAATCTTGAATTAGCGTTGAAAAACGCACCAACGGAAGAGAATGAGTTCACCAAAGGAATTGTGTTAATTCACTCCCAATTTCATCAACTGTTAGAAGATAACGGAATAGAAACAATCAAAACAGAAAACGAAACATTTGACCCACATCTTCATGAAGCATTGATGAAAACACCGTCAGACAAACCTGAGAATACAATAATCGAAGAATTCCAGAAAGGCTACATGCTTAACGACATCGTCATTCGGCATGCAAAAGTAAAGCTTAGCGCTGGAACACAATAACACTTAACGGAGGAATAAAATAAAATGACAAACACTAAAGATGGCAAAAAACAAAACGTATCTGGAGCAACAATCGGAATCGATTTAGGAACTACATTCAGTGCAATGGCCGTACTGGAAGCAGGAAAACCAACAATAATTACCAACGCAGAAGGAACACGAACTACTCCAAGTGTGATTCACATTAAAGGAGATGAAGTAATCGTCGGGCAGGTGGCTAGAAACCAAGCAATCGTTGACCCTTCCCACACCATTCGTTCTATTAAACGGAAAATGGGAACAAATGAAAAGATTTCAGTTGATGGCAAAGAATACACGCCTGAACAATTATCCGCAATGATTTTACAGAAATTAAAGCGAGATGCAGAAGCGTATCTTGGCCAGCCTGTAAAGAATGCTGTTATTACCGTTCCAGCATATTTTAACGACGCAGAACGGCAAGCAACTAAAAACGCAGGAGAAATCGCAGGTCTTAACGTTCTCCGAATTATTAACGAACCAACCGCAGCATCTTTAGCATACGGTTTAGAGAAACAAGATCAAGAAAAAACAATCTTGGTCTTTGACTTTGGTGGTGGAACATTTGACGTTTCAGTATTAGAGTTAGGCGATGGTATCTTTGAAGTAAAGTCTACCTCTGGAGATAACCAGTTAGGTGGAGATGATGTTGATGAATTAATCATTAACCATCTTATTGCCTCGTTCAAAAATTCTACTGGAATTGATTTACAAAACGACGCAACTGCAATGCAGCGATTGAAAGAAGCAGCGGAAAAAGCGAAGATCGAACTCTCAACAAAAACAAAAGTAGAAATTAGCATTCCGTTCATCACCGCTGATCAGAACGGGCCGAAACATATCAAAGAAGAATTGACACGAGCAAAGTTTGAAGAATTGCTTTCCGATATCTTAAAACGATTAGAAGCTCCAGTAAAACAAGCAATTAAAGATGCTAACTTGACTGCAGATAAATTACAACACATCTTACTTGTTGGCGGTTCTACCAGAATTCCTGCAGTACAGGAACTTGTAAGGCGGTTAACAGGAAAAGACCCTGATAAATCTGTAAACCCAGATGAAGCAGTTGCAGTTGGCGCTACAGTCCAGGCAGGTGTCTTAGCAGGAGATATTAAAGACGTCTTACTATTGGATGTAACACCTCTAAGTTTAGGTATCGAAACTCTTGGTGGTGTCTTTACAAAACTAATCGAGAGAAACACAACCATCCCAACTAAGAAAACGCAAGTCTTCTCAACTGCAGCAGATAACCAACCTGCTGTAACGATTCGTGTTGCACAGGGAGAGCGGCCAATGTTCCCCGACAATAAAACACTAGGCCAGTTTGATTTAGTTGGTTTACCTCCTGCACCACGTGGCGTGCCACAGATTGAAGTTACCTTCGACATCGACGCAAACGGTATCTTACAAGTTTCTGCAAAAGATCTTGGTACAGGCAAAGAACAGAACATTAAAATCACTGGTTCTGGTAACTTGAACAAAGACGAAGTTGAAAGAATGCGTCAGGAAGCTGAGAAACACGCTGCAGAGGATGAGAAAAAGAAAGCGAAGATCGAAGCAGAAAACAATGCTGAATCCGTTGTCTTCCAAACAAAGAAGATGCTGGAAGAATTCAAAGACAAAATCGATGACGCAACCAAGAAAAAAATCGAAGATGGCATCAAAGCAGTAGAGGAAGCTCGTAAAACTGGTGAACCAGAAAAAATCAACGCCGAAATCGAATCCCTCAACAAGATTGTGCAGGAAATCGGTCAGAAAGTCTATGCGGAAGCTGCGCAGAAAGCACAGGCAGAGCAAGCAAAGACCGGCGATGCTAAAGCGGAAGCAACTGACAACGCTGAGAAAGTCGTTGATGCAGAGTTTACTGAAAAGAAAGAAGGAGAGAAAGCATAAGGTTTTTCAAACCTTTCTTTTTACTTTTTTTCTATGAACCTACCAACTCAACAGGAATGTTTAGGGTATTTTGAACAGTATAAAGTACCGAGTAATATCAAATCCCATTGCCTGAAAGTAACTGAAGTTGCAGTTTTTTTGGCGAAAAGATTACAGCAAAAAGGGTTACCCGTAAATGCTCACTTAGTTACATGTGCCGCTTTAATGCACGACTTGTTTAAAGTTGTTGTATTGGAAAAATTAGAACCGTGCGAACAATACCACCCAGAACCATATAGTGAAGAAGAGCTTGTTATGTGGCGTGAACTCCGTCAGAAATATCCTAATATGTATGAATCGGAAGTTGCATATGAAATCTTTAAAGATGAATTCCCAAAATTAGCATTAGTTGTAAAAAATTCAAGCGATCCCAAGAACAGAAATAAAACGTGGGAAGAATTAATCGTCCATTACGCTGACTGGCGTATCTCCGGCGAACAAATAATAGTCTTGGATAAACGGTTAGCATATTTGAAAGAAAGATATCCTCGTACAGATAACGCATGGGATGAATATTCCTCTGTAATCAAAGGGGACGAACAAAAAATCTTCTCCCATTTACCATTCACTCCTGAACAACTGAAAGAGAAATTAGACAATGAGCAATAAAGATTATTACAAATTACTTGGACTAGAAAAAGGCGCAACGAAAGAGCAGATCAAGAAAGCCTACAAAAAGCTAGCGATGAAATTTCATCCAGACCGAGCGCCGGAGGACAAAAAGAAAGAGTACGAAGAAAAATTCAAAGAAATCAGTGAAGCAGCTGCTGTTTTAGGAGATGATAAGAAACGACAGCAATATGATCAGTTTGGCAGTGCTGGATTCCAGGGAGGACAAGGCTTTTCAGGATTTGATTTCTCTGATATCATGTCCCAATTCCGTTCGGGAATGTTTGAAGGCGGCGACGATATCTTTGATGCATTATTTGGCGGAGGGGGTAGAAGAAGATCACGAGCCAGAAGAGGTTCCGACTTATTATATGAAGTAACAATTGGCCTCGAAGACGTTGCGAAAGGTACAACGAAAGAGATCCATCTCAACAAATTAGAACATTGTGAGAACTGTTCCGGTAAAGGAGCACACAAGTTTGAGCAGTGCCATCACTGTAACGGTTCTGGGCAAGTGCGAAGAACGCAACGAACTGCTTTCGGACTATTCCAACAAACAGGACCATGTCCATATTGCCATGGAAAAGGTGAATTACCTCAGGACTCCTGTAAGAAGTGTCATGGTGAAGGTCTTCTGAGAAAGAAGAAAGAGTTGGAAGCAAATATCCCTGCTGGTGTTGAGGACGGCATGCGCTTACGGTTAAGAGGAGAAGGAGAAGTTGGCCAGAACGGTGGACCTGCTGGTGACTTATTTATTCATGTCCATGTCAAAGAACATAAATACTTCTCTCGAAACGGTAGCGATCTACACATCACAGTTCCTATCTCATATACAGAAGCTGTATTGGGAGATGAGATTGAAGTGCCTACCATTAATGGCAAAGCAGATCTTAAGATTCCTGCGGGCACGCAATCCGAAACAATCTTTCGAATGCGTGGGAAAGGACTTCCATCGTTACATGGTTCCGATGGTGACCAAATGGTGAAAGTCAATATTACCGTTCCGAAGAAAGTTACCAAGAAGCAGAAAGACTTGATTAAACAGTTGAAAGAAGAAAAACCCTACAAAAGTTTTCTGAAGAAGATATTTGGTTAGGGCTTTTGCATAACAACTTCAATCATATAACTGAATCTTTCTCCATACTTAGTCCCAAGCTCTATAGTGTCCCTGTGCTGTAACGTTACTGGTATTCTACTACCTAAACCACCTCCGTTCAGTACGGTCCCGTTCGAACTGCCCAAATCCTCATACTGTAGTCCATCTTCAGTTAAAGAGAAGTTCCCATGCCTCCGTGAGATCGCAGGATCACTTAATCGAATAACTCCATCGGCTGCAATAATATCTTCATCACAATTTGCAGGAGTTCGTCCCAAATCAATAACTTCATCTGCTTCTGTAAGGTGATACCACTTTTGCACTGCAAGTGTTTCTTGCCCAGGACGTTTCACTGCACCCGAGGAATAGTCATAACAATTAATGAGCAAAGATATTCCTATACCTTGTCTCACTCTTTCCTCTACTGAAACCCGATACCATTGACCTCTTTCTATCATCAAGTTGAAAGCTTCCTCTGTCAGATCAATATCATTATGGTCAAAAAATGCGGGCTTAGCAGACCCAAAATAAAATGGCCTGTTAGTCCCCAAGTTTATGTACACAATACCTCCACTTTCAGTATAGCGTACGACTCCTTGTTTTTTGGAGAACCCTTTCCCTCCTGCTAAAGCGACTATTTGCTCACCTACACCGAAACTATTCCTGAAATCATCATCTTCGATTTCTTCTCTTGCAAGGACTCTCGTTCTTCCTTTCCCTTTAACTAACCACGTTAACCCAGGCTGCAATCTCGTTCGAAACGTTTCAACAGTCTCTTTACCTTTGTGTCGTTCTATGACAATATCATGTAATTTACTACTCATAAATAATCTCTGCCCTTTATTTTTATAAAAATATTATTAATCAAAAACGCAGGTATTATAAACACCACTTCATACAACATTCCCATGGCGAAACCAAAATTTAAACAACGTTGTGCGTTATGCAAAAAAAATATGGTAATTATGTTCTCATCTCGTCAATTCCCTAAATGTGTTGAATGTGATATGAAAGGTATTGCTACACTGGAAGCAGAAAACCCCATCACCAATTCCAAGATGAAAAAACTGCTTGACGTTCCTACAAAATTGTACGAAGAATCTTCATTTCTCCGCAGTATTAAGAGCAATTACCTCCGCTTCGGCAATTTGTCAGAGAAACAAGTAGAAGCCTTCAAGAAAGTGGTTAAGGAATTGAAAGAAGGTAAAACGAAAGAATCTGAAGAATAACAAGCAAGTTTTTTATAAAAATCCCCTTATTCACCATTATAATTGGTTTTCTAGGTGTTTCTTGATACAATGGCACGAGTTTATCGAAGAATATTACTTCCTCGTACACTAGATCGTAAACTACAACGACTTGCAGAGCTGGAATGGGAAACGAACGGGATATTACTATACTCACAAGAACCCGTTAGTGATTCCCAAATTGATTGCTCTGTAGAAGCATTATATCTTACAGGTATTGGAACTGCAACGCACGTTCAAGCAGATCCAGAACGAATGAGAACTGCTAACGAATACTTCCGCCGGCATCCTGATGTTCGTAGTGTAAAATGGCATACCCATTGTCGGGGCACGGGCGAAGTGTGGTTTGATAGATTATCCCAACAAGATATTGATTCCTATGAAGCCCAACTTGAGCACGATGGGCGCTTTATTGGCATGATGGTTTCTCCAACACGAAAAATCCTCTACGGTCGGGAAAGAATAACATTAGAAACAATCCCAGATCCCTCTGGATTCATTCAGCATCAGAGGATTATTGAGAGAGAACTTAAGCAGGTAGCACGAAGCTTAGGATATCAAACATCGTCATTTTACTTCTTAGTACCACAATTCTTATAAGGAACCTTTAATGAACCTTCTTCATGGATGAACATACTTTTTACCTAACCGAGTCGGGCGTGTTGAGTTGGTGGCGGGAGCTTGGCAACCTCGGATCAACAACATTGGTCGAAGGCAGAGGTTTTGATAGTGTTGAGGAGACCGTTGGTGTTTACAAAGTTCATGCACAAGCAGCAATGTATCTCGCGGACATTGTTCGGTTGAATTTTAGTTGTTCTAACAATGAACCAAGTCGAGAAATTTTATTTTCTGGAGGGGTAGCAGTCTTCCGTGAAGGCCAAATTCGTGGTACTGGGATCCAAGGATATAGTTACATTCATCGGGGAGATATCTGGGTTGCGAAGGCTGTACCCAAAGAGCCTACCGAGTATGGTCTGAGACAATTACTATTTGCAGATCTAGAAGGAGATGATAGAATTGCACGGGTTGAAGCAATTATCGAAGACTGTCAGAGACAGACAGAAAGTACTGCACGGGCAGAAGCTGCTGCAAGGGGTCGCTCTTTTCAAGAGGGGCGCCGTAGAGAAAGACGTGACGGGGGGTATCGGGGCGGCGGCTGTTGTTAATCTCCATTGATTGGCCAAGAATTCCTACTCTAATATCCCGAAACTGCTACACAACACGAAACTACTACACATTTCTTAG
>CAYFMJ010000006.1:0-45705 GCA_964344235.1 uncultured Methanosarcinales archaeon | reverse complement strand
AGCTAAGAAATGTGTAGTAGTTTCGTGTTGTGTAGCAGTTTCGGGATATTAGAATTACAACACACATATTACAAACAGTAACATTTATAAACAACCTTCCAAAATTCTCAGTAAAATGAAATTCAACGTTCTTGAGGAAACAAAAAACCGGCTTGTCTTCACATTAGAGGGTGAGACACACACATTCTGTAATGCATTAAAGGAAGCATTACAACATACAAAAGGTGTAACCATCGCAACTTACAAAATTGACCATCCGTTGATTGGCATTCCTGAATTTTTAATAGAAACAAAAGACGTTGAACCTCGCAAAGCACTCAAAGCAGCGCTGAAAGACCTCAAAAAACACGCAGACGAGTTCCAGAAAGAAGCTGCGAAGTTGTGATTTTCTATAGAAACACTTTTATAGTTGTAAGATTAATCTTACCGATGGCAGAAGTAGACATAACACGAATGAGTTCAAAAGGACAAATTGTTATACCCCATGAGATGAGAAAAGAGTTTCATGATGGTGAGAAGTTTGTGGTAATAAAAGCAGGAAAGCAAATTATTCTCAAAGCAATAGCAGATTTTGATGAAAATATAGAAGAGGAGTTAGAGTTTGCACGTAGAACTGAAGAAGCTTGGAAAAGCTACGATCGAGGAGAGTTTAGATCAATACCTGTTAATGACTTCCTTAAAGAATTAGAAGAATGCTAACTATAGAGCGCTCATCAAAGTTCATTTCTTTTCTTAGAAAGATAAATAGAGGTGAGAAGGAAAGAATTCTAAAGTTAATCAGCAAGATAATTGAAAATCCAGAACTAGGAAAGCCAATGCAATATGCACGAAAAGGAACGAGAGAAGTCTATGCTGGCTCCTTTCGTTTGTCTTATTCATACGTTCAAAAGGGAAATACGTTGATTTTTCTCGATATTTACCATAAAGACAAACAATAACAAAAAACAATATAAACCCCTTTCTCTCAAGTAATTCATGCTCTCTAAATCAGTTCTTCTCAAGCACTATAAACGTCCTGATATTCAGCACGCTATTATCGAACATGCAAAGGATAAAGAAATTGGCACACAATATGGTTTGGGAAATTTTGGAAAACGCCCCGACATCCTATCATACCCACAAGACATTCTAGAATTAGCAAAACAAAATATGACTTCCCTTCACTCATCAGAAGAGCGCTGGGCAGATCCTTTACATCTTCATTCAAACATTACTAAAAAAGAACTAAACGAACTCAGAATTGGTTGGGATTTAGTATTAGATATTGATTGTAAAATCTTCGAATACAGTAGAATTTGTGCAGACCTCGTCGTGAAATTCCTCAAATATTGTGGTGTCAAAGATATTAGTTGTAAATTCTCCGGGAATAAAGGCTTCCACATTGGCGTGCCATTCGAAGCATTCCCTAAAAAAGTACGGGATCAAGAAACACGTTTATTGTTCCCTGACGCTGCACGAAAGATAGCAACATACATCACAGAAAACATCAAAGAAGAGCTGGGAAAACGCATTTTGTCGTCGGAAAACGGCAACATAACCAAGATAAAAGAACTTGTCGACTTACCGCAGGAAGACATTGTATTCTCCAAAAAAGACAGTGATGGAAACGAAAAAAGTTTCCTCCGTGTAGACAAATTTCTCGAGATAGACACAATTCTTATTGCTTCCCGACATTTATACCGTATGCCCTACTCTCTCCACGAGAAATCAGGATTAGTAAGCCTGCCAATCGATCCAGAAAAAGTCATGGAATTTGAAAAACAGATGGCCCAACCAGACGCCATTCTCACACCAATGTTTACATTTCTCGGCCGTAACATCACTCAGGAAAGTGCACGTAATCTTCTCATCCAGGCACTTGATTTTGAAGTCAAAGAAGAACGTGAATATGACCTCAAAGAAGCGAAGCAATACGAAGAAATTTCCATCCAAAGTCCCATTACAGAAGACTTATTTCCTCCCTGTGTCAAGAAACTTCTTCTCGGCGTAGAAGACGGTAAGAAACGTGGTATTTTCGTCCTCACAAACTTTCTCGGAAAAATCGGGTGGGGAAAACAAGACATTGAAAAATTATTGAAAGAATGGAATACAAAAAACCCTGAACCCCTACGTGAAGTCTATTTACGGGGACAATTAAATCACTTCAAACCGGGTGAGAAACTTCCCCCTAATTGTAGTAACGAGGGATATTATACTGGTTTAGGAATTTGTCATCCAGATGGGTTGTGTAAGAGAATTAAAAATCCCGCAAACTATACGATTGTTAAATGGAAGAGCTATTTGAGAGAACAAGAAAATCAACCAAAACGTAAAGGAAAGGATTCCGCTCCCGTTTCTCCCTCTACTACAAACGATAATTCTAACGCATCAAATTCTCCAGCAGAAAGTCTTGGCACTGCCGAATCAGGTGACGGACCAAATCTATCCTGATGAATTCTCCGCGCCCAATGCTGTGTAATGTCAATCATTTTCCGCATAACAAGTCTAAAATCTAACATTCCTCCATTTTCATGAACATACGAACCAAATCTCCATTCACCATCTAGCACCTCATCAGCGTACATCTTTGTTGGTTCTACAAACCGAGCATACATCTCTCGAATAATAGCAAACTTAGGATCCGCAAGAGATTCTGCTTCTTTCCTCTGAACTCTATGGTGTGCATCTCGAACAATTCTGCGTTGTAAACTGCAACTCGGGGAACCATTCACAAACAAAAAAAGGTTATACAATCGCCGTAACGCATCCTCTTGTTCTCCTATCTCTGGCCCTTGGTACCCTGCAAATATTCCATCCACTAATACAACATCCTGTCCCGCCGCGATACTATCTTCCTCCTCGCCATGGCAATGCTGAGAGAAATCATATCGTTGAAATCTAATCTCTTCACCACGCTTAATCGCTTCTAAATGTCTCACTGTTCGTTCAAAATCAACTGAATTAGGGTGATCAAAATTTCTGTCAGAGTCTAAATATAACGCTTCCCTCTCCTGCCATGACAAATTAGAGTAATCTCTATAATCATTATCCACCCGGTACCGAGCTACCTGTGTTCCCCATTTCTGCAAATGAGCTTCCACCAAATTAACAAATGTCGTCTTCCCAGAACCAGAACATCCCGTAACTCCTGCTAGATACGTCTTGCGCATTATGGCAGAATATCATATATCATACTTAACCATTTCGTTGTTATACTCCATATCTAAAGATACACCTAGTAATCCGATACCTTTATAAGTAACCTACTTTTTCATGCAATATCAGCCCGAGTTCACGCGATTTAGGGTAGAATAGACGTATTCTTGAGCTGATTTATAGAAAATGACAGAAAAAGAACAACAAAATCAGAATTTTAAGCATATTGTTAGAATTGCGAACGTTGACGTTCCAGGTGAGAAACCAATCGTTGTTGCTTTAACGAAAATCAAAGGTGTCGGTAAAAACCTCGCAGCAGTTATCTGTTCTTTAGCAAATGTTGATAGGCAAGCAAAAATAGGAAACCTCACGAACGATCAGGTTCAAAAACTAAACGATGTTACAGCATCCCCATTAAGCAATAACGTGCCAACGTGGATGGCAAACAGACAACGGGATTATGAAACAGGAGAAAACAAGCACATTTTAACTGGAACACTTAATTTTACCAAAGAAAACGATCTTAAGCGATTAAAGAAAATCAAGTCCTATCGAGGATTACGACACCAGAAAAAATTACCTGTACGAGGTCAGAGGACGAGGTCTAACTTCAGAAAAAGTAAAGGTAAAGTAGTTGGTGTAAAGAAAAAAGGAAAGAAATAGAACAACACATAACAGGAACATACAATGGGCGACCCTAAGAGATTACGGAAAACGTACGACACTCCACAACATCCGTGGAATAAAACAGCTATTGATACAGGTAAAGTATTACGAAGAGACTTTGGTCTACGAAACCGTAGAGATATCTTGAAAGCTCAATCATTCTTAAAAAAATACAAGAATATCGCAAAGCGGTTAATTGCTCAGAAAACCGCACAGGGCGAGAAAGAGAAGCAACAAATTTTACAGAAATTACAAAATTTAGGATTACTACAAGCAGGAGCAGACCTAGACTCCATTCTAAGTTTAGAAGTACAGAGTGTTCTAAACAGACGACTACAAAGTATTGTGTACAACAATAAACTAGCTCGATCCATGAAACAAGCGAGACAATTTATTACACACAGACACATTGTTGTTGGTAATAAAGAAATCACTTCACCATCACATTTAGTTACATTAGAAGAAGAATCACAGGTGACATTCAAAGCAAAATCAGCACTTGCTGCTGAGACACATCCAGAACGATCAAATGAAGCAGCTGAAATTCGTAAAGAAGCTGAAGCAATTAAACTAAAGAAAGAGGCAGCAGTTGAAGAAAAGCCAGCTGAAGAAGTAGCTGCGGAACCTGCAAAAGCGGAGGAAGCAACTCCTACTGAGGAGAAAGCAGAAGAACCAGTAGCAGAAACTCCTGCGGAGCCGGAAACAACAGAACAGCCAGCAGAGGAACCACAAAATGCCTAGACCAACTAATCCTAGAAGAAGAGAACACTCACACGATCGACAACGTAAACCAATGCGTTGGGGTATTGCGCATGTCTTTTCCTCATATAACAATACAATCGTAACAGTAACAGATATTACAGGAACAGAAACCTTAGCACGAGCAAGTGGCGGTCAAATGGTAAAGTCTGACAGACTAGAAAGCTCACCAAGTGCCGCGATGTCAATTGCCAAGAAAGTAGCAGAACTATGCCGTGAGAAGGGCGTTAATGGCCTCTACATTAAAGTTCGAGCAAAGGGTGGCCATAACGGCCCAAAGAACCCAGGTCCCGGTGCACAGGCATTTATCAGAACATTATCACGAGTAGGCATCAGAATTGGAAAAATCGAAGAAGTAACTCCCGAACCACACAATGGTTGTCGGGCAAAAGGCGGAAAACGAGGACGTCGGGTATAAACAATGGCTCTAAAACTAGAAAAAATTAAAGAAGAAAAGAAAGCGAATAAGATAACATTCCTGATCAAAGGAAGTTCTGAAGCATTTGCAAATACTGTTCGTAGACTAATCGTTGAAGAAGTTCCAACACTAGCGATTGAAGATGTTGAGATTAAAGATAACGACTCAGCATTATACGACGAAATGCTAGCTTTACGAGCTGGTTTAGTTCCTATTAAAACAGATATTAAATCATACCGATTACCAGAGTCACAAGCAGAATTAGACGAGCGAAGTGCACGATGCACACTACAAATCAAATTGAAAGCATCCAAGAAAGGCTACGTCTACGCAGAAGACGCAGAAAGTTCTGATCCAAAATGTACATTTGTCTATCCAAAAATGCCAATTGTAAAATTACTTGCAAAGCAGAAAGTTGACGTTACCATGATTGCACATATGGGCCAGGGTAAAGACCATGTTAAGTGGGCTCCAGGTTGGGCTTTCTACAAAAAAGAACCAATCGTAAAAGTGGGCAAACTACAAAACGCTGAAAATGTCTTAGAACATTGCACTGACGGTGTCTTTACAGGTAAAGGCTCTTCAGTTTCCGTGAATCAAGACAAAGTCTACGCATCAAACTTACTTGAATTTTACAGTGATTTAGATGAGGGAATTACAATTGACTATTCCGACAACATCATTTTCACATTAGAAAGTTGGGGACAATTATCCCACAAAGATATCCTCAAAACAGCTGCAGGAATCTTAACGCAAAAAGCAGAAGCTCTAGAAGCACAATTATAATAATGGCAAAACGAACAGGACCTACAAACGTACAAGTACAAACCCTCCTAAGCGAGTTACAGGAGAAAGCAGTACAAAGTAGATTCTGGAAGAGAATTGCACAGGACTTACAGAAACCATCTAGAAAACGACGAACCGTTAATGTGTACAAAATCAACCAATATGCAAAAGACGGCGAAACAATCATCGTTCCCGGAAAAGTGTTAAGTGTAGGAGAGTTAACGAAAAAAGTAAACGTTGCTGCATTAACATTCTCTACAGAAGCTAAAGAGAAAATCGAGAAAGCAAGCGGCAAAGTACTAACGATCAAAGAATTATTACAACAAAACCCTGATGGGAAAAACGTGAGGATTTTAGGATGAAAGTATACAACGGCGAAAACATGATCCTTGGGCGATTAGCAGCAAAAGTAGCAAAAGATGCTCTGATGGGAGAAGAAGTAAAAGTTGTAAATTGTGAAAAAATCATTATTAGTGGGAAAAAAGTCAACACCGTTGCGCGAGGAAAACAACAGCGTGACCGTAAAGGTTATCCGTTAAAGAGCGCAAAACACACACGTCTTCCCGATAGGGTTGTTCGAAGAACTATTCGGGGTATGCTACCTTGGAAACAGGGAAGAGGCAAAGAAGCATTTAAACGTGTTATGTGCTTCCGTGGCGTACCAGAAGCATTAGCAAACGAGAAACTCTTAACGATTGAGAGTGCATCACGATCTAAGCTACCTACATTACAATACACAACTGTAGGAGATATGTGTAAAGCACTAGGAGGCAAGTAAATGAAGAAACCAATTCATACCAGCGGTACACGAAAGAAATCCGTAGCTCGTGCTGCATTAACTACAGGAACTGGTAAAGTAACTGTGAATAAACAATTATTAGAAAAATATGGTAATGAATTACTTCGTTTACGTGTGCAAGAACCATTAGTATTAGCAGGAGCTGCCGCAAAGAAAGTTGACATTGCATTAACCGTAAACGGCGGTGGTATTAACGGCCAAGCAGATGCAATGCGTTTAGCAATCGCTAGGGCTTTGGTACAGCATGACAATAAATTAAAGAAAACATTTACAGAATACGATCGTTTATTACTTGTTGCAGATGTGCGACAAAAAGAAGTATGTAAACCAAACGATTCAAAAGCGAGAGCAAAACGACAAAAGTCATATAGATAGGAGAGATAAAAATGATTATACCAATTCGATGCTTTAGTTGCGGAAAACCCGTAGGACATTTATGGGAAGAATACCAACAACTTCTTGAAAAGGGAGAAAAAACACAGAAAGCACTCTCCTCGTTAGGTTTAGAACGATTCTGTTGCCGAGGATTATTTATGGGTCACGTAGAATTAGTTGACTTAGCTGGGCAGTTTAAGAAAAGTTAATTTTTTATTATTACTTTATTCTCTCAATACCCTTACAACATACACTCTCATCCATGCTATTGTTAACAGCATGGCAACGAAACTAAGTAACGCAAACGTTCTAGGAAGAAAAACAACAGCACTTCCAAATCCATATAATAGAAGATTAACAACCCCCATTACAAAGATAGACAATAAAAACACTTTCCATAATTGACTCCACTTCGCACCAATCAAGTGAAATGCATTCCCAACAGATTCCCAGACTTTATATCTCTCAACAAACGTGTAATAGACTAGAAATGTAAACAACATAAATATCCCTAGTAACGACAGCGTTATTGTTCCATCCACCACTACAGAAACAACTGGGCTATGAATATTCCGTAAAAACGCTGACGTAATAAATTTCACCATTGAAAACGCAATTAAATAGATAACAAATAACACAAATAAAATCACATTAACTGCATTCCATCGCCAATATCGCTTCATAGAAAATTTCTTGCCTCGCAACATATTCCAAATAAATGCTCTCGAATACGAAAACAGTAAGACGTATGCAATTATCAACACAATAAATCCTACTAAAAAGAACACTAAAACACCTTGTAAAGAAGCCAAAATGTCAGCTGCTTTCTCAGGCGCATTAAGTAATAGTTGTTGAATTTGTTGTAACGGATATCCTTGCGTTATCGCTAACGATTTAGCTTGTACATACCCAAAGAACCCCACAGTTATCAAATACATCCCTAAGAAGAATACGGCATCAACAAAGAGCACTTTCAAAATCATTATGTCTTTAAACGATTCTAAGAAATTACGTAAATACCTTTTCATAGCAACTTAAAGAAAGCAGATATATAAAAAGATTTGCTTTAAGTGTTTAACATCCACTAAACCCACAGAATTGTACTTCATTCCCTGTTCCACTAATTGAACCGGTAGAAATGTCAATTGAACCTAACTCTCCCAACGTCACAATCTCAGCATCATTAATTGGATTACATAAGTCAGAAACGGGTTTTGTTTGCTTATTGCCAGAACTACTCACAAAAGGATTAGGGAATGTTTCAACTCCTTTAAATACACCACTTTCCGCGGTCATTGGTCTTTTATCATCACTCCACCGCACACAGACTTCATTAAAGTCTTTTGAAGAATAATCCATAATCAATGAAGTATAATTCGCAGTGCTACTCTCTCCTTTTTCTAACTCAATTGTATCTACACTCCTCACGCCACCTGCATTAGCGAAGAAAAACTGCTCCGGTTCATTACTACCAGAGATTCCTATATTGAAAGCGACAGCAGTTCCTTCAGCTCCTTGCGAACCACTTGCGCTGATTAAACTATCATCGCTTGGTGCCGTAACCCCCCAAGAAATCTTATAGAACCACCCGTCAGACGGCTCTTCATCACCTTCAACATAGCAGAAACCATCTTTCCGGCATTCTAGTTCATCTGGACAGAAATCATCCTCACCACACAATAAAACCTGTTGATACGTTTTCTCTGCTTCAATATGCGCTGCAACTCTTCTTCCTCCATCTGGTGTCTCAATTAACGTTACCTCACTCGTTGGTTCAATTGGGAACCACCATTCTTCACAGATGGCTGATTCATAAAACTCATCTGTTACCGGAAGATAACTCGCAAAAACCTCATCCCAAAAATTAATCCAATCTCCGTACGCTTCCCATTCATTAGCGATAGCATATGCACTTACAGGCCGATTGAAGAGAGTTTGCATGGTTTGTTGCCATCCTAAATCTCCATTACGTAATTGTTGATCATAAATCTTATCTTGTAACTCTTTCCCGGCACCATTATTAATCTCTGATTCAGTTACTGGAACATCTGGGTTCTCTGGATCAAAATAACAGCCAGCCGAGTCATATTGCCCTTTACATTTTTCTGTATTAGATCTAAACTTAAGCGTAGCTTCTTTACAACCTTTATCAGAACAAATTCCATCAACATTTCCATGTTTATCATAAAAGACATTTGCAACAAACTCACCATCCTTAGTCTCTACTTCTGATTTTAGTTTTCCATTGGGATGTCTTGTCACCCATGATTCAATTTTTCCATCTTCTTCAACCTTCTCTTCAATAGTTCCATCTAAATACGTCGTTGTAGTTGTTTTTGTATCTCCATCCTCAACCGTTAATGTTCTCGAACCATCCGCGTTTCCACTTGCAAGTGCTTTCTCATTATCAAACCCACGTAGCTCTAAACTCTTACTAGTAGGCTTTGCACTCGCCCATTTCTGTCCTAAGAAATCAATATTCCCTTCATCATCTGTTGTAACCGCTTTCCCACCAACATAATATGTGTTCGTTGTCTTCCCTTCTCTTGTTGTCTCTGTAGCAAGGCCCCAAGCATTTTGTTTAATTTGAACCGTTGTTCCATCTTTTGCAGTAAATGAGACAGACTCTCCATTAACTTCTATTTCAGAGCCCTTAGACAGTGCAAGCAAATTTTTTGCATCCCCTGCAAGAGTAACACTCCCTTCATCATTACCTATCTCAATCTGCCCTTTATTGTTACCACTCGTGTATTTTTGTATAATCACACCATTTCTCACAGTCACTTCAGCGTTTCCCGTCTCAAACGTGTCGGCCCCTTTAATTTCACAGCTCGTCCTACATAGATTATCATAAGCAGCATATGTATCTTCTGTTATTATATGAAATTTCCCTTCGCTATCTTGAACCATAACTGAAGTTGCCGGATCGCTACCAGAACCAGAAGTTACAGCACCCGGAGATGAAGATGTTCCCTTCCCAAAATAAGAGGGAATTACTTTCCCATCACTTAATAAAACAGTCCCACTCGAACCAGGTTCCTTTCCTACGGGCACATACATCCCATTAGCACCTTTAACATATTTTCCTGGCTGTAACTCACCTTCACCAGTTCCACCTTTAATTTCTTGCCCACCAAATTTGTAAGTCTCCCCTTCTTTAATATCAAGAGTTCCTTTTGCCGCATCAATCGTCCCTGAGCTAGAAGACTTAGAACTTCCACTTGAAGTACTTCCAGAACCGGATGTTGAAGACCCACTACTAGAAGATCCTCCAGTTGAATCAGGTAATGTTCCCGTAGCGGGCCCACTTGAATCATCCTCGTCAGTTTCCTCTTCCTTATCAACACTACCAGTATCTCCCCCACCTGTTTCAGTTGGAGCAGGATCAGTTTCCTCTGGTCCTGTTTCACCAGCCTCTAAGTTTTCGTAATACTTAGCGACTACATCATCTACTGTTGCTTCAGTGGCAACATAGCTAGTAGCTGTAGAGGTATCACTTTTGAACGCACTTGCCAACTTTACTGCTCCTTCTATATTCCCCGCCAGACCTAAATACCCCTCCATTACGTCTTCTCCATAAAGCTCTTCAAAATCGGCGAAATACTCTGCTGCAGTAGCTTCTCCAGCAATATTCTCGCCACCAAATAAACATCTGAAAAAACCAAAGAACCCTGCACACTCATCCTCAGTAGAACTCTCTGCCATAACAGAAACACTACTAACTACTAAAAACACCATTAACAACACTAACCATTTCTTTGCCATCATAATTTACCCAAATTCACCCTTGCACACCAATCATATTCAATCGCCTCATGACTTTGTAACGAACCAATCACACCAGTAATAATTTGGAATAATTTTATCACAAACGTTGTAACATCACAAAGTCCAGAAACTTCTGGTCCAGCACCACAAGCACTCTTACAGAGATTCCAGGCAATGGAAGCTGCAGTTCCAATCCAATCCGAAATAAAGGCTTTCAAACCATCAGCCACTAAGTTAAACGAACTAAAAAACGGGATAAATCCAAAGAGTTCTCCAAAGACATACTTACAAATAACTTGCTTTCGTAATTGTTCACACACATCGACAGGAACTCCGTTAAGAGCTTCATTCTCTAAACAGTAGATATATTGACACTGTGCTTGACCCAACTTCTCTAAATTGTAAATAATACCAGGGATACACAACCCAATTGTCGAAACGATAATATTATCACGGAGCGTTCTCGCTCCCTTCATTCCAAACGCCGCCTCCGTTCCCTCCAATTCTGCAAAGCCCCCTGTTGCAATCGCATTATAATAATCTAATACACTCTGCTGCCATTGCCCTAGTGGTCCATATATCTCACCAAATCCTTCAGGATTACAACTTAAGATTTGGATTGGCACCTGTAAGAAATCGAGCACATCACCCAATGATGTTTCTACAGTGCTCGTCCCTGCACAAGCACCACCTGTAATAGCTGTAGCAAAACCAGTCTTGGAAGCTGGAGCCATTGCAATCTCAACAGCAGTAATAATTTCAATAATTCCTACTAAAGGTACAATCACTAAATTCACAATAAAATCAATCCACTGTAAAACATTCCCCATAGCTGCCATTACTTCAGCAAATTCAGTGAAACCATCCTCTCGTGCTTCTTTGATCTTATCCTGTACAGTTGTATCTAATGCACCTAAATCCGTTAAACCAAAAGGAATCGTCACTTCAACTTCCTGCAATTCCGCATTCTTGATAGCACTCTCACCAACTTGTGAATAAATTCTTAATGAACAAGTAAACGGCACATACAAGTCTTCAAATTCTTCTGGGTCAGAAACAACCCCCTCTTCCTCACTCTCAGCACTTAATGAAACACCAAACACTTCCTCTGGGTTAAATGGATCTAACTCCACTACCAAAGTTGGAGTTACACTTCCCTGTGCATCACTACTACCACCATATAACAGTACTCTTGACACCCCCAAATTAGGGGCGCCCTCTGCAGGAACACAATCAACTGCTTCCATCTGCCGTGCAATTGCTTTGTCAGATTCCAATTCAACCTCCATCGCAACTCTAGGAGGAATCAACTGTGCTGTGTCTAAATCAACAAATCCCAAATACTCAATTGGGGGATCGACTTCCCAATAATCTGGTTCTGCCTCATCTTCAACCGCTAATAATTCAAATGAGAATGCTGCTTCATCATCACTGATTCCCTCAAATTCAATGTTCTTTAACTGGGGTTCTTCCTCTGGCCAAACAGAAGCAGGGTTCCCAGCAGTATCTAAAGCAATCAAACTAAACCCAACAGTACTATCAAACCCGCTCTTCATAGAATCCGTTTCTAATGCACACGTCCAGATATCTGTTCCTTCAACCTCACAATTGTCTTCTGTAAAAATCATCCAACCAGCATCTGCAAACACTGTTTCAGGGAATGTTATTTCAGCGTCATTAATAATATCCCGTGCATCCAGCAAAAACATCAAACCATTATCTTCGATCACTTTCATCTCTAATACTAATTTATCCTGACTCTGAAAGAACGCTTTATACCCCGCCGTTTGTGACACACCAAACGCTTCAATCTCTTCTATTTCCGGAGCAGTATTATCAACAATCACTTGCCCCGCTTTCGTTATTTCATTACCAACAGCATCCTTAACAGATACCAAACTGATATCAATAGCACTCCCATCTTCAACACCATAAGAATTTTTATTAACCAGCCATCGACACTCAAATAACCCATCAACCAATTCACATTCATCAGGAGTAACTCCATTCCCACCGCCAACGCCTGCTAAATTCGCCAAGACATCTTCTTCTACCAAACCAGAGTTCTCCTCTTTTATCCTAGCAACAATTGTATTCTCACCATTCTTCACAAAACTCTCCCCTTCAAATACTCTCTCCGTTCCAAAAAACTCAATCGATGGAGCAATACTATCTTGAACGAATGATGCTGACAACGTTTGCGTCTTACTATTACTAAACGCATCAGTCATCGTGACACTAACACTCAAACTACTTTTCGGAGGCACTTCAACATTCTTCCAGGTACATAACCACTCCCTATCTTGACCAGAGAATGAAATATCAACACATTCAGCTACTTTGTCATTAATATTTGGAATATCACTCGAAGAAGCAACAACAGTTCCCAACGCTAAATTTCCAGATTCAACTACTACCATCGTAACATCGGAAACAACCGTTGCGTCTGACACAAACTTCCCTAACTTCGTTACATTTAATTCAGAAGCAGTTGGCGCTACAAAATCAGTATCAAACGTTACGGCATTACTAAACCCTTCATGTCCTAATCTATCAATCGCTTTGATTTTAATCGCTCTCTGCCCCTCTCCTGTAAACGTTGCCTGTAACTTCTCTCCAAAACCACTATCTGTTGCATAATTGAAAGATTCATCCCCTAACTCAAAATTAGCAGTATTACTTGCATCAATTGTCTGTAACACATCTCCATTTCCTGCATCTGTAATCTCTATCTTCTCTAACCCAACGGCAGGAGCACTGACTAAAATCTTATCAGTCACTGTAAAATCAATCTCAATACTTCCATCTGCTTGCTGTTCAACATCCCCTAAAGAGAAATCAAATTCTGGTTCAGAACCATCTGCATTAATCACTGCAGGAGCTGAAGCAGTTGTTGTGATAACTTGCAATGCATCAATAAAATCATATTCAACAATAAACGGCACAGATGTTTCAGCAACTGGATTTGGCAGAGGACTTACGTAATTACACACAACACCTAAGTCGGAGCTACTACATGATTGGAATGGTTGCTCCACTGTTTCTCCTATCTTAATACGAACTCTTTCTGGATCAATACTCGTTTCTAGTGCACCTGTAATCGTAGCGTCAACTTCCCACGTATCACCTTGCGCATCAATAAATCCTTCAATACCTGCTTCCCCCTCATTACGAGTAATACTCACAGAAGCGGCTAATGAACTTGCTGAATAAAACGGCATACTAACAACTAAGCAAATCACAAATAGTCCCGCGATACTCCATGCTTTTTGTGCGTTCATTTGAACCTCGGCGTTAACGTGTTAAAGACAGTGGGTAGTTGGGAGAAATTTCCCACATCCGCCATAGCCTCAAGATCTTCAAGTATTCTGAAATTCGGTGGAACTGCTTCAATATTCATCGAGGGAATATAAAACTCCAACCTCCCTGAATTATACAACTGTTCCGGTGTGATTCTCAGGTGATATAACGGTGCTTCCCATAAAATCTGGCCTGCAACAAAACTATCTAAATCAACTTCATCCATATCAAAACATACTGCCTGCTCAATTAATCCTTCTCCACATCGCTCTGACTTTGGAATAATAATTTCTTTATTCAGAAATTGTGTCGCTGTCACTTCATATATTCCAGGAACCAAATCAATCTCGATTGGTTCATCTCCAGTGATAGTTGCTGCTGTTGCAAATTCTTCATGGAACACTTGATCAAACTGGTCTCCTACTCTTTTGAACATAATAATAGCACTTTCATCTGGGCTTAAAGCTTGTAAACCACCAGTATATTGCCACTTATGGATTTCAGGTAAACCCTGAACTTTTTCTTCATATAACACTTCTCCATCACCATTACCAAACACTTCTGAGTTGAAACATTTCTCTTTTTTTACTTGTGCTTTCTGTGCCTCACAGTACCCAGGAAGCAATAAACCACTGCCACTTAAACATTCCAAGTAATCCTGACTTACACCTTCCGTAACACATTTATCGATGGTTTTCTTCTTTGCACCAACTTTAATTTTCTCAAATTTATGCATCTGAATCAAATCGCCATTCGCTCCTGCATAGCCAACAACTGCATCTGTATTTTTTAGGTCATACGTATCTCCTGGTGCAAATGTTGTTAAGTATCCCTCTTTAATGAATGTAAATAATCCCCCATATACTGCAGGATATTCGCTCTCAAGTGTTCCCTGACTCCCCGTAAGACCCATCACACACGTATCATGTTCTGGGATTGTAAAACCAACTTGTACAGTTTCAAGAGGATCAGCAGTTGCACTATCTACAACAATCGTTTTCAAAATACCTGTTTCATACGTATTCTCATCACATAACAACGAATCCCGCGGTGACACTTTTGGTGGGAGAACTTCAGCATCTGCCGGTAGTTGATTATTCCGAATATTTGATTCCAATGCAAATGTAAACGTATATCCCTCCCCATTAAACGCATCAGGATCTCTCACCGTAACCAACACAGGATAACTTAAGCTGTATACGGTGTAATAATGTTGCATCCCAAAGTGGAGCACCCAATAATGTGTTGATAATGATTGTGGCGCAATAGTATTGCCGTCACTATTCACATCAAAGAAAATTGGCCAGTTAAAATAATCAAAACTGACTTCAACTCCGTCTCCCCCTTGTAACGGAATAATCATATTGTCATAATGTTTCTGGTATAAATCCGATAAATCCGCAACTGGATACTGGTGTCTGTAAAAATTATCACTGCTTAACATTCTCAGCATAGGAACGTAAGAGTTCAACATTTGTTGGATGTTTCCTTTCACATCCTCTGTATTCCAATAGACAGTTGGAACCATATCAAACTTAATACCATTAACAGGAGGAAGCTTATTCTCATCAACTTCTGAATAAAGATGCAGTAAGTCCAATCCCTGCCTCTCTAAAAACAACAAGTCTTTCTCAGCTTGTGTGATATCATTAGCAATACTATAATATTTTTTCAATTCTAACGGCACATTAACAAAAAACTGTTCTGCATCAGCACTTGCATCTCCTTTTTGAATTTCCATGGGCATTTCAAGCAAGAAATGTACACCTTGCTCTGCAACTGTAACATCAACTTGTACTTCTCCTTCTCTCGACACAATAAACCCTTGTTCCGCAAACGGATCAAATCCCGCTAAACAACCTTCAATCTTCTCTTCCATAAATCGACTTAACTGCGCTTCCACACTAAACTCATCTTTTCCTGATAAACTTGGTTGTAACGTCTGAAAGCCAATCATGCTTCCTTCATTTGGCTGTTGGTTATAATGCCAATATGGTACCTTTGCTGGTTCTAAATCAATCCCATCAGCATTTGTTGGATTTGAAGAAGAAAACGTTCCAGCAACATCCGGATAAATATAGCCCCCCTGTTCCCCTAATAGAAGTAACCCTTTTTTTCCTACCTGTTCAAGACAACTCTCCGTATACAACTGTAACGGTTGAAATGCTGTTGGTAAATCTTCAATAATTGGCGTTCCATCTGCATTTAACTTGTTGGTTGTAACTTTATTACTTACAAACAAAATCCCTGCTGTGACGAATAAAACAACAATCCCAATGATGATAAAAACAGTTACTTGGCCTTTTCTAGACGAACCTATAATAGACTTAGAATTACATCTAGGAACAATACCCCTTTTTCTCACCATCTTATAGCTAAAAAGAAAAGATTGAGGGTATATAAAGGTTGTTGTTTCACGAGGTAGATTTTAGAGTGAAAATGAAACAATTTTCGATGGGTGGGCGATTCATTGAGTACTTGCTCTCAACGAGAGCACAATGTCTCTTAAAGGGAATTTTTCTCCCCCTGGTGTTTCAAAAAAATAATCTTTCCCTTCTCGCGTCCCAGCAAAATGAATTAACTGATCTCTTACAACCTCAGCTTGACTGGGAGAAAGTGTCACAGAGGCATCATTTAAATACTTAGAGAATTCATCGTCATATTCAGTCGGTTCGAAACCAACTAATTTCCCCACAACACAGTAAATTGTTCCTAGACCAGGACTCCACTCTCTACCAACATTAACTGGTTCTCTTGAAGAGGGTTTTCCCTTTGGAACTAATCTCTCTACGAGAGTTCTCCCTGGAGTCTGACTTAAATAATGGGGTCTAGCTAAGAAACCCCTAACATAGCCAAACACATTTGTCGGAGAAGAATTTATTACATTCCTAACTATTGCGGTAGCATCTGCACCCGGAAGCGCTTCTACAACTTGACCTGGTTCAACCGACGTAACCAATTTAGGGCTATCATAAAACCTTAGTTCAACAGTCATATAAACGCATAAAAAGCAAGTGATTTATATTACTTTCGTCTCTTTTAAGTAAAAAAATAACTCAACACACCTTACTCCCATCTTTCGCCTTCACACTAACAGCAGTCTTCCCACACAACAATTTCTTACCATCAACCACTACATTACCCTTCTTCACTTTCATCTCAACTTTAGAATATTCATCAAAGGAAATCTGCTTCTCTCCACTCGTCAACCCCTCAGGAACTACAGCACTACCAATCTTCCCCTCAACTTCTAACAAAATAATCTTTTTTCCTTCTTCAGCAGCTAAAATCATCACTTCTGATAATTCTCCTCTAAACTTTGCAGGTTTCAGGTTCATACAAAATACAATCTTCTTTCCTAAAAACGCTTCTTTACCCAAATGTTCTCGTAACGACGTCACACATTGCTTCTTCCCAATTTCATTCCCAAAATCAACAGTAAACACAAATAACCGGTCAGATTTCGGATGTTCTTCTACTGCAACAACTTTCCCCAACCGTAAATCAAGCGGGAATGATTCCTTCTCAAATGCCGATAAATCTTCTAACTTCTGATATAAAATTGCCGGTTTCTTTATTTTCTTAGATGAATAATCAAACTCCCACTTCTCATTCTTTGTATTCAAGTACTTCTTCAACACTTCTGTGGAATCAACTAACACTGGCGAGAATAAAATCCCTAGAATTCGACATAATTCATAACAATACGCTAATGCTTGTGCATCATTCGTTTTCCACGGTTCTTTCTCATTAAAATATTGATTCCCCAAATCAGACAACTTCAGCAATTCCAACAACGCGTCCCGTAGCTTACAATGTTCATAGGAATTAAGAATATTTTCCACATGCCCTCTAACCTTTTTCTCAAACGCTACATCTTTCTTCACAATCTTCTCAACTTTCCCATCACACTTATTCCAAATGAAATTAAGCGTTCTGTTCACAAAATTACCAAAGTTCCCAATCAGCTCTTTGTTCACCCTCTCCTGAAAATCAGCAACAGAAAAGTCAGTATCTTTTGTTTCAGGTAATATGTTCAACAAATAAAATCTCCAATAATCAAGAGGAATACCTGACGCTTGTACTTGATCTGCAAATACACCTACTTTCTTACTCTTAGAGAATTTTTTACCTTCAAAATTAAGATACTGTAAACCAACAACATTATGGGGAAGAACATAACTTCCCTCTCCTAAAATCTGCCCTGGCCAAAAGATCGTATGAAATGGAATATTATCTTTACCAACAAAATAATACGTCTGTGTTTTTGGGTCCTGCCACAGTTTCTGCCCTTTCTTAGGAAGTAACTCAACAGTTGATGTTACATATCCCAAAACATTATCAAACCACACATAAAACACCTTATCCTCAAACCCTTTCAGTGGAACTGGAACTCCCCACTTTAAATCACGGGTGATACATCGTGGTTCAATTCCTCGCTTAATCCAGCCTTTTGCTAAATTCCTAACTTGAGATCGTAATTCTTTATTCTCATCTAACCACTTTGATATTTTTGGCACTGCTTTCTCTAAATCTAAGAATAAATGTTTTACATCTCTAAATTCAATTTCATGCGATTCACACACTGCACAGAACGGCTCAACAAGTTCGATAGGGTTTAGCACAGATGCACACTTTTCACACTGGTCACCATCTGCTTTCTCATAACCACAATGCGGACACGTTCCTTTAATATACCTATCAGCTAACCCTTTATCACAACTCAAACAGAATGGAATTTTAATTTCTTTCTCCGTGATATAACCATTTTTATGAAGTCCTAGAAAGAATTCCTGCACCAATTTATGGTGTAATGGCCGAGACGTTCTTGAAAAATTATCATAACTAATTTTGAACCAATCATAAATCTTCTTATGCTCTTTATACAGCGTATCACATAACTTTTTCGGTGTGATGCCCTGCTTTTGTGCAGTAAACTCTGTTGCCGTACCATGTTCATCTGTGCCACCAACAAAATAGGTTTCATACCCCGCTAAACGACAATATCTGGCAAAAATATCCGCAGGTAAATGACTACCTATAACATTCCCTAAATGAGGAATATTGTTAACAAATGGCAGTGCTGCCGTGATTATTCTAACATTCTTGCTCATAGAAAGAGAAATTCGTTGAAATTTATATAAAGATTACTTTTTCTTCTTCTTTTTCGGTTCCTTCAACTTCTTCGTAATTGGAATCTTCGCACCGCAATGTTCACACTCAATAACATATGCCTGCACTCCCTTAAACGCTTTCCGCTTATAGATAGATGTTCCTTCTCCCATCTTCCCACATTCAGGACAAGTATATTGTGCTTCTAGCGTTAAACTCTCTTCATGTTCCTTCTTCTCTTCCGTATACCCACATGCAGGACAAACATATTCTTTAGAACGAGACTTTACTTTCCCTGTTTTTGGATCAACGGGCTTACCCATCTGTACTTTCTTACACTTCGGACATTCCTTACGATATACCCATGCCATGACAGTGCCATCCTCACCCACACTTCTATTGGTGAAGTATAAACACTCTTCCATTGATTCTGGTATACGTAACGCCATAACTCTCAAAGAAAACTTGCCGTTTAAATATTTTTCTAGCTCACCGCTGCCAATTGCTTCCTTGCATTTGCAAGTTCTTGACATTTACTCCGACGCTCAGTGTCAACTATTCCTTGACAAAAACTTCCATCTGCAAACACAGCTGCTTTACACGAATTCTTCAGATCTCCATCACTAAGATAGGTATCACAAACACCATCTTCAAATTCATACACTGGATTTAAACTAATCACAAAGAATGCGCAGAAATCCTGAGCAGCAGGATTGTCTTCATCAACACAATTCTCTAACGCTTCCGCTGGGTCTGCTGTTTCAAGCGCCTCAAAACCAGCACCTAGTATAGACATACCCATAACAAAGAGAACTGTAAACAGTATATGTAATAACGTAAAAAGCAATCCGATAATGATCCCTGCAATCGCAAAACCCTGGCCCCTTTTATCAGATACTTTTGACAGCTTAACCAGCGCAACAATTCCAAAAATCACTCCAATTGCTGGAGCGAATGGGATAAAAAAGACTAGTGACAAAATAAACGCTGCAATTCCAACATAATATCCTATTTTAGGATCTGCCATTATTGCAGAAAAAGACATTCCTGTTTAAATACTTTTGGATTGTGCGCTGAGGGCGGGACTTTCACTTTCCGAGGTGGAAAGAAAAGTTCGAACCCGCATGATCTGGATGGATCAACCGCTTTTAAGGCAGTCGCAATACCCGATTATGCGACCCCGGCTTTACACAGTATTGGCGAAAAATTTTTATAGTTTTAAACTTTTAACCGATATGGATGGATTAACCGCGGCGTTGTTATAATTCCTGATTATGGGGCCCGCTTTTTCTTTTTTTAATGATTTAATTTACTCATCGAGGGATTTTTTCAACGCCCTAAGAGTATACCCACCTGCCTGATCATCAAAGAAATAGTGAGCCTCTGTAGAACCCCCATTCCCCTCAGTAACTGCATCAACAAAGCGAGCATCATATCTTCGACAGAAACTCGCAACCACTGGAGAAACATGATCGGGAAGTTCCCTGCTCACAATCCTTCTCTGAGTTCCAATTCCGTTATATTCCATATTTAATCACTCCCGTAATCTTTTGACTTCAATACTAATCGCCTTATCTAAAAGACGGATATATCGCGGACATTCCGTCCATTCTAATCCGTTCTCTTGACAATAATTTATAATCTTTTCCTTCTCGCTACCATTACTGAACTTCACAACCACTACAAAACCATTATCCTCTTTATGTACAATCTCAAATTCTTTCAAATCGCTTTTTGCTCTCTCCACTTTACTCCGCAAAAACATAATCCGATTTGATAAATCATTCAAACACTCTTCAATTTTCAATAAAGTCTCTTCATCAGTAAACTCATCAACATTAATCTTCTCAAACAACTCCTTATCTTTACAGGAAATAAATCCACCACCGTGAGCTTCAACTAATTTCCATTTTCCAAAACTTCCAACAATAACATTTGCATATTTTCCATCACACATTTCTGTTCCCAAACTTCCAGAAACATCCAACACCACTAAACAATTATATTTCCGACATACTGCATAAATTTTTTGCATTAGTTGTTCTGCAAAATAACCACCAGGATTTTGATACAATAGACAACCAACACCACCTACTTTCAATTTTTCCTCTAAATCAGTAAGATCAATAACAGCATCCCGACACATAACTTCCACAACTCCATTAATCTTCTTATACGATAACCACCCTCCCTCTTGGGGAATTAATATACTCCCATTAACCAAAGAAACAGCCGCACTAATCGCAGTATTTCCTCTATCTACTATCTTTACAAAATTATGTCCTGTTAACTTCTGCAACGTTTCAATAATCATTCTCTAGAAAAAAAGCAGCTACTTTAAAACACTTCTTACTCAACAATAACTTTCATCGTTTGCTTCGTCATAATCCCATCAACAATAACACACGTCATTGGTTCATCAAAGATCCAGGTAAATGATTCGCCTGGATTGTAGATTGTACTTTTAATACCAGTACATTTTTGTGCTCCAATAATCATTCCCTTTGTTATTGCACCTGATCGCTCATTGACCCACTCAACCGCATCCCCTGCCGCAATAACAACTTCACCCACAGAGAAACCAGTATTAATTTGACTTACTGTATGTGTTGTTGGCCCATCTAATTTAATTTCCTCTTGTTCTTCCTCAGCTTCTTCTGCTTCCTCTTCTAAATCTACTTCTTCAACCACATCGTCTTCCTCAGCTACATCAACAACATCCTCAGTCTCTTCTTTCTCAACAATCTCCACATCGCTCTTGTCACTTTCCTTTGACATGCCAAAAAACATCCCCCAGAAACCAAACTTCATTTTATTAAACAAACCAACTGCACTGTACGTAATCTCTCCACCATCCAATGCACTTCGTAACGCCATCAAGGGGTCATCAGAACCTTGCACACTCGCCATAGTCTCTTGATCCGTATAAATATTAATACTAGGTTTTTGAATAGCGCCTGCTGCAAATTCTTCCACCACTTTATTATCAGTAACAACACCAACAGTAACAACTTCTCCAGTTGCCATTTCAACATGTAGATTCATCCGTTCATCACCAAATAGAAAACCAATTGGTCCAGGAATGACTTTCCCCACAACCTCTGATTGCAATACTGTAACATCATCATTAAAATCAGCAAAAACAAACGAACTACTGAGCATAATCAACACAACAGACAAAGCTATAACATTCTTCATATCTCTCAATCATAAAATAATCATATAAAAATATTACGCAAACATTTAACTAGAAAGCACAACCCATCCCCTCTATGTTCTGTAAAACCTGTGGCACATTACTTGCACCGAAAACAACACCGTACGGTAAATGGTTAGCATGCCCTGCAGGCCATTCACAACCAACACTTAACCAAGATAATATAACCCACACAACTCACAATAACAAACAGGGAAAAATCATCACTCCGGCTGACGATACAAATCACTTGGCGGTTCATGACCATATCTGCAAATATTGCAATCACAATAAAGCCGAGATGCTAGAAATCGGTTCATTCTACTCTGACGAAGATTCTGTCGTAAAAATGAAATGTGGTAAATGTGGAAGAGTTGAGCAGTTAGAAGGGAAAGTGAAGTAACCTTTAGAATAACAGTAATTTTATTAATCAAATCATCCCCTCCCCTATCAAGATGGTAGAGTTTACTCTAAATTCCGTTATACTATTTATCTTAATTCACCTAGTATTTGGGCTAGTATGTAAGTTTATCTTAAAAAGAATTGACATGATTCTCTACATGGCGTTGCTCGCCTTTTTTGTTATCTATCTTTACGGTATTTCCCTCAATGACCTAGAAATGATAACAGCAGCTGTGGCCAGCCGAATCGGTAGCTCTCTACCGTAAAATTATCCTTTCACATTCCCAATCGGTTTCAACGCCACAACAGGCTTGGTAATACCTGCTTCTTTCAAAGAATCAACAACGACATTAATATCTTTATACGCTTTCCCTGCTTCCTCGGCAAGTCCTTTCATCGTCACGCCATGAACATAAATACCACGTTTCTCCATATCTTTCTGCAACTGCGCCCCATCCACTTGCCGTTTCGCAGCTGATCTACTCATAGTTCTACCAGCACCATGTGCTGTACTACCAAACGTTTCATCCGCTGCATCTGTTCCAATTAGCAGATACGAACCAGTCTCCATACTACCACCTAAAATAACCGGCTGACCAAACGGCCTATATGCCTCTGGCAATTCTTTAATCCTCTTTGGTCCAAACGCTCGCGTAGCTCCTTTTCGGTGCACCAATAACGTCTTCTCCACACCATCAACTTCATACTTCTCTAACTTCGCAATATTATGTGCTACGTCATACACTAACTTAATATCCATTTCTTCAGCAGTTTTACTAAACACTTCACTAAACACTTCCCGAATCCGGTGTGTAATCACTTGCCTATTCACAAACGCCATGTTAGCTGCACACGCCATTGCTTTGTAATAATCCTGCCCTTCCGGTGAATTAAACGGTGCACATGCTAATTCCCTGTCCCTAATTTCAATACCATATTTCGGCATCACATCTAAGAACGTTCGTAAATAATCTGTTCCAATTTGATGACCAAAGCCACGAGACCCACAATGCACCATAATCACAACTTGACCTGGCTTGGTAATCCCCATCGCCGCAGCTGCTTCTTTGTCAAAAATATTCCCCTCACAAACAACTTGAACCTCTAAATAATGATTTCCACTGCCAAGCGTCCCAATTTGATCAAACCCTCGCTTTACAGCTTTCTCTGAAACTTTGTCAGGATCTGCCCAATCAATTTTTCCATGATCTTCAATATGTTCAATGTCATGTTCGGTTGCATAGCCCTTCTTCAAACACCACTGTGCTCCGTCTTTCATAACTTCTCGAAACTCTTCCTTAGAAATCTTCACAAACCCTTTACAACCAACTCCTGCTGGCACTGCTTTATACAATGCATCAACTAACTCCTTAATCCGTGGTTTCACCTTATCTTCAGTGAGATTAGTTGTGATTAACCGCATCCCACAGTTTATATCAAACCCAATTCCTCCTGGAGAGATAACCCCTCCCTCATCAACTGCAAACGCAGCTACTCCACCGATTGGGAAACCATAACCCCAGTGACCATCGGGCATGCAATATGCATACTTCTGAATACCCGGAAGTGTTGCCACATTCGTAACTTGTTCAAACACACCAGCATCCATAGAATTCATTAACTCTTCATTAGCAATAATTCTTGCAGGTACACGCATCCCTTCTTTGTATGTTTTAGGGAGCTCCCACACTACGTCACTCACTCGAATAATTCCCTTCGGAGGGCCTGGCAGCGGTCTTTCTTTCATACACCACCTAGGCAAGAAACACATTATAAATCTTTTGTATCAGGTTCAACATATGTCCTCTCTGACTTGCATAGTCCCCTTTCATCTAAAGCATTTTTTATAACTCCAGGCAAAAAAGTAGTATCCGATCCAACTCTAATTTCAACTAATCTTTTGTAGGAAAAATCCCCCCTAGATTTCAATGGAAGAGAACTAGGATCCTTCACCGAGGAGTGTATGGTGTAGCCAACACCATTAACGACAAACAGATGACCTTCATGTCCTTCACCATTCCAATCAACTAAACCCAACGAGTTATCCACCAACCAATCATCAATTGTATCCTCAGGACTTCTTTCAAGTTTTCTACAAAATAATCGAGAGCTATAGCTACCAGTGTATTCACGCTCATAAACGACCGATGCTCTCATAGGCCGTTTATTCCTTCACTCAATATATATTGATTACTGTAAACAAAAATATAGGATCAATTTCTTCCACAATAATTAGAATAAATCAAAAATAGTCGAGCAGAAAAACTAATCTCCCCTTCCAATATCGCCATAGTGGGTTTGCCCAGGGACATAGACAATTGTTGATTCAGCTAAAACCTGATCATCCAAGCCATCCCCGGTAAAAGGTCGCCAGGCTGGTCCATCCTGAATCTCCTGCTTGCTAACATAGGATGTGGTAAGTCCAGCAAGATCAAATTGAAGTAAAATCTTTCATTAGCTTGTTCAACAGCTTCAGGTAACGTTGGAGCAGTTACTGAAAACTCACCATACCCATGAACGGGGTTTCTTCGAACATTCGCTTTACGCGTTTCAAAGCGAACTCGATATTCATTGTTTTCTGATCCCATGCTAAGTAAGATAGTAAAACCCACTTATTAGATTTATGAAACTTTACTGATATTAAAACGATTCTTTTCCACAATCATTTTAAAACACTCCTAAAAATACAACTCATGCTTACAAAACAAGAGATCGGAAGACAAATCTTGCATGCAGTGGTTGGTATTGTCACGGTAATCTTACTATACTTTAACATCCTCACTCCATTGTCAATATTTCTACTCATCATCATCGGCCTTCTCGCTAGTATTATCAGCAAAAGAATCAAATTACCTGGCTTTCATTATTTCCTCACTCATTTCGAGAGAGACGAAACAAAAGAAACATTCCCTGGAAAAGGCCTTATTTTCTTTTTCATTGGAGTATTATTAGTCATCCAACTCTTTCCGAAAGACATTGCCTACGCATCGATCATGATTCTCGCATTAGGAGATTCTATCAGCCATTTAGTAGGAGAAAAATTTGGCATACTCAAAAATATCTTTCATTGGCGAGGAAAAAAACTCTTAGAAGGAACTCTAGCAGGAACCATAGCCGGCTTCGTAGGCGCAGTTATCTTCGTCACACCATTCGAAGCTATCCTTGCAAGTTTCGCTGCCATGGTTGCAGAAGTTATTAAGATCGATTTCAACAATAGTACATTAGATGATAACCTTGTTGTACCATTAGTTGCTGGAACAGTTATTTTCCTATTACGACTGTATCTCTAAGCACCACAATTCTTTTATACATAAAATTCTTTCCACACAGAATGACAAATCCAAAAAAAGAGCGGAAACACGAAGATGAATTCTATGCGGCAGAAGAACAGGGCATCCTCCCAAACGAAACACGGGAACAACGCTTAGCAGAGATGGAACATGGTGACCGAGACGAAGACCCATTAACTGCAGAAGGCCGAGAAAAGCTTGTGGAAGATGATGAAATGGAGCCATGGGAAGCAGGTTTCGCTCAGGGAGCAAGTATGGAAGGCCAACTTGGAAAAGACGCCCTCACAGGAGAACTGTTAATGGATGCTGAAGATATTGTAGAAATCGAAATTGACGGCCAAACCTATCGATTTAACAGCGAAGAGAACGCAGAGAAGTTTCGGGAGAAAAAAGAGTTAGAAGAGTAATTACTTACGATATTCGTGTCCTAAAACAATTTTCTCTAAGTACAATTCTTTTTTGTGTTGACTATAGGAGAAAATAATTCGTAATTTGCCAACCCACAAACGACAACTATTCTTAAGATCATAGTGCAAATGTTTGTATCTTGTCGGATCTATAGCCACTTCTTTGACTTTATGTTTAACTCTTCTTTGCATCTGAGGATCTATCTTCTTAAAATCTTTAGAAAACTCTCTCGTTGGAAGAATTTTATAACTCATTCCAATCATCAAACTCTCTCTTCTCAACCTGGGTTTTTGATTTTTTATAAGAACTCATAAACTTATCATCAGACATTAGCTCAAGAGATTCAACAATAGCATCAAACTTATCTTTAACCTTAACTAAATCCTGAATTGCATCCCGGTTAACTGTAACAGTTGTACTAGCCATTTGTAATGTAAAATTACTCAAACTTAATAAAATTTACTACGATATTTTACCTCTCCAATTCTCCTGCAACGATATTAAAACACTTCCTCACCGCTGTTTCTAAATCCCAGTCAGATTTCTCAGCAGCAAATAGTTTCCCAGGATATTCAATCCGTAACTTTACTTCAAACTCCTGCTGTTTACCTTCTTTATTAATTCCTTTCACATGTACAATAACAGAGAACTCCCCAGAAACTTTTCGCTGCAATTTCCCTGCCTCCTTCTCCACAATAGAATATAATAAATTCTCTTGGTTCTCCGTTAATGTCAACCCTTTCAAACCTTTGTAACTAACAGTAAACTGCTGGGAACCTTCTCCCACTAACACTCGCAACAAATTATGAATTGTTAGTACTCCTTTCAAATGATTTTCCTGTAACACTAATAGTGAAGTCTGACGTGTTTCATCCATCAATGCAATCGCATCCTGTAATGTAGAAGATAATTGCACAGAAACTGTTTGATATTCCACAACAGCTGATGCTACTGAAATGTCATTCAACGAAGAAACTGCCAACCGAGTAGCTTTACTTCTAAGCTTCACATTAAAAGCAGAAGCTCCATCTTTCTGTGGTGACCAATCTAACATCGCCCGAACTAATGACTTATATGGAATCGCTCCTGAAACCGCTCCTGCAGACACAACAGGGAGAACATCAACCGAATCATCATGCATTACTCGTAATGCAGAATGTAAAGAATCATCTTCAGTAAACGCTGCTGGTTTGACTAACTTCGCATCTTTCACAGTATATTGTTCAAACTCTTTAAATCCAGCTGCTGCTAAATCTAACGCACTTACTACACCAACAATCGTTTTATTCTTTTCAACAGGCAAGAATAACGAATTACTTGCAACGAATAACTCCGCTGCTCTTTGTAAAGAAACGGTTTCATCTAAAATAGGCGTCTTTGTGATAACAGCATCCACGTGCAGTGAATGTAACCGTGAATCTAACAACTTCCGTTTATCAACCAAACCCAAATACGTATCGTTTCGAAAAACAAGAGCACATCGCTTCTCATTTTCCTGTAATCTTCCGGCTACCTCAGAAAGCACTGTATCTTGTGAAAACTGTAAGAAATTTGGTTCAACTAACGCTGTTATCTCCACTATACCCACCCCATGTATTTTGATAGATATAACAAAACTAAGACATATATAAATCTTCTGAAGATGCAACAAATTTCCCACCAAAATACAAACATAACCTTTTTAAAAGAACCCCCTAACTCACTAGTCATTAGAGATGTGGGGACGCTTCCCTGAATCTAATGAAAGTGACATAACAACGGAGGCAATACAATGAGTTTATACAAACACGTACGAGATCTTTGGAAGAAACCAAAGGCAAATCTAGGCATAATCTGGAAAGAACGCCTAATTCAATGGCGGAAAGAACCAACAACTATCAAGATTGATAAACCAACACGAATCGATCGTGCTCGTTCTTTAGGCTATAGAGCTAAACAGGGAATTGTTGTCGTACGACAACGTGTTCCAAGAGGAGGTCACCGAAGACCACAACCTAAAAAGGGAAGGAGACCTAAGCGATTTGGTACACGATTAAATTTAAGCAAGAATTATCAACAGATTGCGGAAGAGAGAGCACAGAAGAAATTTCTCAACCTAACCGTTCTGAACTCATATTGGGTAGCACAGGATGGTAAGTATTATTGGTATGAAATCATCTTCGTCGATGCACATCATCCAGCAATTAAATCTGATAAAAAGCTACAATTCTTACAGAAAGCAAAGAACCAGAGTCGAGTCTTCCATGGTAAAACATCTTCTGGTAAGAAAAGTCGTGGCATGAGAAAATAATTTTTTTTATTTTCCATAATTTTATATATTCTTAATTTCTTTCCATTGCATGAAAGAGGTACCTATAAACACAATTAGAGTAACCCCAAAATTACAATTCTTCAAAAAAACAACCCGCTCCTGGAGAAAGATCCCTCCTCTCAAAGACATTAAACAACAACTTAAGAAAACAATTCAATTATACAAATCCCACAACAACTTCACAATTCTCAAAGACACAAAAAATCCAAAATTCTTGAAAGGCTTCTTACTCCCAAACAACCAAGCAAGCGGCGCAAGAATTCCTATTCTGCCAAATAACCAGAGATTAGACAAGGCATTTTCATTATTCGCCTCTCATTTACATCTTCACGATCAAGATTCCCACGATCATTGGGATGTTTTATACCAGAACAAAGGAGGAACGTGGTCCTACTGCTATTCTTTAGAAAAAAAACAATTACATCAACAACGTAAATACAAAAAAGTACAAGAATTCGCAAAACTCTACAACAAACTCACAACAACTGTACAACGTTCTCTGAGAAAAAAGGACCATCTTGCTCTACCAATGTACACTCTTCTCAAAACCTACATGCGAATCGGAAACGAAGTATACTACAAAGCACATAACCATAAAGGCCTCACAACACTAAAGAAACAAGACATCACAATAAAAAACAACACAGTTACATTCAACTACCTAGCAAAAGACGGCGTTCCCAGAACAATCCAACAAGAATTCCCAAAAACATACATACAAAAACTAAAAACAATTCTCAGGAAAAAGAAAGCCAATGACTTTGTCTTCACAAATTGTAAAACGAACCACCCTTTAAGAGAATCCGAATTCAAAAAAGCATTCAAACACTATTGTGGGAAGGAATTCTACCCCCACATTGTCCGTTCTCACTATGCAACTTCAGAAGTACAAAAATTTCTCAAAGCGCACAGGAAACCCACCAAAGAACAAGTTCAACAGCTCTACTTAGACATCGCTGCACATCTTGGTCATAAAAAATTTCTCAAAAAAGAGAATAGATGGAAAAATAATTACACCGTAACAATTAATCATTACATCCAACCACAGTTAATCGAAAAAATAAAACAACGGATTCAATGAAAAAAACGCCAATTATAACATTTATTGCATTTCTTCTTGCATTCCTCTACTTTCTTGGCTTTGGAGACTTTGGTACAATGACTGGCGGTACAACAACCATTGAAACATTCGTGCAAGATCATGGCGATTTACAAGTATACTTCTGCCCACATCAGGACTGTAACGGAGCACTGAACACATTCCTCCAATCGGCAGAAAAATCAATTCACTGCGCCTTATTTGAATTAGATCTACCAGAAATTCAACAAACACTCCTTCAGAAACAAAAAGATCTCGACGTTAAAGTCATTACTGATAACCAATATCTCTATGAATTCAATCATTCTTTTGTCAAAACAGATACTTGGGGTTTAATGCACAACAAATTTTGCATTGTTGACAACGAAAAAATCTCCACAGGAAGTATGAATCCAACGGTTAACGGAGCAGAAAAAAATAACAACAATCTCCTATTAATCAACTCAGAAGCACTTGCAACAAATTATGAAGCAGAATTTCAAGAAATGTGGGATGGCACGTTCAAGAAAGGCCAACCCATTAAGAATCCATCGATAAAACTAAACGACATAGAAATTGAAAACTACTTCTGCCCTGAAGATGATTGCGGCGACCAGGTGAAAGAAGAAATTGAGAAAGCACAATCATCTATTCACTTTATGACATTCTCCTTTACACACGAAAGTATCGCCAACTTCATACTCCTAAAACAAGCTGAGGGCATTCCAGTGTATGGGATCATGGAAGCGAGACAGGTAAGCAAGTATTCTCAATTTAATAGATTAGTAAACAACGGTGCTGATGTCATCAAAGACAATAACAAAGCAAACATGCATCATAAAGTCTTCATCATTGACGGAGAAACAGTGATTACTGGCAGCATGAACCCCTCTAAGAACGGTGATGAAAGAAGTGATGAAAACATACTCATAATCCACGACAAAAACACCGCAGAATTATTCTTAGAAGAATTTAATAGATTAAAAGAAAAATAAATTTACGCAATAATCTCTTGCGTAACTCGAAGTGAACCCATCTCCACAACACTATCCACCAACTTTCCATAATCCTTAGCTCCTGGCGATGATCGAGCATACTTAAAGATAGATTTCCCTTGCTTTGGTGCTTCCTTCAACTTTGAGTTCATTCGAATTGGCTCCGCAACAATCCCAGGGAACAACTGCTGCATCTCCTGCAACGAATCGCGACAAATTCTAGTTCGTTTATCGAACAATGTTGGAATGATTTTTGTGATCTTAATATCATTGCCATATGTTGAATTGATCCTATCAACAATCACACTCATCTTTTTCAACGCATCAACACCCAAGTAATCTGCTGACGTTGGGATAAACGCTTCTTTACAAAACGCCAATACATTTTGGTTCAAAATTCCTAGTGATGGGGGACAATCGACTAAAATAAAATCATACCCCGCAATTGACCCTAGCAGATCCCGTAACAGCATACGAGAATTTGCTTGACTTGAGAGATAAAATTCTGCCTTCGCCAACGCTTCGCTTCCAGTGATGACATCAAAATTCTTTGCCAATGAAACAATACATCGCTGTAACGGCACGCCACCTTTCATCGCATCATATAAATTATAATTCGCTGCAATTTGTAACGATACACTCACGTTACTTTGTGGATCTAAGTCCAGTAATAAAACACGTTTATTCTGACGTGATAAACCTGCTGCCAAGTTAACAGCTGTCGTTGTTTTACCAACACCACCTTTGTGATTAACAATACAAATAGTTCTCATGTAACACCATCTCCTTTTTACTAAAATGCTTCTGGGTAAGACCACCGTATTATAAATCTTACGGAATTACCCCAATGAATCGAGGATATTATGCGCATTCATCGTCTGTAAATATTCTGCAATCTCTATATTCTTTTGATCTAATAAGAATTTCATCTGCAACGATGTCTTTTCATGATTACTAACTCTTGCCATTTGATCCGCAACTACTAAACCATAAGGATACCCTAAAAATAATGCATCACAACTATTCTCAATCAGAAACGGCAATAACCCTTTAGAACCTTCAAATCGAAACACATGTTTGGCTTTTTCATGCAACTTCACAAACGACGTTTTCTCATTCACTTCATAACGCCAACAACCATCCATTCCTAAAGAATTTAACAACACGACAGGGCTATTGCCCGATGTTGTGAATAAAGAAGAAGACTTTGCTAACGCACAAACATTCCCTCTTAGTCGCTCTAAATATTTTTCCTCATTATTATACGTCTTCTCTAACATTCCATCTAATAAAACATAATCAACATCCAATGAAGCAGCTAGTGCTAACTCCGCAAACCGTCTGGCAATTCCCGCTACCTTAGTAATCGGTGCTCTTTCACTTCCTTGTTTTATTGAAGAATCATTGGAAGAAATAACTAAATCCCTTTCATCAATCAACGTATCATCTCCAAACACTTTTGATACATACACAAGATCACCACCTCGCCACTGGGCATTTGTAAACACATAAAACTCCTTCTTTCTTACTTCTTTCCTACCATTTTCAAAAATAACTGCAGCCACACGGATAAAACTCAAACAAAAATTCCCTGCCCGTAACACTTCTGCTTGACCACCATCAACAAATGCAATTTTCTTACCTTGTTGAGGAAAGATTGGCCTAAAATTATTTTCAGTGATTGGAACCACGTCTCCATTAAAAATTATAGAATCATTCTCAGTAAAATTAGTTAACGTTCCTCTAATATGCTGAGCGATTTCATCAATCATAGACAAAAGAAATCACAACTCTTCTTAACTATTTAGATGATAAAGAAAATAAAAAAAGCCCTCGCCGAGACTTTCAACCCGGTAACGGGAATTTGAACTCGGGACCTCCACATCTTCAGGTGAACATACCAATGTGACGCCATACCACTAGGCCACGAGGGCTTGAATTAGAAAATTAGAGTTTTTTATTTAAAGATTGCTGTTCTGTTAATATTCTATGAACCGTAGTTCTTCCATGATGAATTCTATCAGCAATCTGACGAATAGTAAGACCTTGTTCCTTAAGAGATAATATTCTCTGCCGATCTACTTTTGGCTGCAGAGTTTTACGAAGAATTTCGCAGCATTCTTTTAATTTCATTTTCTTCTCCTTATTAAGAAAGAAACCAATCTCTTCTTCAAATTTTATTATGTTCATTTTACTCCTTTTGATGTGAAAATATAAATCCTTTGTTCTTTGACCAACTCTCCCTTTTGGATCTTTAGAAACATTACTACATTCAACACCAAAACTCTCTATACAAGATCTAACTTGTTGTAGAAAAATACGAAGTTCATCCACTAAGTGTTCTTGCTTAGCTATTTTAAATTTTGGCTGAATACTGTGATTTCTCTTTTCAATTTTAATAGTTGATAACTCGTCCTCAAGAATAGCTCTGAGAAACATCTTTTTGAAACTTTGATTTTCTTGAATCCATTGTGGAACGAAGAAACTTTGCTTTACTTTATTCCCCATTGGTGCCCCTAGTTGGAATAATTTTCTGCCAAGTTTGACACTATTAACATCTAAAGAAAAGCTAGTTCCTCGATTACTTCTCCTCCTAATATGCATCCGGTGGAACGGCACACCACAAGTTTTGTTGATGAAACCTCTAAGTGAAACAGAATCAGCTCTCGAACCACTAATGAATTTCAGTGATCCCCTTTTATCTAAGTGGCCATCTCCCATGATTCTCCCAACGAGATAAGCTAGATTTGTTTTTTCCATCACAATCAGACATGGAAAAAACAAATATAAGCTTTATCTGTGCTTGTCCAGTGGGTTGTAGGTAAAAGAAAAAAAATCCTGTCCTTTAGTCATCCCTACTCTTTGAAAAAAAGAGTGTGGGGGAAGGGATTTGAACCTTTCCGTAAAAGGTACCTTAGCACCTTTTAACTCGAACCTACTAAAGGACAGGATATCCTTCAAGTATTGACTTAAGTCCTGCGCATTTGACCAGACTTTGCCTAAGGTTCTAAAGCTCTTCAACTCTAGAATTACCCCCACATAGCCTAGTCACACAGGTGTCTCCTACATAGCAGGTCAAGTCCATCAACAGACAAGTGATTTATAAATTCTTCTATTACAACTCAGGAACTCTGCTCTACTTCTTAGAGACAGGGTTGATAGTTTGCAAGAATTTTTTCTGACAGCTCCGCCCAATTTGTATAACATAAGACGGCTTACGATTCTCTTTCAATATTGGACCTTGCATTGAATGTTTAAACCCTAAGTCGTTCAAGAGCAAAGAAATCTGTTGCAAGCCGGTGTAGTTGCTAGAGAAAAATCTGACATTGCCACTCGCCGTCCCATCACCATCAAAATACCCTCTCAGGAAACAAAGCTTGACTTCTCTGCTTGATTCAGAAATTATTTTTGGTACCTTCCAAGAGAGATGGCCTAATAAGGTATAATTCAATATAGCACGCATTATTTCTTTAGTGCCAATGTTAATCTTACCATGTTTTGTTATTTTACTGTTGTAATTGAATTCTTTCTCTAGAAGGAACTGATAATGACACAAGAGTTTTTCATCTTTGTTATAAAATTCAACTCTTTCAGATTTCTTATTTTTACGGAATCGATGATCTCCTTTTCTGTCTTTCTCAGAGTAATTGGAATAAGAAGCAATGTGAGACCCTTCAGCACAAAGCAAGCCAAGAATTTCTGCAAGCTCAGGTGAGACTTTCATATACATCATCCCAGAGAAATAGCGTATATAAGATCTACCTAGATTTGTCTAGTGGGGAGTGCTTCACAGAATTTATTTTTTAAGAAAGTAGCAGAACAGAAAACAAGTAACTTGTTTATAAAATTATTGTAAGAGAATCAGTCTTCAAGTCGTCCTTGTGCTAATACAGTATCCCACATCATTCTCTCATTATAGGCTGCTATAACACCTTTATGTAATTCAACATTTGGTTGAGCATGACTGATCTCATTACCATAAGCGTCTCGAACAACCCCGCCTGCTTCCTCAACAATAACTTGAATACTTCCTACATCCCAAAGGGAAAGTGTATTCTGCGGTGGTTGATATGAGACTGCCATTGTTCCTTTTGCAACTTCTAAAAATTTCGCAGAACCACTCATTGTAGCAACATCATCCGCCTCAAACTCATCCAAAAATTGTGCAAGAGCCTCCCAACCCCTCCGCCGTGTAACAGTAATACTACGAGGCAGCCTCTCCGGAACACGCAATTTTCTCATAGGGAGCGCACTACTTCTAATAAACGCCCCCTGACCACGTATCGCCCAGGCCATCTCATGAAAATGAGGTTTGTAAACAAGACCCGCAACAGGTCGTAATTCTTCCATGATATACATCAAAATACTATAATGCTGGTTTGTTCTATGTGCATAACCATACGAGCTATCCAAAGGGTCTACTCCAATCACTCTTTCCCTTGTAAAGCGATCATCTCTGCCACTCTCTTCCTCTAGGACCCCAAAATCTGGAAAGTGCGTGTCTAAACCATTGAGAATTACTTCAGAAGCCCAGCGATCCATATCACTAACTGTACTTCCATCAGTTTTCTGTTCAACTCCCTCTACTACCCCATAATGCTTTGCAAGCTCAGAACCAACTTGCCTAGCTAAAGCTCTTAGCTCCCTCATTTCCGTTACATAATCACCACTTTTCATTATTGTGAACCCCGAAGTAATCTTTGAAAATTTCCTAATACTTCAGTATCATGGAAGCCTTCAAAGACATCAGTTGTATCAAGAGCACTTTCAACCGCCTCCAACTGCCAGTCAAGTTTAGTCCTCCCTCCACGCAGTTTAGAATCCTCACTAAGAAGGGCTCGGTTTCCTTCTCCCCTACGATAAAAATCAACGAAAGGAACTAACCCTTCAATAAACAAATCTTCAAGAAGCTTTGGGCGTAAAACTTCAATAGGAAGGCCATCATAAATAGGATGCCCCTCAACAAGACGTTGTAGCTCTGGTTCTGACGCCTTACAATCAGCTGCAAAGATTCTAAGCATCTCAGCAAGACGTGCGGCTACAATCGCATAAGTTGCTTGACGTCGTTCAGTTTCTGTCAATTCTTCCCCCTTCATTTCAGCAACGTACTGCAATCCTAAACTCATTAGACGAAATTCTCGTTCCTTCGCATCGCCACCTCGTGGATAGGTGAACATATTAAACGCTGCAGAAACGAAGTCTTCAATACCGGCTCCCAACCTCACTTCATCCCAATCTATTGCTCTCCCATCATCAAACACATGTTGTGGTCCTAAGTCTCCGTTAATTACCTGTAATCGACCATCTCGTAAGAGTTTCTTAGCAGAAGTATGAGGTTTAGCTTTTCCATATAACAGTTCATACTCTCTCCTAACAAAATCACCCGTCAAGTTCATAGGATCAATACCTTTTTTGCGGAAGTAAAATTTTAAGTCACGATTAAGAGTCCCGGGCTCAACTTCTCCTGAACTGCCCCGCTGACGTAGCCTCACAACTTCATCATGAGGGCTACAAGAATATACGATTGCCCGAAAATAGTGCCAAACCCTAGTTCTTCTTTCTTCAAATGAGCGTAATTTTATGACTGACTTCTGTGGGCGAGACCCATCTACTGGAGACAACAATTCTTTTTGATACCGATTCACTTGACGGTGTAGCTTTGCAATTTGTTCTGGCAAATCACAAAGCAAGTCGATTGGATCTCCTCCTTTTTGCAATGCATCAACAATCATATCCCTATATGTAAGTCCATCAAACGTCTCCATTTCAACATACGGCGGTTCTTCATGGCGGCCTGATTGTCCTAAAAGCCGGGGAACATATCGAAACTCCTGGTCCGGCACCACATTTAATGTTCTTAAGAAATGACCCTCTTTTCTCCAGAAATATCGTTCGCTACGATGATCGCTTCCGGTTCTTAGTAAAGCATCTTTGACCTGCACTGGACTTCGTTCGTACACCTTAATAAGAGAACCATTTTTTCTTGTAACTCTACTTGTAGCACCATGAATCTCAGACATTGTAACAGAAGAAATCACAGTTAATACTTTATATACTTTTCCCCGATTTTACTATCAAGAGGTAGTTCAAATCACCACATATATAACACACGACCAAGATGTGTAACATGACTCATCAAACTTTTTGTCCGTTCCATAGCAAAACCGATCCATTTCTTAGAACGATTCTCAAGATAAAACTTATCACAAAGCTCAATCAGTTCCATCCGATTATTAATTACTTCATGCACTAATTCCATATTTTTATCATAATACGCTTTCATAGTCTTAAGATAATTCTGGCGTATTTTTTCGAGAATCAACGTAAACTCCTTTTGCTTTTCAGCATCAAACTCGATCTTTGCCATATACCGCGCAACTCGTTTTATTTCATCAGCTATTAACTCTAGATCAAACGCAAGCCACCACAAGCTCGCTGCGTCAATTGGTTGTATTCCTAATTTCTTACGCACATATGCTGGATTCTCTAAACCAAACTTCACAATCTTAAACATAAGAAACGCTAATTTATTTACATCATTATCTCGTAAGTCAATACTATCGGTAGTATCTTCATCAAACGTCTTAAGGGAATCTTCAAACATCGAACGTACAATAATATCCATTTTCCGGACAATAGTCCTTGTCGAAACACTATCAACATTAAGAAAATCTTTTGCTACAACTTTGCTTGATGTCTGTTCCATAACTTCAAGAGCAACTAAACTCTGAACGACTCTTGCAATATCACGTGCCTTAGTCTTAATCTCATCTCCGACTAGAGTAATCGTTTTATTATTTCGAATATACGCTGCAATTATTTCCCGTTTAACTTGACGCATTTCTTTTTTATCAACATCAATAGTAACTTCTTTCTGCTCTTCTTCTAAATCATGAGGACTCGCCCGCAACACGAGATCCGTATTGGTCTCCTCAACATACACTAAATCTCCTTTCTCCAACTTCTGCTGTCTTACCCAAGCCTTCGGCAAAGAAATCACAAAACTATTCTTTCCAAACGAAATTAATTTTCTATACTCCATTCGTTTCCCCCCAACAAGCATATACCCGATATATAACAAATGGGGAATGTATTTATATTTAAATGTTTTGTATACAAAATATAAACACAGCTGGGGTGGTTAAAATGCGGATTAAAAAGAGACGAAGTAGGTTGCCGTACGAGGCAGCACGTGAAGGGGATGAGGAGACTCATGAGGGGGAGCTTCTTCACTACGCGGAAAGCACTATGATGAGTGGTGAAGAATCATTCATCCACTACTAAAATACAATGAGCCTAAAGAAACTGTTACGCCTGGAGTCATTTCACATGACTGATGAAGAGATCATTAAAAAGATTCGCAAGGCACAACGGAACCATAAGCACGAAGTAGTGTTCACTTCAAAGGATAAAACAGTTCGGTTACGGTTAAGTGACGTTGACAGTATGGGCGTAATGCAAGGGAACTTGAACCAATACAAATGAGATAGAAAGATCTTTAAACGTTAACTATTTCTTCTAGAGCATGGAATTTCTTAGAAGCGGACTAAAGAAAACCTGGCGCACAATGTGGCAGCACAAAATTCTGTTCACAGCAGCAGTGCTTCTCCAACTATTATTCCTCTTTCTCTTTGCGTTCACAGCAGTCACTACTCAACTGGAGATTCTAGAAGACACAAAAAACATTCTCGAACCATTGGAACAAGCAAATTACAACCCCGATGCCATTGACGCTGGCCAACCATTTCTTTCAAACCCTTCTGCAGTTATAGAAAGTTACCAATCATTAAAACAAAACATCTCAACATTATTTTGGTACATAATCCTTCTCTACCTCATTATCAATGGCGGACTGTGGTTACTAACACACGCTATGTCAAACAAACCAACAGTAAAACAAATCACAAATCAATGTATAAAATATCTCGTTGCAGCAATTCTTTTCATCATAATCACTACCACCCTTACCACAATCATCTTCAAACTCTTTTTCACGACAACACAACATTCATTCACTCTCTCAATGCAATTAACAGGGATAGCTTTCGTAATCATCTACTACATCTTCCTAACATCATTCACGCAACTCTCAACAACATCATGGAAGTCTTTCTATGAACAAACATTCCACCTACTTTTCAAACAATGGAAACAACCATTAACAGCATTCATTCTTAACACGATTCTACTTATCATCACTATCTTTATTATGTATTTTCTGATTCCGTACAGTCAAAAATCATTACTTATATTGATCATCATTCCAATCATCGCAGCAAAAGCGCTGGTGATAACAAGAGCCATCTGGATAAGTTTCTGTACACCATGAGAACAATAATCATCGATACAAACGCTTTCATAGCAATTGGGGAATTTCATCTTGACATTTTTACTGCAGTAGAGCAAGCATGTAACTTCAACTATACTATCGCAACACTCCAGGGAACCATCGATGAATTACAAAAAATCCAGAAAGAGCAAAAAGGTAAACACAAACGCCATGCAAAACTTGCTTTGTCTATAATCAAACAAAAAAATATCAAAATCCTACCAAGGACTGGCCATGTCGATGACGTATTGGTTGAACTTTCCAAAAAAAATAAACTCATTCTAACGCAAGACATCGCTCTCAAAAGACGTTTACAAAAACCATACCTCACCATTCGCCAGAAAAAGAAAATTCAAATAGTAACGTAAATCTTTTAAACACCAATAAAACTTACACATCATAAACATACAGGTGATTATTATGAACATCATGCAACACATTCCGCCAGGGACGAAAGAAGAAATTAATGTTATCATTGAGATTCCAAAAGGCTCACGGAACAAATATGAGTACGATAAGAAGCACAACGTCTTTATGTTTGACAGAGTTCTCTACAGTCCTTTCCATTACCCGGCAGATTATGGCTTTGTTCCACAAACACTTTGTGAAGACGGTGACCCGCTAGATGCATATGTTTTAATGCGTGAACCTACATTTCCAGGCATCTTAATCAAAGCTCGACCAATCGCAGTGATGCATATGATTGACGGCGGAGAAGAAGATAACAAATTGATTTGTGTTCCCGTAGATGATCCATTCTATAAAGATGTTAAAGACATGAAAGACTTACCGGAACATTTCTTAAAAGAAGTCAAACATTTCATGGAACGCTACAAAGATTTGCAGGGAAAGAAAGTCGACGTTGCTGGTTTCAAAGGAGCCAAAGAAGCAAAAGCAGAATTCCAGAGATCAGTTGAATTATTCAAAAAATAATTTTTACTTGCGATTAATTCTTCTAATAACTGACTTTGCACGAGACTCAATTTTCTTCACTTCCTTATGGTGCATGCGCCGCAACATACTTCGAATAGAAGCCAAATCTTTCTGAATCTGCTGAATTTCTCTCTCTGCTTTTCTATTAATGGCATGATCATACTTCGCATCAATCCGATCTCTCTCAGTCTGCCTGTTTTGTGCCATCAAAATAATCGGTGCTTGGAACGCTGCCAGAGTAGATAATACTAAATTCAACAGAATAAATGGATATGGATCAAACCCTTCATTGCTAAGATACCACACATTCAACATCATCCATGAAATCAGGAAGACGGCAAAAAAGATAATAAACGGCCAGCTCCCACCAAAGTTAGCGATAAAATCTGCAGCTCTCTGGCCAAACGATAAATCTTCTCGTAAAACAGGGTGTGTCTCATGCCTGGTTGGATGCTCATTCTTTCCGTTCTTTTTTCTAGAAGACTTCCTACCTCTTTTCTTCACCATCAACAGAAATGTTTTTTTTGGGATTTATATAATTAACTCTCACTTCAACCCTAACTTCTTTAACTTCCGATATAATGTCTCTACCCTTACTTCGATCTTCTGCGCTGTTTTAGAAACATTTCCTTCATTCTCGACAAGTGCTCTACCCAAAAACTGCTTCTCAAATTCTCTCTCAGCCTCTTTCCATGTTAACTCTTGATGCGGTAAAATTTGCACAATATTTCTAGACAGTCGAGGAACTTCCCGATACATCAATTCCATTTTCTCCGGTTTAATAATTTCTTCATACGGTTCTAATGCTGAACGAATTGTTTTGTCAATCAACCCCCCGTAATAGTCACCCTTCTCTTCCTTCGACTTACGAACATCCTCTACATTAATCTCTAACCGTTTAATCGCACGATGCACACTTCGTCGATCTACTTTCAATACCTTAGCTAATTCCGAAATATTTCCCAAATGCACTTCCAATTCTCGTTTCAGAAATTCTTTCTTGAACAACTTTTTTGCTTCCTTAAAACTCTTGTCAAACGCAATGTAAATATCTAAATGTGATTGCAATAACTGATCTGTAATATCCGATTCTAATTGTGGAATCGCTACTCCCAAACGTTTCTCCATAGTCTCCTCTACCATTGGGGAAACTTTTTCTTTCACAGTTTCTTCAAGATCTTTTTTTGTACGTTTCATGGAACAATAACCCTACAGGAAACCCGTATAAGAACAACAGCACAGCTAATAGGTTTGAATAGGAATAGAACAACATAGGAATAATGAGCAGATACGGAATCAAACTCATCTTCACATTACGTTTTCTCATCAACAACACTAAAACCACAATTCCAACAAGCAAAAACAATATCATAAATAACAAACCATCAAACAATAACCATCCTCCAACAGCTAACATCCCAATAAACAACAACCTCAAACCCCAGACAAAATACTTCTTTCCATCATCTAACTCCTCCGGCGCTATCAATGATAGAACCCAACCAACAACAATTCCCAACAACGCAATCCCTATTTCAAAAATCATTTCATCGCCTCTTTAAACTGTTCTAAAAACTGATTCCAATACTCTTCCTCAATCACCGCACCACATGCTTCAGGATGTCCACCGCCACCACCTTCAACACCAATTAATGCTTTCTCTAATACAGATGCAACATTATTGCCACGTAAACTACACACCATTCTGCCACCCTTTCGTCTGGCAACTATAATCAACTTCTTCGGATACAGCGCCGCTAACTCATTCGCTACATTCGTTGTGAAAGACCATTGTTCTTCCGTGTAATAAAATAACAACAACTTACTTCGCGTCACACCTTTACGTGCTTTCTTCAACAAATTCGTGTACATCTTCTCTAACTTTTCAAAACGATGGAAAATAAATTTCCCCTGTGACGTTGCCTGTGAAAAGATTTCATCCGGCGATGTAATCCGAGTAAGAACTTTAATCGACTTCCGCACCTCTGAATGGGAACCTTTCTGGATAAAAAACAGCAATTTAACCAACTTACCAACTTTCCGCTTATATGACATCGTTAACATGTCAGCTTTCTTTGGCAAAAATTTTGGATACTTCTCAATAAATTCATCAATAAAATCTGGCATATACCAATCTGCTAAACAGCCTGCCGTAGCGATCCACACATCCTGCTCCCGTTCAGTTATTTGCCAACACATTCTACTAGTAGGGATATACGCTTCAGGATCCCTAAGACGAGGATTGAAATAATTCACGTTATCTCGCTGCAATGGCTCATGATGATCAATCCAAAAAATAGGGCGCTTCACTTGATCAATCATCTCCTGACTCAGAACTGGCACATCTAACACAAACACTTTATCGGGTTCTAACTCCTCCACTTTCCGCACCATATGCTCCTCCTTCCGTTGAGAACCTCGCAGTGCGATGCCTTTCCCTTCACCATGAATTCTGTATAAAAGTAAAAACGATGCTAACCCGTCACCGTCACCATCATAGAAAAATAATGGGTTTTTAGCCGTAGCTAACTCTTCTCGTAACAATGTGATTTCTTTCTCATTTAACATGTGAGTGAGACTTTTCCGTCAGTATTTAAACATTTGGTTTCACTAAATACAACCCTCTAGATGGTATGAAACATGAACACCATATGTTGTGAGTGAGTCGTATACCCTTTGTAAGCACATCCCAAGAAAACATCCATAAAGAGTCACGTCATCACCAGGAGAAAAATGTTCCCTCACATCAAAAAAAAGCTCATCAATAAGAACCACTTCTGCTTCATCTCGCATAATTTCTTCAATCGTATCTATAGCCCTTCTTGCTCTTAATCCCAATGCGTTACCAAGTTTTGATTCTGCCTCTACCATTTTTCTATGGACAATGCAATGTTTCATCAACCCATAGCTAAGATTGGAGTTTAAACTTTTTTCTAAGAAAAGACCAAAAAGTTTATAAATTAAAAGTGTAACTACTTAGTTATGACAACTATGAAAAAATGATAGTATTATTGGCAATTATAACGCTCATTTTAGTAGTTAGCCTAGCTATTAGCTCATTCGCAACTCCCGATATTTCAGCGATTGGAGACATACCGACAGTCCTTGGCGCACACAGAGGAAGTTCAGTCTTATTTATAGAAAATACACTAGAAGCGTTTGAATTAGCTGTGAAAGACCCACAATACAAATTCATCGAAATTGATATCCAATATACTAAAGATAAGAAAATTGTTGTTTTCCACGACTTGAATCTCGAGCGTCTACAGGAAAAGGAACACTTTATTGAAGAGTTAACGTATGAAGAACTTCTTGCAGTGAGTGATTTCCACATCCCATTATACGAAGAAGTAATGGACCTTATTGGAAAAACGAAGAAAATTAACATCGAAATTAAATCACAATTCAATTTAGAAGATGACCAACAACTTGTTGACTTTGTCATAGCTGACTGTGAAAGACGAGGGATTTCAGGTATGATTCTCTTAAGTTCAGTCTCAAAAGATGTTGTAAAGTATATCAAAACAGCATATCCACACTTAGAAGCAGGTAAGATTTACTGGAGGCTACGTTCAACATATATCCATTTAGATTCATTTACGGAACATTTATACCAAGAGATTGATGAAATGGGCGCAGACTACGTTATGCTGCATGGGAGTAACATCCTCAATTATGCATCACTCTCAAAATTAAAACCAGAAGACGTTCACATTGTATTTTGGTACTTTGACGATAAAATGTACTTTGTCGGAGACAATAACTTTGTCTAAAACCCCGAAAACTATCAAAACCAGTCGGTTTTGGAAGATCTCGAAATTTGCTCTAAAATTCCGAAATCTTTATAAACAAACTCAAAACACGAAGGACTAACTCATAATTACCATAAAAGGGAGGAAAACAAAGCAAAATGGCAAAAGAAAAAGAACACATTAACTTAGTATTCATCGGTCACGTAGACCACGGTAAATCTACCACCGTTGGACGATTATTGTTCGATACAGGAAACGTAGACGAGCAAGCAATGCGAAAACTGAAAGATAAAGCGCAAGAACTTGGAAAGGGCGGCTTTGAGTTCGCATTCGTTATGGATAACTTAAAGGAAGAGCAAGAGCGAGGAGTGACAATTGACTTAGCGCACAAAAAATTCTTCACAGATAAGTATTACTTTACAATTATTGACGCACCAGGTCACAGAGACTTCATTAAGAACATGATTACAGGAGCTTCCCAAGCAGACTGTGCAGTTCTTGTTGTTGCAGCTAACGACGGTGTTAACGCACAAACAATCGAGCACCTAAAATTATCAAAAATCTTCGGTGTTGGACAGTTAGTTGTTGCAGTAAACAAAATGGATATCTCCGGTGTTGACTGGAGTGAAGACAGATACAACGCAGTTGTTGAAGAAGTTAAAAAACACGCTGCACAAGCTGGATGGGCTCCTGATAAGATCCGATTCTTACCTATTGCATCATTACCTGGAGAAAACATTACTAAGAACTCCGAGAAGATGTCATGGTGGACAGGAGATACATTACTATCCGCAGTTGATAAGTTTGAAGTTCCTCAGAAACCAACAGACTTACCACTTCGATTACCAATCCAAGATGTCTATAACATCACCGGTATTGGAGTTGTTCCTGTAGGAAGAATCGAAACAGGAGTAATGAAAGTAGGTCAGAAAGTAATCGTAGTTCCAGGACGAGAAGGTAAAGGAGTTCCTGGAGAAGTTAAATCTATTGAGATGCACCACGAGCAGCACCAACAAGCTGAACCAGGTGACAACGTTGGATTTAACGTACGAGGTATCGGAAAGAAAGACATTGCACGAGGAGACGTTCTAGGTCCTGCTGAAAACGTTCCATCCGTTGCAACTGAATTCACAGCACAAATTGTTATCATGAGTCACCCAAGTGTTGTTACAGTGGGTTACACACCAGTATTCCACATCCACACAGCTCAAGTAGCATGTCAATTTGTTGAAATCGTAAAGAAACTTGATCCAAAAACAGGTCAGGAAGTTACAGAAAACAAAGACATCCTACGAAACGGTGACGCAGCTATCGTTAAATTACGACCGGTTCAACCATTAGTAATTGAGAAGAACGGAGAAATCCCACAAATGTCTCGATTCGCTATCAGAGATTCCGGTGTAACCGTAGCAGCTGGTATGTGTATGGATTTAGTTAAGAAAGATCTTAGCAAATAAATTCTAATTTTTTCTTTTTTACTTACTTATTTTATAAAAATGACATTGTTAAACGGCCACGGATACCATGTACAAGTAACATTAGTTAATGACACCCTTACAAGAAATAGAGGCAGGGCTCTTGACTCCGCACTTGCAGAGGTAGTGTAATAAGAGGTCAGCACAGAAATTATAGTTTTAGCAGCATTGATAACACAAGAACATTCGTTACAAATTGTGAGAGACGTGCAAAGGGTTGGGTTAAAGTTCTCAACAACGACATTAAGGGCTAATGGCTCACCCCTTTCACAGCAAGAGATAGATGCAATATAGAACTGGATCAGAAGACTTTTCTCAACCGGATTATTAACAATTTAGACCAAAAACAGGCTTCGTATTCTAAAATCTAATATCCCGAAACTGCTACACAACACGAAACTACTACACATTTCTTAGC
>CAYFMJ010000005.1:0-45797 GCA_964344235.1 uncultured Methanosarcinales archaeon | reverse complement strand
TGTTCTTAGAGATCGTAATCGTTTCCCCTTTGTAATGTTCTGTAATTGCAAGATACTCGCCCTGTGGGTCAATGATGATAACATCAGCACCATTCATGAACTGCCGTGAAATCATCAGTTTGGTGAAGTATGACTTACCTGCTCCAGACGTTGCTAAGATGATGCCGTTTGCATTCGTTAACTGGAACACATCCTTAATATACGGAATTTTGTTTTTGTTCAATCCTAACAAGATGCCACCGTCTTGAATATCTAGGAAGGGAGAAGAAAACGGAAAGAACGCCGATAACCCTTCCGTGTGAATATTTCGTTTTAATTTGATTGTATCTTTTCCCAGAGGCAAAAGAGATTCATACCCTTGCATGCACTGGAACAGGGGGATTTTAGATTGAATCATCAACCCCTCCAAATCAGATTTTACACGCTTGGAAACTAATTCAGCTTCCTCTTTGGTTTTCCCTTTACACATGACATACAGGGAAACGTTAAACAGTTTCTGCTTTCCTCGCTGTAAATCTTCAAGAACTTTTCGGGTTGAATTGAACTTAATCTCTAAAGAGGGATTAATAATCCCTTTCTTACTCTCAGCGTAAAGGTCAGCTTGCTGTTTTTGCAATTCCCGATTCAATTGCACCATAGTTTCTTCAATGGGAAACGGTTGAATGTGTATAGAGATATCATAATTATCACCAGAAGAAATAATTTTATCTAGGAATCCCATTTCAACAGTATGAGGATAGCCTTTCACCGCGATAACCTTACAGAACTGATTATTCACTTCAAAGAAATCATGATGGAACGTAATTTTCTCTGGTGAAAGTAGAAAGTGAGTGTAATCTTCAATGACTTGATCTTCTTTTAACTCCTTTTTCTTGTTATGGGCAACATATTTGTAGAATAATTCTAACAATGCTTTATTATCTAACCTTTTTACTTTTACACCAACACTTCTGAGTTTCTCTTCGCAGACTTTCGTCTGCATAGCAATATCATCCTTTTCTGTGATGATAATGTAAAATTTTCTGTTCTTAACAGCATTATCTTGTATTGATTGCTTAAGGAACTTACAATATGAATCAAAGAATTCTGGCCATTTGCCCATTCCAACCTTACGCTCAATAGACCAACAATTTGTAATGGTTCAGAAGAAGTCCCATTTTGATCATTCTACAATTATTCCAACTTTTCCTGGCATGGCAGATTTTGCTTTTGCTTCGTCTGACTCATTGCCGTTGATAATTTCAATAGTACAGGAAAACTCTCGCTCTAAAAAGTCTTTCGCTTCTTGTAATGTTTGTAACTCTTGTTCCTGTGATGTTACGATTGATGGGAGTTTAGAAACGTCTTTCAGAACGGATTGGACGATTTTACTTATTTCCTTGCCTTTTGGTTTTAGTTCAGGATTCTCTAGAACTTTCCGTAATATTTCTCCAACATTTCTCGTTACGTTAATTTCTGCTGCTAATGTTGTGAATAAATCATATTTCCATGATTCGGAAACGAATAATGTGAATTTTGCAGGTTTTTCTACTTTTGCTAACTTGATAACATTTCTCATACCATCGATGGTCCCTCTAATTAGTTCTTCGGATGCATTAGCGGTTTTTGAGATGAGTTCTTTATTCAGCATTGGCCAACTTGAATCGGAGACGAGGTCTTTGCCGTTGTGAAGTTCCTCACTTATATGGGGAGTGATGGGGTTCATTAATGCGCACCAGGTATTGATAACTTCGTTGATCGTTTTTGTGTGGCAACCACCTCTTCGGAGATACCAGCGCATGTCATCGTAAAGCGTGAAATAAACGGTTGAAGCTAATTCGCGTAAGTTATATTCTTGCATGGCATTGTTGATATGTTGGATATGCTCATGCACTCTTGACACTAACCAACCATCAATTGTTTTCTTCGTTCCATCAAGGGTTCGTAATTGTGCAATGATTGAATAAATCCGTTCTAAAGCGTTCTTGTAGTTGAGGACAACAGTTTCATCCCAAACAACGTCTACGTGTGGAGATCCGATGTGGGAGTAATAGAGCCGCATTGCATCCACGCCATATTTCTCAATGGCATTGGGAATTGGTTCAGCACCGCCTTTACTTTTAGATATTTTGGAACCTTTACCCGTTACCCACCAATTTACCATAATGCCTTTTGGCCATTTGTCTGGAGGGAGAATAGCAACATGGTTCATGACAAAGACAGGGAAGTGAACTGTTTTGTGTTCTTTCCCACCTAAGTTCATATCAAGAGGGTAGAAATACTCGAATTCTTCTCGGATTTGTTCCCAGGCTGGTTTTGGTTCTCCTTTACCAAGGAAAACGTAATCAAAAAATTCTTCTGTTAACTCAGCTAGTTTGAGAGTATTGTTGTTTGTAAATTTTGATACTATGTAAAAGGCAGGATAGAGTGTGGAATCGCTAATTGGTTCAATAACCCACCGTTCGTCAAATGGAAATTTACTTCCCTGCCAGTTTCCTAATCGTGCGCAGGCTCGATCTTGGAACCAATCAAGCACTTTAGGAATGTTTTCGTGGTATTCCTGCGGGAAGATCCGCATTTCTTGAGTATGAGCTTTACTCTGTTCTGTTAGTTCTTGATTTGCATAGTTGATGAACCATTGATCATCAATTCGTTTAATGAACACTTTGCCACCGCTCCGGCAAATAACTTCTTCACTTAAGTCATGGAGAATGTCTGCTTTACCCTGTTCAAGGAGATCTGCTTTCACTAATTCTTTCGCTTCCTCAGTTCTTTTACCAGCGTACGGGCCGGCATTTTTTAACATCACTCCCGTGTGGAAACCAGCTTTGTAAATCTCTTTTGTCGCTTCTTCTAATTTTGGATCGTCTAATGAAGTGATACGTTTTTTCTGGACAATCTCTTGCCCTGGAAAGTCGCCGAAGCCTTTTGATTTGATAATTGGAATAAGTTTAATGTTTTGAATTTCTTCTTTGTCTAAATTGAATTGTTTGATGAGTTCAGTGTTTTCTTGTACTGTTTTTAGGGCGACGTAATCAAACGGTGCGTCTGATGGGACAGAGGTTACGATACCGGTTCCCGTGTCTGGGTTGACGAAACTTGCTGGAAGAACGATAATTTCTTTTTCAATTCCCGGTGCTTTCGCATATTTGCCGATAAGTGTTTTAGGGTCGATGTCTTCTTTCAGAAGAACGTTATCTTTTTGGTACTTTAATTTCTCCGCACTTTCTCTACTGATGACCCATTCCTCTCTATCAACTTCGACTAAAACGTAGTTGCTTTCTGGGTTAATCCAAAGATTTGTTTGCCCGTAAATTGTTTCTGGACGTATTGTGGCAGCAACCAAGAACGTGTTGCTGCTGTTTAATTTGAATTTGAGAAGCGTAAATTCAATTTTTTCTGCATTCCCACCCTTTGAAAGATCCGTCTCGGATGGATCAATAGCTACGGGGCCAGATTCTTCCGAGAATGGTGCGAAGTATGGCTTTTGAACAAGTAAGTTTTGTTGGTGTAATTTTTTGAATTGCCATTGGATAAATTTTTCATAATCTTTGTAGGTTGTGGAGGTAAATCGATCCCAATCGCAGAGGAAACCGAACTTTTTCCAATAATCGTTGACGTAGACGTTGTTGAAGTAATCGATAATTTCATCTGGGTCTGTTAATCTTGCTAATTGTTCGTCAGAGCAGCCGTTCCGTTTGAGGTAATCAATCCACCCTTCATCATTGTTTTTTACTTTGTTCGCAAAGGCAATCGCATGATTTCCTGAAGCATGTGTACCGACAGGAAAGAGCACTTCTTTTCCCTGTAATCGTTCAAAACGGCAGATTGCATCTGTGTATGAAAAGCCCCTCATGTGACCGACATGAAGAAAGCCAGAGATCCCAGGATAGGCGAAGATCATGAAATATTTTGGTTTATCTTTTTGTGCAGTGGCTTTACCAAGTTCAGCTTTTTCCCAGGCTTTTTGCCATTTATCTTGGATTGTGTTCCAGTCAAGAGCCATGGTTGTGAGAAGGACGGAGTGTTTTTTAAAGGTAGTGGTGGAAGTTTTATATAGTTGATTTTCTTGTTGCATGCCATGAAAAATCTTGAGGTGGCGGAGTTATTGTTCAAGATAGCTGATCTTCTAGAGTTGCAAGAGGTGCGATGGAAGCCGCAAGCATACAAACGTGCAGCGCAAGTGATTGAGGGATTAGATGAAGAGATTGAAGCGATTCATCAACGAGGAGAGTTGGAACAGATTCCTGGAGTGGGAGTGCATATTGCTGCGAAGATAGCTGAGTTCTTGGATAAAGGGAAGCTAAAGTATTACGAGAAGTTGAAGAAGGAAGTAAAAATTGATTTGGAACAATTGCAGAAAATTCCGTTTTTGGGCCCTCGTAAAATTAAAGTGTTGTATAAAGAGTTAGGTGTGAAGAATATCAAGGATTTAGAGAAAGTTATTAAGCGAGGCAAGTTGCAAGAGCTTTCGGGTTTTGGAGAGAAAACAGCAGAAATATTGTTAGAAGGAATAAAGTTATTGAAAGAAAACCCGCAGCGCTTTTTGTATGAACGAGTGTTGCCAATAGCGCAGAAGATTAAACAGGATTTGTCTGAGATTAGGGTGGTAAAGAAAGTAGTAGTTGCAGGTTCGTTTCGTAGAAAGAAGTCAACGATAGGTGATCTGGATTTACTTGTTGTGTCTACAAAACCGGCTGCTGTGATGAAGTTTTTTACTGAAATGCCAGAAGTGAAGAAAGTGTTGGCACGAGGGGCGACGAAAAGTTCGGTGAGATTGCAGAATAATTTACAAGTAGACCTGCGAGTTGTGAAAGACAAAGAATTTGGTGCTGCATTGTTGTATTTTACCGGAAATAAGGAACATAATATTGCCTTGCGGAAGATTGCGCTGAAGAAAGGATGGACGCTAAATGAGTATGGCCTGTTTACGCTCGGGGAAAAGAAGTGGGTTGCGGGAAAAACGGAGGAACAAATTTATAAGAAGTTAGGTCTTAAATATGTTGAACCTAAGAAAAGATTAGGTAAAAGCGAGGTGTGAATAATGAGGAAAGTAATTGTTTTGATGATTGTATTATGTAGTGTTTTTGTATTTGGGTGTTCTTGGTTTCAGGGGGCTTCTGATGCTGGAAGTAGTGTTGTAGATGAATCTCCTGCAGAGGATGTTAGTGGTGCTATTGTGGAAACGGAAACCGTTGAAGAGGCTTTAGAAGAAACAGCGGTAGGACCGGAATGTGTTGCAACAGCGGATTGTCCACAGGGAGAACAGTGCATTGATGAAAGTTGTGGGAAGATCGCAGATTTGTATGAGACAGAAGGATGTTCTGCTACCTGTAATTTTAACGGAGTTGAGATTTCGACGAGTGATGGAGAAGAGTTAACATTAAACAGAGGAAAAGGAAGTTACACGTATGCAGGAGCATTAGAGTGGAAGTTATTGTCCGGCCCTGATTATTGTTCCGGAAGTGATGTTATTGTGCCTGTTAAGTTGATTAAGAAGAATGCTGGGAAAGTGTTAGAAGAGCAAGTTGTCACGCTTGGTGTTGCAGAAACGAGTGATGTCATTACCCACCCAACGATTAGTAAAGTTGCATTTACATTAGAAGTGAAGAGTGTTGAGGAAGTGTGTGAATAAAATAAAAAAATTAACTCGGGACGGTTGGTGGAGCGTCTGTACTATCGCTGCCAATTCCAAGTTGGCATTCTTCTGTTACTTTGATGGCAATTCCGGCCCCTACTCCGTCTGGTTCAGCTAATTCATTGAGTCCTTGCTCAACTGTTGGCATACCTATGTTTTCAGCACCCCACGCCGCGGCTCCAGGGTTCCACATGAAGAATTTTTCAAATTGGCAATCTCCATACGGGAAGTGTGAAACTGCATCATTATATTGGGTAATTTTTGGTTCGATGCTAAGTAGATTCCATCCTCTTGAGAGGGTTGGCATCTCTCCATCCATTTTTGCTTCGTATCCTACCGTTACTGGATTGCTGAAGTAGTACCATCCAGCGGAGGATTGCATGTATTTTTTATTAGCTTGTACTAATTCGAAGTCTTCACTACTAAAACCGCTTTTAGAGTTTACATACTTGTTTTGTAAAGGTACATGCACGTAGTAGGCCTTTAAGCTTTTCAGATAATCAGCATCTGCTTCTGTAATCTCCCAGTCTCCCATGTCTGCAGGAAGAAGGTTCCATCCGGCTGTAACTGTTTTATCAAATGCTACTGCGTGGTTACCTGATGGCAATTCTTCTACATTTGAGAACGCTGCCATAACAAATGCGGAACAAAGCAGTAAAACTAAGACGCTTAAACTTGTTCTTTTCATTTTTATCCCTCTGGTAAAGCAGGTGGTTCTAAATCACTACCCTCTGCTTCTGGTTGTGTAGTCTCCTCTGCATTTTCAGTAGGAGCCGGTTGTGTTGTGTCGCTAGAATCAGTTATAGTAGTACATCCCATAACTAATAATCCAATTGCCAACACAATGAGTGCTATAGTCATGATTTTTTTCATAGATCTTACCTCCGGGTTAAGCCATTATCTTGTAGTTTAAATTATCTTTGGTTTAGAGTTCTAAAAAGAGGCATAAAAGGTAAAAAATTTGTTAATTTCATCTAAACATTCTAATCAACTTAGTCAATTTGCTTATGTATTTCACGTAAGACTTGAGGGTGATGATTAGTTCTTGCATTATTTTAGTTGTTTTTCTGATAAAGAAAGTAGCCCCACGCGGATTCGAACCGCGGTCGCGACCTCACTTCACCAATGATGTGGTACCAAAGGGTCGAATGATAGTCCATTGTGCCAAGCTTATTGCTTGTCTACACCATGGGGCTTTAATTTGTTTTGGTGTTTAGAGTTGCTGAAGCCTATTTCTTTATAAAATTTACTTAGTTCCGACTTCTTAGTAATATAGATTTTTGGTGTTTTCTTACCGTTCTTGTAACGATAAATATTTGAACAGTTGATACCCACTTTCTGAAGGCCCTCTTTAAATCCGGATAATAATGCCTCATTTTTGTTTGTAAAACAAATTTGCCATAGACCTGGCCAGTGCGGTTTGAGCTCATAAATTGAACCATCTGTGTCAACCAGGCCTCTAATGCAAGCTTTCAGATATGTATCATTGTTGAGAACCCAAGAGGGAATTGAGGCATTGTTCTTTATCTTATCTCCATGTACCATGCCAATAGACAGGAGAAATTCAACAATCCTTTTGTTTGCAACATTTACAAATAGTTCTTTGAACGTTTTATGTTTGTATATCCTTGCCTCCACATTGAATAGGGAATCTATAAGTGGTTTAACATAATTGATTAAGTAATCTCGGTCTTTCGTCGAGTCTCCAACGATTCTCAATTGATAACCTGCAGTATACTGTATATTACCATCGCCAAGGATGATACCTACAAGTTCTGCTAGCTGCTCACTTCTCTCAGGGAATTTTATTGTTTTCTTATTCATTTTATATCACCTCATTGTCTTCACAAAAACGAGACAATGAGTGATTAGAAATGGGTTTAGAAGATTTATATTTGCTACTTGTGGTTGTCTAGTGGGTAGTGGCTTCATAGAAACCTATAAAAACGACGCTTCATTAGTTTCTGTACGATGGTGGATGTTGTTGCTGATTTAATGGCTCTTGCGGAAGCAATACGCCCGTTTATTACGCAGTTAGGAATAGCTGTTGGAGGAGTCTTTGGATTATATTTTCTCTTATTGTTTGTGAGGATTCATTATGAACGGAAAAAGGTACGATTATTAGAAGAGATTCGTTACAATTTAGATCAAGCAAATAGGGACAGAGGCATTCCATACTCGCGCCATAAGAAAGGATTCTTTACTCGATTATATGTGGCGTTACGTGAAACATTAGATGATCGAAAGGTACGGAAGCATTATCGGAAAAAATGAATATTACCATCAAAAAATCTGTATTTACAAAATTTCATTCTAAATTACAGATTGCTTGTTTATTGATTGAAGGGATTGATAATAAAACAAATCTGGAGAAAGCGCAGCATTTGTTGAAAGAAGCAGAAACATTAGTGCGGTTGACATTTAATAGAGAAACTGTGAGAAATCATAACTTATTAGAACCGTGGGCTGTGGCGCAAGAAGATTTTGGTGGGAAAGCGAGGCATTATCATACGTCTGTAGAGAAGTTATTGCAAAAAGTATTGCGAAAGCGAAATGTTGCTATGAAAGATGTGCTGACAACGTTGCTGCGGCATTTGTCTTTGAAGAACATCGTCCCGTTTGGCGTGGATGATTGTGTTGAGATTGTCGGCGATGTTACATTTGATGTTGCAACGGGGAAGGAGAAGCGTGGTGTATTGAAGCGGTTAGCGGCCGGAGAGTTGTATTATCATGATGATAAAGGAGTTTTAGGAACGAAGTTAGATGCATGGCATAATAGAAGAACAAACCTCGTGGCGGAATCATATAAAGTGTTGATTCATTTTGATATTTTACCCCCAATCACAGCAAAAAAACGGAATGAATTGTTACGAGAAGCAAAGGGGCTAATTCAAGCATTCTGTGGTGGAGAAGTTAAGACTTTTGTGTTGAGTGAGAAAAAGAAGAGTGTGAGCATTTAACAATTTCACTCTCCAATGTATAAGAAACGGTTTTCTTTGTAGACTTTTCCTAAAGTGTCGGTATGTTCACAATAATTACAGGTGAGAACTTTTTCTTCGCCAACGTTTTTAATGTTGTGTTTTGGCTTAACGCCTTCTTTTTTGATATTAGTTACACAATTCTGATTACCACACTTGACTCGGTTTTCAATCCAATTTCCTAGTGCAAGTTGCATTTTCTTTGTGACAATGCCATTTTCAACAACACTAATGGTTGCTTCTGGGGCAATTAAAGCAACAGCTTCATATTGTTCTTCTGACAATTGGTACGCTGTATGTATTTTGATCATATCTTTCTTCGCCACTCTTCCATCACGTGTTGGCATGGAAGTTGAGATAACTTTGGGAATATTTTCTGCTTCGAGTCCCAATATTCCCGCTAACCTTCTCCCCATGCCGTCTGGAATGTGATCAAAGACTAAACCCTGGTTCTCAATGTATCCTGATCGGGGATTGCTCAGTTCTTTTTTGTTTGTTTTAATGACAACATCTCGCTTTTCAAGATGAGCCCTGCCATTGCGGACATTATTGTTATGTAAGTTCCCATTCATTTTACCAAGGCTTAATGCAAGTAATGCAATACGCACATAAAGACCGTTGGAAGATTGGAGTTTCGTCACGTTCTTTGGATGGTTTCGCATGTCTGATGCAATCTCTTCAAATGTTTCTGCATCAACAGGGAGTGGATGCATAAGGTATAGTGCGCTTTCTCCTAATGTATCATACATTGCTTTGTTGATTTGACCCAGTTGTTTAATTGAGATTAAATCTTCTCCCTCGCCAACTCTTTCTTTTTGAGGGCGTGAATGGTAGGCGACGAACGATTCGCGCATTGCTGCAAGGAAATCTTCTTTATGATCATGAATTGTTACGCCGTTCCGTTTGAGGTTCTCTAACCGGTGTTGTTGTGGCCCGAAACGAGGGGGTATGCGAAATGTAACGTGAAATTGAATAGATGGGCGATTGACATTAATGAGGCATTAGTTCTTCCATGTGCAAGATCGTTGAGTAAAGAGATGTGTAAGCCATCTAACGTTTTATTATGTGCTCGGGCTATTTCTCTGATTGTAAAAAGGTCGAGGAAACATTGAGTTGGATGTTGATTTTTACCGTCCCCGCCATTGATGACAATTGGTGGAGTGTAGGAGTAAGGGATGTTTAGTGTTTGATGTTGTTCTTTTACTTGTTTATCATTTTCTCGGAGGAACTCTTTTGTCCAACGAGGTAAGCCTTCTGTAGTACTTCGCATTATCAGCGCATTATACCCATACCCTGCGAACATTGCAGCAGTGTCAGCCCATGTTTCTCCCTTTTTGAGAGAGGTGTATGCTTTTGAGGCGAAGCCATCAACGAAACCACTTGCAGTCCCTGCAGCTGCCCTGAATGAGAAATTGGTTCTGGTGCTGTTTTCTAAGAATAATGTTGCAACTTTTACTCCAGAAAGAATTGAATGGACATCTTTTCCATATTTTCGTTTGAACACAAGCTGGTTGAATTCTTGATCATGGACTGCTTTCTTTACTTCTTCCGCAGCATCAAGTACGGCAATAATCTGTTCTTTGGTAAAATCGCTCATAGAAATAACGTCAAGTAATGCCATCAAAAAAGAGATAATGCTGTTGTGCTATAAAAGGATTTCTTCAGTGGGAACTATAGTTTATTCAAATTAGTATAAAACTTAATAAAGTGATTCCCGTTTTTCTTTGATTATGGATTTCCGGCAAGAAGTAGTGAATGTTCTAGTTGAGGTTACAGGGAAGTCTGAAGAACAGATCGATAAATTATTGGCGGTTCCACCAGACTCGAAGTTGGGAGACTATGCATTTCCCTGTTTTACGTTAGGCAAAAATCCTAAAGAAGAAGCAGAGAAGTTGCAAAAAAGTATTGAAGATGCGGGGAGACCAGATTTTCTGAAAGAAGTAAAAGTTGCCGGGCCGTATGTAAATTTCTTTTTGAATCCTGTTGTGCTTGCAAAAGAAACCCTTAATCAGATCTATAAACGGGCGTCGCGTTATGGAACTTCGAAGACTAAGTCAGAAACATATATGGTGGAGTTTTTTCACGCAAATACTCATAAAGGCGTTCATATAGGACATATTAGAAACATTTCTATGGGGGCAGCCATTTGCAACCTTCTTGAGGCAATCGGTAAAAACGTAATTCGTGTTAATTATCAAGGAGATATTGGGCCGCATGTCGCGAAATGTGTTTGGGGTTACCTTAATCTTAAAGAGGAAGAACCTGGAGAACACAAAGGTATTTGGCTTGGTAAACTTTATGCTAAAGTAAGCGCACTCTTAAAAGAAAAGCCAGAGCTTGAGCTAGAGATACAAAAACTTAATACCAAAATTTACGAACATGATCCAAGTATAGAAGATGTATGGCGAAAGACAAGGGAATGGTGCTTAGATGATTTTAATGTGTTTTACCAACAGTTTGGTGTTCAGTTTGATTCTCTTTTCTTTGAAAGTGAAGCTGCACCAGTAGGGAAAGAAGAATTTGAGAAATTGCTAGAGCTAGGAGTAGCAAAAATTAGCCAGGGAGCCATAGTTGTTGATCTTAATGAGTTTAATTTAGGAGTGTATGTGGGGATTACTGGTAAAGGAAACCCTACGTATCAAGGAAAGGAAATCGGTTTGGCTAAACTTAAACAGTATAAGTACAAATTTGACAAAAGTATTCACGTTGTTGGGTCAGAACAAGAATTGTTTTTCAAACAAGTCTTCAAAACCTACGAATTGATGAAATCTCCGATGGCTAATAAGTCAACACATGTTAGTTATGGCTTAGTTAATCTTCCTGAAGGGAAAATGAGCTCTCGGTTGGGAACAATGATTTTGTATCATAATCTGTATGAAGAATCGATGAATCATGCTCGTAAGGAGATCCGTAGAAGACACACAGAGATCTCAGATTCTGAAGTGGAGTTGCGGGCTGAGATGATTACGTTTGGAGCGATTAAATATGGAATGATTTCAAGGGAAAACAAAAAGACTTTAACGTTTGATTGGGAAAGAGCTCTTGACTTTGAAGGAGATACGGGACCGTATGTTCAATATGCTCATGCGCGGGCTTCTAGCATTCTGCGGAAGGCAAACCAAAGTGTTACTGCCGGTGTTAGTTTTGACTTGTTACAAGAGGATGCAGAGAAAAACCTCATTTTACATCTTTCAAAATTTTCGGAAACTATAATGCTTGCAGGACAAGAGTTTAAACCGTATCTTCTTGCTCAGTATTTGTTAAAACTATCACAATTATTCAATGAATTTTATCATAAACATCATGTGATGGTGGACGATAGAAATCTGATGAAAGCTCGACTTCTGTTAGTAGATTGTACAAGACAAGTTCTTGAGAATGGGTTGAATTTGTTGGGAATTAAAGCACCACACGAGATGTAACTTTACTCTTTTTTTTCGAATAAATGAAGTGTGTGGATGCGAAACAGTAATGCTCCACTAAAACCAAGTTCAAAGAGCGCCGTGAGAATGATTGTAATAATGAGAATCGTATCAACAAGTCCCGGAATGTTCTGAATGTATAAGAGTGCTACACTGACTGCAACGAAAATAGTATACTTGAAGAGAAAATATGTCGGCAGGACATACAAAATCTTATGGCTATTGTGATGGAGAATTGGAAAGATAGCGATGCTTAGGAGAAATACTGCAAATGCACTGGTGGAGCTTGCTAAATTAGTGATAATGGAGGTCTGGCTAGTGAGGTGAAATGTTGTACTGAGAAGTACCATTATTGCTGAGGCTGCTACAAGAGCGAAGTAAAAGTACGCGAAACCTCTTTTTTTTGTTTTCATTATCGTTTTAGTATCGTTTTTGTCTTTATAATTCTATCTTCAGTATACGCTCTGAGGATTCAGAAATATTTATAAATGGCTCATTTTTCAGGTAAAATATGGCTCCTCTCTAGTTGAGCCATACTTTACACTTCTTATTCTTTCCATTTGTCGGCACGAAAATCCGTTACTTTTCTTATAGTGAATTCTTTTATGTCGGAGGTATGGAAATGAAAAAATATCTTCGGAACAATATGAACCTTTTTGATAAGGTAGAGTTTGTTAAGAAGCTCGCTAGTGAGAGTGTAGGCACATCTGAGGAAAGAATTCTACGTCCAATGCTACGAAGAATTGGAAGGAAAGGTGTAACAAAAGCCAAGAAGTATGGGGTATCGAGATACTCCCAACAGGAACTGATTCTAGACCAAATTTTGAAGGCAAATGAAATTAGCCCCAGAACTGCCTACTGGAGTGATGTTTGTATCCTATGGCGGCGACTCGTTTAAAGGTTCAACAGATCAGGAAGCCGTTAACTCATTTCTCAATTGGCAGGAGAATCTGAAAGGGATTGGAGGTTCTGAGTATATAACTAATTTGCTTGCTTCCTTACAAAACCTTAGAGTAAGTAAGGTGTCGATTGAAGAGGTGAAGAAGACGATGGAGAGGAGGAAGAGGAAAGAGAGGAAAAGAAAGTCACAGGGAAATGTAGAATGAACTTAAGAAAACAATTAGAAGCAGAAGGTTGGGAATGGATAACAAACATAGAACCTGACATAAAAACTATTCAAGTGGAAAGAGATCCGTTCTTCCTAGGACGACCAGAAAAAGTAACAGTTGATGTTAGAGTTCCTAAAAGAACAGATGAAGAATTACGTCAAGAATATTTGGATATGGGCTTTGTGGATGTTAGAATTGAAGATGCCTATGGAGCACCGGGCACAGAATTAGAAAGAATACACTTTCCTGAATTGAGGGCAGTGTATGTGAAAAGGTAAGGAGTTGTCAATTTCTGTGTTTAATCCTTCGCATTCCCCCACAAACTCTCAAAAAACGTGGTAAACGATTGAGCTATTTCTTTATTGTCAATTACCAACACAGAAGGCTCTTTGCCGTGTGTTAAAATTAATGCTCTATCGCCCATTACATCAATAGCTGCCGGCGTAATGCCCTGCAACACTTTTACTTGGGTAAATTTCATTTTGGTAAATAGTTGATAATAGTTGGTTTTCCTGTCTGAAAAAAGCACCCGACATCTAATCTTCCGTTTAATTCTCTCTTTATGCCAGTGCTGCCACATCCTGTTATACTGCTTGCCTTTGGTAGACAGAATGCCCATACCAATAACTTCATCTTTTGACGTTAACTGATCAAGAGCTTCATAAATAGCAGTTTTGAAACCCTTAAACCCTTTGAACAATCTTGTTTCTGATGATTTAATACCTTCTTTTTGTAAAGACAACAAGTACGGTAACTCTTTCTGTAATTGCTCTTTTTCCTCATGCAACTTCCTTTCTTTTTCATCGACATAATCTACAATACGTTGCGGAGAGCAAGCACTGAAATATTTGGTCTTGTCTTTTAAGATGAAACTCACTAAACCTTTTTGAATTAGCTTATCCAGAATTTCATAGATTTTACCGCTTGATATTTGAGCTTGTTTTATAATTTTCCCAGTGGTTGTTTCACCTAACTTCAACAAGGTAAGATAAACTGTAATCTCTCCTTTCGTAAGTCCAATATCCTCTAACAATTTTTGGTTCATACTGACAAAAACACAGCATTTTATTTAAAATTTTCTAATTACACCTCACTAAGAGGGAGAGAAAATTTATATTCTGGAGAAGTCGTTTCTTTAAAGTAGTACAATGAACAGACGAAAATTCATAGAACCCGTACTTGAAGCTCTCATTAAGATTAATGAAAAATCAATTGAATTAGCAAATGCAGGTGGTGGCGGGGTTTTATTTGACAGGCTTGGAATCTCTTACGACGTTGTATGTTATTTAGCGGATAAAGGGATTCTGATGTATCAGACGCATAATGGTAATGGCAAAAAGATGGAAACTCCCTCGGTTGTACTGACCAAAGACGGTTCTTCTGTTTATCACATGATTTTGGATCACGCTAAGGAATTAATTGAAACTAGAGATGAAAAATGACTCGTAAAATTCCGCCGATAGCAGAACTGGTTAAGGTTAACAGAATTGTAAATAGAAGATTGTATATAGAGGAAGGAAGAAGAGGCAAACGTTTTTTAGTTGATGCTGAGGGAAATAGAGTTAATGCTGACTTGACTTGTGAACCAAGAATCATAGAAGCTGCGTGGAATGTTAATCCATTCCGTGGTTTATATCCTAACCAAGATAATAGATTATTCTCCTTATCTTGTGGAAATGTTTACAGTTTCAGAAGTTTATTGACAAGAATGGAGACTAAGCTTGCGTTGGGTAAGGATTATTCTTTTGATTATGTGGATGGTGAACTGAGAGCAGTAATTGAAGCTGCAACAGGAGGGCCGAGAGTAGCAAATGCTTATCTTCTTGGCGCAGGCGTAGCTGGAATGCATCAAGAACATGGTTATTCAGTTTTACCTGTTTTATATTACAGGATAAACCCCAGAAGACATAAAGAGTTAGGGATTGAATCTGATGAGAAAAAATTAGCCAGTCTGATTGCACAGGTAGAGAATGAAAGAAATCGTTAAATCACTGGAAGAGGAAGCAGAGGACATCTTCCGCAAAAGACAGCAATTTTACAAAGTCGCTGTGGCCTTGCACGTGAGTGAGATATTACGTAAGTTAGCAGACCCACACAATGCAGCAGGATTTGGTAGTTTTAGGCTGCGGCCACTCAATAATCGGTCTGGGCTGCGTGGCTATAATGGTGTGCAACAGCTTCTGTACACAAAAGACGGTTTTGCAGCAAAGAATTTTACCGTCAGAACTCCAGATCTTTCGGTAGCTGCCTACGACAATTTTAATCAGGCAACTCCTTACAAGGTAGTTCGTGATGCGGGTTCTGTTGTGCTAAAAGCTGGAGGCAGGTGGATTGATAATCCACCAAGAACATACCACGGAGGAGCAGAACTGCTGCAAACATTTCCTAAGCTAACCTTACGAGAATTAATTAACAGCTTCCAAAGAGAAATAGATCATTACAACAGAACAGAAACGCAGCGCCTTGGTGAAATTTCAGAAGTTGTAATAGAAACACGCTAAACCGGCGTTCCCTTTCTCCACATTGAATCAAAGTAATGGGCATGTGCTTGTGATAATTCTTTGTTTTTGATTCGCAAAACAACTCTCTCTTCTTTTAATTTAGAATTTTTAATCACAATTTGTGATTCGTCTCTATCTTTAACCAATAACGAAAATCCTGTTAGAGGAAGATGTTTTATCTTTATACCTGTTTTCTTTAGTTCATGAACCAAATTTTCATTTCCTTTGTACGTTGTGATAAGAAATTTACAGACAACTCCCTTCTTTACAGCAGACTTCATTGTATGGATTAAATCAAGTATGGATCGTTGTGTTCCTCTTCCAATAAGTAAGAATTCTTTTCTGGCCTGCTGAATTAATTTCTTTCCAATTTTGTAGGATTGTTCCCTGCCTGCATAGACTTCCAAAACTTCTTCTTGCTTTTCAACAACTCCGGTCTTCTTTACTGATTGTAATTTAGAAATTGTTGAGGACTGAAGATCATCCAATTCTTCTTTTTGAGATTTCACATGCGTTTTGATCGCAATCTCTGGATCAACTGCCTGATACACAAGCGGTTCTTTCTGGACAATCTGTACAAATCCTCTTTTTTGCAGAGTTTCTAAGTTCCTGTATACAGATGTTGGAGGAACACCGGATTTCTTCGCAATGTCTTTTCCGAGAAGATTGCCATATCTAACCAAAGCTAAGTAGCACTTTGACTCATACGGACTTAATCCTAATTTACGTAACTTCTCTAACATTAGTAGCACGTTACTAATGGTAGTATTTAAATGTTTCTCTTTTGTCACTTGTAAATAACAAGATGACAATCAAAGATCAAGTAGTGCAGCAAATAGTGGACGGAGAACCGTACTCATTAACGCAGGCCTTGCTTTGCCAAATCGGTCTAACCGATAGCAAAATAGAAGAATACGAACACAAACGAGATAGGTTACATGGCCAGTTTGAAGAGTTTACAGAAGGAAGAACGCAGGAAATTTCTGATCCGTTTTTGAAACAGATTCAAACAGCAAAATTATTGCACGAATTCCTTTGGAGAGACAGACCACAACGATATAATGGGAATTTCAGGCTTGATGAGGTTATCGACGCGCAACTTGCTGGTGATAGTGAAGTTGGCAATTGTGTTGGTTTGACTTCTTTATATTCCATTCTCGGTCTTAAATCAGGATTGGATTTAGAAATAATTTCAGAGCGCAATCATGTGAAAAGTTTACTTATAGCTGAAGGGAGCGAAATAGCGATTGAGAATACACATCCCAATGGCTTTGGTGCATACAGTGGAAACCGTGGCGTAGCTCGTGATGTGTCTGAATTGCTTACATTAGTATATTGTAAAGAAAAGGGCACTATTGATCTTGGGCGGTTGTGTGATTTAACTATGCAAGCTTCTCAGGAAGAGTATAGGGACAAAGCTTTATTCTATCGTGCCGAAGTGTTAATGAATGCGGGATATGCTGATCTTGCAGCCAACGACATTGACAGCATGGAGGACGCTACACAGATTAATGGAGATCAGTGGGCAGAGGCAGCCCGTAATTTTCGTACGCAAGGAAAGTACGCACTTGCAAGGAGGTTAGCAAAGCATGGCTTAGATCGATACGTTGCCCTTCGAAATTATCGTGATGCAGCTGTTCTTGGCAAAGATTTTAATCTGAAAGGCAAAAAAGAAGCTGCCAGAAGATACTTTGCTGCCGTGTTAAATAATAAAACTGCTTATATACGTGGCTTAATAGATGAAGCTCGCCACGTGCAAGAGAAATTTGGCCTACAAAACGATGGAAAGCTCCGACCCATACTTATGGATGCTTTTGATAATTTTCTGATGTGGGGTCGTTATTGGCATGCTGAAGACCTCGTAAAAGCATATGATTTAGGTGATGAATTAATGGCACAGATTAAAGAGAAAAAGCGAGAGGCTGAGGAAAGGTTTGCTAGGTATAGTGCTTTGTAAGAAATGATTTGTTTGCAGAAGATGAAAAGTAGCCATGCTGGCACAGTTACATTTATAATAAACCCCATGCTTCTCCTGTCATGAAAATCGGCATCATAGGTTCTATGCAATTTACAGACAAAATGCTTGAAGTACAAGAGCAGCTTCGAGCACTAGGACATGATGCGTTTGTTACGGATTTGCACAAAGCAATGGTGGGCAAAAACAGTGATGAAATAGAAGAGATTAAACTGCATCAAAAGTATAACATGGACGCTATTCGTGAATTTTGGAACGCTATGCAAGGGGCGGATGCAGTTCTCGTTCTGAATTATGATAAGAATGGAGTGCAGAATTATGTCGGAGGCAATACGTTAATGGAAATTGGTTTTGCTCATGTACTTAATCAAAAAGTGTTTATGCTAAACCCAATTCCAGAAATGCCTTACTGCAAAACGGAAATTGAAGCGGTAAAGCCGATTATTATTCATGGGGATTTGGGCAGGATTATTTGAGCATTCGGCTACTTAGAAATAGAATATATCTCCATCAAGTGCTTGATTCTGGAAACATAAACATACACTAATAGTACATATGCAACAGTTACAGACCATTGAGCATTAATCACAAACAATAACAAAATAAGATAGAAAATCGCACCATTGATTTTTCCCCACTTTGCTGGTATAAAAGTGTTCTTCCTAATATGAAAACCCCAGATAACGGCCACTGTCAGAAGAAAAATTGCTCCTGCAATCAAAAGAACGTAGTCCAATGGTATAATTCCTTGTGTAATTAGGATCAACGCTGCTGCAAATCCAACACCACCGTCAGTAATAAAATCGAAGTTCTTGCCAAAGGTTGTTTCACAATTTAGTTTTCTAGCAACAAAGCCATCAACATAATCTAACAAAAGGAAAATTAGATACAGTACAATGCTTACAATCTTATTTTGAGCATAAAGAAAGTAGAGTAGCCCAAATCCAAGTAATAATCTTACAAATGTAATACTATTAGCTGGATTAATTATTTTTGGTTCCATCTCTCTATCCACTTCTTCATTATTTCTTTAATCTCATCTAAGTGCTCTTTTTTCCGAAAGTTATGATCTACTCCTTTGATAATATGAAATTCTTTCTCCCCTTGCAGTTTATCATAAAAGATTTGTTGATGCTCTGCGGGTGTTATATCATCTTCATCGCCAACGATCATGAGAACAGGCATAGTTACCTTAGCGACTTCTTTAAGTAAATCATATTTTTGGCGATCTTCCATGTGGCTCCATTTTAATCTAATCGTTCTTCCTGATCCTTATATTCCACGTCGCTTTCCATGATATCCATTTTCATCTTCAATTTCATTCTTTATTTCTACTAACAAATAGCAACCGGCGTTTATTTAAACAATTCCCCCCACCAAGTGTAGAGCAACAGGAAGATTTAAATAAACCCCCATCAAATAAATCAAAATGGAGTTGAAAGTACTTGAAAAAATAGGATTAACTAAGAACGAGAGCGTAGTTTATCAAACATTATTACAGTTAGGGACGTCTAAAACTGGAGAGATTCTCAAGAAATCAAGATTAAATTCAGGAAAAATATATGAAATTCTTGAAAGCCTTAAAGTCAAGGGACTTCTAAGCGAATCTCTCATTAATAATGTCAAGTACTTTACAGCTGCCCCTCCATCGCAAATCCTAGAATATATTAAAGACAAGAAAGAAGAACTGGAAAAAGAAGAATCCATTGTAAAGTCCGCCCTTCCAGAATTAGAGAAGTTAAGGAATCTTACGACAAAAGAAACAAAGTCTGTTACGTACACTGGTTTACGAGGAATTAAAACCGCAGCGGACGAGGCGTTAGCTGCCATGAAACCAAAAGAGGACATTCTTGCGATGGGCGTAACAGAATCCAAAGATGAAAAATTCAATAAATTCTGGGAAAGGTGGCAGACGCAAAGAATCAATCAAAAAATATCTCAGAAAATGATCTTCTCAGAGAAAAGCAAATATTACAAAAAATTCATCAGAAGCAAATATACTCAAGCAAGAGTATTAACTGGCATAACTCCTGTAACTGTTGATATTTTTGGGGAAGATAAGACATTGATTCTTAACTATGGTGATTCTCCTTCTTGCATATTAATTTATGATAAAAACACTGCTCAATCATTTAGACAATTCTTTACGCAGTTGTGGAAGTTAGCAAAGTAATCCACGAATATCCCCATACAACTCCTCAAACTTCACATAACCTGCTTTTTCATTAAAATGGCCAGCCCCTTCTACGCTTCTAAATTCTGCGGACAATTTAGCAGCAAGTTCATGCCCTTTAGATAATGGAACATACGGGTCATTGTCAGAGTGATACACATAAAATTTGCTACAGTTATTTCTAATCTTCTCCCAATCAAATTGTTTGTTCACGAAACTCTCGTTAATTTCATCAAACGCCTGAATGCCAATCTCTCCTAGAAAGCCAGCCACAAAGAAACATGCTTTAACCTTATACTTCTCTACAAGAGACAAGATAAACGCAACCCCTAAGCTATGCCCAACAAACACCGTATCTTCATTAACTTGATATTGTTCAAAGACGTTCAGCCAAGCTTCCAATGTTTGATTTTCTGGCGTGGGAAATTCTGGCACAATCACTTCATGCCCCTCCGCTCTTAGCTTATCTCGCAGCCATGGAAACCAGTTTTCGTTAGGATCGCCGTATGCTCCGTGAATCATAAATACTTTCATTCTAAACTAAGAACAACGCTTCTATTTAAATAATTCTACACATCCACAAAATACCTGATTGCATGCTCCTTCTTTACGTGCAGTATTTCAACCTCCACAACAATATTGGGAAATTTTCTGTACAACTCTTCCTCGATTTCATGCACTCTTGATTCAGATTCAGCGTACAACTCAACTTTATAATCATAAAAGCCAACGCCTTTTTTCTTCAAGTAAAATATCTCGGGCAAATTCTTAATATGTGCTGCCAACTCATCTGATGGCAGGGTAACACGCACAAACAATATGTAAAAGAAATACCCTGCTCGCCCCGGATGTAATAAAATACTATAGCGTTGGATAAACCTCTTTTGTTCTAACCATTTGATACGTGAACTTACTGTATGCTCTGCTATCTTTAACCGGAAGGCCATCTCTTTACGCTTCATCCGGCAATTCTCTGTTAATAACATCAACAAACCTCGATTGATCTTATCCAACTCAACTGGCTCTTGCTCATGCTTGGTAATCTTTAACGGAGGAAGTTCTTCAAATTCCTTAAAATAAGGATAATTAAACTGCTGCGCATCTACACTGTGGTTAGTATTAAATCGCTTTAAGTACTTCCCGAACATCTTGCGCACATAATAACATGCTTCGTAAAATTGTGCAGGATTTTTTACCAAAAATGTACAACAAAGCGTAAACGCACCAGAAGTGCTAATCAACCACGCAGTATGCTTATAATCAGTTAATTTGTGAATACACCCCTTCAAATACTCTTCTGGAATCCCATGCAATTTAATGAACGTTTCATAGAACCGTAAACCTAAAATTGGAGCGTTAACAATGGCAAAATATTTTTTGAGTATACCTCCTTTCTCAAGTTGCTCAATTCTATACTTAACAGTTTCCTTTGGAATTCCCACATTTTTGGCTACTTTTACGACTGGAATACGGGCATTTTGGTACAACTCCCAAAGAATTGCAACGTCCTTTTTATCTAATCTGTACGCCATTTTATGCTAAATTAACAATTAATATATAAAAACATTCCTATTTTAGCCAATTTCTAGCCACATACTTTTATAATATATACAAGCCACAACTATTTCATGGAAGTTGATGTTATAGACTGGAAGCTCGTCGGCAAATGCAACCTTAGGTGCTTACATTGTTATGGGCCGGATAAATCGGAAGGAGCACTGCCAGAAGAAGACCTTTTAGAGATGGCGGATACATTCGCAGAGCTTGGGGCACAATGGGTAGTTCTCACGGGAGGCGAACCGCTCCTAGTTAAAGGAATTGACAACGTCATGGAACGATTAACCAGCCACGGCATGAAAATAGCACTTTCAACTAACTCCATGTTCTTTCGAGATCACCAAGACACGATTGAGAGGCATGTATCTTCCCTTAACATTCCACTTGATGGCTCCACCCCTGAAGTGCATGCCCTCTCTCGTCTTGATGAAGCATCCTATCACACGTTTTTCGACGTGCTTAACCATTACCTATTGCAACCAGAATTGAAACCAGAACTACTTCGAGCTGGTACTGTGTATTCGGCAGCAACTCAAGGTGATTTCATTAACATCGCAAGATTGCTTGAACCATACAGCTCTGTCCTCGACACATGGAAAATCTATGAGTTGATGGATTATGAATTTCAACCCGAAATTAGAGCACCGCTCATGCCCGACGAGGACACATTTGATGCAGAGATGAGTATGCTTTTGACGAGCACATCATTAGGGCCTAAACTAGATATTGCCAGAAATAAGCGAAGAGATAAGGCATATTTCATGGTCAACCCACAAGGACTGGTTGTTATTCCTACAGACATAAGCGGCAGAACGTATGAACTGCCGTTAAAAAACATCCGTACCGATCCACTAGAAGAAGTAGTAAAGGAATGGCAACAATACGTCCAGCCACATAACTACGCTCAAAATCATGCCCACTACACACGAAAACAACCTAGAGAACGAGGTCAAGCTTCGCATAGACTCGCCCAGCCAACTATGCACTAAATTAGAAGAGCTTGGTGCAGTCTATCAGAGGACAGAGACCCAAAATGACACGTATTATAGACGGCCGAATGGTGTTGGTGGGGAAAATATCCGTGTGCGAAAAGTAACCACAGATACACAAGAGCAGTATGGGTATTTTACCTACAAAGGCCCGCTTAACGAAGATACGAGATTCCTGCAACGGCATGAAGACGAAACAAGGGTAGATAACCCAGAAATACTAAAGCGCTTTTTAGGTGACGTGTTAGGATTTTGTGTTAGCGATCAAATTACTAAGACGCGCAGATACTATGCTTTAGACAACATGCACGTTGGAATTGATTACGTTGATGGTCTAGGACATTTCATTGAAATTGAGGGGGAAGATGAGGCGATAACACAACTAACTGAACAGTTGGGTCTTGATGTGACACAACATATTAATACATCATACTCAGCTTTACGAGATTCACAATGATGCCAGCAATATCCTTAATTGGAGCACCTGCAAGCGGCAAGAGTACGTTAATAGAACCATATCAAGACAGATCTATCCAGTTGGGAGAATATACAAAAACCCTGCCAGAAACCGATCCACTAAAAAAACATTGTCACGAACATTGGGAAGCCGGGACGATATTTTGTAAAAAACTCGTTGAAGACTTATTTGTATCCTATCCACTTCCTGAAGTCGATTGGGTAATGCTGGATGGTACACCGCGTGATACAGAACAACTGCCAATGCTTCATAGGATGTTTGACATGAAAGGATATGTTATTATTACAGTTGACGATATTGTGTGGGAAGAGAGAGCATACGCTGCCGCACAAGAACGAACAGATAGATACGATAGTGAAGTAGCACAATTACTAAAAAGAAAACAAGAATACGAGGGTCACATGCGAGCATTAGAACCGCAACTCTCTCCCCGTTATCAAGTAGATAATTCAGGAGACATTGCACAAACACGATTACAACTTGATGAAGTGATACAACAAATACTACGAGGTGAATGAATTATGTCAGAAGTAATGGATATTGTTAACGACAACAACGAAATAGTGGGACAAACAACACAGGATGAGATTTACGCACAAAAGCACTCACACAGAATTGTGCACGTGTTTGTGATACACCCAAAAGAGAATAAAGTCTATTTCCAAAAGCGAGCAGAAACAAAATCATTCCTGCCAGGATATTATTGCACGTCAGCAGGAGGTCATGTGCAAGCAGGAGAATCGTATGAGGAAGCAGCTAAGAGGGAACTGCGGGAAGAAATTGGGTTAAACACAGAGTTGCAAGAAGTTGGCTCAATGCTCTTTGAAGCAGATGACCACAAGAGATTCATTAAATTGTTCGTTACATTTGCTGAGGATGGTTTTGATTTTGCTGATGGAGAGGTTGCGAGTGGACACTTTGTTGATGTTCAGGATGCGTATAACTTAGTGTGCAAGGACGAAAAGATTCATCCACAGCTTGGTTATTGTTATAAGTGGCTGTTTGAGAAAAAGCCAGAGTTGCTTACACGAGCTACGTAAATTATTATTTTTCCTTTTGTAAGTGAACATAGCGAGAGCTATAAAAGAGGTGGTAGGAGTACATGAGGGGGTTAAAATCAAAGCGACATTTGAGGGTCTGGGCTGGAACGTTAGATTACAACAAAGAAGGCACCAGTATTTCTTTTCCTTAGTACGGGAGATTGCTATAGGAAACGCTTTACGAAAAGGGGACAAAATATTCTATTACTTGGTGGAACTTGACAATAAGCGGAAGGCCATCCTTGTTTTCTTAGATGGAGAACAAAGACCTAATGGCAACACCATAAAACTAAAAGGAACCTCTTTTCTCGTGCGTAAGTAGCAAGTGTATGACTTTGCTCTAAAGATGAAATAATCGTATGGCTTTTCTCAGCTGTACTTGAAAAACGCAGCAAGATTTATAAATGAGTGAGTGTCCAAAGTAGTAAAATAAGACATGAAAGACTACTCATAACTGAAAATAACAGATTTTTGAGTTTCAGAGCGTGAGAAGTGTATGACTATAACATAAAATGGCTCGATTACGTAAATTTGTGGCATATCAGGGACTTGAAAGGCCGTATACTCGTATTAGTAAGTATACTAAGAAGAATTTCGTCCGTGGTGGATTCCCACATATGAAAGTAATCAAGTTTGACATGGGAACTCCTTCAAAGGATTTCTCTGGAACTATTCGTTTAATTGCTTGTAGAAGTATGAATATCCGTCATAATGCTTTGGAATCGGCGAGAATGACTTCTAACAGGACGTTAGAGAAAGCGCTTGCAAAAGATTATCATCTCCGGATTAAAGTATATCCGTTCCATGTTCTGCGAGAAAATGCATTGGCAAGTGGTGCTGGTGCTGATCGTTTGAGTACGGGGATGAAGAAGTCCTATGGGAAGTCTATTGGTTCAGCTGCTCGGGTTAAGGAAGGCCAGACGTTAATGGAAGTGCGTTTGAATAAAGAGAATATTAAAGTAGGAAAGGAAGCACTTTCAAAAGCAGCGAAGAAGTTCCCTTGTTCATGTAAAGTAGTTGTAGTTGATGATTAGGTTTTCTTAGCTCTGATTTAACTCTTCTTTCTCTTGTTGTAATTGTTGTTTGATTTTTTGTAATGTTGTATCGATCTGAATGAGTTCATTTGGTGGGTTGGGATATTTTTTTGCTAACCTTGCTGAGATTCTCTGTACTTCTTCAATTGCTGCGTGTTCAGCTTGTAACTCAGCCTCAGTTTTTCGCTTTTCTTTTGGCTTAGAGATGAATTCTTTGCGTTTGCTTTTTTTGAGGGTTTTTGTGATGAAACTGAGGGACTCTTTGAGTTTTTCTTTATGATGTCTGTCTTTGGAAAAACCACTTGTAACTGGAATTGTTGTTTTCATCTGGAGTTTTCTAGGAAGAAAATCGCCGATGTTTTGTAATTGTTCCTCGATGTCTGTAAGCTCCGATTGCAGTGTCTGAAGTTCGGTTGGTGGCGTCAGAACTAGGAGTTTTCTTTGCGTTTTCTTTGCTTTCTTTTGCTGCTTCTTTGCAGCTTTTACTTTCTTCTTTGTTTGCTTAACAAGTTGCTTTTTTTGTTTAACTTTCACTTCTATATTCTTGTCCTCAGATGTTTCTTTTATGGAATGGAGACGTTTTGTTAATGTTGTAATTTCGTGCTCTAGGTTCACATCCCTCTTGCCGCGCCATTGTGCAATGTGTTGTTCATTTTCGAATTCTAGCACCGGGCCGTGTTTTGGCTGCTTTGCGCTTTTTCTTGAGAAAAATAGGAACCCTGCTATTGCAAGTATGGTTGTTATGTTATTATGTTGTTTCATTTATACCTCTTTATCGTTTGAGTGAAGGGAGTTTCCCTTTTATTTTTTTTGCTCTGATTCTGTCAAGTGCTTGGTTTAGTTGTGCATGTGTCCAACCACTTTCTGTTACGAGAGTTTCAATTTTTTCTCTCGATAAGCCCATCTTAAGGACTGTTCGTAACCACTTCTCTAACCTTCGCACGTTTGGATCGACTTTCTCTTCTTTTTTCTTCTTTCTATAGTACATAATTAGTAAGGGGATGACACCAGCTACCGCGAGAATTGCAAGTATTAACCGTAATAAGTCTAGTAACCACCGTAAATCTCTACCGTCCCCCACAGTGAATGATTGTGTTAATTCAGAGGAATCTTCTCCTGATGTTGCAGTAAGGACGAGGTCGTATCTTCCTTCTGCTAAGCCTGGAACACTATCAGATACAATCTCTGAAGGGTCAAGAACAATACCGCTTTCTTTTGCCCAGTAATTTGTTCCTCTCTGTGTTATTGATCGAGTATAGGTTACAGGAAGAGTTTCATCTTTGTTTGAGGCAACAATTGATTTGAAACTCCACGCTTCATCGGGGTTGACTGTTGGAAAATCAATGAGATCGATTGTGAAGAACAGCGGTGCATCTTTTTTCACTTCAATATTTCTATGAGCAGTGATTGTATATGGAGCGAATGTTAACTTTACATAAATGATGTAGGGGCCTTCTGGCGCATCGGAAGGGATGTACAATTTCGCTTCTTCTATTTTTTCTTCATAACTACCAACGAAGATGATGTCTGAACCAGTTGCGATAATTTTATTCTGGCCTTCAATCCAGAAGTCTAAGGTAACGTCTCCCTCAATATCGGACATTGCTTTAATGAAGTAGCTGAAGTCAAGGTATTCTTCTGGCTCAACAGGAGAGTCTGCGTGAAGAATTACTAAGTCAAAGATCTTAAGACATTTGTTATCAACACAATACGTTCCCTCAGGGCAATCACTTTGTTCCACACATTGGTATACTGGATAGCTGCCGCCACCCCCGCCTCCTCCTCCACCTCCGCTAGGGCTGGGGCTTGTTGTTTCTTCTGCTGGCGTTTCAACGATGGTAAAGTTTGTTGATTCTGTATTATTTATGTTGTTTGAGGTATCATTTGCAAAGAATGTTACGTTGTAGGTTCCAGCAAGTGTTGGAATTGTGAATGATACGTTAAATATAAACTCGTGGTCTGTTCCATTTGTAAGAGTGAGCGTTTCTATTGTACCATTAGGGAATGATACATCCGCTGTTGTTGCATGTACTGCCACGTCATCAGTGATATTAGCTCCAATTTCAATGATGTCACTGAAGTTAAAGATAGAGTTCTCTGTCGGAGTTAGGTTGAACACGCTTGGGTTTACAACATCGTTTATTGTGAAGTTCGTGGTACTATTTTTGATGTTACCTGAACTATCGTTCGCTCTCCAAGTCACGTTAAAAAATCCTGGGATGGTTGTTGTTGTAAATGTGAAATTGAAGTTTGAGGAAAGGTTCTCAACGGTCTGAACTTCTATTGTTCCATTTGGAAGTGTAACGTTTGCAGTGACGCTTTCTAGCGCAACGTTATCGGTAACGGTGGCGTTACATTCTATAGCATTGCTGATGTTGCCAGGATTAGGATTACACACGACGTTAGCGTATTCTGGCTTTCGCACATCGACTACGGTGAAATTAGTGACCTCTGTCTGATTTACGTTATCGCTCGTATCATTCGCGAAGAAAGTAAGGTTATAGTCTCCGAGTACTGTTGGAGTAGTGAATGAGTTGTTAAATTTAAAAACATGGGTTGTGTCGTTGGAAAGAGTCACTTGGTTCGTTGTACCATTTGGATAACTAATGTTTGCAATAACTAACGAGATCTTATTAGAACCACTTACGTTTGCGGCAACCTCAATAATGTTACTTGTGTTATACTCCGTATTTACTGGCGGAATGAGCTCGGTTACATTTATCTCATCAGAAACTACTGCTGCGATTGTGAAATTTCCCCTTTCTGTGTCATTTACGTTAAGGTGAGTACTTGTATCGTTAGCCCAAATGGTAAAGTTGTATTGGCCGGTTTGCGTTGTTGTTGAGTATGTTCCATTAAAAATTTCATTGCCATCGTCGTCTGTAAGTTCAATGTTATCTTCTGTTCCATCAGGCAAAGTAATGTTTGCGAATACTTGTGAAACATTTACGTTGTCTCTTACTGTGGCGTTAATGTGGACCGTTGCTCCAACACTATATTCTTCATCTTGTGGATTGACAAGAGTAACGTTGGGGTTGGGATCGTATCTAAACCAGTCGAACATTGCTGGTGTTTGTGGGTCTGCAGCATCCAGCGTTGGCTCTAGTGAGGATTCTGGAACGGTTACAAAGCTTTCTCCATCCCACCTTATTGCTGAGAGGTTTCTATCCTCATCGGTTGTTATTACCATTACTTCTTCTGCTGTAGGGTGCTTGATAAAGTCCAGACTCTCAATATCATCTGCAGCGAAATCCCCCGTATTGTCTGTGCTTGTTAAGTCAGAAGTACTCCAGGTATCTGGCTTGGTGAATGTAAAGTAATCAACTGATTTTGCTCCTCCATCAATAAAGCCAAACATTGCGGTCGATTGGTTTAACCAAACACAATCTACAACGAGATTAAACCCATTGTGCCTAACAGTGCTACCGTCATTGGAGGGGGGATTTGGCAAGATGCCGGTTCCATTCCACATCCTTACACCCACATCAGCGTTTAGGAATGGATCTCCTTGCACAATTATTCCCATATAGTTAGAGGTTGGGTCTTCACAAACTTCAACTGCGTCCAGCTTTTCGCCAAAGAATTCAGTGAACTCGTGATCGAAACTTTTATTTGTTCTGTTATACTCTCTAAATGCAATATCCTTGCCGTTCCCATAGACCACTAACCCATCTCCGTCTTTTCCCCAACCAAAGTCGAATGCTTGTTCTTTAGCAGTTGATGCGTTGTCAGTCACCACTATGCTTTCGGTGCTAGCGTTGGTTAGGTTAGTTCCATTCCAAAGGATTGCCGAGAGGTCTGAACTTTCATCAAGAGTGAGTACCATAATCTCATCGGTGCTTATTCTTTCTTGAGCTCTGATGACTTGTGGGTGTCCTGCATATCCTGTTAAGTTGAAAAAGTAGGAATCACTCTCATCCATGGCGGTTCCGTTCCATATTTTGTAGTTTAGGTAGTCTGGAGCTATGTTAGTAGAGTTAAACTCATAGAACACAATTGCATCTCCTGAAACGTCTTCATAAGCAATGTCGTGACTATGCCATGCGGTATTCGCTAAAGCGGTGCTAGTGTTGGATTGGGAGTGCCATCCAGTTCCGTTACTATAGATCTGTAAATTTGCAAACTTGTTTGTTCCTTCGCCAATTGTTCCCATGATAAATTCGTCACGTTCGTGACTAGCTTTAAGAATAACCCAATTAATGGTCCAACCGGCGTCAATGGTGTCAGTTAATTCTGAACCGAAATTGCTGCCATTCCAAATCCTGTAACGTGGTGTTTGGACATTCAATTCCGCATATGCAACCATCCCTTCTGGGTCTGTGGGGCGTACAACACCCGTGGTTGAAAACTCATTTTCAAATGCAAATTCTAATACTGGTTTTATTGCTTCTTCTTCTTCGATGTCAGGTTCAGTAATCTTTTCTTCAGTTGGGTTATCTGCAGTTTCTTCATTGTTTGAATCAGGTTCTTCTACTAATTCCTCTTCTTCCAGTGCTAAACCTATCGTAGCTCCTGTGAGCATGCCTGAAACATCAGAGAAAGGTGTGAAACCTTGGCCCAAAGCGGAGGTGTCTTGGGGTAGTGCTGGGCCAAGGCTTTCATTGTGAATAACTGCTGTGATGAATAAACTGCAAACAAGCAAGAGTGTGAGAACTAGCTTGATCCGGGCGGAGGTGGTGCCCCGGTGCCGTTCCCACACCTCTCGTTGTTGTCTCATAGTTTCGTGATCACCTTGTCGTATAATTCTAACAACGCACTCAATTCTTTGATCTTGAGTGTGTAGTATTTGTGAGGAAATTCTTTGCGTGCTGAGAGAAAACCTAAATCGTAAAGAAGTTTTAAATGGCGAGAAGCAAGCGATTTGGACATATTTGTCTGTTTTGCAATCTCATTTACGGTTAACTCTTGGTTTGCGAGAAGTCGAAGAATCTGCCGTCTAGAGTATGCACTGATTGCTCTGGATAGCTTCTCCTCTTGTAGTTCCATGGATGTGATGGGAATAGCTTTGGGGTTTATAAAGTTTCTGAGTTGAACAATTGTGAAACTCTGTTTTGTAAAAAATTAGGGTTGCTTGGATCTTCGCTCTGCTTCTCTCGCGGCGTCTCTTTCTGCTTTGTCTTTCGCGAATGCTTCTAATAATGGAGAGATCTGTTCTTTGATTTCTTTGAAAGAATGGTGTTTGTGTGGGAATTCTTTGATTTGTTCGGATGTGAGAATGTCTTGTTTACTAAGCACGATGAATGTTTTTTTCTTTTTTCCAATTTTCTGGAGCAATTGTTCCTGTTTTTTTACGGAATAACCACAATATCCACTGAGATCGAAGACGTAAATAATTACATCTGCAAGTTCTTTCATCACTAGTTCTGCCTGCAATTCGATGTTGTTCATTTTCTCGACTCTCGCGAGAGTTCCAGGAACGTCAAGAAATTGTACTTTATGTTTGTTGATTGTGGCGTACCCGGCGTTGATTGATTTTGTGGTGAATGCATACGCAGCTGTTTTAGCTTTGGTTCCGGTGATTTTGTTTAGGAGAGTTGACTTACCAACATTTGGAAAGCCGTAGATGCAAATGGTGAAAAGATCTTTTATGTCTGGGTATGTTCGAAGGATTCTTCGTGATTTTTCTAGAAATTTGAGTTTACCATCAATTTGTTTTACAACAGAGGAGATCCTCCCGTAGTATTGTTTTGTAAAAAGCTTAATCTGTGGGACATCTTTTGCTCGCATGATTTTACGAGCATATTCTTTTTGGAGTGTAATGTTTTTTTTAATTGCCCAATTAATGGCACCAAATGCTTGCTTGAATTCTTTGAAGTCAATTGTTAATTTGATGAGCTGTACGTAGAATAAAGAAAGTTTCATTGTTTCGGGAAAAGCTTTCAGAATTTTGTCTAACCGTTGGTTAATAGAATCTTTTACAACATCAACTTTGATGCTTGCTTTTTTTTTAGCAACGTGAATTGGGTCCCCACGAATCTTTTTAGCATTACTTTTCTCCCTCGCTTTACGAAACGCTACTTCTAAGGTGTGTTTACTAAGTTCAACGGGTGGAATCTTTTGAAAATTCATGGAAATAAGAATAGAGGGGTTGTTTTATTAATGTTTCTTGGCGTTATGGTTTTGAGTTGTGGAGAATCAAGCATGTACTGGGTGTTTATGGCCGTGTTCTTTCCGTTTTTTAAGATGGAATATGTGGTGTTTTTTCTCTTCACGTAGATTTACTTTTCGTTTTCTGACTTTAGTGATGAGGTGGGAAACGTGCTCCCCGCCCAAGAAATGAGGTAGCACGACGTAATCAGCTCCCTGATCATACAGATCGAGTGCTTCTTCGATGTCATTTGCGGTTACGATGATTTTTGCTTTACTGTTCCTCTCCCGGGTCTTTCTGATTAAGAAAATGTTATCGCGCTTTTCAGGAACAGTAGAGATTAACATGGAGATATTTGGGAGATTCATGTGTTCAATAATTTCTTCATCTGTTACTTCTCCATAAATTGAGTGGTACCCCTCTTTAACAACTTTAGTGATAATCTCTGGGTTGTAATCAACAACGAGGACTTTCTTTTTGATTTGTGTTAAGTCTCGCAGGATACTATAACCAATTCGATTGTGGCCACACAGAACAATTTTTGGTTTTGTTTCTGTTGGTAAAAATTCTAGACCTTCAGTTGTGAAAATGTCAAATACTTTTAGTGGTTTCTTTAAGAGCTTGAAGAGAAAACCATTATATTCTATGTAGTACGATGTTAATGTTATACTACTAAGTGTTAAAATAACTGTTAATGAAAAGAGTTCTTGTGAAATGTGTCCCAACACTAGCCCTTGTGCAGCAAGAATCAATGAAAACTCCCCTACTTGTGCGAGGGCGTTTGCGGTCATGAATGATGGTTTCTTTGTGTATTTGAGTAGTGAACAAATTGTCATGATGATGAGAGGTTTGAAAATCATTACAATGCCAAAGAGGATTAACAGGGGGAGCCACATGTCTTTGACAACCCCTATGGACAAGCCCATCCCTAGAGAGACGAAAAACAGCAGTGCGAAGAAGTCTTTAAGACTTTTCATCTTGCCGATGATTTCAATGTTGTATTCCAAGTTACCTAAGGCAACCCCTGCAACGAACGCGCCAATTGCAACAGAGAATTCTAAATAGTGGAATGCTAATGAGAAGATGAAACATACTGCTAATGATGTAACAAGAAGAAGCTCTTGGTTTCGTGCAGCGAACTTGAAGATTCGGGGAAAAATAAATCTACTTGTTAGGTATGCCAGTGCAAAGAGGCCAAGGAATTTTAACAAAGCAATCCCAAGGAGTTCCCAACCAAAGCCGTTAATTGATGTGAGGATAGAGAGGGCAAGAATAGCAACGATGTCTTGTACTAATAATATACCAAGTGCGATTCTCCCATGTAATGTTTGTAGCTCTCGTTTGTCGGAGAGAAGTTTCATGACAACCATTGTTGATGAGAACGCCAATATTAACCCAATATAGGCGGCTTCCAAACTGAGGAAGCCAAGCAGGAGTGCAACAAAATAACCTGTCACGAAGAGGACAATAATTTGGATAGCTCCACCTAATGATGAAACCAGTGTAACGCTTCTCAGTGATTTTAAGTCCATCTCCAACCCAACGATGAATAATAAGAAAGCGATTCCAACAACTGACATTGATTCGATAACGCTCGTGTCTGTTACAAGTTGAAATACCGGCGTGATGAGAACACCGACGATAACATACGCGAGAATTTGTGGTTGTCGGATGAGGCGTAGAACGTATGCGGCGACTGCAGCGATGATAAAAACAATACCTATCTCTAAAAATAAGTTTCCTGTAACACCTGCCATCTCAGTGCTAGGGATAGAATTACCGTATATAAAATTAATTGTTTATTTATCTTATAGCTCAATGAGGCCTATTTGGTCATATATTCTGTCTCTACCGTCTTCCTTTGCTCGGTACATTGCTTCATCAGCTAATCTTAATAGATCTGCAACTTTCCTTGCATCTTTTGGTGCCGAAGCTAACCCTATGCTCGCAGTAACTTTAATTGGCTTGGGTTCTTTGTTCTCGCCTCTATCATATGTCACTGGCTGGCTCCTAATCGCTTGATATATCTCTATGGCTTTTTCCACGCCTTCATTTGCGGCTTTGTGCCTTATGGAGACCACTAATTCCTCTCCCCCATGACGGCCAGCTGTGACCTCTGTACTCGATAAACCTAGAATCCTTCTAGAGACCTCTCTTAATACTGCATCGCCTGCCTCGTGGCCTTCGCAATCATTAATTCTTTTAAAGTGATCTAAGTCTGCTAGGAGGATTGTTAGGTATTCACCTCTCCTTAAGGCTTTCGTTAAATGTGCTTGTGTTCTTTCTTGAAACTCACTTCTATTGAACAATTTCGTTAATGGATCGTAACGGGCTACTTCAATGCGTGTTGCAGAGTATAATCGCTCTGTCATAATGTCCCTAATTGTGCCTAAGGTTGTTTCAGAAACTTCTCTTGCAGCTTCTTCTCTAATTATTAGTAGACCAAGGCTTGGGTTTTCGCTTGTTCCTAGGGGGTAATGTAACGATCCTGCGTGTTCAAATGGCTTCCCCATTTGCAAACTTTGGCGTGCTTCAACAGAGCTACCTTCCATGTACATCCTCACTGCTCTTGGATCAAGAATGTCTCCGTAGTTGTAGGAGAAATGTGCACCAAGAACTACATCTAGTGCCTCTTTGGTTCTGTCATATCCTCTGTTGGGAAGGACTTTAGCGAGCCTTGCGTGAAACTGCTCTAAATCTTCTGGGGTCCAAGTCATAATGGGACTAATCTTTGGGGCGGTTTATAAAGCTTTCTGTTTTCTTCACTCTTCAGGGACGATTCTAGCTATCGGTTTATATCGCCATTATGTTTTTCAATGAGGTTCGGCTCAAAGTGGTATGTTTGTAGTTTATGTAGTTGCACTCGTTTTGGGGGTTTTGAGTGGTATTGTTACGGGGCTCTTGCACGTCAATCATTGAAGCTAATTCTAAATTTGTCCGTGTCATGACAAATGCCATACAAAGTATATAACGGGTGAAATCTATATGGTATATGGGACACGTGACATGATTAATCGGAAAATAAGGCACAATGGTAAGAAACGTAGTATCTTTGATAGGGTATATGAGATAAAACAGCACATCAAAGTGATTTTACCAGAGGTCGAAGGTGATAGGATAATAAGAATGCTCTCTCATTGCCGTAGATATTATGAGGGCAAACTACATTATGGGAGAAGGAGTGTTAAAACAAATCTAACAAGGGTAAAGGATTTGACAGAAGCAGAACGAATTCTGTATGATTTACTGTTAAAACTAGACTTAAACCCATCAACTACTTATCGCTGGTTTTTGGCTACACGTGTCCCTTCTGATATTAAAGAAAAATTAGAGAAAGGGCAGATTAGTCAAAAGAAAGCTCTTGAGATTAGCGCGAATCGTAAACGGGTAAAGCAAAGTAACATAGGCTTGTTGATGATGGAAGAGATAAGAACAATAATGAGGGGGTTATAGATAATGGGTTCGAAAAATAAATTACCAAGTGCTTTTAGCACAAGTCAGTTAGTAACTCTGTTTGATACAATAGAAAGACCAAAAGCTGGAATTGCAGCATTTGTTGGTTTTTTTTGTGGTTTAAGAATTAACGAAGTTTGCCGATTGAAGGTTGAAGATGTTGATTTAGTGAGTCGGAGAATTAAAGTTGTTGATTCTAAGTGGAGATGCCGTGAACGAGATGGCTATGGTAAAGATCGATACGTTCCGATCCCACAGAAGGCAATTAATCCAATTAAAAAGTGGATTGAAATAATTGGAAGTGATAGTAAATGGTTTGTTCCTTCAATGAATTCTCCCGACAACCACATGAGAAAGAAAAGCTTGTATGAACAATTTAGAGAATCTCTTAAGCGAGCTAACTTGTTAATCCCTTTGTATACATTCACTGAAAAGAAAGGCCCACGCAAGGGAATCGTGAAAACAAAATACAAGTATTACTTTCATACATTAAGACATTCCTATGCAACCTATTTGCATGGTAAAGGTGTTGACATTTATACTATTTCGAATTTATTGGGACACAATCAAGTTACGACAACACAAATCTATGCTCGGATTAATGGTACACAACAAGTTAAAGCGGTTGAAAATGCTTTTGATGGGCCATTGATGGAATTTAAACCAAACTTTCAGCAAAAGATTACACCTCAACCCCCGTTAAATGAGAACTTGGAAAGGTTGAGACTTGAAGTGGAGAGGACTAAATTAGAATTGGAAAAAATGAAAATGTTACAAATGCCGATGCAAATTGAGGTTTCTAGATAGTGTCATGACAAGTGCCATACAAACTATATAAACTCTTTTTACCACTATTATTGTTGTGAAGTGGCCGCTTCATTCAACCACATGGAGGGATTGTAATGAAGTGTATATTATGTAATATTGAACTAAAGAGGACACTCTGTAGAACCTGTCGAGACTTTTTGCGATGGAAACATCCAGGAGTTAATCCAGATGCTCTGGCTGAATCTTATGCTGAGCAGGAGGCTTCACAATGATTGAAGATTTTCTCTTCGGTTTATTTTCGGGTGTGATAATCTCAATATTTCTCACGGAAATCATTCTTGTTGTTATTTTGATTTATAGATTAGTTACAGAGAGAAAACGAAGGATTGCTCCTTCTAAGCATGAAAATCAAAAGGAAGGGCCTTCTCTTCTTACATCTGTTTTTCGAGAAAACTTTGGAGGTGAACGTAAATGAAGGAACTATTTGGGTTAGTTATGCTGTTTCTTCTACTTCCGCTCGCAATAGCGGAAATAGATTTTGATCAGGAATTAACAGCTGAAGAAAAGGATCAAGTGGATGACATCCTTACACCAGTATTGAAAATCTATAATGTCATCAAATATTCCGCGACTGTTATTGGCGTATTGGTGTTAGTGTTTGCTGGTGTGACTTTTTTGACATCTGGTGGAGATAAGTTCAAGAAAGATAAAGCCAAGAATATGGGTGTTGGGGTCGTGATTGGACTTATCGTCATCTGGGTAGCTCCGTTGATTGTCCAGTTGGTGTTCTCATGAAATGGGCAATTTTTCTTTTTTTTCTTTTCTTAATCCCACTAGCTACTGCGTTTGATTGTAGTAATGTAAAAAATACAGAATATTGTCTTGAAATTCAAAATTCAGATATAGAAAATAAAAATGAGATTTACTCAGCATTATTTTATCCTGAATCTTCCATACCTAAACATGATGTCATCGAAGAATATAATAAGGATGTAGACATTTCTCCTACACCTGAAAGCAGCAACAGTAAGTACATCAAGAACGCGTGGCTATTGTTTTCAGAACTTTCACCATCTGTGTATGATACTGGCCTCTTAGTTCCTCCAGCCGTGCAAGCATTAAGTCATTATGATTATGATGTGCAGCTACCTTCAAATTACTACGCTAGCTCGTATCCGCAGAACAGTAACGGCGATTGTAAAAGAACATACTCATTACAAAGCAATAACGCAGTGCTAAATTATATTGTTAATGGTAATATAATCAACAGCGATCTACTCTACATTGAATCTTCTGGAACCATTATTTCACAATTAGATATTAGCGTAAATGTTAAGCAGAAACATTACCACTGGAAGAAATATAAGCAGTGGGGTAAATGGAAATATACGTGCGATTTTTCTTACAATAGTTATGATAGTGATTCTATTACATTACAAGAAAGTAAAGATGTTGTTTTGTATGATACGCAACCAAGTATAGAAGTTGAAATTCTTGATATGTATGATTCTACTACAAAAGGGAAGTTCACTGCTAATTATTTTACTAAGCTGCATATTGAATTTCCTAATTCATCAATCACTAAGCAGCAGCAAACCTATTCAGTAATGTTCGATGAGTTTCATGTTGCAACTCTCAAAACAAACAATAATAACTTTACTACAATACATAACATTGTTGTTGATGATAATGAATTCTATGTAAAAAATGGAACAGAATGTACATACAAAGCATCTAACTATTTCTATTCAATAGAAGATGATTGTTCTTTGATAGAACAAACACAAGAACACAAACCACTAGAGTTAGAAGAAAAAACAATTGATCTGAGCATTTTCATTTACATTCTACTCGTTCTCTTTCTAATGTACGTAATCTTCAAAATCATTAAATCGCAAGGTAAAAAATTCTTGCTTTTACTTTTTATCTTACTTCTATTACCAATGGCCTTAGCAGAACCAGAAGAAGATGATGACTGTGGCATTTCAAATCTTGGGAGTTGCTTACCAAATCTTATTTACAACATCATTCTTGGCATCCTTAACGCTCCTCTCATCCCATTACTATTATGGATCAAAGAACTCTTTACTGCTGATACAGCCATACAGCTGTTTCATGGACTGTGGTCAATCGTGAGATACATCCTAAGCTTCTTCTACATATTTTTCTTTTTGTACGCTGGATTCACGTTTTTGACATCCTCAGGCAATCCTATCAAAAGGGTACAGGCAAAGAACGTACTTAGAGATGCGTTTATTATGATAGTTTTGATTCAGGGCTCGTTTTACATGTACGAGTTATTAATCTCATTAGGTAATAATATGACTTCTTCCATTTTGGGATTTATTGATCCTACATTCTTTTTGCTTACAATGGATAACCTCCCAAATATTCTACTACAAATTGTCTTTACAATCCCCTATGTTCTTGTACTTTTAACCACAACTTTACTTCTTATCATCCGCTATATTATTGTTACAGTTGGAGTTGTCATTTTTCCCATTGGAATATTCTGCTACTTTGTCCCTCCGTTAAGAGGTTACGGCCAATTCATTTTCCATTTACTTGGCATGATGATTTTTATCACGTTTCTTGATATGCTTATCATCTTAGCTTGTTCACAGATTTTAGAAATCACATTCTTTGCCAACATCAAAATTTTGGTGATGACTGCCTGCTTTGCGATTGTATCATACACATTATGGCTTGGCATTAAAATGGGTTTCAAGAAATTTGGTGGTAATGTTACTGAAAGGATCGGGCAAGCAGTAAAATATTTAGGGGGACGATTATGAGTTACGACATACCTCCACAATTGCAACATAAGGAAAAGATAGTGTTTGGGTTAACGTTTGAACAGTTAGGCTATGCTTTCCCTGCATTACTACTATTTGTTGGGTTATTAAAATTAAATTTAACACTTCCAGTGTTAATACCTATTGCTACTGTGATTGTAGCAATCACTTTTTTCTTTATGTTTTTTGATGGATTGAAGCAAACAAAAGATTTGGTTAAACATTTAACTAATCAAGAAGTTAATGTCAATAGTGAGAAACTAAAACATTTGGTTAGTATTAAAGAAATCAAAAATAACATTATTACAACCTCGAAGACAAAAGTTGTAATTCTGGAAGTTATTCCACTCAATTTCATGATTAAAGCGGAAGATGATCAAGCGGGGATTATTACTGCATTCCAGAAATTTCTTAACTCGTTAGATTTTCCAATTCAAATTCATATAAATAGTACAACTATCAACTTAAAAGATCACTTTAAACATTTAAAAAAAACTACAAAGAAATATCCCAAATTCTTTGACTCCTACTGTAGATCCCTTAAAAAATCAATACAAGATAATAATGTTAAGAACAGAAAGTTCTACATTATTATTACAGAAAAAGATGATATTGCCATGCAAACCAAAGTTTGTGAAGACAAATTAAAAAGCGTAGGATTAAAAGTTAAGCGGCTAGATGACAAAGCATTATTAGAATTATTCTACAAATACGTTGCGCACAATAAAAAGAAAAAACTGAAAGATGATCAAGTCATTGAAGATTACACACAGTTCTTACTATCTCCAGAGAAAATTATGTTCCATCACGATTTTTTTGAAGTAAATGATTTGTTTTGTAAAATCATCGCAGTGAGAGGTTACCCTCACACTGTTGAGATGGGTTTCTTAGATAAAATCATTTCTTCTGGTGATAACTATGACATCTCCATTCATATCCAGCCGTTTCCAATTGAAGAAACGATGGTGCAACTTAATCGCGAGTTGCAAAAACAGCAAGCTGATCTCTATGCTGAGAGTAAAAGAGGCATAATTAATCCCTCCCTTGAGATAAAATTTAACTCCACAAGAAAAGTTCTTGAGGATTTGCAGCGAGGGAAGCAGAAGCTGTTTAATGTTTCCCTTTACATCATGTGTAAAGGCAATACCAAAGAGGAAGTGGAGTTAGTTTCTAAGCGTGTAAAAGCAGATTTAGAAGGGTTGATGATTCAATCTAAAATTCCTCTGTTCCAATGTATGCAGGGGTATGAATCTCTCTTGCCGTTAGGTAAAGATACACTGAAATTAAAACGGAATATTCACACAGAAGGGTTATCTGCTTTCTTTCCTTTTAGTTCTCCCTTCTTAGACATTCAAAAAGGCGGGATATTATTAGGTTTGAACAAAAATAAAATTCCTTACATCAAAGATGTATTCAAATTAACGAACGCTAATGGTATTATCTTAGCAACTTCTGGAGCAGGGAAATCCTATTTTACTAAATTGATGATTTCGCGGCAGTTTATGAACGGTGCGGATGTTATCATTATTGACCCTCAGGGTGAATATCTCGCGATTACAGAACATTACAAAGGAGAAACGATTACTATCTCTAAGAATTCCAAAACAATAATCAATCCTTTAGATTTAATGGGGCATGAATATCTTGAGAAGAGATTATCATTAATGGATTTGTTCAAAATTATGTTTGGTGATCTTACTGAACCACAGAAAGCTATTTTGGATAAAGCTATTGATTTAACGTATGCACGGAAAGGGATCAACAGAGATTCATGGAAAGCTAAAACCCCGCCTAAGATGCAGGATTTGTTCCGAGTCATGAAGAGTTTGGAACGAAAAGCAGTCCAGCAGGAAAAAGTCACTTGTCGGGCTCTATTAAACAGATTAGGTATGTATACAGACAAAGGCGTGTTTAGTTTCTTGAATAAACATACCAACATTAATTTCAATAACAATTTTGTTTGTTTTAACATCGGCAGTATGCCAAAACAGGTGAAACCAGTTGTGATGTATCTTGTGCTTGATTATGTCTATCAGCGTATGAAAAGTTCGTTGAAACGAAAAATCTTAGTGATTGATGAAGCGTGGGCGATGTTACAGACGGCTGAGGAGAGTTCGTACGTCTTTGAAATTGTGAAAACATGCAGAAAATTTAATCTTGGTCTGCTAATGATCACGCAAGATGTTGCAGATTTAGTAAATAGTAAAGCAGGCCATGCTGTTCTTGCCAACACATCCTACACTTTCTTACTTAGGCAAAAGCCAGCAGTGATTCGTAATGTTGCCACTGCTTTTAATTTATCTCAGGCAGAGAAAGATTACTTAGTTGCTGCTGAGAGAGGGCAGGGAGTTCTCATTTTGGAGAATGAACATCAAGAGATAAAAGTTATTGCCTCTCCAAAAGAACATGAACTGATTACCACAAACCCCGATGAAATGATTAAAAAAGGTGAGAAAAAAGAGGGGAAGGTTCAGGATAAAGAAAATATAAACATTGAATTAGATATTGAGCAAGATGTTTATCCTGCGAAAGGTCTTACAGTGGAGCAAAGTAATTTCTTACAAAATAACGGGTATGTGTTGGGTAATTTTCATGGTTTAACCAAAGGAAGGCATATGAGTTACTTTGTTAAGAGAAGACCACCCGAAGGAGCTTTACATTCATTCTGTGTTAATCTAATCTATAATGAAATTAAGAAACATACGGATAAAGTAAAAAGGTACAGGACCGAGAAACCAGACATATTATTTACTAACAAAGCAGGTGAAGAAATAGTAATAGAGGTTGAAACTGGAATCAAAGCAAAGTTCAAAAGTACTAAGCCATATCACAATAAGAAATTTGGTGAGTTAAAGAAAAAGTATGGTGAAAGGTGCTACATTTTCTTGACTAATAAAGATTTGAATAATAGTTACAAACGGCATCAGTTACCAATAATATTTCGGTTAAACATTCTTGAGTTTGTAGAGTTGCAATTTAGTAGTATGAAAAATTCAACTATCAGAGAGAAATTTAACTCGACAAGTGCGAAATCTGAGCTTAAAAGTGCCGAATTTAACTCGACAAGTAACTCGACAAAATTAGGGGGAGGTAAATAAACATGGGATCGAATAAATGGTTGGCAATGGGGGTTGTTTTGTTAGCAGTAATTCTTGCTGGCATGTACTTTGGTGGAATGTATTCTATGGAGACTTTAGAAAAAATATTGTGGGTAGCGGTAATTGTGATTGGTCTCTTAATACTGCTTTTGGGAGGAAAGAAATTCTGGCAAGAATTACGGAGGTGATTGAAATGGAATTTGAATGTGAAAATTGTAGTGAAGAGATTGATGAAAATCACAGAAGTAAGCAGGGAAGATATTACCTTTGCTACAAATGTGGTTTTGTGAAAGCAATGATATACATGGGGTGAAAAATATGAAACGTGTAGCAATATATTGTAGGGTCTCAACAGAAGACCAAAGTTTAGAACACCAACGAGCTGTTCTTGTTGAAAAGTGTAAACGGGAGAACTGGGCGTATGAAGTCTACGAGGAAAAAGTGAGTGGTTCAAAGACTTCTCGGACAGTCTTAGATCTCATGATGCAAAAGGTCCGCAATAGGGAATATGACATGATCTTGGTCTTAAAACTGGATAGACTTGGTCGTAGTCTCAAGCACCTTTTGCAGTTAATTGAGGAGTTTCGTAACCGTAAGGTGCAGTTCATGTGTATTAGTCCTGAAGTTGACACAGAATCTGCGCAGGGTAGGTTCTTTTTACAAATCATGGGAGCTGTTGCTGAACTTGAGCGCTCTATGATTCGAGAACGAACAATTGCGAAGTTGCGTTACTTGCAAAGTCAAGGTGTGAAGTTAGGAAGACCGAAAGGAAGTAAGGATCGAGTTCGTCGACGTAGAACTGGTTATTTGGCAACATGGGAAAAGAGAAGAAGTTTGCAACAATTAGCCGCTTCTAATGTTCCTAAACAAAACCCCCCTCTTTCTGATAAATAATCTACCCCCTATTCAGAAAACTGTTTAAGGGGTACTTTTTTCATTTTTCTCAGAGGGGGTAATTAATTTACATATTTTGAGGGGTCTATTATTCAGAGCCACTTTTTGAGTTTCATATCTTTCTTTTTTGTTAGCTTAACACAGTAATATTTTCCTAGTTGAGTCCGTAGTGCTACGCTGATTGTATCACCTTTTTGAATGGTAAGCGCTTCCTGAAAGATATTTTTGTTTCGCTTGAGTACATAGAACGTTGTGTCCTCAAGAATTATTTTGAGGTTGCCAGTTTTAGTAAAGCTGATGGATTTGACGTTTCCATTCTTCTTGGGAAGCTTCTGCCATCGTTCCTGCTTGACATACTTGGTCATCCTCTTAATCAGCTCTCTATGGTCTTTTGATCGCATAATGGTGTGAATGACAAGAAGTATTTAACTTATTGTATGAATAACAGACCGCCTCAAAAAGTGAATAAATTACCCCTCTATGAATAAATGGGGGGTAAGAGTTATTCATGATAGAAAAATGCAATAAGGTTTAGATTAGTAATGGGGAATTGTAATAGTTTGGCAGAATTGGAGAGTTATTTGATAAACTTTATAATAAATGTATCAAATTTTCTTTCAAGTATGAATGCGGGAAAATTAGAGGGGCAGTTATTATTATTAGAAGGGTCTATGGGATTGCTCAGTGCTGAGGTAGTTACTTTTCCAGAACAATATGGTCTCTCTTTTAGAAGTTTGCCAGGTGATTGTCATTATAGGCACATCGCGACAAATTTGGTTGAAGCTGTTAGATTAAATGTGGAATCAGCGAGAGAGGGGAAAGTTTTGCAGGAACCAAGTGGGGAGTTAGAAGGTTTTGTTTTAGTTGCCGAGAGGTCAATGCATGAATTACAAATATATTTTCAATTACTCAAAGATTTTGATTCCTACCGAGAAGCAGGAGATTATTACAAGAGTAACGGTTTGTTTATCTAGATTGTAAATAATACCCATACAAACAATCGTGCCTTTCTACCCACAAACGGTTTCTGGAGATTTTATTTTCTCAGACGTATAACTTCTGCTTTTTTTACTCCAGGTGGATGATATTCTTTCAAAATAGCAGGTCTTACTTGTCCTACAAGGTTCACGATATCTTGCATAGATATACTTTGGTGGTTTCTAATGTTGGCAACCAATGTTTTCCCTCCAGCGCTTTTGATGTAACTTTGATTAAATGGTCTATTAGGAGCACCCTCTGTGTAGCTATCGAAAATTTCTAGAAGCTGATATGCCCATCGACATTTCCTAGCTACCATTGCAGGTGGTCTAGATGTGTCAGAGGCTATCCTTCCATGAGGGGTTCTGTATCTATCCAATTGTCTCATTTCATCTCCGTACCAACCGCCGGTTAATGTAATTATGCAAACCCCATCTAACGCTTTTTTGTGTTCCTCACTAAGGGTTAGATACTCTGCTAAAAGTCCTGGGAATTTCCCGAGTACACCAGTTAGGTTTGGTCTAATTCTTTCTTCTTCATTGAGATTAACTAGAGCCAAAGTTATGGTCTCTAAGTTAGCTACGGCAGGGCTTGGTTCAGGGTTCTTAGGGAAATCAATTACGGTCATTTTATGGTATCAACTCAGGAAACTGCCTTCGTAGAAAAATTATTTCCATTTTTTTTAAACATTCCTGTCTTTCTAAGAACAACCGCTTCTGGAGGAATGTTTACTAAATTAGTCCACCATATACGCCTGGAGAAGACCCATACTTCTTTGGAGTTTAGTCAGCTTGGAAGAAGTCTTTCTTTTTCTGCTCACTTTTTCACTTAAAGAATGGTCGAGAGATCTAGCTCTTTTCTCCATTTGGTCTGTAGCTTTCTCAACTGCTTTTTCAAACCCATGTAAAAACTGATCATAAAGTATTCCATTTAACTCTTCTCTTTGAACACGTTTGATATTAAATGTATCTTGATAACCGAAAGCTACATACGCTATCCCTTCAATTTTTCCCTCTATTCTTTCAAAACGGTTCTCCTCTTCTTGAAATGCTCCAGCGTACGTATATACGCGAATTCTACTACTTTCATCTGATAGAACGACCAGAAAATTGTTTCTAGGTTGTATCTCTGGCGGTTCAAATGCTAGAGCTTTATAATCTGGCCCTTCACTATATGCAAAAACATTGGATAATGAATTTCCATATGAACCAAAACGCAACTGTTTCAGTAGAAGTAAATCTTCTCTTACTACATTTTCTCCACATGAAAATGAAGACAGTACAAGACTATTTGAAATAATTTCACCTAAAAGAATATCCATTACCTGAACTTGAAGTTCTGAGGTATCACATTCAATTTCATCAATCCGAGCACCAACTTCTTGGACTCTTCTATTCACTTCAATTAAGTTAGTAATGTCTTCTATCATCGCAATTCCGTTCAACGTTTTACTATATTATTCCTAGTTGTCATGTCCTACGACAACATTTTTAAATGAGTGAATTTTTTTACTTCCATGTTACAAAAACTTCAAAAGATAGGGCTGTCCGAGAAAGAATCTACGATCTATCTTGTTCTTGCTCGACTTGGTGAAGCTACTGCAAACCAATTGGCGAAGGAAACATCAACAAACAGGACAGTCACGTATAATATACTCCAACAGCTTGTCGAGAAAGGGCTAATAACCTATATTCATAGGGACAAGCGGAGAATCTTTAGAACTTCTCGGCCAGAATCGTTAATTGTTTCAATTAAAGAGAAAGAAATTATTGCATGCGAACTTATTAATGACATAAAGAAGATTCCGCAAATACCTCTTATATTCAAAAGTGTTGAAGTATATGAAGGGTTAGAGGGCATGAAAGTAATTCACAATGAAATACGTAAAGCGAAGGAACTTCTCGTTCTCAATGCTACAGGTCTTATTTTTGATTATTTAAAATATAGTGCTGGCCATATCGTTAAAGAAATTGAAAGCTTCTCAAACTGCAAAGTAATTGGTGTTCCTTCAATGAAGAAGACACTCTTACCTAAATATAAAGGTCTCAAAATAAAATATTTGCCAAAATCTGCTGAGAACTATGCCACCACCTTTATCTTTGAAGGTAAAGTTATCATTCAAGTTCTTCGTGAGAAACCATTTTTAATACGAATTGAAAATAAAGATATATGGGAAGGATACAAGAAAGATTTTGAATTACTTTGGGGGATTGCTAAATAACCTCCGAAACAGACCAAATTAAAAAACCCCCGACTTATTTATCACGGTTTATTCAGCTGAACATAAATAATCGTCTCAGCGAAAAACAGGGGAATGTTTTTAAAAAACGCATCCTTTTTTATGATAGGAGCTGGTACTGGTGTGTAACAATCTGCGAGGTAAAACAAAATGAGTTATGAACCACATGATATTCAAGCAACAAGAGATCCTATTTTATGGGAAACACCCTATGGGGGAACATTAGGAAAATCTGAATGGGAAGAAACAGCTGCGACCCTGGTTGCGGCATCACAGAGAGCAGGAGAATGGGTTGGAATCCCTGAAACGAGATTTACCCCACGTCTAAGGAACCATCTTTCTGGGATGGTTAGCGCAGGATATTTAACAAGAACTGCGGACAATAAAGTTATGCTCACTGGCAACGCACTTGAAAGGATAGTAATGGTATATAGTGCTACTGAAGAAACAGCTTAATCGTAAAATTGCTTGTATGTCCATTTGACGTTTATTCATCTTTTTGGTAAACAAATTCTCTGAGAACATACGCAGGATTCTCAGTCTAAGTAATCTTTCGGACTTTTATTCATTCCAGCAGATTCGCCATATTCTTGATATTTTTGTTTGCGACA
>CAYFMJ010000004.1:0-54911 GCA_964344235.1 uncultured Methanosarcinales archaeon | reverse complement strand
CATTATAACCACCAAAGTGGTTAATGTACTGTGTAGTTAAAACGGGATACTACAAGAGTAGATTTTCTAAGAAAGCTTTATAATTAGTTGGGTGTTCGCGGTGGGATGGTTTATGTTAATGATATCCTAGCAGAAGAACAGAGATATGTGATTGATCGTGCGGTTTCTTTAGGATATGAGCTAATTCCAAGGGTGCATGGTGAAGAAACAAGAACGTGTGCAGAAAAGTTAGCTATTCTGGGAGAGGAGTTTGCATTAACAGACATGGTAAAAGTGTTATTTGGAAGAGTCAGAGCGAATGGGGATTCTGGAGTGTATGCACTGGTTACCCCCGAATTCGGTTATGGGTTTGATAGAGCAACGGCACAGGCTGCATTAGCCGGAATTGGCATTACCGTAGGACGGAAAAAAGTGAGTGTTGAGGTAAGACCAGCTTTTTTACCTGAAGGAATGAGATTAGGTACAGCAACCCCTTTTGTTTCTGAGGATCAACTTGAAGGGTACGGGGGCATGTATACCCCTGTTGCGGGAATCTTTATTCATAGTTATTTAGGGAGTTGTAGTAGGGTGGTTGACATTTCTGTAGGGGGAACCAGTGAAGAAGCGTTGCGAAGGTCTTTACAATTGCCGGGAAAAGCAATTCCAGAAATTCTATTAGCAGAGTTTGGAGATACTGAGAAAATTCACATTGTTGATCTTCCTCAATAGAGCACAAACATTTTTATAATAAAAGCTGATCCCCAGTGTATGGTTAAGTACATCTCAATTCAGAAAGCGATGGACAAAGGTTCTGGGAAAGTTTCTATCAGGGGCTGGGTACATCGTGAAAGAGGAAGTAACAAGTTAAAATTCGTTGTATTGAGAGATTCCACCAACACTATTCAATGTATCTTTAAACGAGATGCGTTTGAGAAGCAATGGGATGCTATTGACAAGATGCAGGTAGAGACTTCTATCATGCTTACGGGAGAGATTAAAGAAGATAAGAGAGCTCCAACAGGGTATGAGGTAGCGGTAGAGAAGTTTGAAATTGTTGGAACTTCAGATAAATATCCTATTACGAAAGATACATCTATTGAACATCTCGCTGACAACAGACATTTGTGGTTACGAAGTCAGAAGATGATGGCAATTCTGAAAGTTAGATCAACTGTATTTGGCGCGATTGATGAGTATTTCAAAGGAGCTGGGTTTTATGAATATCATTCACCAATTTTCCAAGCAGTACAGTGTGAAGGTGGTTCTGATTTATTTAGTGTAGATTACTTTGGCAAGAAAGATGTGTTTCTAGCGCAGACATGGCAGTTGTATGCGGAACCAGCTATTTTTGGGTTAGAGAAAATTTATACTATCGCCCCGTCATTTCGAGCTGAGAAGAGTAAGACATCACGGCATCTCACAGAATATTGGCACGCAGAGATGGAAATGGCCTGGGCTAATTTTGATGAAATTATTATGCATGGTGAAAAGTTGTTGAAGTTTATTGTGAAGAGAGTGTTAGAGACTAATAGGAAAGAATTGGATTCGTTAGGACGTGATGTTAAGAAGTTAGAACCTGTTGTGAAAAAGCCGTTTGTGCGAATGACGTATACGGAAGCTCTTAAGATTCTGAAGGAGAAATGTAAAATGAATGTGCCATGGGGAAAAGATTTGAGAACCATAGAAGAAGAGAAATTAACCAAATTATACGATGTTCCTGTTATCTGTACACATTATCCGAAGGAAGTTAAAGCGTTCTATATGACGGAAGACCCTGACAACCCGAAAGTTGTAGAGGGGTGTGATTTTTTAGCGCCAGAGGGTTATGGAGAGATTATTGGAGGATCACATCGGGAGCACGATATTGAGAAAGTGAAGCAGAGATTACGAGATGATGGAGAAAAGCCAGAAGAATATGAATTTTATTTAGATACTCGGCGGTATGGTTCTGTACCACACGGTGGGTTTGGTTTAGGAGTAGAAAGAGTTATTCGGTGGATTTGTGGATTAGATAATATTAAAGATGCAATTCCGTTCCCACGGACAATGGAGCGGTATAAGCCATAATTATTTTTTGTAGATTTTTTTCCTGTGACCCATTTCCAGAACAAGTATTGTTAATTTGTTTTTTTGAATATCTAATATTATTCTGTAATCACCAGCCCTAAGACTAAAATAGGGGGAGCCGACGAGCTTCTTTGCAAAAGCATGGGGCCTAATGCTACACCTTTGGAGTGTTTTTATAATTCTCTCTTTGATTTTAGGAGATAATCTAGAGAGCTGTTTTTTAGCTAAGGTAGTTAACACGACAGAAAACATCTTTAGATGCCCAATTCTCTTTTGACTTCTTCTAGAGTATGAACTTTACCCTCTTTTACTTGTTGCTCTGCAATTGCGATATTTTTCTTTGTTTCTTCAGATAGCTCCATTGTATCTTCAATCAAATCCCAAATCACTTCCTCATAACTTTCTTTCGCATAGAGTTTACGAGACTTTAATTCCTCTAATAAATCATTACTAATCTGAATTGTTGTTGCCATAGCAACAGTATAAGTTGCTATATTTATAAAATTTTTGCAAAAGAATTAAAAGCAATCTTTTATTTGTTTTAATGAATGAAAAAGACATTAGTTTGGATAGACCTCGAGATGACTGGTTTGGATGTTGAAAAAGATGTTATTCTTGAAGTAGCTGTTCTTGTTACAGATGATCAATTGAATGTTGTTGATGAAGGGTTAGATCTCATTGTACATTGCGACGATGAGACTCTTGCGGGAATGAATGATTGGTGTGTGAACCAACATGGGACCTCTGGTTTAACGCAAGCGTGTAAAGATTCAGGGCTAACTATTGCAGATGTGGAGAAGCAAGTGATGGAGTATTTGCGAAAGCATTGTGAAGAGGGAAAAGCAATACTGTGTGGGAACTCTGTGTGGATTGATAAAGTGTTTATTATGAAACAAATGAAACAAGTGTATGACTTTTTGAATTATAGAATTATTGATGTGACAACCGTGAAAGAGTTGGCAAAGCGATGGACTTCAGTGGCTGAGCCAATGAAGAAAGAAACACATCGGGCGTTGGACGATATTAAAGAGAGTATAGAAGAGTTGAAGTTGTATAAGAAAGAAATTTTTAGAGTTTAGTGCTACAACTCAACCCATCTTTGATGTCAATTATTTCTGTTTGCAGTTTAGGGTGATTTAAGACTGCTTCTTTGAAATCTTTGCAATTTTCCATGGTAATGTTGTCTGCAATGATCCATTTGTTTGTGAGTTGAATTGCTTTCTCTAGTACTTTAATGTAATTCTTTTTGGAAAAGTCGATGAAGATAAGGTCAAATTTCTTTGTAAGATCGTTGATAATTTCTGTTGCATCTCCCATGATGATGTTTGCGTTGATATTGTGCATAGAAAAGTTTTGCATTGCTCCCTCGGCAATTTTGTCGTTGAGCTCGATTGTTGTTAATTCTGCTCCTTCACTTCCCAGGATGCAGCCAGAATAGCCATTAGCGGTGCCGAGTTCAAGAATCGTTTGTGGTTTGTTTTTTTGTATGAACCCTAATAACCACTGGCCCTTCTCCGAGCCGATGATAGGAATTTTTCGTTGTATCGATTCTTGTTCCAGTTCTTTGAGATCATTTATTTGCATGATTTAATATTTATCATGAAGTTATTTAAATTTTTTAACAAGAAAAATATATATAGAGGGAAGCTATTCAGAAGAAATAGTGTGGATGTTCTGATAAGGTGATATTATAATGACGCAGGAATTTTACAAAGATATAGTAATCGGTGGTGCGGAAATTATCGGTAGTAGTACGGCTGTTCATTTATCAAAGCTTGGGAGGGATGTTGCTGTTTTGGATCCCGATTTGGTGGGAAGGTTTAGCAGTTCTGAAAAAAATGCAGGAGCGGTACGGACAACTTGGACACAAGAACCGAATATTGTACTCTCTGGTTTTTCCATTGACCATTATGAAGAATTAGGAGACTTAGTTAAGTATGATCCTAGAGGTTATTTGTGGTTTAGGAAAGCAGAAGAGATGCGAGAAGCTGAAAGAGCTGTTGCATTACAACGAAAGCATGGATATGAATCGGAAGTTATAAGTGCCGAAGAATTACAGAGGAGATTTCCGTTAGTGCATAATACTAAAGGAATTGCGGGAGCAACTTTTGCAAAGAGCGATGGTTTAATCTCACCCCATCTACTTAAAGAACATTACCGCAGGGAAGCGAAGGTGGCAAAGGTTGAGTTTAATGATAGAACTGTGATAACTAATATCGAGTTTCAGCCGCTCTCAGAATATAAAGTTAAAATTACGGCATTAAGACTGTCGGAAAAGGCAAATCTAAATGGAGAAGATAATCCACTGTTGGGAGAAAAAGATCCTGAAGGAGAGGAAGTTGTTTACTATGCAAAGAAGTTTGTTAATTGTGCTGGTGCGTGGGCCCCAAAAATATCCGAAATGATGGGTGTACCTGTTCATTCCAAGCCGTATAGGAGACAAATAAGCACATTTGATCTTGACCCAGAAGCGTTTACCAATGGCTATACTGTTAAAGACTTAGGAGAAATGCCATTTTGTATCCACCAAAAGGGGGTTTACTTTCAGTCGAGAAAAAATGGAAGTGTAGAGGTTGCGGCGGGGTTTGCGGACCCTAACGAGAAAGCTGGAATCAATTTTGTCTATGATGGTGAACATGGATTTTTTAGGCCGAAAATTCAGGTACCACTTTTTGAAAATATAGAAGCCTTCGGGTACGCCAGGCATACTGGAGGGTGGGCTGGTTTATTCTGCGAAACAGAAGATCATTCAGCCATTATTGGAGAAGTTAAATGGGAAGGAGTGCCCGAAAAGACAGTATATGAAGCTCATTCTTTCTCAGGTCATGGGATTATGCAAAGTTGGGGTGCAGGACTTTCCCTTGCAGAGCTCATTGTTTTCGGAGAGTATAAAACTCTGCCTATAGTCTCTGCCTTTTCCGCAAGTCGGTTCAATGCTGGTCAAAGAGTTATTGAGCCGCCGGCTTATGTAATATAAAAATAAAAAGTTTACTCTACAACTTCTCCATTCACTATGTGAGTTTCAGTTGTTTGCGGTTCTGTGAATACACCACCAGAGATGGTTGTTACTAACCAGAATTCCAACTGAGGTTCATCGTAATAGTATGTTGTTGCAGTTGTTAAATCTCCTAACTCGCTGGATTCAACAAATTCAGCATGTGCTTTACAGAATTCTTGCCCTTTAAATTCCTCTAAACCAAGAACTTCAGCGACACCTGAATCACCAGGGTATGTGTACGTTGTTCCTGCAATACACCAATCGCCTGCAAGAACACCTTCAATAGGGACGTCTAACTCTCCTTCGTCCATCTCATCATCATGTAATTCGATGTTTGCTTCTTCTTCTGTGTCTTCCATGGAATCTTCATGGTCTGCCATCTCTTCAGCAGAGTCGTCTACCATGTTTTCTTCTTCTGCAACGTCTTCTGTTGGTTGCGCTTGTGGACCACATGCTACAACGAGAAGTGCTATGCAAAGTAATGCTATTAACAATAGTTTTCTCATGTATTTCATCCTCCTAATTCTTTTCTCAAAATCTTATGAGCGGTATTAACTTCTTTGAACTTTTCTGGATCTCCATTCCCAGTATCCGGATGGAGTGTCCTCGCAAGTTCTTTGTATTTTTGATTGATTAGATCGAGGTCTTTACAATCAGCAGGAACGCCGAGTGTTTCCCTCGCTTTTTTTCGTAGTTCATCGATGTCTTCATCTTCAGCAAAGTCATTCACGAATTCTTCAATGTGTTTCTGGTTGTTGAGAACAAGTTCAACTTCTGCTTCAATGACTTTTGAGACAATGTAGATATTTTCCACAAAGTTTTTGCCATTCATGTAGCTGAAGTGGAGATGAGAATCGCTTAGATACCAAGAAACAGAAGCTGGAGCTCTCCGGATAGCAACTGGTTCTAACTCAATTTCAATATCGTCTTCATGAACTCCGAGTTTCTTGAGTGCAGTGATAATGTTATTTTTGAATTGTAGTGCTCGTCTTGCTGAGGAGCCGTTAGGGTTCATTGGTTTAAATTGATGGCCTTTTACTGTAAGCATTATCAGATGGAGTGGAAGTGGTTTTATAACGATTGTGGTAGAAAAAGGAGAATAAAAAGAATATAATAGAAGTTCAAGATTTTATTGTGGCGGTTCTTTCTGTAGGCTCTGCCAGACACCAAAGATGTTGCCCTCTGTATCTTTCGCTTGGACATACAAGCCCATGTCTCCAACTTGACGTTTCTCCATGGTAATCTCGCCACCGTTTGCTTTGATTTTCTCTATAGAAGCATCGATGTCTTCCGTGCTGAGAACAATACTGGGGTTAGGAGAACCGCCATCGGATCTCTTGTAGAAACCCCCGTTAATTTTATTAGTTTCTTTCGCCATGAATTTCTCATCAACTTCACAGGTATAGGCCATCCAATATGGCATACCTGGTGTGGAGTCAAATCTCCAGCCAAATGTTTCTGCGTAGAATTTTTTTGCTCTTTCTATGTCATCTACAGGTACTTCAAAATGTGTTACACTATCCATTATACATCACCGGGTGGCATAAGAGTTAAATATTATAAAAGATTTCTGTATTAAAAATATAGGGGGTTTTAACAATGGTAAACTATGTAGCAATTCTTGTAACGGCAATCGTTGGCTATGTTATCGGTATGTTATGGTATTCTCCATTACTTTTCGGAAAGCAGTGGATGAAGTTATCTGGTTTAACGGATAAAGATATGGCAGCAGCGAAAGCAAGAGGTATGGCTAAAGCATACGTTGGAATGTTTATTACACTATTAGTAATGACGTTTGTATTAGAAATGTTTATTGACTATGCTGGTGCAGCGACGTTTGCAGCAGGAGCGATTCTTGGGTTCTGGGTCTGGTTAGGTTTTTTAGGAACAACCCAGTTGGGGATGGTTTTCTGGCAGAATAAGCCGTTTACATTATACCTGTTAAATACAGCACACTACTTAGTTGCGTTAGCAGTGATGGGTGGTATCTTGGCTGTGTGGGTATAATTTTTTTTCTATCTTTTTTTATGCAACTGTAAGAATAAACAAAGCGATGCTGATCAGTGCGCTAAATAAGCAGTATTCGCATAGTTCTTTGAGAATTTTTAATTGCACGTATAATAAGTAGATAGAGAAGAGTGCTGCTAAGGATGTTACTATTGTGGTAATTGTGTTGAGGTACAGTAGTGTTGTTGTGAGTTTGAGAACTGTTAGTGCAAGAATAGCTGTAAAGTACAAAGCACCAAGAAGTGTGTTTTCCATGCCAAATGTTGTACCATACTTACTGTTAATGACTTTATTGCAATCATTCCCAATAACGCAGGTTAGAGTTTGATGTTTTGTTTTTTTGCGGTAAATGTAGAGGGAAAGAAAGAGTCCAATGATTGACAAACCAATAATCCAGTATTCAAACATAGAAGTAGAAATTATAAGGAGATTATAACTTTATCGTTTTTACGCACAGTGTCATTTACAGGAATGGTGATTAATTGATTATCTGCTTTGCTGATTGGGTTCTCATCATAATCGCGCATTTGAGTAATTGTTGTTTTAAGATTAGTTGTAGCTCCACGAATTGATATAGTGGTGTTATTTTCAATTGGTTCAGTGATTTTAATTAATGCTACCTTTGCTTTAGGATAATAATTTTCAACAGAGCCAATAACTTTAATGTTCTCTTTAATGATTTCTTTTCTTCTGTTAGGAGAGTTGCTACATTCTTCTGAGCATGTTTTCTTGAATTTGACTGCGCAATCTTTGCAACTTACAAATAGTCTGTCACACCCTAAATGGTGGCAGTCGTACATTTGTTCTTCCGCCTTGTGGCAATGGACGCAAGTAGTGATTGGTTCTCCTAATTCGGAGACTAACCGGTCATCGAAAACGAATAAGCCGCCTTGCCATTTGTCATCGCCGACTTCATTAGCGTAATTAATAATACCACCCCCAACTTGGTAGACTTGCTGAAACCCGTTGTCTTTTAGGTATGCAGATGCTTTCTCACATCTCACTCCGCCAGTACAGTAGAGAACGATTTTTGTATTCTTGTGTTCAGCAAGTTCTTCTTTAGCAGTTTCTGGAAATTCGCTGAATGTTTTGAGTGGAAGTTTCTTCGCATCTTTGAAGTGGCCAAGATCAAATTCGTAATCATTTCGTGCGTCTACAATAATGAAGTCTTCATTTTTTTCGTACCACTCTTTAAGTTCTTTTGGTGGGAGGTGAGTTCCTCGGTTGTTTAAGTTAACTGGTTCTCCAAAGACACAGATTTCTTTTCTGGTTCTGCACACTAATTTGTGGAATGTGTTATGTTCAGCTTCTTGTTCCCGGAATGTTAAGTTAGGGAAGTTTTCTTGTAGGAATTGTTTGAATTGGTTGATTGGTTCTATCTCCCCAGAGACAGCACCGTTGATACCTTCTGTTCCGAGAAGGATACGACCGAGGATGTTTAATTGGTTACATTTTTTGATGAGTGTATCTCTCAGTGTTTCTGGGTTTTTAATGTCTGTGTACCGATAAAATGATATGACCGAATAGTTCATGAGGTGTTTATTATAGAATTTCTTTTTAAGATTATTGTTTGAAATGTTAGGGCGGCAGCGGCGGGACTTCCGTTAGGAAATTCGAACCCACAAGACCCGAGACGGTCGAAGGTCATCAGCCTTCCGCAATAACCAGGTTATGCGACACTGCCTTTGCCCAAACGGAATATCGAGGAAAAGTTTATATAATTTAGAGCGATATTGATTAGTACATCTGAGACGGTCGAGGGTTCCAGCTTATGTAATCAGGTTATGGGACCCGCTTTTTCTTTTTTAACAAATTTTAAAAATGAGTTCCTGACAGTTACCCCATGGTTATTAATTTTAATCATTCGTTACAGCAAGCGCTTGAGGATATCAATTTCCAAGGACAATATCAAGAGTATGTTATTCATGAAGATACAAGAGAGAGATGTGAACATACTGATTCTGAGTTGATTGAGAAGTATGGGGATGCTAAATGGAATGTTGTGGATGTATTGAATAAAGAGTTTAGTACTGTTTTAGGAGGAAAGTTTGATTTATACAATTGGTTACACCATAAGGAAGAGGACGAGGTTGCGTATTTTCTGAATGAGGGTGGGTCTAACACATTAAACTACTCCCAATTTAAAGCACCACATTCGTTCAGAGTGTGGTTAGGAAGTAAAGGTTTTGTCATTGGAATTCAACAGATGGGAAAAGGTTTTAATGCGTGGAAGGTTAATGATAAAGAATTGATGTCAAATGAAGGGGCAGCGTTTGATTTTTTCAGGAGATGTAATAATGTTATCTTCTTCGATGATGCAGAGAATACCAAAATAGTATTTATGGAGGCAATTGTAAATGTACAGGCTCAAAGAGGTTCCTGAAGATTTTATTGTAGTTGAGATCCCTACTCTGGCCGAAGGAGGAAATGGACCGCATTTGTATTTTACGTTACAAAAAAGAAATTGGAATACTCTCGATGTTGTGAAAGAGATTGCAAAGAAGTTGCACGTTAATAGTAAAAATATTGGGTTTGCTGGGAGTAAAGATAAGCATGCAGTGACGCAGCAATTAATTTCTATTAAAGGAAGAAAGAAAGAGCAGGTATTAGGAGTAAAGTTGGAGAGTGTAGAAATAGAATATTACGGAGCGGGAAAAGAACCGATTACATTAGGGGAGTTGGAAGGGAATTATTTTGAGATTGTTATTCGGAATCTTGAGAAAGAGGGAGTTAGTGAGGTTACGTGCTGTGAGAATTATTTTGATGAACAACGGTTTAGTTCAGATAATGCAGAAATCGGCAGACTACTTGTCAAGAAACGGTTTAAGGAAGCGGTTGCATTAATTGGTAGAGATAAAGTACAGGAGTACATGAAGAAAAAGAAGAATGATGCAATTGGTGCGTTACGGTTGTTACCAAATAGATTATTACGAATGTATGTGAACGCGTATCAGTCCTATTTGTGGAATGAATGTGTTAGTAAGTATTTGGAGAGATTTGAAGTTATGAAGAAAGTTGATTATTCGTTAGGAGAATTGGTGTTTGTGAATTGCGAGGATAAGAGTTTAGAGATACCATTAATTGGGTTTAGCAGTGAAGAGTTGGAATCGGGAGAGATAAAAGAGATTATTGCAACGGTAATGAAAGCAGAGCAGTTGATGTATAGAGATTTTGTGATTAAACAAATTCCGCAGTTATCTCTTGAGGGAGAAATGAGAAAAGTGTTTACTGAAGTGAAGAAATTGGAAGTTGGGAAGTTTGAAGATGATGAGTTATTTGAAGGAAAAAAGAAAGTGACGGTTTCGTTTACGTTAGGGAAGGGAAGTTATGCCACGATGATTGTGAAGCGGTTGTTAGGGTAAAATTATTTAAAGAAAAGTTGGTTTCTTATGAACATGGTTGAGAAAAAAGTAAAGAAGAAAGGCAAGACGAAAATTGATTGCAAGAAAGCGTTTGCAAAGATTTTGTCTAAGAACGAGAAGCTGTTAAAAGAGCTTGCGAAGAATTAACTAGTTGTATCTCTAAACCATTGCACGATTTCTGGAACGTTGTTTGGATCTTTCGTATTGCGAGAGGCGATTTTCTTGAAAAATTCAACATGGTTGTCGTAATCTTGCAGATCTGGAGTTGTAGGGTATTTGTTAAGAGAAAGAAACATTAACGCCATCACAAACCCAGTTCTTTTATTACCATCAACGAATGGATGAGATGTAATAATGATGTTCATTAGATTAGCTGCTTTAAGAAGAATAGAGGTTTCTCTATCATCTGCTTTGACTTGATTTTGGATGTATAGAAGTGCAAAGTCGATATTGGCTTCCGAATGTGTACCGAACTGAATTTGATCGTTCATATCTTTGAAGAATTTTACCAAGAAGTCATGGATGTTAATTATCATAGAGCGAGAGGGGTAGATTATTTGATCTTCAGCAATGTATACTTCTTGGTCTTCAAAGCCTTCGCGGGTAAGCCAGAGTAGGAAGCCAGCGAAGTTCATTGTTTCCCTCCACACTTCTGACACACTCCGCTGACATCGATTTGAAAATGACAAATTTGCTCTTGTAATTGATTTTTGAGAAAATCAATGGTTTTAATGTCAATGTGTTTCATTGAACCACATCTTTCACAGGTGAAATGGCAATGGGATTTTTTATGTGTTGAATAGAGAGTTCTTCTATTACATTGGTAGGAGTGGAGTTCCCCATTTTCGGTGAGCGTTTTGAGAAAACGGTAGACAGTTGCGACACCTATTTTTTTATTTTCTAGCTTTGTGTGTAAATCCTCTGCGGTGAAGAATGATTTGAATGTTTGAAGTGCCTGTGTTAGTTGTTGTTTTTGTTTAGTTTGCCGTTGCATTAATGATAACAAGAATCAATAAGATTTATATATTTAATGAATTTAATGCAAGCATGGTTAGTATCTGGGTGTACGTTATTATTAGCGTCTTATTTGTTTCGTTTGTCGCAATTATTGGGATTTTGCCTTTCTTAATCCGCAAACGGCCTTCGCAAAAAGCGTTATTACTTTTAGTAAGTCTTTCCGCTGGAACACTATTTGGGGGAGCGTTCTTTCATTTATTACCAGAAGGGATTGCTCTTGGTGGGTTGAATATTGGCACGATGGTATATGTTATGGTTGGTTTGTTAACACTGTTTGTGGTTGAAAAGTTTGTCCACTGGCGCCACTCACATGAACATCCCGATATGGAACACAAGCACGCACATGGACACGCGTATCATCTTGCACCAATGAATATTATTGGAGACGGAGTGCATAATTTTATTGATGGGTTGGCAATCGCCGGGACGTATTTAGTAAGTATACCTTTAGGTATTGTTGCAACCATTTCAGTAATTTTACATGAAGTGCCACAAGAGATTGCTGACTTTGGCGTGTTATTGTACTCGGGGATGTCACGAAAGAAAGCGCTACTGTTTAATTTTCTATCTGCAGTCACAGCGATTGCGGGAGCGGTTGTTGGTCTGATTTTAGGTTCTCGTGTCGCGGGATTTACAGAATTTGTGTTACCATTTGCGGCAGGAAACTTTCTTTACATCGCAGGATCTAATCTGGTCCCTGAATTACATAAGCGTTGTGGGATGAAAGAATCATTATTACATTTAATTATGATCCTTATTGGTATTGGGATTATGATTGGTTTATTATTTATTGGAGGACATTCACATTAGGGGGTATATACTATGAAAAAGACAATGTTGTTGCTTGGAGTCTTGTTACTTGTTGTGCTGGTAGCAGGCTGTGATACGGAGTTGGGCCATGCAGATGATGAAGACCACGATCATGACGGCGATGGAGTGCAGGACCATAGTGCTGAAGAGCATGATGACCACGAAGAGGAAGAGCACGAAGAAGAGATGAGTGACGAGTATTAATTTTTTTATTTATTTTTTGGAGTAAGTTTTTGAGGAAAAATTATTAAAGAGTTGTCTCTTCTGTCTGTTTATGAAGATTTTTAAGGTGGTTACTTTCTTTCTTTTGTTATTTGGGATATTCATTTTAACACAGTCTTTAGATATTGCTTTTGATGATTCTCAGTGCAAAAGAGGAGGATGTTCTGGTCAGGTTTGTTATTCTGATTTCTTAAAGATCTCAACGGGCGCCCCTATAACTCACTGTATGTGGAATCCAGAATACGGTTGTCTCAAAGGTTGTGCAGTCAGAGGATTTCAATGTGGTTTCGATCCAGAACACAAAGCTAATTGCATTGATTGCATTAACGAATGCAAAAGCGCGATTGAAAGGAAATCATTGGCGGGGCATATCAGTTTTGAAAACTGTACACAGTCTTGCTATTAGGTTTATATCAAAACTAACCGCAATATTAATAAACAGCTCCCTAATAAAAAATCCGTGGGCCTGTGATGTAATGGATACGTCGGGTTAAACGGCTGCTGTTAAGCATGCTAGGCTTCAAGAGCATGTACCACATGTTCTGGCCAAGGACCTGGTCATCGGGGATGTTATGAGAACCTCCTTGTGACACCGGAATTCGAATCCCTGCAGGCCCATACTATATATTATAGAGGTATACAACAATGAAACAAGATATTTTAATTAACCAGAGTGTCGCGATTTTATGCGACGGAAACAACATCGAGCGAAGTATTCATGAGCAAGCGAATACGACAACGGCAATGATCAATTTTGATGTGTTAATCCCAAGATTGTTGAATGGAAGAGGATTGAACAGATTGATTTATTTCAGAGAAGGAAAAAATATTTCTGAGAAATTAGCAGAGCGATTGTACAACCAATATTATGGTTCCGTTGTTCCATGTCATAAGACTGCTGACATTCCACTTTCTATTAAAGCAACGCAGTTAGCATCGAAAGTTGATACGATTATCATCATGTCGGGTGATTCTGATTTTATTGATTTAGTAAAACATCTGAAGTCAGAAGGAGTCAGAGTTGAGATTGCAGCGGTGAAGAAAACAACGTCGCGATTTTTAGTTGGGGAGGTGGATCATTTCCATCCAATTACCAAAGATGATTGGTTCGTCTATACACGACCACCACGCAGAGTGTGGAGTAAGCCGGCCAGTGGAAGTCCAGCAATTCCAGAGAAAGTGCAACAAGAAAAGCCAGCGGAAGTGCCGAAAGCAACCGAGGAGAAGAAGCCGGCAAAAGTTGCAGCGAAGCCAGCTGCCAGTTCTCCAAAGAAAGCAGCGCCAAAAACTGTGAAAAAAACGACTGCAAAGAAGTGAGAAGCTTTAAATAAACACTTTATTTATTCTTAATTATGGTACTTGAGAAGTTAGGTGACTCGTTAAAGAACACGTTACAGAAGATAACAAAATCCGTTTTTGTAGATGAGAAACTGATTAATGAGTTGGTGAAAGATATCCAGAGAGCGCTATTACAATCAGATACCAATGTGCAGTTAGTGTTTGAGTTAAGTAAGAAAATTAAAGAGCGAGCAAAAGAGAAAACGCCGCCAGGGATCACCAAGAGAGAACATCTGATTACAGCGGTGTATGAGGAGTTAACAAATTTCTTAGGAAAAGAGCCACGAGAGATTGTTGTGGGAAAGAAGCCGACACAGATTATGTTAGTGGGTTTATTTGGTTCAGGTAAAACAACAACGGCAGGAAAGTTAGCGAAATATTACAAGAAGCGTGGGCATAAAGTTGCGGTGATGCAAACTGATACGTGGCGACCAGCGGCGTATGATCAGTTAGAACAGTTGGCGGGAAATGTGGGCGTGGATTTTTTTGGTTCAAAGACAGAGAAAGATCCCGTGAATATTTATTTACAATATGAAGAGAAGTTAAAGAATTATGATATTGTGATTGTCGATACAGCAGGAAGAGATGCGTTGTCAGATGAGTTGATTGCTGAATTAAATAAATTACAAGCGGCAGTGGCAGCAGATGAGAGGTTACTTGTCATATCAGCGGATATTGGACAAGCAGCGCAGAAGCAAGCGCAAGCGTTTCATGATACGTGTAAAGTAAGTGGCGTTATTGTAACAAAGTTAGAAGGAACTGCAAAAGGTGGTGGGGCGCTATCAGCGTGTGCTGTGACTGATGCACCAATTATGTTTATTGGAGTTGGGGAGAAAGTTGATGATTTAGAAAAATTCCATCCGCAACGGTTTGTTGGCAGATTATTAGGGATGGGTGATCTTGAGTCATTATTAGAGAAAGCGCGTGATGTTATTTCTGAAGAGAAAGCGGAAGATATGAAAGAGAAGTTTTTGAAAGGAGATTTTAATTTAATTGATTTATATGAACAGATGCAAGCGATGAAGAAGATGGGTTCGTTTGGTAAAATTATGGAAATGATTCCGGGGATGGGCAATTTGAAGATGCCGAAAGAGATGTTAGATGTGCAGGAAGGGAAGTTAGAGAAGTGGAAACATGCAATGGATTCGATGACAAAGGAAGAGTTAGAGAAGCCAGAAACGATTTCTCCTTCACGGTTAGATAGGATTGCTGCAGGGTCTGGCGTTAAGGTTGGTGTGTTGAGAGAATTGCTAAAGCAGCACCGGCAATCGAAGAAAATGATGAAAATGTTTAAAGGCGAGAAAGATATGAGTAAAATGATGAAACGTCTTGGTGGCAGAATGCCGAAAGGAATGTAATTCTATAATGGGTCTTCTTTTCTAAAACCACATTTTTTACAGTATTGGACATTATACATGCCGTCAGCGAATTTATGTTGGCCTTCGTGTAATTTCTGTTTGCAATCTGGACAGTGAGTTAGCATGTCGTTAAGAAAGTGTCGAGGTATTTAAAATTAGCTACATTAGAATTCAAATATTCTACCGGTTTTACCAACATTGACCACTTTAGTTTTACCAATCATTTCTTCAATGCCATGTGTTTCATGGATATGACCGCAAATGTGTAAATCTGGTTGGAATGTTTCAATCGCTTTCCGGACACCGGAACTGCCCCAGCCAGGAATTTTGAGGCCAATCAGAGAATCGTTGGGTTGTACGTGTGTAATCATAATTCGTTTCTTAACATCTTTAAGTGAATCGTGAGATTTCTTTAATGTGTTGAAGAATTCTTCTTCTGTTAATTGATGTGGACCAATATCTGCGTAACCGCAACCAAAGATGCCAACATCGCCGAATTTTAAAGAGTAACCATGCAAGTTCTTTGCGTTGTACCGCTCTGTGAGGAAATTGATTTCAGACATCCCTTCATGATTGCCAGGTAGTACTGCTACCTCTAAACCCTTTTCTTTGAACGGTCCTACCATGCCATCTAAAGGGCCGTGCATTTCTACGATGTCTCCAGCAAGAATGACTAAGTCCACTTTCTCTTGTGCACCACGTTCTGCCATCTGTTTAATGAACGTTTTGTCCCCGTGGATGTCCGATAATGCGAGAATTTTCATAGTATATTTCTAGTGATAATTCTTTATAAATCTTTTGTTTTTGTCATTGTTTAGTGAGGAAACGGCAAGATTTATATAACAATAGGTATAATAGAGTGTTATGGGCACTTTCCTCTTTGGTAATCGGGACCACGAGTGTTTCCTCTCAGCGTTAGCTAACTTAGTTGCACTTGAGTTTGGTGATAGAGCAACGGCGCAACACATACAGGGAACTGCTCGAAACCACCCCTTAATTGCACCTAATGGAACAACGCTGAAGTTAACATGGCCAAGGATTGTGGCAGATGTAACAAGAGGACAATATGAAGGTACTTTATACTTGGGTGGAGAACTTGAAGATTATTTAAGAATAAATGGTGGTTGGGAGGTTTCTGGTTTAGATCCAGCAAGTTATGTGCGTTTAGCTCGAGGCTTAGTTGAGGAAGGCAGAATAATGACTGAATGGAGCGATGAGATTCCAGGAAGGCCAGGGATTTTTGGCGTGCCCAGTCATGCAATCGCGGTATGTAGTAATGATTTAATTATTGATAACGGTTTTGGGAGAGGTGTTGATATTTCGGGTTATGATATTAGAGAAATTCTGAAAGTAAAGCCAACGGGAAAAGGATATTTGCATTAAGCACACGGATAAAAAACAATATAAACTCGTAATTATTTCTTCTTGTATGCGAAGAGAATCGATTCAACATTTTGTCTATGGGTTTGTGATTATTGCTGTTACTGTTAGTATGTTTCTCTATGCGTATTCTGAGACGCAAACAATGAAAGAGGATTTTGATGCGAGAATTAGTGAGTTACGGACAGAATTAACAACAGCGCAAGGAGTGATTGGTTCTCTGGAGGAGAGTGTGACTGATTTAGAAAGTGAGTTAGGAATTGTAAGCACGGAATTAGATGAGAAGACATCGCAAATTTCAGAATTAAATGAGGATTTAGATCAAGTAAAAACAGAAAGTGCTGCGCAAATTGAAGAGTTAGAAGATAATATTCAAACATTGCAAGCGGAGAACGCTGATTTCTCTGAGGTTATTGAAGAAGTCATTCCAGGAGTGGTAAGTATTAACACCGATATTGGCGTGGGAAGTGGATTTTTTATAACAAGCGATGGGTATGTGGTAACGAATTATCATGTGATTGAAGGGGCAGCTGCAGGGAGTATTATTAACTCTGATGGAGAGAACTTGCCAATCCGTATTGTTGGGTTTAGTAAAAGTGCTGACATTGCGGTGCTTGATACCGATGGTGTTGGGCATACAGCATTAGAGTGGGGGAATTCCAAGCAAGCAAAAGTGGGAGAGAAAGTTATTGCAGTAGGAAATCCTGGTGGTTTAGATTTTAGTGTGACACAGGGAATAATTAGTAATACTGATCGAGTTGATGAGAACGGTAATTTATTTTTACAAACAGACGTTCCAATTAACCCAGGAAATTCGGGTGGACCGTTGATTGATACAAGCGGAGAAGTGATTGGTGTCAATACCAAAAAGATTTTAGAGTTTGAAGGAGTTGGGTTTGCGTTAGCGTCATTCCAAGCAGAAGATACTGTCAATGAGATTATTGGTAATGATCAGAATTAACGTCCTTTGAGTTTCAGGTCCAGAACTAAATCTTCTAACTTTCTCAACTCGTATTTGACTGCATCGACTTTCCGTCTAATTTCATTCTCTCGGAAATCAAACTTGAGAAGTTCTCCATAGATCATGTCAACTGCATCACGAATCTGGTGAACTTTTGTTGTTTCTCCCTTACCTGCGAGGAAGACCGCTCTGCGGACTAACTCTCCAGGAAGATCAGCTAAACCAAGAACGAAATGGATTGGATGGACGTTTGTGGTAACAAGCTTGCCGTTTTTCACGAAGTTGTAGTATAGTATTGCTTCAACGTACTCTTGAATTGCGATCTTATAACTGCCCTCAAACTCTAACTTTTTCTTTTTAGATGCGATAGAATCGAGGTTCTTCTTTTCTGTTTTGATCTTTTTTAGAAGAGTAGTTGCTTGCGAGAGGTTATCTCTATGAACCGAGTAAATAAGCTGTTTACTTAATTTGAGAACAACCCTACTTTGCTTAATGAGGTTTTCTCTCTCTGCATCATATTCTTTGATAGATTTTTGTAATTGTTTGAAGTTAATCATGGTACTAAAAAATCGATGTTGCTTTATAATGATTTGGGTATAAATTTAAATAAAATCGCAACTATATAAGAGTAAAAAGTTTGACCCCGCAATTTCACAATCTGTACCTGATGAGTTTGACTTGGTCCATAGTGGTCATGGTTACTCGATGAAAGGTTGGGATTTTACAAAAGCGGAGATTGAAGCAGCACTACGAGATGAGAAAATATTAAATCCTTCCTATGAGCTTGCTGGAAATGCTTGTGCACTAAATTGTTTCTTTTGTTTCACTGAAGATCCAGATAACCCCGATGGAGCGAAGAGGAGATTGAGTGAGGAGATGGACTTAAACACAAAGATGCGATTAATTGATGAAACTGCAGAATTAGGAGGTAGAGCGATTAATATTGTTGGAGCAGGAGAACCACTTATTGACCGTGATTTTTGGACCATTGTAGAACGGATTGCAGCACATGGCATGGTACCAATTGTGTACACGGAAGGAACAGCTGCAGGAAAAGAGCGAAGGGGTTTACATAATCCAGACAATGCTCAGAGGCTGTATGACATTGGAGCAACTGTAGTACTTAAAGTTAATAGTTTACGGGATAGAGCTTATCAAAATGGCATTGTATTCAATACCGTTGATCCGGAGGGCTGGAGATTTGACTACTTTGGGTTGCGTGGACAAGTACTAGAAACATTAATTGATGCCGGTTTTAATAGAGGTAACCCAACACGTTTAGCATTTGACACAATAATGTGTGAACAGAATTATGGGGAGATCCCGGGGATTCACAGGTTTGCACGTGATAACAATATCTTTGTTTTGTTGGTGAATTATTTGCCTTCTGGAAGAAGTTCCAGCCCTGTTCAAGGAGCTATTACTCATGAACAGCAGCTTGCGATGTATGCACAATTGGCAACAATGGATAGAGAGCAATATGGTATTCAGCACGGTTCGCAGTTTCCATACGGCGGAGGGATGCCCTGTTCCCTACGAGGTCTTGGTTTACATGTAACAATTCGAGGTCAAGTGTGGGATTGTGCAGGAGAATTAGAAAAGTTGGGGGATTTCAAGACTGAACCCCTTTCTGTTATTTGGGGCAGAACAAAGCATATCCGAGATACATTTGATGGAGGGTGTGCACCACGAGATGCATTCTGGGAACGATATGATGGTGCTGAGCAAGGAGCATATGTTCGTGGGCCGTTTGTACCTGTAGAGCGTCTTCTTACAAAAAGATAATTCTCTATAAACAAAACATTTATAAAACAGCAATAATCCGATGAAAATAAGATAATAGAGGTATAATTATGGAAGCAACAAGACCATTAGACACATTAAACGCAGCACGGAATAAGTCTGTGATGATTGATTTGAAGAACGGAACACAATTTGTAGGAAATCTTCATGCATTTGACATTCACATTAACGTCGTTCTACGGAACGCAGAAGAGCGTAAGAATGGTGAAGTGACACGGAAATTAGGAACAATATTTCTTCGTGGTGATACCATCATCATGATTTCTCCAGCTGAGGCATAACTATGGGAAAGGGCACTGCAAGTTTTGGGAAGAAGAGTGGAAAGACTTCACATATTCGATGTAGACGATGCGGTGGTCACTCCTACCATATCCGAAAGAAGCGGTGTTCATCCTGTGGATATGGAGACACAGCTAAAACCAGAAGTTATAATTGGAATAAAAAATAAAGAAAATTTTAATTTTCTAATTCTGCAAGCTTAGCTTCACAATCATCTCTGATAGGAGGATATGTGATAGACTCACAGAGTTCTTGATTCTCAGTAAGTACCGCGATTTTTGAGATACAAATATCTTCATTAGCAGGGTTGTTCAGCAATGAACAGGTCTCAACATTGTGTGTGTCTTTAGCAATGGTTAAAACACAGCCCTCACGTTTCGCACCCAAGAAGTCACAAAGAAGTGGGTCTTGAAGATTAACCGCAACGCTTTCTAGACAAGCAAATCGTTGTTCATTGCTTCGGATGAGGAAGCATAGAGACTCGTCATTGTTTTGCATGCCAAAATGGGAGTTACAGTTGTCTTCCCAGTATGTTTCTGTGACTGAATCACAAAAGGCAATATCATTTTCTTGTATAGCGATTTCGTAAAAGCAGTAACTTTTTGCTGATGATGACTCAATAAGGTCACAGACAGAAACGTCTTCTTTTAGTTTTGCTAATTCAACAACACAGGAGTCTCTAACCATACTATTAGAGATTTTACTACACTGCATTTTCTCAGCATAACAGTCATCTTTGTGTAAGCCATCTAACGCTGAGCAGCTATCATTAGGGTCAACGGTAGAGCCGCCAGTAATGAGGTTACACGCTGTTAGGAATACTAACGCGGCGAGTAGGATTATTGTAATCTGTTTCATTATGGTGTTTGGAGAGAAGGGAGCTTTTAAGCTTTATGGAAATTGAGAGAGGTTCTGAATAGAAACATATAAAAATAGGTTGATTAAAATTCTTATATTCACGTGGACGTGCCGGAGCGGTCAAACGGGATAGGCTTAGGACCTATTGGCTTAGTGCCTACGCAGGTTCGAACCCTGCCGTCCACACCATTTATTTTGAAAAATGACAGAGACACCATTAGTAAGAAGATTAATGAGTTCTGTAGAGGAAGGGAGATTAAGCGATTGGGCAGGCTACATTCAAGTTGATTACACTTTCCACCAAAGGGATCTTGAGAGGGGCGACGATACAACAGCAGGAGATTTTTGTGATGAGGAAGTTGAGGAACATGTTACCAGGCACCCAAATTCTATGAAGTCACGTTCTCTGATGGAAGAAGAATTAGAACTACCGACGTAAATATCTCTGAAAGACCACCGGGAGAAGTTCCAACAGAAAAAACGTTAGCTATGATCAGAAGAGATATTGATGAACTAAGACATTCTCTGCGTGACAGAGGTATCGAGACGGAAGTCAATGTAAGTTATAAGGGTCAGTCTTTACATTAAGCCTGTTTGAATAGCTTCGCAACTTTCTTTCGGCCGATTTCTAAGATAAAAGAAGCTAACCGTGGGCCTTTGTCTTTATTGATTAGAACGTTATACGCTGCTTTGAAGAAGTCTTTCGGAGGGAATTCTGCGTTCGTACAGAGAATATACATTTCTTCATGTAATGCTTTGTCTGTCCACTCTTTTTCTTCTAACTTTCTTGCGAGTTGATGGAGAATTTCTTTGGCTTGTTTTGATATTTTAGCTCTTGGTTTTTCTTGAACATGAAATCTGAAATCTTCTGGTGCGTATTTTTTAATCCAATTTGCAGCACATTCTGCTCTTGTTCGTAGTCTTTCTTTATCATGTTTGTTCTTTAATTGTTTCTCAAAGTAGTTTGTTACTTTATCTATATCAAAATTGTAAATTTGGGCTAATGTTGTAAGATGGCGGAAACTTGGTTGGTATGGAATGGTTTTGGGTATTTTGCCGATGTGACTTAATTCGTACGCAACTTTAGCTTGTTCAGTTTTCTTCTGATTCACTTCTTCTATGCCATAATAAATCCGTTCCACTTTATCGAATTCTTCATATAATGCAAGAACGTCAACGTCAAAACTGATGGAAAATTCTCTATTTGGTCGTGTGCCAGCGAAGAGATAACGGATAACTTCTGGTTCGTAGACTTCTAAAACATCTCGTAACGTTACAACATCCCCTTTGGAACTAGACATTTTTCCTGTAGCGCCACGGACATTGATGAAGTTGTACATTATGTAGGTAGGAGCGTCTTGTTTCCAGAGTTGTTTGATTATTTCTTTTCCTGTGTCGAAGCTTCCTCCAGTTGTGGAATGATCTTTTCCACCTGGCTCGAAATCAACATTTTCAAACGCCCAACGCATCGGCCAATCAACTCTCCACTTTAATTTTACATCGCCGCCTTTCTGGAAGTTTACTGATTCTTCAGAACCATCTTTGAGTGCGTAGGTTATAGTCCACTTGCCGTCGTACTTCATGTCTGATATTTCATCAGTTCCAGTTTTCTGTGAAAAGATTCCTACTGGTAGCCAATCGTCAGCAAGAGGCTCCTTACGATGTTGGTTAAGGATTGCTTTAATTTTATCTGTGTTCTTGAGAGCATGTTGGATTTGTTTTGCATATTCACCTTTCCGATATTCTTTCGCTTGATAGATAAATTCTGGTTCAATACCTACGCGTTTAACATCTTCCTCTACTAAGATCTCTTGATGTCTCGCATAGCTTTCATGTTTGTCAAACGGATCGGGAATGTCAACAATCGGCTTACGGAGTGCAGCCTTCAGTTGGGTTTGTTTCGGCATATTTTTAGGAACTTTTCGGAATACATCAAAGTCGTCCCAGGAGTAGATGAATCTCACTTTCTTTCCTCTTTTTTCCAGGGCTCGTTTAACGAGTTCAACCGTAATTATTTCTCTAAAGTTGCCGAGGTGAACAGTTCCAGAGGGAGTAATGCCAGACGCTACTGTGTACGATTTTTTATTGCCCTTTTCTCTAATGACTTTCTCCGCCGTAACGTCAGTCCAATGGAAGAATTGTTGTTTTTTCTGCTTACTTTTTGACATAATGGAAACAATAGGATTCGTTATATAAACATTTCTCCAGTAGTTTTATAAATATTAATTCAGTAGTAGGGAGTAAAAGAGGTGTGAACAATTATCATTACAACGTGCGGGAATTCTGTACCTATTGCGAAAAAAATAGCAAAGAAGTTACGTTGTTCATTCTCTCCATTAACGATTTCTTCATTTCCTGATGGAGATATTTATCTAAAATTTGAGAGGCCCGTAAAAGGAAAGAAGGTAGTGATCGTGCAATCATTCCAGCCACATTCTGACATGAGTTTATTTGATATTATTGTTGCTGCAGAGACGGCAAAAGATTTGGGAGCTAGGAAAGTTATTCTTGTTGCGCCGTATTTAGCGTACATGAGGCAGGATAAGCGGTTTAAGTCGGGGGAAGCGATTACGTCGCGGATAATGGCGAAGCATCTAAATATTTGCATTGATAAAATTATTACAATTGATCCGCATTTACACCGATATAGGTCGTTGAAAGATATCTTTACAATTTCTGCGAAACGGTTGACAGCTAATTCTGTGATTGCTGATTTTATTAAGAAGCGATTCAAGAATCCCGTGATCATTGGGCCAGATTGGGAATCGTATCAGTGGGCGGAATATATTGCTAAAATGGTGGGTTGTGAATCGACAGTTTTAGAGAAAACGAGATTCTCTTCCAGGAGAGTCACAAGTAAGATGATTAAACCTGTTGATTGTGCGCATAAGGAAGCGATTATCATTGATGATATTATTTCAACGGGAAACACGATGATTCAAGCAGCGAAGGAAGCACGGAAGTTGAAGGCTCGCAAAGTTATTGCGATTGGAGTGCATGGGTTATTTGTAGAGAAGGGACATGAGAGAATGCAGAAATATTTTGATTCTATTATGACAACGAATTGTATTGAGCATACATCAAATAAGATTGATGTGACTTCTTTATTGGTGGAGGAGTTGAGGAAGGAGAAGCGGTAAACTACTCTTTCTTCTCTTCAAAATACTTATAGATTGGTTGTTGTTCTTTGACGTCTAATTCTTTATTTGCATCTCGTGCGAGGACGTATAATAGGTCGCTTAAACGGTTAATGTATTTTAACATCTGGGGGTTTAACTCCAGGATGTGAGTGGCTTTCACTAATGTTCTTTCAGCACGGCGTGTAGTAGAACGGCAAAGGTGTAAAAAAGAGCTTGCTATTGTGCCACCAGGGAGAATAAATGATTGTGGCATGCCTAGCTTCTCTTCTAATTTGTCAATCGCTTGTTCCATTTCTTTCACGTGGTCCTCTTTAATTCTCGGCAGGGCATCTTTACTTAAGGCACTGCCTGCTAAATCAGCTCCTACTTGAAATAAATCGTTTTGAATTCGTGTTAAAATAGATCGTAAAGATTCATCTTCAACAAAGCAGAGTGTGACGCCAATAACGGAGTTAAGTTCATCTAATGCACCAAAAGCTTCAATTCTGGCATCATCTTTCTGCACCAAACCACAACCGAAGAATGTTGTCTTCCCCTGATCACCTATTTTTGTATAGATTTTCATTGTGTACGTGTTGATCTATTTTGTTTACACATTTATTATTTTCTATTCTCCCGACTCTATAGAGTTGACCTACTTCAGAGACTATAACCGTACACTCCGTATACGAACATAGTATCTTACGTCTGGTCATGTCATTATTGCCATGCAATAAATGCCATTAATGACACAGACGGTCAACACTATAGCACTTATTCCCCTATATTCACAACCTGATCTTCATAACTGCCATCTCTGTAAATTGTGATCCCTTTACATTTACTTTTCCAGGCTAACATATAGGCTTCTTCAATATCCCGAATAGAGGCGGCACGGGGGAAGTTAATGGTTTTAGAGATGGAATTGTCTATATGTTTTTGTAACGTTGCCTGCATACGGATATGCCATTCTGGTTTAATGTCTTGGCTGGTAACAAAAATATCACGAACGTCTTTCGGCACTTCTTTTAACCCCTGGATAGAACCTACACGAGCGATTTTCCGAATAAGTTCGGGAGTGTAAAAACCCCGTTCTTTGGCAACTTCTTCAAATCCTTTGTTGAGGTATACTAATTCTGTATCGCCTAAAACAGTTTTCTGGTAAGAAATCGCAAAGAACGGCTCACAACCAGAAGAGGCGTCAGCAAGAATACTAATCGTGCCAGTTGGAGATATGGAAAGACAATTCATGTTACGCATTTTTCTTCCCGCTTTTTGGTGTTCAGAGCCTTCCCAGGAAGGACATACACCACGTTCCTCTGCTAATTGGGAAGATTTCTGGTAGGCTGCTTCTTTAATGAACGAAAGAAGTTTATCGGCAAATTGTAATCCTACTTCAGAGTCATATTTTAAGCTTAATTTACATAAGAGATCTGCAAAGCCCATAATCCCTAAACCGAATTTACGAGTGTGTTTGGTGTTTTTCTCAACCTCTTCAGTTGGATAGTTATTCATATCAATGACGTTGTCAAGAAAGTGTACAGCTGTATGGATTGTTTCTTGTAACATCTCCCAGTTAACATCGTTTTGTTCGGAGTTGTAGAATTTGTTTAAGTTTAACGAACCGAGAACGCAACCTTCATACGGAAGTAACGGAGCTTCCCCACATTGGTTGGTTGTTTCAATCTCTCCCAAATGCTTCCCAGGATGTTTACGGTTAATTTCATCGAGAAAGACTAAACCGGGGTCACCAGTTTTCCAGGCGTTTTGGGTGATGACCGCGAAGACATCTCGAGCACGTAACTTTCCAACGTATTTTTTCGTTCTAGGATTAGAGAGGTAATAGTAACGGTCTTCTTCCACTGCTTTCATGAACCGATCTGTCACACCAACGGAAATATTGAAGTTTTTGAGAGAGCGTTTCTCGCGTTTTGCTTCAATGAAGCGGATGATGTCAGGGTGATCTACTCTGAGAACTGCCATATTCGCACCAGGACGAACACCTCCCTGTTTGATACTTTCTAACGCACGGTCGTACACTTGTAAAAAGGTTACTGGGCCTGCAGCAACACCTAAGTTTTTGCCTACTGGATCGTTCTTTGGACGAAGACGGGAGAAGCTAAATCCAGTTCCAGAACCACGCTGGTGGATAATGGCAGCGTCATGGAGTGTGCCAAAGATCCCTTGCATCGTATCTTCCACAGGAAGCACAACACAAGAGCTTAACTGTTGCGTCTTTGTACCTGCATTCATTAATGTCGGAGAGTTAGGAAGAAAGCGGAGTTCTGCCATCATTTGGTAGAACGCTTTTTCTGTGTTGACAACTTCTTCTTTGGAAGAGCTGTATAACAAATCAGCCTGCGCCACGTTATGGGCTACCCGGCACAGCATTTCTTTGGGTGTTTCTGTTAACGTCCCAGTTTTATCCTTGAGAAGATATCGTCTACTAAGAATGGTAAGTGCTTCATTAGAGAAGTCTAATTCATCCGCCGTACTCTCAGAGCCGAGGATTAGCGAACGTTGACGTCTCTCTTCACTTTTCTTATAACGATGCAGGATGAATGCTTTGGCAGTTTTAGCATGGCCACCTTCAATGAGAACTTTTTCTACAGTATCTTGTACTTGTTCCACTGCAGGGATTGGTGAGAATTTAGTTTCGAGAATTGTAATGACTTCTTTTGCTAATGAGGTTGCTAATTGTCTATCGGAACCGCCAACTTCTTTTGCTGCGTTGAAGATAGCATCAACAATTTTTTCAGGATTAAATTCTACGACTGTACCATTTCTTTTGGTGATCTTTTGGATTGTTGAAGTGATGGTCGTTGTGGTAGTGTCCATAGGTTGTTGTAGGAGGCTGTTTTATTTAAATTATAGGAAAAATAAAAGAAAAAAATTAACTGCATCCCGTTGTATCTCCGCAGACTTCACACAACATGCACGTGCCATTCTGTCGAAGTTGAGATGCACCGCAACCACGACACTTTTCGATTTCATTATCTGAGCCGCTAGCTGTTGATGTTGAGGTTGTTGTGAGATCTGCAGTTGGTGTGCTTTGTAGTGGCGGAGTTGTTACGGAGGAAGCTTCAAAATCCGATAAGAAATCAGCTAGCTCTGCAATGACGGGATGGCCTTCTACCTGTAAACTCTGTTGTGCAATTACTTGCGGAGATAACCCATGTTGTAAACTTACGTTGATTGAGTTCACTAATGCAGTTACCATTGCTTCCTGTACGGGAGTCATACCTGGAAGAGATACCACTACTTTTGCTAAAGCGTTATCTTGTAATTCTCCACTAATCCGTAATGTTCTCGGACCAAGCTTAGCCTTCTGGATGATCGTTGCAGTCCCTGCAGGAGCAAGTGGAGTAGCAGGTTCTTCAGCGCGTTGTTCAAGAATCGTTTTCAATTCCGAATTATCACTCAATGTGCTATTCAGAGGTTGAGACAATTTACAGCCATCCCTATACAATGCAGTTGCTTTAATGCACATCTCCCAGGCATCGTAGTACGCTTTCTTGATCTGGTCAACAGTCCAGTCGTTTGGCATGTTGATGGTTTTGGAGATAGCTCCAGAAATGAATGACTGCGCTGCAGCAAGCATCTTTAAATGACCATAGGGATGGATGTATCGTACTCCTTTATTACCGCATTTATTGGCACAGTCAAAGACAGGGTAATGTTCTCCTTTCAAATGCGGGGCTCCTTCCAAAGTCATTGTTCCACAGATGTATTCATTCGCTGCGTTTACTTGTTCCTCTGTAAATCCTAGTGCAGTGAGGAAGTCTGTTGACTGGTTTTGTGTTAATTTATTGTACAATTCTTCGCCAATCGTCCAGGAATTAAAGACATAACGAATGTCCATGGAATTAGCAAGTTCTTTCTCAACCGCTGCCAGTGCTTCGTCCGTTAGCCCTTTCGCTTTAAGAGATTCTTTATTGACGTGGGGAGCTCCTTCTAAAGTTGCGTGGCCCAAACAATAGGTAATCATGTCGTTGATTTGCTCTTCAGAGTAGCCAAGATGTTTTAACGCTCCTGGAACGGATTGATTTACAATTTTGAAGAAGCCGCCCCCTGCAAGTTTTTTGAACTTTACAAGAGCATAGTCCGGTTCTACACCAGTAGTATCACAGTCCATGACTAAACCAATCGTTCCTGTTGGAGCAAGAACAGTTGTCTGAGCATTTCGAAAACCATATTGTTCGCCCCACGTTAACGCTTTATCCCACGCATCATGGGATGCCATCAGAAGTTCTGGGGGACATAGTTCTTGATTAATCGGTTGCGGTGTTATCGTCAACTCTTCGTAATCCTCTGCAGCATAGGCAGCTCGGCGATGGTTTCTAATTACTTTTAACATATGTTCTTTGTTTTTTTGGTAATGTTTAAACGGCCCAAGAATCCTTGCCATCTCGGCAGAAGCCGCATAAGAATCACCGGTCATGGTAGCTGCCATTGCTCCGGCGATTGCTCGACCTTTATCACTATCGTAGGGAATCCCCTGTTTCATTAACAGAGAACCAAGATTCGCAAAGCCTAACCCAAGCGTTCTGTATTCAAAACTTCCTTTTGCAATGTTCTCGGAAGGGAAGTGAGCCATTAGGACTGAGATCTCTAACGCGATAGTCCATAAACGGATTGTGTGTCGATATCCTTTAACATCAAACGTATCTGTATCCGAGTCGTATAGTTTTTGCAGATTGATAGATGCTAAGTTACACGCAGTATCATCTAAGAACATGTATTCGCTGCAATTATGAATTGTTATACCGTTTGCAATAAATGAATTGGTTATTGGTTCAGTGAGATCAAACACATCCTCTTCTCCAAGATACTCTAATGATCGTACTGGGTCAAATGGCTTGTCCCCGTATGCTTGAGTTGTTTCGTTGATGAGTTCCAATTTTTGTTGTTTATACGATTGTGGCATAAACCCAATTAATTCAGCAAAACGAACTCGACTGGATCTTGAAATACGTAATGAGTGCATTTCTTGTACAGAGTATTCTTTTAATCCGCCATTTCCATCAGGAAGCAGCGCGGTCTCTTTTCCTGCTCTTCTGTTTGTATATAATTTACTTTTAATACCAAATCCAAGAAGCATTGTCTGAGCATCTTTAAGTAACTGCAAGCTGCTGGAATCAAGTGAAACGTAATAACTCGCTTTGTGGGTATAATGAGCTACGGTTCCATCAGCAGTAAAGAGTCCCTGCAAAATGTATTTCTGTGCACCAAGAGGTAAAGCGAAGATTGTATCGGAGAAACGCTTCTGGTGGCTTTTCAATGAGAGGTCTACTATTTGCCTAAACTTTTCAATAACAGAATTGTTTGTAATGACATACTTGCCAGACGTTTTCGTCATTTGAATTAAGGCAGGAGAATTTACATGAGTAATCCTCTCGTAACTCTCAGCAACATATTCAGCGAAATGTTCTAAAATTGGCACTTCCGTTTCTTTACTCATAGTTAACTGAATTCCACGGGTATTACTAATTTCTCCACCACAACCATCACCAAGATAGACACCAATCATTTGATAGAATGTTTTGTCAGTAACTTCTTTAATCTCAGAGACTTCGTGTGCTGGGATTTGAACATAATCGTCTTTTGTCAGTTCACAAGCAGGAACAAAGCCACGGTTGATAGTGAAAACTTTATGGTCAGCTGTTAACTTAATCTCATAGCCACTTTTTGTTGTTAGTTTGTATACTGGTTTGTGTCCCGTTTTAAATGAACCACGGATCGGCACCTGCTGAATGACACCTGTGTTAACGATTATTTCTGTTGGAGTATCAAGTATTGAGTCTATTCTAACCCACTTCCCCTCTGCTGTAAGAACTTTGGTATCACCAGTAACACAAGGATTGGAACCGTTGATTCTGCCACCCTCCGGACAGGTGTGCCATTCATTAATGGTTGTGTCAAACTGTACCCCGGGGTCAGCAGAAGCCCAGGCACAGTAGCCAATATCATCCCATAATTTTTCGGCAGGGATTGTTGAGAATGTTGAACCGTCAGTTCTACTTTTGAGCGCCCATTCTTTTCCCTCGTTAAGCGCCGTAAAGAATTCGTTGGGAATTCGTACTGAATTATTACTATTCTGGCCGGAAACGGTTAAGTATGCTTCCGACTCATAGTGGGTATCGAATTCCTGCAATGGAAGATTGTATCCCTGTTGTGCTAACGTGATAGCTCGTACGATGTAATTAACAGGAATGTTCTCTCGCGCTGCAGCTTGAATTGCTTGCTGTACTTCTGGATTTTGCAAAGGGTTTTGTGTGGCTTTAGCCAGATCAATTAATTTCGTAAGTCGGTTTTTGAGAGTTTTACTCCCTACAACTAAACTTGCAACTTTTTCTTCCTCGCGAACCTTCCACCAGACGAAGTTTTCGATCTCTGGATGATCGAGGTCAAGACAGACCATTTTTGCAGCTCTTCTAGTAGTGCCGCCAGATTTGATAGAACCTGCAGCGACATCGAAGATTTTAAGGAAACTCATCAAACCAGAACTCGTTCCACCGCCAGAGAGAGGTTCTCCTCTACCTCGGAGTTTAGAGAAATTACTACCAGTCCCGGAACCGTATTTGAACACACGTGCTTCCCGTGTGAGAAGGGAGAAGATGCCGCCTTCTCGTACTAAATCATCATTAACGTGTTGAATAAAACATGCGTGAGGTTGACTTCTTGAGTAAGCATCTTTAGAGAATTCTAATTTTTCAGTGATTGGATCGATGTAACTATGACCCTGTGCTGGACCAGTAATGCCGTAAGCCCAATTTAAGCCCGTAGTAAACCACTGAGGGCTGTTCGGGGCAGCGGATTGGTTAGTGACCATATACGCCATTTCATCGTAGAATGTTTGTGCATCTTCGGGAGTAGTAAAGTAGCCAAATTTTTCTCCCCAGAATCGCCAACAACCAGCAATTCGGTGCGCAACTTGTTTAATTGACGTTTCAGAACCAGTAATCACTTTCCCATTTTCATCGAGAAGAAGTTCTCCTCGATCGTTTCGGAGAGGCACTCCAGCTTTTCGGAAATATTTTTGAGCGAGAATATCGGTTGCAACTTGTGTCCAGAATTTTGGTACTTCCACATCGTTCATTTCAAATACTGTAGAACCGTCGGGGTTTTTGATAACTGAACTTCGTAGTTCATATTCAAATTGGTCAAAGGGGCTCTGCCCCTCTTTGGTAAAGTAACGCGGAATTTGTAACCCCTGCGTTTCCATGGTCATGGTTGTTTCTTGATCTGTCATATATATCATCCTCCTTATGCAATAAGATTAATTTCTTTTTCCAGTAGTTTTGGATCGTCAATGTCTTTGTGAATTGTTGTGTATCGTAAGTATGCTATTTTGTTGTGTTTCTTGAGTTCTTGTAATACTAATCTTCCAATAACTGTTGTTTTAATCTGGTTTGTTTTTCTTCGAAGAACTTTTTGTTCCACCCTCCGGGTAAGTTGTGAGACAACTTGGGGATCTTCTTTATGGCATGCTTTCTGAATACTCTTATGAATCTTTTGAATATCAAATGGTTGAATTTCTGCATTTTTTTTGAGAACTGTGAGGTTGAAAGAAGCACGCTCATACGTTGTAAAGCGGTTGGAACATTTGAAACATTCGCGTCTTCTGCGCATAGCTCCATCTGTTACTCTGGATTCAAGAACTTTGGTATCTTCATTACTGCAAAATGGACATAGCATCGTTACCCTCTTTAGTGATGAAACACTATATCTGGTGTTTTGTGTTGATTTTTTTAGATATGTAGTGTTTTCGACGTTGTCAGAAAAAGTTTTGGTTTAAATATATTTTAGTAGTGTGATGTATGTATTGCAGTGGTTATTTTCTTAAAGAGAAATATTTCATAAGGGTATCCCCTGAATTAGTTAATGCATCTTCGGGATCAGTTCCAGTTAGGGGTTCTATAAGCCCGGACGTAAGTACGGTTTATCCCACCAATTGACATCCGCGCTGCAGTAAAGCCAGGGTGCCTATGCACTTCATCAGTGCCAACCTCTAAAGCAAATGTTACAATGGATCTGGAGATCCCTTCAAGGGAAGAATGGTACCAATCTCTAAGATCTTCTACAGACTTGAAGTCCTTGCTCGCATCGACGACTATGTCACGTACCATTAATGAATTAGAAATAGGCCCCATTTATAAAAGTTACTGTGTAGGGGTTACATTTTGAAGGTATATGTTTAGTTTTGATCAACTTTACGGGGCTTCACCCAAAACAACAATCTTTTAAACGATCTTAGTTTCTTTATAGCATGGTTGTATTATTAATATTGAAAGCGTTGTATTTCTTCCTGCCGGCGTATGTGGCGAATATGGCGCCAGTGATTTTTCAGAAAGTGTCGTTTTTGGATACAGCAATCTCTGAGAAATGGTTTGGCAAGAATAAAACATGGCGAGGGTTAGTGTTAGGAATTATTGCAGGAGTTGTTGTATTTTGGTTGCAGCAGATTGCGTATAACCAGGGCTTTCAAGATTTAGCGATAATTGATTATAGTGATTTTAGTTTACTTCTAGGGGTACTGTTGGGAGGAGGTGCACTAGTGGGGGATTTAGTTGGAAGTTTCTTTAAGCGAAGAGCAAGGATCCCTCCTGGAAAACCATGGCCAGTATTTGATCAGTTAGATTTTGTGATTGGAGGATTTGTGTTCTCGTTCTTGGTATACGTGCCAAAAGCAGAAGTTGCGTTAGTTATCTTTGTAGCGAGCCCAGTGTTGCATGTAGTTGTGAACCACATAGCATATTGGTTACGAATCAGGGATGTTAAGTGGTGAGGAACCATTGTAATTGTCTAGCTAATGTAAATAAAGAAGTAGCGCCCGCTATGAGGTAACCAAGTGTTAGAAATTCTGTGGTAAATAGGAAGAAAGGGAACGTTCCAATTGCGAGGACAGCGAGAACAACGGAACGGAAGAACATCATTGGTGCTGTTGTCTTTGTAGAGATATGGATTAATAGGGAAAGTGTAAAGAGTGCTGTGATAATGTATACGTAATAATCTTGTAGGAAGTAGCCTGTTTTGATCATAGCGAGAATTGTAATGAGACTGTCCGTTCCTAGATCATAATATTTTCCGAAATTGGTGGAGGTAGATAACCGTGCAAGAACGCCATCGTAGGAGTCTGCTATAAGGTGTAGAGTTGCGAAAAGAACGAAGAGTGGAAAAGAGGAGAAGAGGTAATAGACTGCCAGTAAACCGGTGATTAAAGAGGTCGTTGTAGCTACGTTCGCAGTGATGTGAATTTTGAGGAGGAATTTGGCACTTTTTTCTAGTTTTTGAGAACGGTATTTTCTAATTTTAGCTATCGACTCCCGATTTAATTTATCCATCCAAATATATATAAAGAATCCCTATAAAAATGTTGTTATGGCACTCTATGATGCAGAAGTGGAAAAGGCTATTGTGAAAGTCGAGGATAGTAAGGCAAAAACTGTATGTATTCAACTACCAGATGGTATGAAACCAGAAGCGAAGATTATAGCAGATACTATTGAAATGAAGACGGGAGCAAAAGTGTTGATTTGGTTGGGTAGTAATTTTGGAGCGTGTGATATTCCGTTGGGGTTGAATCGTATGGGTGTTGATTTATTGCTAAGTTGGGGCCATAATCGGTTCGAGAAGAAGAAGGGATGGTGATTTTACTCCAAGAATTTTAGATACTTAAATGGATCTACTCTCTTACCATTTTTATTCATTGTTATGTGAACATGAGGGTTGGCTTTGCTTGCATTTCCGGTTACACCTAATGTTCCAACCGATGTGTCGTAATCAACCCTATCTCCGAGGTTTACAAATACTTCTTTCAGATGGATATACATAAAAGTAAAACCATCTTCAGTTTGGATTTTAACAGCATTGCCATTATTTTTTCTAAATTTAAATTTGACTCTTTTACCATCGCTATTGAGGTAATAAACGCCAGCTCCGACGACCTTACCTGGTTTTAGAGGATAAAGTTTGGTTCCTATTTTCCCCCAGATGTCAAGTGCAGCATGGTCTCTGCCACCGCTACGTTTAGCAGTGTACCTGTCAAATGGGCAAATGCGTGCTCTCTTACCCCTCGGGTTCTGTGGTGTCCCCTGAAAACATAAATGAACTTTTGGTTTAACCGCTCCACCGAAAGGGCTTTGGAAGCCAGCTTTATTCTGAGGGCCATACGCTCCACTTCCTTTTAACTCTTTACGGTCAAGTTCTTCCTTTGCAGCTTTCCTAATGTCACGTTTGAGAACAGTGCGAGGTATTTTTATTTTTTGACCAATGAAAATTTTATTTGGATCTTTGATTCCATTAAATTTAGCAAGTTTTCTTATGGCCACGGAAATTTCTGTGGTGTCATAGAATCTCAGCAAAGTTTCGGCGTCACAGTAATTTTCTACAATTGCACCCAAAGAGTTACGCTTCTTGTCTCTGCTTACGGTTACCGTAATATAATCTGGTTCAGACGCTTTGATCTCAAAAGGCCAAATTGCCATAGCTGCCGCTCCTGCCATAATACCAAGAAAACGGCGTCTGGAAAACGCTACATCAAGAATCTCTGACGTGAGCCAATCCATTTCCTCATCGAGAATAAGAGCATCTTCTTTTGATCTGCCAAACCAAGCCATAGTTATAGTAAATTAGGCCGTTTAATATTATTTTTGGTTTTGGGGAAAATCCTTATAAAATAGTTCTAGAATAGGCATGGTATGCAAGTCATGTTTTTAGATGCACCGTACGCAGGAAGTGTCGAGTTAGTTGATGATGTTATTACGTATCTTAATGAAAAAGGGTACAAAACTATAGGGTTGTATGCTTCGGTACAGTTTGTTAATAATTTAGAAAAAATAAGAGAAACATTAGAAAAAAATAATATTACAGTTGTAACATCGAAAGCAGATAGAACGCATGTGAAAGGGCAGTTATTAGGATGTGATAATTATCATAATAGTTTGAATTTGGAAGAAGAGATCGATTGTTATTTGTATGTTGGTGATGGGAAGTTCCATCCGTTAGCGTTAGTGTACGGGCAGAAGGATGTTGAGAAAGGAAGTGTTAAGGAGATTATTGTGAATGATCCTATTCAGAAGAAGATGTCGTTAATGGGGTTTGGTGAAATTATTGGCATTCTGAAAAAGTATAAGTCGTCTTTGATAAAATTCCTCTCTTCAGATGTGGTGGGGGTTATGCACACGATTAAACCAGGGCAGGAGCAGTTTAGACCATCGTTAGCATTAGAGGAGAAGTATCTTCACAAGAAATTCTATCATTTCATTGATAATGTTGTTTCATTTGATCAATTGGAAAATTTCAATTTCATAGATGTCTGGGTGAATACGGCCTGTCCTCGTGTGGGATTTGATGACCAGGAGAAATTTGTTAAAGGCGTGATTAATCTCAATGATGCGATGATGGCAGAAGATATACTGAGTAAGGATAGTGTGTTGAATGGTTTGTGAGAAGAGACTCTTAGTTATAATTTTTCGGAATTCATTGCGAATTTCTGTAAGAAGAAAATCTAGGGAAAAATGGAAGGAATGGTTTATCCTAGCAAGCTAGTTATTTCGTCTTCTACTCTTCCCAGTCTTCCTGATCCTTTAAATTTCACTTTAGAACCATCTCGTTCGCCAGAACCAATTCCAACTAATTCTGGTTGAAATCGAGGAAGAGCTTTTTTTATTACTTTCATGGCCCCTGGAATATTAATTCTAATCTCTGTGTGATATGCATATAATGCAACAACATTTTGCGGTGTAAAATATTCCATCGCTAGTACTGGAGAATCTCCAGAATAAAACCTCATTCTGTTATAAACACTATTATGAACAAAACCTGCTTGTTCTAATCTTTCTTTGATCTCTTGTGGAGTATATTCATTACTTGTATCTCTGAATCCTATTAACCAAGTCATTTTAATTAACCTCATCAATTATCATCATATCTAACGAAGTGTTGCTGCTAATATTATAAATGTTTCTGCATTTGTTACTTCTTTTGAGGGACTACGCAAAAACTTAGAATTTGGGGTTTCAAGCTCTCTTGCGCAATGTGCAACTTCACAGTTTACGCAACAAATTTTGGAATCTTCAGCTCACTTTTGCTTTGCGGCTGATAACGCCAATGTTTTACTTAAGGTAGTGATTGATGATTTAAATATCTTGCTGCAGTTTTCTGATTTTGTGCGTTATGATCTTGTATACATTCAGTTTGAAATCCATAATATTTATATCAAAATATGAATTAGAACCATGAAATGAAACCAGCAGATCCAGACCATCCTCGTTTAACAAAGAACGATCAGGAAGTACTCAAAAGTATTATTCAGTATGCTAAGATGCCGGATACCGATATTGCGAAAAAGATGGGTCTTTCTCCACAAGCCGTGTTCAAGATTAGGCACAAATTGGAAGAGAAGGGAATTATTAAAGGCTATCAGCCGATTCTCGATTTGAAGAAATTAGGTATTGATGTGATGGTTCTGCTTGTAATTAAGCTTACTCCAGATGTATGGGATCAATATTCTGATAATGAGATCTCAGAGAAGATTCGGAAAATACCTTACGTTATTCATGCGTATAGAGTTCTTGAATCAAAAGCGAGTCATGTGCTTCTTATGGGATTTCGTAACCTCGCTCATATGGACAAGTATCTAGCTAAAATGCACACCAAGTTCGCCCGTGAAATTGAAATTAAAGCAACATATCCGTTCGCAACTGAGAAAATCATCACACAATCACCAGTAGGTCTTCTCTATGAGATATTAGATAAGAAAGAGTTCCCGATGAATGAATTTTTTCTCCCTCGAAAATAGTTTTAACTTTTTTGCACTATTAGGTTTATTTCTTCTACTATACAGTTTTATACTTTCCCGATTGCAGGTGTCGTATGAACAACAAACTAGCTGACTGGAATTTTACGGCGGACTACTGTCAATGTTGTGGACAAACAATCGAAGAAACAACGCTGGAGGGGTTCTCAGTGATTTGTCCTCATTGTGGAGGAATCAGCTAGGAGGTGTACAATGGTAGAATGCGATTATTGTGGTGACGAAGTGGGACATGTGTGCCATAAATGTGATGGATGTTCAGATTGCTGTGATTGTAATACTTAGGAGGTAACTATAATGAAAACAAAAAAATATGGCGATGAAACATATGCTCAATTAGAAACGTATGGGGATGAAGATGAAAAGTCTGAATGGTCTGATTATGAGGATGATTCCGATGATGATGGAAGCTGGTTTAAGAAAGGATACGATGATGCAGATCCCTATAAAGAAGACTCAGAAGATTGGGAAGATGACGACAAAGAGTACTAAATGAGGTGATTAGATTATGGCAACTAAAGCACGGAAAGCAAAACAAGCTGCAAACAAAGAGGCTTCTTCCAAAAAAGCCAAGAAAGGAGCTAAAAAGGGCAAAAAGAAATAGCACCATAACTATCTACGAGGTGATTCCAATGGCTGGTAAGGGCAAGAAAGGTAAAAAGAAAAAATAAGCACATAGATTTGAAACTCTTCCATAATTCCACCTTTTTTTCTTTTTTCCCACTAACTTTTTCTCCAAAAACGGTTGTTTATTCCTACCACATTATTTTATAGATGTCTTACTTTCAAAAATGGAAAGTAAGAGGGGTATAATACAATGGTAATAGCACATAAATTTGGGGTAGGAATCTGGAATTACGAAGAAGCAGATGAACTTGATCAATGGCGAGAGGAATGTTACGAAAGAAGATCTCGTTTTGATCGCTGGTGGGGGTGAATACAATGATCTCAATTCGCTCAGCATATTATGAAGACTATCCTCTATGGAAGAAATCAAAAGTGTACAAGAGAGTAAATAAGCTTCAGAAGAAATACAGATTTCCACAAGAGGATACGCCGGAGATTGTACGTGATCGGCAAGCATATTTGGATGAATTTCCAATAACAGATGTGAGGTGGTAACCATGAGACGCAAAATGAGACTGCCATATGGAGATGAAAAGTGGTACGAATGGTGGGATGATCTCCGTGAAGAACCACATGAGAGGTAAGAGAATGCTTCATGAATCTGTACAGTACATTGAGCAATTATTTCAACAACAAGTAGTGTGGCTCACAAAGCAAACATTCCAATCAACAAAGAAGAGGTGATATGATATGCGAAAACGACAATATGTAGTAGGTGAAGGAAATGGGTATCAGATCATCTATGATGAAGAAACAGGAGAATATTTTGAGAAGCCCAGATGGGGAGGTGCTCACGCATGGTAAAACGTCGGACAGTACGAAAGAAAGCAAAAGAGAAGAAAGAAGAATAGGCTCAACATACATTTTCTTTTTTTCATTTCTCTAACAATGTATGTGAAGCCTCAACCTGTGAGGTGGCAAACATGAAAATAACACGAAAACAGTTGTTAGAGAAATTGTATCCACAAGAGTGGAATGCTTCCATTGAAGGGATGCATGAAGAGTACTTTTGGAATAGGGACTGGTAATTTTTTTCTATATTGTGCATAACACTCATTATTATAATATTTGGTATTCTCCAGTAAACATGGTTACTAAGACATCAACTGCCGTGCTCATTCTTCTTTTTGTTGTTGGTATGCTTGGCATGATGGTGGTATTATTTACATTGAATGAGTACTCTACTACTACTCCTGGATCTTCCATCACCACCATTGTTTCTCCTGAACAAATCACACAGTATGGTAATACATTTTGTGTTCATGTAATTAGCAGAGGTAAGAAAGAATTGCTCTCATTTAAGAGTGCAATAAAAGGAGAGTATATCCTTGATGTGGAGTTGCATGATACACATACAAAAACAAAAGAACAACAACAAGAGTAATCATCTTACTCATATTCCTGATACTCTCAGTAGTATCAATTCATCCATCATTAGACACCTCCGGGGCTGCTATCCGAAGTGTTGAGAAACATTCTGCTGCTGCCGATGCTGGAATTATTCCTCCTGAAGCTTCTATAACCCCTACTGCACGTGAACGAATCATCGCTCTGGATAGTATGCCCATCACATCTGAAGAAGAGTATTACACAGCCCTAGGAAAGATAGAACACAACAGATCAGTTATTCTTGAAACAAATAAAGGAACATACACACTCAAATCAGCAGAGGATATAGGTATTGAAGTTTATGATGCACCTACAACGAATCTTCACAAAGGTCTCGATTTACAAGGAGGAACACGAGTTCTCTTACAACCTGAACGAGCGCTTGATGAGCAAGAAATGGAACTCGTCATTGATGTACTCAAACAACGTCTCAACGTCTTTGGTTTAAGTGATATCATTATTCGAGAAGCAAAGGACCTTTCAGGAGATCAATTTGTATTAGTGGAAATTGCAGGAGCTAACCAGAAAGAAGTGCAAGAATTAATTGAGAAGCAAGGTAAATTTGAGGCAAAGATTGCGAATCAAACAGTGTTTACAGGAGGGAATGATGTTACTTATGTTTGTCGAGGAGCTACCTGTGCAGGAATTAATCCACAAAGAGGATGTAATCAAGTTACCACAGTGGAGTTGTTCATTTTATTTCTCAATCTCCTTAAATCCAGAAGCTGCAGAAAGACAGGCTGATGTTACCAAAAATTTAGATATTATCACAGATAATAGTTCATACAGGTACTTAAGTGAAAAATTACAATTGTTTCTTGATGATGAACTTGTAGATGAATTAAGTATTGCCGCAAGCCTTAAAGGTCGGCCCACGACAAATATCCAGATAACTGGTGGAGGGAATGGTACCTCGAAGGATAGGGCAATTAAGAATACGTTAGATAACATGAAGAAGTTGCAGACGGTTCTTCAAACAGGATCTCTTCCTGTCAAAATGGAAATTGTGAAGATTGATTCTCTCTCACCTCTTATGGGAAAGAATTTCGAAGATAATGCTATTGAAGTAAGTTTGTTTGCACTGCTTGCAGTGGCATGTATTGTATTTTTACGATATAGGAAATTGCAAGTTGCAATTCCAATGGTTCTATCCATGGTGTCGGAAGTTATAATCATCTTAGGGGTAGCTGCTCTTATTAAATGGAATCTTGATCTTGTTGCAATTGCAGGAATCATTGTTTCAGTGGGAACAGGTGTTGATGATTTAATTGTTCTTAGTGATGAGACCTTAAGCAAAGATAATGAGATGCTTGATTGGGAGAAGAAGCGAAAAAATGCATTTTTTGTGATCATGGCAGCGTATTTTACAACAGTTGTTGCAATGCTCCCTCTCTTGTTTGCAGGGGCAGGACTATTACGTGGTTTTGCATTGACAACAATTCTTGGGATCACGGCAGGAGTATTTATTGTACGACCAGCATTTGCAGCGGCACTGAAAATATTCTTGAATGAATAAGGTGGGACGGGGACGACGAAAACGGAAAAAGAACAAGGAACCTGATTTTGATCAAGTCCAATTTGATAAAGAGGCAAACAAATTGTTTCTTTATATGCTCTTGTTCGCAGCGTTAGTAATTGCGGTGAATTTGTTTGTGAAGCATTTTTTGAGATAAAAATACACTTTTTTTCTTTTTTCATGTATATAATTTATTCTTTTTCTATCCCTAAATGTACAATTCTAGATCCCGTTTGATTTACAGGACTAATACTTTTCCCAATTATAATACCATTCTCAGGTGCTTTGTATTCTGTAATCACATCACCAAAGACATTTCGAACTCGTGCAATAACCTCTCCCTTTGTCACTTTAGTAAACAAACTAGGGATCACATGCAGCAGACCTCCTTGTGTTGTGTACATCCAATATGATCTTGTGCACACAACAGGACTCATACTTCTTGAGACTAATTCTGAATCTGGGTTCTTTGGTTGCATTTTGAAATGACTCAATATGTTTCGAATACCTTGCGAAGCATCCTTAATGATTTTCTTCTGAAATTTATATGGATCACGCAGCTCAGCTGTTACTGTCGGTATTCCTCTATCCATTGCTGATTTACGTAATGTTCCAACTGATCCAACGTTATGTAAAATAATCTCTGGATTCAATAATCGAGCCATCTTTGCAACGACTTTATCAGTCATATCTGCCCTCACATAATATGAATTAATTCGACCAAAACTAGCTGTGTGTAAATCAATTAAGTAATCAAATTGAGAAACAATCCTCTTAAAAAAACGATTGGCAAAAATATCGCTTCTATTGCCATGCTCTTTTCCAGGCATTCGTTGGTTCAAATCAACCCCATCATTAAATTCTCGCTGACCCCTAAGAAAGCCCGGTACATTAATAACCGGAACTGCAACAACAATTCCTTTCAAATGCCCAAGGTCAAGCTCTCGCATAACCCTTTGGATCACTGGAAGCCCATTAAGTTCATTTCCATGAATTACCGCAGTAATGCCAACTGTTGGTCCATCCTCTTTACCACAAGCAACTAGTACAGGGACATAAATAGGATATCCCAAACCATCCGCTGCAATATCAAACTGGTACCGTGTGATTTTACCTCTAGGTGCATCGTTAAAGTTCAGTCTAACAACCGTATTGACTTCCTTCATTGTTTGAGGGGGTGATAATCAAAGTAGTTAAATTTTTCTTATCATTCTGTCATAATCTCCTGTAGTAACTTTTCATCATTATTAAGAGATTTAAACAGTTTTTTCTTGAAGACTTTGCTTTTTGTGAGGAGTCGGCAAGCCATTTTATCAATTGAAATAACTGCAAGAATTGTCTGGATAAAAGCTTCAATAAGATCATCAATACCAATGCCTAATGTATTGAAATCTTTTCGATCCATAATCAAGAGTCTGCTTGTATCTGAATCCCAAGAATTCTTTCCCAATTTTACAGAAAGATTAGTTCCTAAGACGTCCCAGGAGCTAATGGAACTATCGATTATATCTGGAAGGGGCGAATGCGCTTTGCGTGCATAACACGCAACAGGTTTGAAGCCATCTGAGGTTGCCATAACCATCATTCGAAGATCTGCAACAAAGATATTTCCTTTTTTATTAGGTACTGTTCCTATGTGGTACAATTTTCCGGTCTTTCCATTTGAGCTCCATGTAGAATTGCCAATGAGACTTTGAATGATGAATTGATTATAGGGATATTCTTGGTTCATGAATTCATCAAGCTCTTTCTCATTTGTGATTGTAAAAACTCCCTGGCCAGCATTACTGTAAGGAACTTTAATCACTGCGTGTCCTCCAAAGCGTTGCACCCACAGAGGGATTTCCTCTTTTGAGACATCATAAATCGTCTCTGGAGTAAGTAGAGATAAACCACTTCCTTGAAGTTCTGAGTTAAGAAAATCATACGCTTTTGCAGCAACCAATTTGTTGCGAGCCCCAGCAAGACAACCTATGATTGGATTAAAAATAAGTGTTTTGCACTGTAAAGGAAGACGATTCCATGGTTTTTGTGTTACGTAACGCATAGCGGCTCGTATGGAATGCCACGAATCTTCGTGATACACTTGTAAGATACCATTCAGAAACCTGACAAAACTACTATCTTCTCCATGAAAGAACGGGATGAGATAAACAGGCTCACCTATAGCATCTGCTAGAGTGGATGCATATCCTGATGCTTCCATATAATTTTTGTCATAGATTACGGCCAACTTTCCAGGAGGCAATCGTTTTGATTTTAATAATGGAACAAAGACATCTTCAACAAGACGTTTATAGCCTCTCCCTTTTCTTCATGCTCGTTGAGAAGTGGCATTGATTTTTGACCTGAAGGACACGAATTGGTCTCTAAGAGCACCATTTTCCTCGCACCTGTTTTTGTTGTGACATAAAATAAATCTGCACCAGCCCAACGTAAAAAAGAAGGTCTAAAATTCAGTAGTGCAGAGAGTTGCTCTTTTTTTATTTGCGGATGTAGGTGACAGTACCGTTTTATCAAGGCATTTTGAGGCATGGTTAAGAAATATGAGATTAGTGGGTGAATTGGTGCATTGAGAACCTTAGGGTAATAGTGATTCTCCGGTTCAAAACTACTTGGCTTGATTACTTCTACTTTCTTGTTCATGAGGATTTTTCTCAATTCGCAGGATACTTATAAAAGTATCTCAAGCTGGTGTGCGCATCACCGAAATTTGCATCAGCAACGGGTGAGGAAACCTTTTTGTTGTCTATTGAGCACCTCGTACCTTACTCAGAATCACAGATTCTTCCGTCATACACGAAACCATATTGTTCCTCGAAAAGAAACATAAGGTTCCACGCTCAGGGAGGACAGGGAGATTTAGCGCTGACCTTGAACTACTGCCTCACAAATCTCTTCCCATCAACGTTCTTCTTCCATTCTCTTTCGCTCTTTCAACTGCTTTACGCAAAGAGTCAACTACAAGTAAATCTAGCCGTTCCATAACATCACCAGCCATGTTTTCAATTCCCGCTTCTTTCACAATATCCTTAACTTGTGTTTTTACTGTTATCATCTTACCACCTCTTGTAAAATGATTCTTCTTCAAGATGTGATTTTATCATCTGCATGGGCCACCAGAAAATCATTTTCAACGCAAAGTATATCAGCAATACAAATACAAGAAATTTAGTGAAAGCATAGCCCATCACTGTATTTCTTGTTACCTCCAGCACAGCAAAAGTTGTTATAAAAAATGCAGTCAACCCAGATGTGGATTCACCATCTCTACAAATCCATTTCCATATTTCATATTTTCCCATTTGATTCATCTCCATATCCTCGACCATACTCACGACCAAGATTACTCCTTTCAGAGCCTGAAACCCTTAGATTTTAAGGACACTTGACCATGAGATCCAGGATATATTATTTCTTCACTCTATCACCTCTATGCTCAAGAAACTGAAGAATAGAATTACGAGTGTAGACATGGGAAGAGTACTTCTCAAAACAATATTTCTTGTTGGAATCAACCACAAGGATGATCAATCTATCTCCCCATTTCTCCATTAACGGCTCGTATTTTATTTGTAATCGCTTCTTTTTGACATCTTTCCCTGTTTCAACCTCAAAGGCAAAGGTCTCACCATTGATTGCAGCAATGACATCAGGCTCCACCGTTAAATGCCTCTTCATATCAGTGAACCCATATTCTTCCAGTTTTAACATCAATCTCTCACACATGAACACGTGTTCTACGCTTTCAGGACTTAGGGGTTTAACGTAGAACGCTTCTGATTTGGTTTTCCCAATATCAACAAAGATACAGCGTTTGAAACCCTGATTTATCAAGAAATTCTTGGTTTCCATGCTCATGGAAACATCTTTGTGCACAGGAATTGTTTGATCGATTCCTACTTTTACTTTCGTTCCTTTTTGGGTTACTTTCTTCTGTTGACCAATCAGTTCATCAGCGTTAGTAGTTATTAGCTCATGTTCCTCGGGAGCCGCAATAACTTCCAACTCTTGATGATCATTGTCTAAAATCAGGATACCTTTTCCTTTTTGTGCTGCCATGAGATGGTCCCTCTCAGTTGAACTAAGGTTAAACGTCTTGGCCACACTGTTAATCACTGCAGGTTTCTGCCGCAACAAAAACGTATAGGCACTATTTGCAAGAACGGCGTGACCTGCTTTACTATTAACAAGATCAGCAACATCTTGTGTGATCATCAATAACCCTAAATTAAATTTTCGACATGTCTTCACAATCTCAAAAATATAGGAAGACTCTTCTGCGGTTTGCAGAATTGACCATGCTTCATCAATAACGAGGATCTTACGTTTCAACGACTTCTTCATCCGCATGTAAATATAATCCAAAACAAGATACATTACCACTGGTTTGACTTTTTTTGGCATTGAACCAATATTAAAGCAGACAAAGTTACTGGTGAAATCTATGTTTGTATCTTGATTTAAGAAATTAAAAACACCTCTTGAAGTGTACATACCTAACCTATTGAGCAAAGCAGTGTAAGTCATTCTCTCTTGAGTCGTTGCTTTGAGCGACATTGCTTTCAAGGTTCTGTACAAATCTTCTAATTTTGGAGGAACTTTATTCTCATAACTATTTCTACGGATACCCTTCTTATCATATGTAAGGTCAATTGCCTTATCCATAATCGCTTTCTGCACTTCAGTAAGTTCGCCAAACATGATTTTGAATACATCCATCAACGAAAGACGTTTCTCAATGTATTCATGTCCCATTAAATCAAGCGGATTAATAATTGTCTCTGAATCTTTTGAGATAGTAATAACTTGCCCGCCATATCGCCTTGTGATTGGCATGTATTCTCCCTGCGGATCGATGATAAATATGTCAGTTCCACCCATAAACAAACGAGATAACAACAATTTCGTAAAGTACGACTTGCCTGCACCTGAAGTTGCTAAAACAACACCGTTTGCATTACTCAATTTGAAGATATCTTTGATATATGGGATGTTATTCCTATTAAGACCAAGCAGAATGCCGCTTGGCTCATTAACTAAGTAGGGACTTGAGAACGGAAAACAGGCACCTAAACCACTTGTTGTGATATTTTTCCTTGTTTGTAAAGAATCTATTGCTAAAGGAAGCATACTCTGCAAGCCATCTCGCATTCGCACATAAGCTGGCGCTGATTCAATCATCAATGCTGCGAGTTCAGCCTTTACTTTCCGTGCTAGGAGGTCAACCTCTTTCCTCGCTTCCTCTTTCTTTTTGTGATCAATTAATTCCAGTAATCGTTCTTCGTATTCCTTGTTTAGCTCACCATCTTTGCGCTTCTTTTCTTTTTCATCTAATTTCACTTTGTAGGTTTTATATGGCCGTGAACGACACATTACATACAAAGAAATATCGAAAAGTTTCTGTTTTCCTTTCTGTAAATCTTCAAGAACGCGTCTTGTAGAGGTTGATTTGATTTCTAAAGTAGGATTGACAATACCTTTCTTTGATTCAGCGTATAGGTCAGAGAGCTGCTTTTGTAAATCTTTGTTGAGCTGGATCATTGTATGGCTAATCGGATACGGATGAATATGGATACTAATATCAAATCGATCTCCCATACTAATTATACGATTAAGAAATCCAGCATTAACAACATGAGGATATCCTGTGACTGCTAATGTTTTGTAAAATAAGTCATTCACTTGAATTGCATCCATACCATCAACAATATTTTCAGGAGCTAATAATTTGAGAATTTCATCACCTTCATTTGTAGTTACTGCTCTTTTGTATTGTTTGTTGAGATAGATGTCAATGAACTTGACCAACTCTTTGGTTTTCATTCTTCTCGCTTGTAAACCGAGACTATCCAATCTTTCCTGACAAAGATTTGTTTGCATTTCAATATCATTACGTTCTTTGACAAGAACGAGAAATTTACGATTTAAGACAGTCTTATCATTAATGGTATCCTGAAGAAATTTGCAATAATTCTCAGCTAATGTACCATTACTCTGTTTACGTACCTTCTTGAAATGTTGTTTCAGATTAATAGGCATACTACTAATATGAATTTGAACCGGAAAAGAAAGACTGTTCAAGAACTGCTGAAAGCCGCTTACGATTGCTTCTTGTTCTTCTTCACTCTTAATCATGAAATTAATCGGTGTTGCTTCAAGAACTGCAACTTTCCCTTTGGTTGTGTGAAGAATATCATTTTCAATCTTTTTTAACGATAAAAACTTCTTCATTTTCACAGAAGTCATTCGAGCACTCTTAAATTTCAGAAAAATTGCGAAGTTTCGTATCCATTTCTTTAAATCAAAGAACACAAAGCCGGTACCTATTAACAAAGGTATCGAAGAAAGTGCAAAAGAAGGTTCTAGAGGGAAAGGTGAAAATTTGAGGATAGCAACAGCTATAAGCACTGAAATCGCAGCGTATCCACATTGCTCGAATGTTAATGGACCAACAATCTTCTCTTTATGCTGAAGTTGAGGAGGGATATCATACCCCAAGTTGTTCACCCCATACTCGATTAAAGTCTTCAATTACTCTCTGGCCAGAATAATTCAAGTACATGTCTGTTGTTTGAATATGGCTATGACCCAAAATACCTTGCAAGGCACGTAGATTCCCTCCTTTATGCAGATAGGTTACAGCAAATGTATGTCGCAACACATGGGGGCTAACTGGTTTTTTAATTCGTGCTCGTTCAGCAACATCCTTGACATATTTCTGAATCGTTCGCACAGCTAAATGGAAACGATCCCGACGCGTAAACAACTCTCGCAGAAGATTTCTTACTACAGGACTCATAGGAATAACACGTCGTTTATTTCCTTTCCCAATTATGTTAATACACCCTCTTTGCCAGCTAATGTTTTGTTCCTTCAAATTAGCTAACTCAGAAACACGCATACCTGTTTCTAAGAGTGTATAGACAACAACTTCTTCATCGAAACTCATGCAAGATTGTTTCATTGCCTGCATTTCGTCAATTTCTAATGCTTCTCTTTTATACGTCATGTGTGTTACCTCCATATAGTCTTGTTGCTTTCTGTGTTGCAGAAAGTTTTCCTCTCTTCATCGCAGCACGAGAACGAGCAGGAACCCATCCATTGCCATTTCGTGCAGCAACAAAGCCAAGTAGTTGGAAATAAGACCATTTTATTGTGGGTCTTCCATACTCTTTCTTTGGTCGTTTCAAAAGCTCTAGAAGAGCCAAATCTTTTGGTTCGAAAGGGTTGTCGTTCACCATTACTACTTAAGAATGAACCTACTATTTAAAGTTTACTCATATTTTAGTGATTTTTATTAAATATCAGGAAAAATGCTAAAATCGCAGAAAGGCTTATATACAACCACATATTCCTAGCTTTACAATGAAAAAGCCCGCAAAGGAGTATGTTAAGTTGGTTATCCTCTCAACTCTTACAGAAGCAAAACCATTAGTTGCAATTGGGAAAGAGTGGTTTAACAACACAGGAAGATTTTTTCATAAAGAGATTACAGGGGAGATACAAAAAGCAGTTGAGGATGGAATCTTATCTGTTGAAAACAAACGTTTCTACAAAGCCAATAGTAACAAATTATTAGATAAAGTCATCAATTCAATCAGTCTGGGTGATGATAAGAAACTCGCTGAGAAATATAAAAAATATTTACGACATTTTTATCTTGATGAGAAAATTCGAGAATTTACTCAGAAAACATATCTTGACGACGAAATTATTACTATTTTGACTGGACGTGATTCAAATAAGGCAGAAGATTTGAAATGGTCATATCTTGTTCAATTGCCAATACTTTTTTTCTATCTTCGAGAAAGAGACGAAGCATTGTACAACATTGTAGTACAGATTCTGGGATTAGAGGAATATGTAAAATTGGTTCAACATCTTGAATGGAAGCATGTTTATATCCTTCAGGAAAGCAGATGCAAAGAAGAATGGGCAGAAACGTTTAATAACCTACAAAAGTTACTCCCTAAGTTGCAAAAGAAAGGAGCAGCAATGCTCGATGATAATAAAGGAATAGTTACATTATTTGGAAAATGAAAGGACACTTAGCTAAGGAAACGCTCGATGAGACTGGGCGTAAAAGGAAATTGTTTGAATCACCGGGATGGATTTTTGTAATTCTGGGTGTATTGATAGCTATAGTTGGGTTCTGGTTCTGGCACCAAGATGGAGCTGTACTTGGTGTTGGCCTGGCTAGTTTAGGATTTGTTCTCATTCTTTTTGGTAAGTTTACTCGTGAAGAATGGTTTAAAGGATAGTTGTGTGTGTGACTACAACTTATCTCATATGTCGCTTTTCTTTGAAATGTAGTCACAAAATGATTTTGCAGCAGAAAGATTTATATACTAAAGTGAATAAAACTATTCATTAAGTGAATAATATGAGAAGACAAACAGCATTGAAAATAATAGGACTCCTACGTAATCATTTAGATAGAGGGTATACTATCCTCAATATTTCTAAGAAACTAGCGATTGGTTACCGACCGGCATATAACCACATCAAAGAACTAGAAGAAGGAAAAGTAATAGTTGTTGAAGTGGTTGGCAGAGCAAAGAAATGTTCTCTAAACTTAGACAATGCTAAAAGCCGGCACCTTCTTCAAGAGCTTGATTTAGAGAAAAAAGAAGAATTGTACACCAAACATTCCAAACTAAAGAATGTTCTTGAGAATATTATACAAAACATAAGCGAAAAAGTTATATCAAAGCTCCATTCAATCGTTTTGTTTGGAAGTTACGCCAAAGGATCGGCAAATAAGACTTCCGATATTGATCTTCTCTTTATCATTAGTGATATTTCGGATAAGGAGACAAGAAATATTATTGAGACTGAGTGTCTGAGCTATCAACTCTCACACAACATCACGGTAAGTCCTATCCTAACAGATATTAATGAGTTTAGAAAAATGCTTAAAGGCCCATCGCTCAATGTGGGAAAAGAAGTTAGAGATTATGGAATTTCAATATATGGGTCACAACAGTTTTGGAGGTTTATAGGATGGAAAGAGTAAAACAGCTCAAGAAAAAAATTAAAGGATATTTGAAAAAAGGACAAATAACCAAGAATGAAGAGAACGTTAAACTTTCTTCTCTTTTCCTAACCAAATCACGTAAAAACCTTACAGTTGCTAACCTATTGTTCAATATTTCAGATCAAGAAGATCTCAGAAAAATTCTCAAGTTACGCTCTTCCTTTGAGAGTTTTGATTGGGTCATAGTTGTTTCGTATTATGCGATGTACACGTCTGCATTGGCAGCAGTAGCAAAACTAGGTTTCAAGTCAAAAAGTCATGCAGCAACGATCACAATTCTAGAACATCACTATGTGCATGAAAATAAACATCTTGAGGAGAAGCATTTGCAACAAATCTCTAAGGCATATGTACTAAGTGAGGATTTGATCAATAAACTCATGCAAACAAAAACACGAAGAGAAACTGCACAGTATGAAGCGACCCCTACAATCTCAAAAGAGAATGCACAAAGTTCACTCCAAGATGCCGACCAATTCATTACAAAAATTGAAGAGATTTTAGGGTGATTAGCATTGCAAAAAAGCTCTTTCCTACATTCAATGATCCTCAATTGTGGCGTCAGCCATGGCAAAGAGAATTTCTAAATCATAGTAAATGGCAAACAATTAGGAGAAGAATTCTAAAACGAGATAATGATAAATGTGTTTATTGTGGTTTTGAGTGCGACAGATATATGATTGTTCATCACATTAACGACAATCCACGAGATAAACAAGAGCAAAATCTTGAGACTATCTGCCAAATGTGTAATCTAATTTTACATATAGGGCAAGGAGTTGTAATTCAAGGTGTTGTTGATTTGTATCAGAAATCTAATCACTCTCAAACAGAAATAATAATAATCACACGAAAAATGCGTGCTTTGAGCAAAACAGATGAAGAAATTATAGAGAAGTTAGGACTCAAACAAAAAGCTGAATTCAAACAAGACAAGAAATATTTACAAAAGTTGTTTGGATTTGTAACATCACGGAAAGCAAAAGGAGAAATGACTATAAACGGCTTAGCATATCAATACAAATATTTCAAAGAGAAACATATTGATAATCTACAAAAATCTCACAAGAACCTATCTGAATATTCAAAACCAATCAAGGAAAACGCACAACAACAAATTGTGCACTCAATTCTTAGAACAGTCTCAACAAACCTAATAGGTAAGCATAAGTTAGCTGCTTTCCTACGAGGATCAAAATCTCAAACCATAAAAAGTATTGAAAAGAAAGCAGGTTATGGAGGGCTACTTTGGTATGATATACCAACCATTCTTGGTTTCATCGAACAACTCGAGCGAATGGAATTACTCAAACAAGTGAAAATCAACACGAGCCAGTATTCATATCCGATTGTCACATTGACTGATGCAGGAAAAAAGGTTCTCGAAAAGAAGACAAACATAACATTACTAGAGCAAAAAGTTTCAAAACCAATAAAATTAGGTGAATCAGAAGAAATAACTCTGCAGATGTTCAAGAAGGGACTAAAACCTCATGACATCGCAAAACAGCGTGGTCTTGCAACGTCAACTATTTTTGGTCACATACACAGGTTGGTTGCAGTAAGAAAAATCTCTGCAAAGCAATGTGTATCTGATTTCACTATTTCTAAAATTATCAAAGCATATGAATCATTTCGTACTGAGCCAAGAGTAAAGGAGGTCAAGCAAGCATTATCAAAAGAAATAACGTACGATGAAATTCGTATTGTACTTGCAGACAAAACGCTATGCGCCAAGAAAAAATAACTGTAAATGGTATTGAACACAAAATTTTCATTCATCAAGAAAAAAGAGACAACACTCGTTTTTCTATTGGAAAAAGAGGAATTAACGTGCGAGTACCAACAGGATTATCTAAAGAAGAATTGTTCAAAGTTATATTCGAAGCTAAGCAATGGGCGCAAAAAGCACTACAAAAAAGAAAAATCCAGCCAGAAGATAAAGGTTTCAAAGAGTACAACAACGGTGATGAAATCAGCGTTGGAGGTGACACATACAAACTCAATATAACATTCACAGATAAGAAAGGAAGTTCAGCTCAAACTTATGGAAAAACTGTCTTCCTGATAATCTCGCAAAATATTAGCGAGCAAGAAAAAAAGAAACACATTTCTGTGCTTCTAAGTCGGGTTATAGGAAAAGTCAAAAAAGAGTATATTGTTGATAAGGTCAATGCATTGAACAAAAAATATTTTGGTTTTGAAATAGGCAAAATATTTCTCAAATATAATTCCTCTAATTGGGGAAGTTGTTCACAAAAAAATAATATCAACATTTCAACGCGTTTACTTTTTGCTCCTGAAGAGGTCATAGACTACGTCTGTATTCATGAATTGGCACATATCAAAGAGAAAAATCATTCTGCAAAATTTTGGGAGTTAGTTGCAAGTGCAATCCCAAATTACAAAGAAAGGATTAAATGGCTAAAAGAAAATGGAAAAAAATGTTGGTACTAAATTACCATTGCATCTTCTGGCTCTGTTGCAAAACGTTCAACATATTTTCGTATTCTTCTGCAGAAATTTCCCCATAACTTAACCGTAACTGAAGAACTTGAACCGGATCAGTAATTGATTGCGGAATTTTCCCTTTAGTTGCTTTTTGTGCGAAGACACTATTTATTTTATCCTGCAGGTCTCTCTGGCTGATATATGCATAAATTTGTGTTGTATGAATGTCAGAATGGCCCAAAGCTCTCTGCACATAGTACAAATCAATGCCTTTCTCCAAGAGATATGTAGCGTAGGTGTGACGTAACGTGTGAAAACTATACATATATTGTTGTTTTCCCGTTTCTGTAACTCTTCGCTTGATTTTAAGGCCTGCTCTCTCAAGTGAAAGCCTGAACCTTCTTTGCACATAGCCATCAACAAGTGGCTTATTCGGATCGTTGAAGCTATGTAAGAAATATTCACTCTCGCTTCCAATACGGCTCCATTTCTCAACCAATGGCTTAAGTTTTAGTGGCAGCATCACAACTCGATCTTTATTACCCTTACCCTGTACAATTTTGATCTTACAATCTTCTAAATTTATGTCTTTTTTCTTTAGATGACAGACTTCGCTTATCCTCATACCACAGAACAGAGCAAGTAAACTAGCGATAAAAACGGGCATATCTTCAATTTTCTCAAACAATTGGATCAACTGCTTCTTACTCAGCACATTAGGTAGTCTCCTTCCCCTTTGTTTAACTTTACGAATATTTGCCATCTTACAAACACCTCACCAATTGCATGCCCATCTGGCGAATATTAAGCACTATATCCTCATCTGTCATCCGTTTGCGTTGCATAGACAAAGAAAACGCTTTCTTTTGACTAATTTGATTCTGGTTTAACTGAAATCGAATATCTTCTGGTATTTTATCTAACAGGAGCCAACGATACACAGTATATGGATTGTAACTGTTAGTAATGAGCAAGTCGTAGATTTTTCGATCTTGACCAAGAAGCATTGAATTTCGTTTATTGTAATGATAATGGGCAATTTTACTCATTCTCTCCTGCATATTGCGCATATCAAACTCAGGAAAGGCTTCCTGAAGTAAATTTCTTACTTGATCTAATTTCTCTATCCAACTTTTATGTATGGTTGCCATGTTTTATGCACCTCGTATTTTCATAAAACTGAAAACCCAAAATTTGTTACGTAGAAACCCCCAGCGCACAGATGCGCAAACTATAAATCTTTTGGTTTATTATCATTGCCAAATAACAACGTTGGACGAAATATGATGAGAACTTCCAACAATCACCCCATAGAACAGCAGACAGAAAATGCAAGATAATTAAGGGGTATAGGGAGGGTTCTCGACGAGAAAAAAGAAAGTTTTAAATACTCATTTGGTTTCTTCTACCTCGAAAAACGGTGTTTTTTCAGAAAAAATAACAAAGAGGTGTGAGGATGGCGACAGTTGTTGCAAAAACAGGAATTAAGAAAGAATCTGGTTACCTTTATTTCGTCGATAAAAAAGGAAACGTTGCTCGTGCAAAAATGAGCCGTGCAGGACGAACAAAAGGACGTTCTAGAACGCAAGTAGTTGCGAAAGTTGGTGTGAAGAAAGAGTCTGGCTACTTATATTTCATTGATAAGAAAGGTAATGTAGCTCGGGCTAAGATGGCACGTGGTCGAAAGAAGAGTAGAAAATCCGCGAAGAAGAAAGCGACTAAGAAAAGAACAGTGAAGCGGAAGACTACGAAGCGAAAAGCGGCTCCAAAACGGAAAGCAGCAAAGAAGAGAACAACAAAGAGAAAAGCTGCACCGAAGCGAAAGCCGGCTAAGAGAAAGACCACAAAGCGTAAAGCAGCTCCAAAACGGAAGCCAGCAAAGAAGAGAACGACAAAGAGAAAAGCTGCACCGAAGCGGAAACCTGCCAAGAGAAAAACGACGCGAAGACGGCGATAAGTTTTTTGTTTCTTTTTTTCTATTTTTTATTCCCTAAATTCTTATATACATTCATTTCTTTGATCTGTTTATGGGTGAGGTTTCTCCATATAATAAGCTGAATGAATTGACAGCGCAGGAATGGTTGCGGTTTACCAAAACGTGGTTTATCCACAATCCAGCACGGAGAAAGAAGAATGAATTACTACATCCGGCCAAATATCCAGAGGATTTAATTGAAGAGTTTGTGAAATTCTTTACCAAGCCAGGACAAGTGGTATTTGATCCGTTCCTGGGAACGGGAAGTACTTTAGTAGCGTGTTATAATTCACAACGAAACGGCATCGGAATTGAGTTGCAGAAGAAGTATGCCGATATTGCTAGGGAAAGGTTAAAGGTATTTGAGGGACAGTTGCAGTTGTCTGAAGAAGGGGCAAGGCAGAGTTGCAAGCAATTAGTGTTGCAGGGAGATTCGAGTGAAGTAGATTATATGTGGAAGCAATATGATTTACCGGAAGTCGATTTCGTGATTACCTCTCCTCCATACGGCCCGATGTTGCAGAAGAAAGGGTTAGCATCTGCTAAGAGGGAGGAACAAGGATTAGATACACAGTATAGTGAGGATGAGAATGATTTAGGGAATGCGGAAAGTTATGAAGAGTTCCTAGAGAAGTTGATGAAGATTTTTGTTGCGATTAAAACGCGTGTGAAAGAGGGTGGGTATTTGGTAGTAGTGTTGCAGAATTATATGCACAAAGGAGAGTATAAGATGTTAGCATGGGATTTTGCCAGGGAAATGGCAAAGCATTATCAATTACGAGGAGAGAGAATTTGGTGTCAGGATAATAAAACGCTTTTTCCATACGGGTATAAGTATAGTTTTGTGCCGAATGTGCACCACCATTATTGTTTGGTGTTTAGGAAAGTGGTGGAGGAATAGCCACAACCCACTCGACAAGTATCGGTAGAAATTATATAAGGACTCGTTGTGTAATACCTTTATGCCCTTAGAATATACTATCCCACCATCGTTGTTAGTATTCTTCTTACAGCAAGCACAACAGAAGATCTCTACGGAAGGATGGGAAAAACAGGGAAGGAATGCACCGCAAAAAGTGCAGAATTTCTTCAATTGTTGGGCAACGGAGGAAGCATTTAAGCAAATACTGATTTCAAAAGGAGTATGGTTTCGGAATCGAGGGTTATATTTTGGTGATGCCCAGGGAGCTGGTGCTGATTTCACTCTTAAGATTGGTGGGGAAGAGGTGACTGTTGGGTTACGCAGTATCGGGAATTCTTCTTTGGAGATATATAAACAGATGACGTATCCAGATGATCGAATACGAGAAGAACCGGAGAAAATTGCAGATTATCATGTCGTATGTCATCATGATGGGAATGGTTTTGTTCGCATATTTGGTATGATTTCAAAAGAAGAGATGATGGAAGAATTGGAGAAGTCTGAGAGGAAGTATAGCGTGCGGAATCAGGAGTATTTTAGAGTTGTTGATTTAGACAGATTTTCTAATATCCCGAAACTGCTACACAACACGAAACTACTACACATTTCTTAGCTC
>CAYFMJ010000003.1:0-95507 GCA_964344235.1 uncultured Methanosarcinales archaeon | reverse complement strand
TCCCCGTTGATCCTGCGGGAGATTGCTGCTATGGGAGTTCGACTAAGCCATGCAAGTCAGAGGGATCTTCGGATCACAGGCTGAATGCTCAGTAACACGTCAATAATCTGCCCTACAGTTCGGCATAACCATGGGAAACTGTGGCTAAAACTGGATAGGGGATTGGTACTGGAATGTCCTTTCCTTGAAAGGTAACGCTGTAGGATGAGTTGGCGGCTGATTAGCTTGTTGGTGGTGTAAAGGACCACCAAGGCTACGATCAGTACGGGCCTTGAGAGGGGGAGCCCGGAGAAGGGTACTGAGACACTGACCCTAGCCCTACGGGGTGCAGCAGGCGCGAAACCTTTACAATGTACGTAAGTGCGATAAGGGAACTCCCAGTGCTCATGTTATGCATGGGCTTTTGCTAAATGTAAATAGCTTGGCGAATAAGTGGTGGGTAAGACGGGTGCCAGCCGCCGCGGTAACACCTGCGCCACGAGTGGCAATCACGATTATTGGGCCTAAAGCGTTCGTAGCCGGATGTATAAGTCTTGGGTGAAATCGATGCGCTCAACAAATCGACGTGCTTGAGATACTGTATGTCTAGGGACCGGGAGGCGTCAAGGGTATTCTGGAGGGAGCGGTAAAATGCTATAATCTCCAGAGGACCACCTGTGGCGAAGGCGCTTGACGAGAACGGGTTCGACGGTGAGGAACGAAAGCTAGGGGAGCAAACCGGATTAGATATCGAGACTTCCGTCTCGGAAATTAGTCTCGTACTTTGTTTGTTTATCAAACACTACTGAAGTACGAGATGAAAGTAATCGGAAGAAACTCGACTAATTACCCGAGTAGTCCTAGCCGTAAACGCTGTGTACTAGATGTTGCATATTCTACGTGGATATGCAGTGCCGGAGCGAAGGCGTTAAGTACACCGCCTGGGAAGTACGGTCGCAAGGCTGAAACTTAAAGGAATTGGCGGGAGAGCACCACAAGGGGTGCGGCGTGCGGTTTAATCTAACTTTACGCAGAGAATCTCACCAGCAGCGACGGCAGAATGAAGGTCAGATTGAATGTCTTACCTGACGAGCCGAGAGGTAGTGCATGGCCGTCGTCAGCTCGTGCCGTAAGGTGTCCTCTTAAGTGAGGTAACGAGCGAGACCCATACCCATAATTGCTAGCAGGTCCTTTAGGACGACTGAGCACCTTATGGGGACTGCTCTGGAAACAGAGAGGAAGGTGTGGGCTACGGTAGGTCTGTATGCTCCGAATCTGCTGGGCTACACGCGCGCAACAATGGCAAGGACAATGGGCTGCGACTCTGAAAAGAGAAGCCAAACCTTCAAACCTTGTCTTAGTCTAGATTGATGGCTGTAATTCGCTGTCATGACAACGGAATCCCTAGTAATCGGACTTCATCACGGTCCGGTGAATATGTCCCTGCTCTTTGCACACACCGCCCGTCAAACCAACCGAGTTGGGTCTGGGTGAGATGCAGCTTTGAGTTGTATCAAATCCAGGTTCGGTGAGGTGGGTTAAGTCGTCACAAGGTAGCCGTAGGGGAACCTACGGCTGGATCACCTCCTTTTTTTCCTTTTTCGGAAAAAGCACAAACATACAATGACTTTCCCGGGCCCTTAGCTCAGGGGGAGAGCGCCTGCCTTGCAAGCAGGAGGTCGTGGGTTCAAATCCCACAGGGTCCATTGGACACAAGTCCACACAAATGTTCCCAAATCTTTCGAGGTGAGGGGGCGCAACCGCTAATAAAAATTAGCAAACGGATATCGAGAACTCGCAATCTCGGTGACGACGGTTGAAATATGATGGAGTGAAGTTCAACTCCACGTTAACACATCATAGTAATGAACCATATGTAAGGTAACACATCTTAGGAAGCTGCTAGATGGATGACTAGGTTCGAAACGCCGATGAAGGACGTGACAAGCAACGAAATGCTCTGGCGAGTCGCATGTAGGCATTGAACCAGAGATGTCCGAATGAGACTTCTCTCTTCTATACCTTTTTAGGTAGGGGAACGCAGGGAATTGAAGCGTCTTAGTACCTGCAGGAAAAGAAATCAATTGAGATGCCGTGAGTAGTGGCGAACGAAAGCGGTATAGTCCAAACTGAATCTGTTACAGTAATGTAATGGAGATGTGGTGTATGGATTTCCATTACGGCCAAAGTATTGACTTGAAGTTTGCTGGAAAGCAACACGATACAGGGTGATAGTCCCGTAAAGTAAGATACGTTGGTCCTAGGAAGTCTCCGGAGTACTGCTCCTTGAAAATGGAGTGGGAATATGGGGGGCATTAACCTCTAAGACTAAACACGTTTCGAAACCGATAGCATACAAGTACCGTGAGGGAAAGTTGAAAAGAACCCTTGATAGGGAGTTCAAAGACTCTGAAATCTAGTAGCGATAGTGAGGTACTGCTCTTAGGAGTTGTACCGTGCGTTTTGAATAACGTGCCAGGGAGTGTATTTCTGTGGCGAGGTTAACCTGTAAAAGGGGAGCCAAAGCGAAAGCAAAATCTCGCAGTTTACGAGGAGAATGGTATGATAAGTGCCATAAGTCACAGGGATACGACCTGAAACCGGGCGATCTATTCCTGAGCAAGGTGAAGCGATGGTAAGACGTCGTGGAGGCCTGAAGAAGTTCTACGTGCAAGTGTTTTTCTGACTTGGGAATAGGGGTGAAAAGCCAATCGAGCTCGGCAATAGCAGGTTCCTACCGAAATTGACCTTAGTCAAGTCTCAGACGAGATGGTTACGGTTGTAGAGCTACGGATAGGGGATTTAGGCGGAGAAATCTGTCGGTTTCCTGTCCAACTCCGAATGCTGTAACGTTGTAGACTCTGGGAAACAGGGGATCTTGGGGTAAACTTGATTTCCGTGAGGGGAACAACCCAGACTATGGTTAAGGCCCCTAAGTGTCAGCTAAGTGATAAAGGGTAAACGGAGTCCGTGATCTTAGACAGCAAGGAGGTTGGCTTAGAAGCAGCCATCCTTTAAAAAGTGCGTAACAGCTTACTTGTTGAGGTCGTGGGCCCGGAAAATTGACGGGTCTAAGCTGACCGCCGATACCATAGACCACGAAAGTGGGGATAGGTGGGCGTTTTTCTAGGGCAGAAGCGTTTCCGTGAGGAGACGTGGACCTGGAAGAAATGAATATCCTGGTGAAAGTAGGATCTTAGTACGGTGAGAATCCGTACCATCGTAAGGGCAAGGGTTCCTTGGCAATGTCAATCAGCCAAGGGTTAGTCGGTCCTAACCAATCTCCTAACGGAGTAATGGGAAAGGGAAAGTGGTTAATATTCCACTACTACTTTAGTATGTGCGGCGACGCAAGTTCCATTTCTAACGCTTTGGAAGAGACCAACACTTCTTGTCGGAAGTGCTAATACAGATACATCATGGGAGTATCGTAATGATGAGAACATGATTAAATTGTAGAATGGCGGACCTATGGTTCGTTTGGTTGGTATCTGGAGCCCCTGAAAAGGGAATGGAAATAAATCTGAAGTAACCGTACCCAGAACCGGCACTGGTGCCCCTAGGTGAGAAGCCTAAGATGTGTGAGTTTAATCTACGTTAGGGAATTCGGCAAATTAGTCCCGTACCTTCGGTATAAGGGATCCCTGAATTCGTATTCGCATGAGTGCGAGTCCAGGGCGCAGTAACAAAGGTGGTCCGACTGTTTAACAAAAACAAAACTTTCTGCTAGTCTGTAAAGATGTGTATAGAAGGTGATATCTGCCCAGTGCCAGTACTTTAAGCCTCGTTCCAACGGGGTGAAGAGCTGGTAAACGGCGGGAGTAACTATAACTCTCTTAAGGTAAGCACTTCGTTGCCTTAAGTCTCAGGTTGTTAAACAGATACCGAAAAAACTGAGATAAAAATTTGGCTATATGCTGGAAAATCTCTGTATCTTGTTGTAGGATATTGTTTTGGTAACAAAGCAACGACCCCTGAAAATCAATAAGTGGAGACAATCAGCAGGAAAGACTTCTTTCTTAAAGAAGAATCCTCAGAGACTATACGCCAAACATCTGGCAACAGATGAAGATATAGTCCGATCCTTGCAGCGATGTAAGGAGATATGCAGAAATGTATATCCGCCATATTCCAATGGTCAGTAACTCTTCTGAGTGAAAGTAACAGACGTGAGCGAAATGCCTTGCCGTTTGAATGACGGCCTGCATGAATGGTATAACGAGATCGCCACTGTCCCAACGTAGAATCTCCCGAATACTCTGTCCTGGTGCAAAGGCCAGGGACTTCCAGTGGGAAGCGAAGACCCCGTGAAACTTTACTGTAGCCTGTCGCTGTGATGTGGCTTTTAATATATAGCGTAAGTGGGAGCTGTTTGAGGTACTTGTCGTCAGAGAAGTACTGAGGCGTCAATGTAACACCACTTATTAGAAACTATATCACTTACCTCTAAATTGAGGGACACCGGTTGGTGGACAGTTTGGCTGGGGTGGCACGCTGTTGAAAGGATATCAATAGCGCCCAAAGGTTGGCTCATTCGGTTTAGAAATCCGAAGTGGAGTGCAAAGGCAAATGCCAGCCTGATTGGAATTCTAACATAACGAATTCCAAACACGAAAGTGTGGCTTAGCGAACTCACAAGCCTTCTTAATGAGGGCTGTGAATGACTGAAAAGTTACTCCGGGGATAACTGAGTTGTCGCGCCCGAGAGTTCATATCGACGGCGCGGTTTGCTACTTCGATGTCGGCTCTTCCTATCCTGGCGGTGCAGAAGCTGCCAAGGGTGGGGGTGTTCACCCATTAAAAGGGATCGTGAGCTGGGTTCAGAACGCTGTGAGGCAGTTTGTTTGATATCTACTGGAAGTGTTGGGAATCTGAAAGGAAGGACCTCTTAGTACGAGAGGAACGGAGGCTCGTGGCCACTGGTCGACCGGTTGTCTGACAAGGCATGCCGGGCAGCTACGCCATAAGTGATAAGTGCTGAACGCATCTAAGCACGAAGCGTACCTTGAAAAGAGATTCCTTAGAACGTCGCAAGAAGAGCGGCTTGATAGAACCGGTGTGTAAGTTCCAAGGTAACGAGGGATTCAGCATGCGGTTACTAACGTTCATACTTTGTGTTACCTTACATATGGTTTTCATTTACATCTCATTGGTGAACTTTTGTTCGCCTTTGTTTTCTTTTTTTTATGAAAACCTAGCGGAAGCTATACCAAACAAATTAAACCTGCTCACGATCAAAAATCTACTCAACCACTAAACCCATATCAATATAATCTTCTTTACCAAATTCCCAGACTTTATAGAACCATAAATTTTCTTGTAACTCTTTCCTCTTTTTCCGAATATACTCTTTTGCTTTCTCTAAATCATCAAAGTACACTGGTTCATCAACAGACTTCGAAAACATTCCCTCCTTTATTCCAATCACAACTTTATACTTTTGTTTCATAAGTAACCTTCATCGCCATAATCTTATACACGAATTTCGCTAACGCATACGCTTCAGCATCATAATTTCCCTTTGGCGCAAACTCTGTTATGTCTGCTCCAATCACGGTTTTATTCTCAAAAATTAATTTCAAACAATTAACAACATCGTTCCACAGCAATCCACCCGGTTCGGGCGTTCCTGTATTTCTCAGAAAACTTGGATCAAACACATCAACATCAATTGTAATAAACACTCTATCTTTTAGTTTCGGCAATAACTCTCTTACTTTATCTAATGAAAAATCATATGCTTTAATGACATGAACATTTTCTGCTCCTTCTAACAATTCTTTCTCGTCAACATCCATACTTCTGATTCCAATTTGTAACAACTCATGCTTCTTGCTAATTTGCCGTGCAATACATGCGTGATTTAGTGCAGAACCATTCCAACTATTACGAAAGTCAGCATGCGCATCAAATTGAACGACTGAAAACACTTCATGTGATTGTTCTAAACCTCTCACAACACCAATTGTTACAGCATGATCCCCTCCCAATCCAATAACAAACTTTTCTTTATGCTTACTCACTTCTTTAGAAACAACATCAACCATCTCTTCCGGTGTTTTTTCATTGAGTTTCAATTCGTCTAATAACCTAATCCCTTTCTCAAACGGTTCGCAATCAAATTGATCATCATAATATTCTAAATGTTTACTCGCTGCAACAATTGCTGCTGGCCCTTTTGATGCTCCACCACCATACGTAACATGCTTCTCATATGAAATAGGAAGAATTACAAATTCCCCCTGTGCATATTTCTCTGGTAAGTTCATAAAGTTCATTCCACAACCTCCATCCTCTTCTCATATTTACTTACCAATATATATCCAATATCAAACCCTAATAACGCTAACCATGGCCGCCACATTCCCGTAGTAACTGCAATAATAAACAATGTTACCTCTAACAACGGTCTCCATGAAATAATTTTCTGTAGCGTTTTGTTTTTTACTCCTTTTCTATCACTATAATCATTTAACAGCTCCTCAAACACCGTAACTAAAATCACCGTTAACAATAACCACACAATAACATCTTGCACACCAAACATTACCAACAACAAGAAGAACACTCCAACGCCAACATAATGCGCAGGCGCATCTATCTTTCCAATAACTAATAATCCAATAACGATCCCCACCCATAAACTTGTAATCTCTGGAAATAAAAACATCACAAAAAACAATAAACCACCATAAAGAGCACCGACAACATACGGCACTACGCCCCTCTTTTTAACCGTATCCTCTAAAAAATCTGCGTACTTAACCACTAATCCTGCAACAAAACTCAACGCAAATAACAAAGTAACACTAATCCAATCGAACATTCTCGCGCCCTCCTAACTCTCGTTTCATTGCTACCGCTAATAATGGAAAAACAATTGTTGCATCAGATTCAATACACACATTATTTGCTTCCTCTTTCAACTTACTCCATGACTTCGCTTCCTTTGGCCTTGCACCAGAGAGTGATCCATCTCCTTCGCGTGCTGTTGTTACGTAGATCGCGTAATCCAACCCCTCTCGCAAAATGTTAATTCCAATTAAATGATGTTTCGCAAACCCTCCTCCTAAAATAATGCCTGCTGTTTTCTCTGCCTGTAAAACATAGCCAGCAAGTTCTTTCATATCTCCCGTCGTGTCAATACCAAACGTATCATGTTTCTGCTTGAAGAAAAATAATTGTAGTCCTAATGCACCGTCAGTAATTGCAGGACAATAAATGGGGATATTATTCTTCACACTCCAATACAAAAATGAATTTGTATCTTCAATCTTCTCTCCGATCTTTCGAATCAGTGCCGCGGGGGTTAACATCTTCCTTGTTTTCTGTTGTTCTTCAAATGCCTCTGTAAAGATTGGCACCAAAAAATCCTCTAAGCCCTCATACCTATCATCAGGAACGTAAATATTTCCAATTCTGTTTATCCCCTTCTTATGTAATTCAACATCATCTGCTGCAAATTGTCCTAATAAAAACGGTTTCGAACTTTTCATCACATCTTCTTCAATCGAACCCACACCAGTGATAATAACATCAACCAACTTTTCCTTCACAATCTGTGCAAACACTTCTCTTAAACCAGACGAGACCATGTTAGAAGTGAATGACAAAAAAATCGTTGCATTATCTTGCTTCATCTTCCGTAACACATCAACGGCTTGTCCTAAGTGTGCTGCTTGAAAACCTATTTGCTTCGCACTATTAAGAAATTGACTGATCGTAAGATCCTCTGAAATCTCTATTCCCTTTACTTCCTCACAAAATCTCTCTGTGTGTAAATTCTCTTTAAACCCTCGATGCAACACATTTCTCTCAACTCTCTCTGGTGAAAAAACTTGTTTCAGAAATTCAACCGCTCTATTGACATTAAACTCTTTACATGAAAAGATATCAACCGATGCAAATTTCCTTTTCGGATATGTGTGGATACTAATGTGACTCTCTGCAATAATAATAACTCCCGTGACACCAGAATCCATCTCATTCTCTGCTTGATGGTACTTAACCAATGGCCCCGAAATAGGGGTCATGTTAATATCATCTGGAAGGGTTGTTAATACCGTAGTAATTTTCTCGATACTTCCCAGTACCTCAACGTTACAGCCAAATAAATCAACTGTAAGATGTGACCCTTCTCCATGTGTTGTTGTAATTTCCATTATCTCATAAACAAACTAAAAACCAAACCTCAATCTACTACTAAAGAAATACTTAACTTCCAGATTTTCTCACTGAGGACATAATTACTCTAAAAACCGCTTTCTCTTTTAAATATTCTGCTAATTTTTCACAACTCTTACGTAACAATTATAAACTCGATTCTATTCTCTCCTCAGATGACCGTTAGCCCAGAACTTTCAAAGAGAATCGACAGAGCATTCGAGCGGCAACAATATCGTGGTATTTCTATAATCCCTACACGACGAATGCGGGATCACGTGCTATACGAAACCTCTTACACCCCAACAGGACTATTGATGATAATTTTGTTCCAGAACCATTGTACGAAGTAGGATCACCGAAACCAGCTCGGCCATCAATTGAGATTAAAGTTAGAAAATATTCAGTGCAAGAACGTCCTACTCGAAGAATTCCAAGATTCCATAAACGAAAACAAGGTTCTTCTTGGCGAGCTGCTATTGCAGTTGGAATTTTCGCAGTAGGAGTAACTGTTGCAGGCTTATTAGCATCATATTTCCCAAGTCAACCAGAAACTCCAGAACCTGCAACTGCGGTAGAATATAACTTAGCGGACGCAAAACACTAATTCTCCACAATGACAACAGAACCACGAAGATTTTTCTACCCGTATCCGACATTACAACGGTTTGAATTTCCTGGCCATACATATGAAGAAATTGAGAAAGTTGGCGAGGGAGGGATCGCTACTGCGTATAAAGCCCGCCTTATAGAAGGGAGACCAACCGATGTGTTCCCTAAAATTGCTTGTGTTCGGAGAATGAATCCACTTGACGGCGTTTCAAGTGTCCTTCTTCGTATCGATAGCTATTGTGAACGTCTTAGAGAAGTAGAAAATGTCCGTGTTCCTACACATGTTAATCATAATTCTCGGTTACTTGTTGCGCCATTTATTACAGGAAGAAGCCTTAGATCACTGAGAACTCACCTACCTCTTTTCAGAAGCTTTCGCTACGCCCGGAAATTAGCGTATACTTTGCAGGAAGTCCATAATACCGGCCTTATTCATGGAGATGTTAAACCTGATAATGCTTTGGTAGAGGATCCAGTTGTTCCTCATTTTAATGGAACGGAGTTAGATCAAAGGGTTGTTGTTATTGATTTAGATAGCCTCGGAGAGATCGGCCAGATAGAATATGAAGTATACACAACAATTTCCGCAAGAGCTCCAGAAGCTATTGAGGGAGCTCCTTCTGATCCTCGTTTTGATGTATATAGCCTCGGCTGTTTGGTATACCATATGATTACTGGCTTGGAAGCATTCCCTACTGGAACACTTTCTAGTGGTGGAATCCGTCGCCTTATCAAAAGAAAGAAAAAACCAGAGAAGAAAGTTAAGGAGATACAATTTTGTGATAGTGAAGTAACAGCCCTTACTCATAAAACACTTCTAGCGCTTCTTCACCCAAACCCACCTTGCAGGATTCAGACAGCACAAAGTGCCGGCGATGCTCTCGGAGAATTGGTATATCAAGCACATAGAGCAGGGTTATAAAAACATTTAAATCAGTCAACATAAAACTCTTCTCTATGAAACTCGTAGACGTACATTGCCACATTAACCACGAACAATTGAAACCGCAACTAAACGAAGTTCTCAAACGAGCAGAGAAAGCAGGCGTGAAAGCAATTCTTCTTTCTGGCGTTAATCCAGAAAACAACAAAGAAGTTCTCGAACTATCAAAGAAACATCCATTAATCAAAGCCTCTCTTGGCATTTATCCCATTGACGCACTAGGCAAACAACCTGACGCTACCGGGTTACCACATCACGAAGGGAAAATTGATTTAGATAAAGAGTTCCAATTTATAGAAAAACACAAAGACAACATCATTGCAATTGGCGAAGTTGGCATGGACTTTTATTGGGTTACCAAAGAAGAAACATATGAAGAACAAACAGCTAATTTCAGAAAAATTATTCAGTTCGCTATTAAACTACAAAAACCAATCATTATCCATTCCAGGAAAGCAGAAGAAGAGTGTTTAGAAATATTAGAACAAGAAATCAAACACAATGAAATACCTGTGATTCAACATTGTTTCTCTGGCAGGAAATCATTAATGACGAAAGCAATTGAATTAGGTCATTACTTCTCCATTCCTCCAATCATTACTAAAGCATCTAATTTTCAAACGCTTGTAAAGAAAGCACCATTAACACAATTACTCACAGAAACAGACGCTCCCTGGTTAAGTCCATTCAAAGACAAACCGAACGAACCTGCATTTGTGATAGAATCAATAAAAAAGATTGCTGAGATCAAATCTCTGTCGGAACAAGAAGTCGCAGATGCGATTTGGCAAAATTATCAAAAAATATTTGGAGAATAATAAATATGCACCGAGACATACGATTAGGCTACCTCGCTTCTGGCAGCGGCTCCAGTGTTGAAGAACTACACAAAAAGATAGCCGATGGTCGCCTCCCGGGATTCCAATCGGCTGCTATCCTCTGCAATAAACGCCAAGCAGGAATTTACGAGCGAGCTGAACGATTAGGCATTCCAGCATCTCATGCACCAAGAGTTGGGAGACAACTAGAATTACTAGCAGCCCATGAAGTTGACCTCGTGTTAGGATTAGGATACATTAAAAGAGTCGAAGGTCCTTTACTAGCTGCCTATCAAGACAGAGTCATTAACATCCACCCCACTCTTCTGCCTAAACATGGAGGAAAAGGCATGTACGGTTTAGCAACACATTTAGCAATATTAGATGCGGGGGATACACATACAGGACCAACTGTGCATTTAATGAATGCTAATTATGATGAAGGAAGAATTTTACGACAAGTCGCTATCCCCATTCCAAAAGACTTAATTGGCAACCCCACTGAAGAAAACGCAAAAGCGCTCCAAAAAATAGTCTTAGCAGAAGAATATCAAATCATGGCTGAGGTATTAGAAAGAATCCGCGATGGAAGATTAGAGATTGGACCTATCAATTGCTAAAACACTTTCTCTCCCTTCTTTAATTTTTCTATAACTACTCCAACTCTTCTTTCCTTCGTCTCTGTCCTAACAGCCCGTACAACCCAATAAATAACATATCGTCGATAAGATGGCGCCAACACCATAAACTTCTCTAATAACCCCTCTTGAACCAACGCTTTCTTCAACACTTCTGGCACGTCAGGGTTCTTCGGCAAATCATGATCAATCGTCGGTTTTAACAACCCCTCCTCATACATCTGTTTGCCGTACGCATTCATCCTTCCAGTTTCCAGTAACCTTTTCCCATAACTTAACGTGTTTTTGCTCCATCGGCTATTCTTTCCTCGCCGAACAAACGTTCGCGAATATCGCTCCTCATCAATTCTTCTTACAGTTGTATCAATCCATCCATAACAGATAGCAACGTCCATTGAATCCTGGTACGACATCGATGGCCTTCCCGTATGTTTTTTCCAAATAATTAATGTAACCTTCTTCTCAGAATCTCCACATTTTTCAAACCAAGCCTGCCACTCTTCTACCGTCCCTGCATGACACTCCATCATTAAATCTCCTTAAAGAAATTCGTATACTCAAATCCAGCAATGAAATAATCTTGAATGTAAATTAAATACGCAATCACTTCTTTCATCGCATAAGAATCTTTATAGTCAATAATTGCCTGAATTTGTTTGTCACTAAAATTAAAATCCACAAAAAATTTCTTAGAATACTCACACTCACTCTCTTTTAACTTCTCAAAATGTTGCCACTTATGGTGTAAACGGTAATCATACTTATGAATAATCCCTTTATACAGCCGGATGGGGTGAATATCTTTCTTCGTAGGTGCAGTAACTTCCCTCGTTCCAGCTTCCTCTAACTCAAACTTCTTAAACGCTAATTGCAATACTGAAACCACTTCCTCAATTCCTTTCTGCCGTGCTAATTTACATATTTTAAAGAACGCTTCATAGGTTGCTTTTGCACATCCTTTAAACAATAACTCAATTGGCGGCTTCTCTTCTTGTGTAAAAACATCTTCCCCATACTTTTCAATAATATATTTCTTAACATTATTCAGAATAAACAGATTTTTGAAACATTGATAAATCTGCTCTTGCTCATTGAAACACTCAATCGTGACAATATTATGCATCCTGTCTGCTAACTTAATCAATAACGCTTTCTCTTTAATCTCTTCATCCTCACACAGAAAAATCGTTCGAATTGAACGGTAATAAAAATCTCGCTTATGTCGCGTTAACAGTTTCATAATCAACAAAATTTCATCCACAACTTTTACCGGAATCGCATTTTCTTTGGCAAAAATATGCATTGCTCTTGTCACTTCCTCAAACACATCCTCTTCATACTCATCAAGAATCGCAATTCCCCTACGATTTTCTTCAACTCTATGCTTCTTTTTATACAAATCAACTTTCTCTTCAACATAGTCGTGGACTAAACCAGCACATAAAGTGACTCCGTCATCAATATCAGAATCTTTCAAAGCTAACACAATATTTAGTGGATGAAGGAAAGGATCGTCTCCATTCTTTCGATCCGGCATCTTTGTATACAGCTGTCTCGTTTCTGTATACAAATAATCAAACAAAGGGAACAAATCACTATTCTTATCCACAATTTTTTCCGGCGGCATCACTTCCATAACTTTCTTCCAATAGTCTAGAATCTTGAAGACTTTCCGCTCTTTACTATCTTTCATTGCTGTTGCCATGGCTTGGTAGGAAATATCAAAGGGAACATTAATTTAAAGCTTTCTACAATCAGATAAATTCTATTAACTATAGTTAACTTTTTAAAGAATCTCTCTATAAAGAGCAAAATGGCAAAAGCACTGCTTCATCCACAGGAAATTGAAACATTTTACATCATTCCGACCATTCGGAGACACTTAGCTGTCGCGCTACTGGAACAGGGAATAAAGCAAAAAGACGTTGCTCAGCTCCTGGGAATCAACTCTGCTACGATTAGCCAATACCGAAGTACCAAACGAGGTCATAAGATAGAATTTCCTGAAGAAACTATCTCTGAAATCAAACAGGCGGCGACAAAAATTACTGACACTGTTTCTTATTTTACACAAGTCCAATCACTTCTCCGTTCCATTAGAAGAACCAAAGTACTCTGCCAAATCCACCACCAATTAGGAGATCTTCCCTCCAATTGCCAACCGCATCTTGTGGGGTGCCATATCCAATGACTCAAACAATTGAAATTAACCGAGACTTGTACGATAAAGCCGATGATCATCAAGCGAAGTTTACTGCGAAACCAGGTATTAATGAAGAAGTCGTTCGCCATATTTCTGCTTCCAAAAACGAACCTCGGTGGATGCTTGACAAACGATTACAATCACTGCAACTCTTCCAGCAAACCCCCCTTCCCAATTGGGGACCTAGCTTGAAAGATCTTGATCTCAATAATATTGTCTACTTTATCCAACCAAATGCTAAAGAAGTTAAAACGTGGGAAGAAGTTCCTGAAGAGATCCGAAGAACATTTGACAAACTGGGTATTCCTGAAGCAGAAAAGAAGTCACTTGCAGGAGTTGGTGGGCAATACGATTCAGAAGTAGTCTATCATAACATCAAGAAAGATCTAGAGGAGAAAGGTGTTATCTTTGAAAATATGGACGTTGCTGTACAGAAATATCCTGAGTTAATTAAAAAGCATTTCATGACCTCTTGTATCCCTATTAATGACCACAAATTCATTATGTTACACGGTGCTGTGTGGAGTGGTGGCACGTTTATTTATGTTCCTAAAAATGTGAAAGTCGATTTACCATTACAGGCATACTTCCGAATGAATGCACAACAGGGTGGACAGTTTGAACATACATTAATTATTGTTGATGAAGGAGCTGAGTTACATTATATTGAAGGCTGCTCCTCTCCGCGCTACCAGCAATCTTCCTTACATGCAGGCTGTGTGGAAATCTTTGTTAAACCTGGAGCGACGATGCGGTACACTTCTATCGAAAACTGGAGCCGGAATGTGTACAATCTTAATACAAAACGAGCCTTAGTAGATAAAGACGCAACGATGATTTGGGTTTCTGGGAATATGGGCTCTTCTAAAACCATGCTTTATCCCTGTTCCATTTTACGAGGAGAGGGAGCGAAAACAGATAACATTGGCATTGCCTTCGCTGGAGCTGGACAACATCAAGATGTCGGAGGGAAAGCAATTCACACCGCTCCAAATACGAGCAGCACAATCCACTCTAAGAGTATTAGCAAAGATGGGGGTATCTCTACCTATCGCGGTTTGGTTAAAATCATGCCTAATGCCAAAGGCGCTACCACTAGTGTTGTCTGTGACGGTTTAATTCTAGACGAGAAATCAGTTTCCAACACTATTCCGCAACTAGATGTCGCAAATAATGATGTGGATGCTGCACACGAAGCGAAAGTAGGGAAGATTAGTGAGGAATCTATTTTTTACCTTCGTTCCCGTGGTTTATCAGAAGAAGATGCGATGAAGATGATCGTTTCTGGGTTTATTGAGCCGATTGTTAAAGAATTACCGTTAGAATACGCATTAGAATTAAACAAATTAATTGAGTTAGAGATTGAGGGGACAATCTAATGAAGCGCGCGGAATTCCCATTACTTGCACAAACAGGAACGATTTACCTAGATAATGCTGCAACAACGCAAAAACCGCAACGTGTTCTGGATGCCATCAACAATTTCTACAACACACAGAACGCTAACATCAATCGTGGCATTTACAATTTGTCAGAAAAAGCGAGCATTGCCTACGAAAATGCTCGGAAAACTGTAGCGAGATTCATCAACGCTGCACCGGAGGAAATTGTTTTTACGTCTGGTACAACGCAGAGTATCAACATACTTGCTCACATGCTCGCTCCAACAATACAAGCGGGCGATGAAATCGTTCTCACAATAATGGAGCACCACTCTAATCTTGTACCATGGCAACAACTCGCAAAACAGAAAAACGCAACCCTCAAATTTATTCCTCTCACTGACAATTACCAACTTGACATGGAAAAAGCAAAACAACTGATCACAGAAAAAACAAAAATCGTTGCGGTAACACACATGTCAAACGTTCTTGGCACTATCAATCCCATTAAAGAACTCACTCAACTCGCTCACAACGTTAACGCGACAATCGTTGTGGATGCAGCACAATCTGTTCCTCACATGTCTGTTGATGTGGAACAGTTAAACGCAGATTTTCTTGTCTTTTCTGGCCATAAAATGTGTGGGCCAACAGGTATTGGTGTTCTATACGGAACAAAAGAACGTTTACAAACCCTCTCTCCAGTACAATTCGGCGGTGGAATGATTCACGAAGTCACGACAGAAGACTCAACTTGGACCACTTCCCCAACAAAATTTGAAGCAGGCACACCGAATATCGCTGGAGCTATCGGTTTGGCAGCTGCTATTGATTTTTTACAAACTATTGGTATGCAAGAACTTGAAAACCACACTAAAGAACTAACACAGTACGCATTACAGAAACTTTCAGAGAATCCATCAATCACCATCGTCGGACCAACGACCGAAAACCGTGGTCCTGTTATCTCATTTACCATTGACGGCATCCATCCTCACGATGTTGCTGAGATTTTGAACAGAAGTAACATTGCTGTACGGGCGGGTCATCATTGCGCAATGCCGTTGATGAAACAACTAACCCTTCCTGGAACCACAAGAGCATCGTTCTACCTCTACAATACGAAAGAAGAGATTGACGCATTATGTAACACACTCAAAAAAGTGCAGGTGGTGTTCGCATGATGGCTGTGACAGAAGAACAGGAAATGTACAAAGAGAACGTGTTAGATCACTACAAAAACCCTCGTAATAAAAGGACATTGGAACATGCAACGCATTCCCATCGCGAATTAAATCCATTATGTGGCGATGAAATTACCATTTTCTTACACGTAGAAAACAACATCATAACAGAAGCAACATTTGACGGGCATGGTTGTGCAATTAGTCAAGCAGCTATTTCTATGTTAACCGACCATATCAAAAACAAAACAGTAGACCAAATAAAACAAATCAGCGATCAAACGATCATCGAACTTCTTGGCATACCTATTAGCCACACCAGAATGAAATGTGCAACACTTTCCATAAAAACAGTCCGAGGTGCATTATGTTAGAAATTAAAAACCTCCATGTATCCGTTGATAACACCGAAATCATTAAAGGCATCTCTCTCACATTTACTCCTGGAAAAGTCCATGCGTTGATGGGCCCTAACGGTTCTGGGAAATCAACTCTAGCACAGGCAATCATGGGACATCCTAAATATATCATCACGGAAGGCCAAATACTTCTTGATGGCAAAGATATTACCCATGCCACCCCAGAAGACCGGGCGAAAGCAGGATTATTTTTATCATTTCAATACCCCTCTGCTATCACTGGTGTAACAATCGGCAAATTCCTCCGCGCTGCAGTCAACACCAAACGAGAAACACCGTACTCTGTGGTAGAATTCCACGCACTTCTCAAAGAAAAGATGGCCGAACTGCACATTCCCTCTTCATTCAGCCGCAGATATCTTAACGACGGATTTTCTGGTGGAGAGAAGAAGAAAGCAGAAATGTTACAGCTAATGGTATTAGAACCAAAGTACGCTTTACTCGATGAAACAGATTCTGGTCTTGATGTCGATGCAATCAGAATTGTCGCAGAAGGAATCAACAAAGTCAAGAAGGATAGGGCAATTATTGTAATTACACACTACAAGCGTTTCTTGGAGTACCTGCAACCGGATGAAGTGAGCATTCTCTATGAAGGAAAAATCATCAAACAAGGAGATGCAGACCTCGCACATGAGATTGAAGAAACAGGCTTTACGGGGATGATTGCACATGCTTAGTGAAGGACAATTTATCGAAGCCTGTAAACAAGTTGAAGATCCTGAATTAAATATTGATATTTGGACTTTAGGGTTAATTTACGATAAAAAAATTGAAGAAAATAACGTGTGGATTAAAATGACCTTTACCTCTCCGTTCTGTCCGTTCGGGCCGGAGTTAGTAAAATCATTAAAAGAAAAAATGAAAGAAGCAGGTGTTGCAAACGTTGAGATTGAAATAACATTCAACCCACCCTGGCAACCAACCGATGAATTAAAAGAGATCCTTTCAATGCATTAAGCACCAAGACTTTCTTCGTAATCTTCCGCACATCCGGTCGAGCAAAATGTCTGGACTTCTCCATCAACCTCTTTTGTCACACCTTCGTCAAAGGCCATGCCACATTCTGGACATGCTTTTGCGTTTCCTTCGTCTTCATAGCCCTTCATGAACGCTTCTTCTGAAGAGTCTACTGCGCCATCCTCGATGGAGGGTGTCTCTTCATTTCCTGTATCTAATAGAAAGTCTTCCATGAAAATCACAACGGTTGTAAAGGTCTTTTAAATGTTTCGTTTATGCTCTATATCTATATGCTCTGGGGGCGATATATATGGGGTTTATTTATGAAACACATCCATCAGCAACCTGATAACCCTATTAATCGATCGCTCCCAAGAGAAGCTATAAGCAACCATTCTCCTCCCGTTATTTGCAAGCGTTTCCCGTAATTCTTCATCTTTCCGTAACTTCTCTATTTTCAACGCCAACGTCGCAGGATTATTCTTCGGGAAGAACATCCCATTTTGATCTTTTCTAATATACGTCTGCATAAACCCTACGCGGGAAGAGATCACTGCAACACCCGACGCCATTGCTTCGAGTGTAGCCAAAGACGTAGTTTCTGTCCGCGACGGCATCACAAAAATGTCCATTGCTTTTACATACTTCTCTACGTTCTCCACAAACCCAGTGACGGTACAATTACGCAGTTTCTTACACTTTGCAATAATCTCTGGAGAACCGTCACCGACAATTAACAAATGATATTTCTCTGGATCATGTAACTTTCTGAACGCTGATAAGAGAACAGGAATATTCTTCTCTGTGGAAACCCTGCCCACATATCCTACAACTGTTTTTGTTGGATCTAACTTTATTGCTTTTTTCGCTGCACTTTTGTCCTTAGCTGGAGAAAATCGTTGAATATCAACACCCAACCGAGCAATCTTGCATGGGCTTTTCACACCTGCCTCCCTCATTTCCCTTTCAAGATCAGGGTATGGTAACAATAACAATGAGAATTTATTGAACACCCTCACAAAAAACCGTTTCACAATACCAGCAAGTAATGGCGAGAGTGAGAAATATTGGATAATAAAATCCCAATGTGTATTGTGAATATATAACACACTTTTCTTTTTGAACCGCTTTGCATATTTTGCTGCATAATATCCTGTCGGAGCTATCTCTTGCACAAACACAATATCTGCTGCTTTTACTGCTTTCTTAATCGCCGTTCTATTCTTAGATGAGAATTTAATACTTGGATAGCCAGCCAATTTCCACTTCTCTGATACTTCTAAGTACGCTGTTGGAATTTTTTTGAATTTAGAACTCTTTCCTTTCATCTTTGGAACAAGCACACGTAACTCAAACGAATCCTGGGCCCGTTTCATGAACTCTTCCATAAATATCAGCACGCCATCTACCTTCGGAAAATATCTATCCGCTACCATTAACACCGTTGCTTTCTCTGTCATTTTATCCTAAAAAAATGCTCCCCAAACCACGTTCGGATTTTGAACCCATCCTTAAACGCCCGCCACATCAGTAAGAACGTTGGGTAAACAACTGCAAATTTCTGACTTTCAAACGTCTTTAACGCTTTTAATTTCTTGAAAAACGTCTTCGTCACATTAACATATAACGATGGAAATTGTGTTTTAAACGATACTGGATTCCAAACAGAGTAAATATACACCTCTGGCTTTTTTTTCCCATTAAGCTTCTCATACATCTCTAATGTTATCTTGTGTACCGCCCGGTGATCTGGATGGGGATCTTCACTACTATGTGTAAAAATTTTCGTTGGTTTTTTATCAAATACTTTCTGCAATTTTTCTCTTACTTTTTTCTGCTTTGTAAAATCTTTGTAAATAGCTTGATCACCTAAATCTAAAAAACGAATCTTACAGGGCATAATATTTAACGCATCAAACGTTTCCTTCTTTCGAATATCTTTAATCACACCATCTTTTAACCAGGGATGCGACTTTTCTCCTAATGAGAAAACAACGGCAATCACTTCTTTCCCCTCTTTCAAATAATTTAGAATAGTTCCACCTGCCCCTATTACAAAATCATCTGTGTGGGCACTCATCACCACAATAGTTTCTTTAGACCTCTTTTTTGGCATGATTCTAAAGAGATTCTCAAGATTTAAAAATGTATGCTCATTACCACACTTCTCTTATACACCTTCTCCTGGCCTTTCGTTCAAATACAGAAGCTGCAGGCATGTGCATGCCTCCCGGGTCAGATATCTGTGCTACGTCAAGATATAAACACCCTCTGTCAACTACTCCTTGCTCAAGAGGTGCGGGAGTTGCATAAACTGTAGCAAAAGCACTCTTCCCTGGCTCCGTCTCAAAAATAATTGTGGTTAGAAGTAGTGTATCGATAGTTTCTCTTCTAACAACATCACTCCCACCATCCATCTTGGGGTCATGTGGCAGATCCTTTCCTTGAGACAAATCTCTCAATTTTTTAACTTGCCATGGTAACCTTCTTCCATAACCAAAAAACCTGGCGACTTCGGGTTCTAACTCCTGTAAATATCTTCTTGCAGCTTCTTGGTTTCCAAAATCTCCAGCTCGAAAAAACCTACTTCCCTGGCCATATAAGCAACCAACTCTCTAATCATCATCCCTTATTACAGCTAAGAAATCATTGTCGGGACTTGCTAAAAAACGCCCATCAATATTTATACGAAGTTCTCCTTGAATTATTGGTAAACTCAAAAAGTCACGATAATTGCCTATTTCCGTTGCTTAAGAATTCACGAGTTCCCACATTTCCGTTACGCTTGGCATTTTTCAGTTTTCGTTACTTTTTTTGTGGTGTTTCGTTACTTTTTACACACACTTAATTTTAAGTGCATGTCTAGAATGAGTAAAGTAGTACATCTATTTATGCTTTTCGGTTTCCGCATTTTTGCTCTCAAAGGCCCAGTTCTTTTGTGATAACATTGTACCACTTTCTTAATTTTGGATCCTCTTGATTCAATAAAATTAATTTTCCCACTGCTTTCCTTACCAGCTCTTTATCAAGACAATGTTTTTCAATGTTCTCCGGAGACAACATTTCCTGTTTCTTCCATTCTAAGTAAGCTTTCTTTGCCTCCTTCCACTCTCTCTGAGTCACTTCTCCAACTTCACTAGTAAGCCCAGGAAACTTTTTCTTAAACCATTCACTCATGATAATTCAACCTCCAAATTTCTCTTTAAGCTCTTTATCTATCTCTCCAAGCTGTTTAATTACATCTTCTGGCTTTGTCTTTGAGAAATCGTAATATCGTTTGATTTCCCAGACATAACCCTTTGAATTCTTGCTTAATTTTATGCTGTCTTGTTTCTCATTTGTTAGCTCTTCTGTTGCTTTAGTCATATTACTTCCCCCACAATTCCTTAAACAAGTTCCTTGAATACTCAGCAATTTCTGATGGGTTGATTTTTGTTCCTGCAAACACTCCGGCTGCAGCTTTTACACAAACCTGAAGCCTTATATCATTGATCCTAGAATCAATTTCAGGAGCTTGTTGTAGCTCATCTTGAAATACAGGTTCTACTTTCTCTATTTTTAATATATTCTTAAAGTCACCTTTCTGCTTCCATTCAATTTTCACTGTTTCTCCTTCAAGTACAGGACACTTACCGAAACCACCAAACCATTGTTTGTTTACTGCAACACTGTAAGTTTTGTCCCGTGGTTTGACTTTAGATACAATTCCAATTTCATTTGGCATTCTTAATCACCTTCGCTTTGTTTTCCCATTCTAAGAGAGCAAACTTTCCCTTGCCAAGAAGTTTGAATCTTTTCTTGTCTGTTAACATTCTAGCATACATTGTATTTTGCGGAGTCTTACCTACTGACTTACATTCCTTTAGAACTTCTTCCGTTATTTTTTTGTAATGCATTGGCTTACCTCTCTCCTTTAGAATTCTATAACACACTTCCCTGTGTGATACTCTTTTTCTTCCGGATTTCTTCTTAGTAAAGTCCTTTTTTATGCCTACGGCTAGTTTTTTGTTTTCTTTCATTGGTATTACCTCCAAGTTAGTGTTTAACTGGTAGAGGGGCATTTGCCTTCACTACCTTTTTTGAATCGCAAAAAACGCATCTCTCTTCATTAGATACCCAATAAGCCTTCTTACAAGATAGGCATTTCAATTTCTCCCTTTCTTTCAGATGCTTGAATTCTCTGTGCTTCTTGAGAAGAATAGAAGCTAATTCGCCCATTCCAGCACCATGCTCTGTTAATTGGTTCTGCCTTTCAAGTTTTAGACAATCTTTGTAAACTTCTAAGAGATATTTGGTTTCTTGCTTATTCATTTCCTCCATTCACCCCCTTAATGAACTTCAGAATATTCATATTATCCTGAAGCATTTTTGTAAGGCTTGCAACCTGTTCTTTTAATTCATTAATCTCTTCTGCTTGGTCCTTCTTCTCGGAATCAAACGTGTTGTTTATTGCTTCAACTTTTGCTTTCATGCTCTTTTTTGCATAGACTAAGGTAGAAGAAAAATGTAGGTGTCTAGCGCACTGTTGGGCCTTAAAGAGTCCCTCCTGGTCCGCTATTCGCTGTATAAAGCGATGTCTTAAAGTGTGGGGCGTAATTACCATCAGAGGCCTGCCAAGTGCCTTACATGGAGCATTACCATTGGTAACGTCTTTTGTTGTCCTCTTTGTATAAGCTCTTCCTATGCTTGGCATGACAGTGGCTGCTTCAGCCCTTACTTTATTGAACATCTTTCGTAAATTAGAAGTCTTAATGTGCTCACCCTCGCCTATAACATCTTGACCCCTAACTGTATATTGAGTGAAGAACATATAGTCCCCACTCTCTTTGATTTGTTTATGATATAAGGCAATAAATTTGTTGAGTTGTTCTCTCAACCTTTGAGTAAAAGGCGTATCTTCATGATCTACGCCATTCTTTTGCTGGTGTACTGTAATGATATTCTTCTCCTGATGGATATCATTTATTTTCAATCTCACTGCCTCACCTGCTCTAAGCCCAGCATCGCTTAGAGTCATAAACAATGTGAGCCAATACGTGCTCCTTTTTGTCACTCTTGGAATTGCGTCAAAGAATGTCTGCAATTCCTCTTCCGTTATTTTTTTCGCTAGGGTTGATTTACCCATTTTCACATACCTTATTCTATTTGGTAGCATACCTACCACCTCCATTTTTTTTGGAGACAGCAGGCACAGCTCCAACTCTTAACTACCCAACAAGTAAAAACAGATGTTGGGGCTCTTGCTATCACATACCGCCCCCTTTAAACTAGGATTACGGCATGGTTGATATTGTGTTGCCTTTTTCACCACTAACATGGTACAATTTTCACTTATCCTTATCCCTTTCTGAGAGAATAATACTATATTTCTCTTTTTTGGGATAAATAAGCCTAAATTTCTTCCATTTACGTACTTTTTTATTTGTAGCACTTTGTCACTGTGGGACATAGGAGATATATAAAGATTGCCCTAAATTAATGTAAATATTTATATAGTAAGACAATAGCATTGTACCACATGGCAAAAAAAAAGGGTTCGTCCGAGGATGATTCATTGTCCTTCCGAGGGAATAGAGATAAATGGATTGATTTTACTCATGAAGTCAAGAAAAGAAGAGAAAAAGTCTGGACAGTACTAGAAAGATTCATTAATCAGTATATGAAAAGAAAGAAGTAAAAATCATGGTTCTTGTCTAGCTTTGCCTTTTACTTCAGATAATAATTGTTTAAATTCTTTTTTTAGTTCATCAATTTCATTAATATGTTCTCGTATTTTAGTTTTTTCAAGATAATCTTGAACTTCGCTACCAACAAATTGAGCATACTCTTCGTCATTCTTCAAAATTTTCACAACTTCTTTAGCTAGCTTGCTTAGATCCTCTTTATTCATAAATTTATTTTCTTCCATAAATAACCACCTCGTTAGTTTTTGTTTTCTCATTTCTTTAAATAAGTTGCCCTTGTTAAATAGTTATATCTAACGGTAAACCTGTCTTTTATCCGATAGGATACCTGTTCTTTCTATGGACTTATCTATTGATTACCGTTTGGTGGCGTGGCTACGAAGAGGTTATCGCAGGAAGAAAGTGCTGAATATTTTGGATGAATACGAAGAGCCCATAACGCCTACAGAAATCAGTAAATCTCTTAAGATACAATTAGTAAAAGTATCTGTAACACTTGGAGAACTAAGAAAGAAAAGGTTAGTGAAATGTCTTAATCCAGAAGCTCCATATACTCCTCAGCATCTTCTCCAGAAAGACAAACCCCTCCAGCATTATGAAAAACAAGCAGCTCCTTATGCCTAGCTGCAATTTCTTCTTTTAAATTAATACCAGTGGTTAGCATATCGACAATTTCACGCAGATTACATTGAAGCATGTCCTCATAGTCTAAACCCAACTCGTCATTAACCCTATGTAGAAATCCAATTATATACTGTGTTGACATGTCTAAATACTCAGCCCGTTGTGTTCGTAAGTACACAATTTCTCTTATTTGTTGAATTCTTTCTTTATCTTCATTTGACACTTTTTTAATGAATTCTTGCAACTTTTCTTCTACTCCTTTTCTATGTTTTTTCCTTGATTTGAGTTCTTGTTCTGCAAGGGTAAGGTCAGCTTCTGCAACTCTTTTTAGGATATCTTCTTTCTTCCATAAATTTCCTCTGAGATATCTAATTGCTATCCAACCATATTTTCTTGCATGTTCTTCTGCCAAGTGACTTATATCTTCACCTTTGTCTGCAAGAGCACATAACTTTAGAAAATCATCTCTTTCTTTATCAGCTTCTGTAGTATGACTTGGAGTTGTTATTAAGTTAAAAATCTCTTGCATCTCATTGTCATCCTTAGTGTATTTCTTAGCAATTTTTTCTGCAAATTCAGTCATTGGTTTCTCAAAAAGGGCAATTGGATAAAAAGAACAATAGGTTTTTGCTTTTTCAAAAAATTCTTCTAATAACCTTGCTATCTCTTCTTTTGTTCTTACTTTTGCAGCCCTCTCTCCAATCTCTTTGAGTTCTGCCTGTAATTGCGCTCCAGCTTGATGACATTCTTCAATAATTCTTCTTACATAACCCTCTTGTTTTATTTTCTCTTTCAGTTTTTTTGTAAATGGTATCAATGTTGATTTAATTAAGAAAAAGTCATCATTGCGTTGAACTATTCCCGCTGGAGGAGAAATGTCAAATATTTTCTTTACATTTTCTTCACCACAAAACCCGCCTGCTAAAATAGAAGATACAAAGTAAAGTTCATTTCGCTCAAGAAGATACTGAAGATCATCGTTTGCAATATCGGGAACTCCTGAAAATTTTTCCTTAGATCCTGTATCCGCTGAAAGTGTGGTAATTGGTCTAGATTGCGTTAGGTAGAATTTTCCATTTTCTAAAGCCCATTCAACATCAACAGGAAATCCATAATGATCCTCAATGTTGATTATGATTTTTGTAAGCTCAAGTACCTGATTATCTGTTAATTTTTGCTTTTCAACATCTGCCTGAGCAACTTCTTTCCATTCTGTACCACCTTCTTCTGATTTGACAAGTGATTTTTCTTGAGCATACACGTTTTTATCAAGAATCTTCAGTGGTTCTTTTTCGGCTACATAACTATCAGGAGTTATAGAACCAGAAACAATTGCTTCACCTAAGCCATATCCTGCTTCTATAATAAGTTGATTCCTGTCTTCAGTAACGGGGTGAACCGAGAATGCTATTCCCGAAACATCACTTTGAATCATTTTCTGCACAACAACAGCAACAGAAATTCTTTGCTTATGCAGGTCTTTTTCGAAGCGATAGAATATTGCTCTTGGTGTAAACAGTGAAGCCCAACACTTTTTAATATTCTCAATAAGATTTTCTTCAGTAGTATTAAGATAGGTCTCTAATTGACCAGCCCATGCAGCTGTTGAGCTGTCTTCAGCAGTAGCACTAGAACGAACTGCAACAAATGAGGCTCCCATTTTTTTGAATAATTCTTTTATTTCTCTCACTATCTCATTTGGAATCTTTGCATTAAGAATAAGAGCATTAATTTTTTCTGATGCCTCTTCAATGGTATGCATTTTCTTAAGATCAACAGAATGTAAAATAGAGTCAATTTCTACGTTTAAATCTGTTTTTTCGATAAAATCCTCAAATGCCGTAGAGAGAACAACAAATCCGCCTGGCACAGGGATACCTGCTTTAATCATTTCTCCTAATGATGCCCCTTTTCCTCCCGCTAATGAGACATCATCCTTGTCCAATTCCGATAAATTCCTTGTAAACTTCATTTTATTTTGTTATAATTTAGCTCATTTAAAAAGCTTGTTACTTATTCTGAGGTACAACTACAGCGATTTAGGAACAAAAACTTTATAAAGTAGTACACATATATGTACTAAAATATGAGACAAAAAGAGAATATTAAAGAGCTATTCTTCAATTATTCAACGAAGCACTGGCACTTTGACGACCTTGTAAAGAAGTCTGGATTAAGTAGAACTAGCACCAATAAATGGCTTAAAAAATTAACTAAGGAAGAGCTCATAAAAAAATTTAGACCTAAAGGCAAAATGCCATATTATATTGCTAACTACACAAATGTAAAATTCAAGATGGAGAAAAGGCTCTATGCTTTCCAGCAATTTGAAAAGACAGGATTTTTAGAACACCTCAGTTCCTTACCCAAGGCCAAAACAGTCATTATTTTTGGCAGTTTTGCTAGAGCTGATTGGGATTATGAGAGTGATATTGATCTATTTATCTATGGTAATGCTGATGAATTTGAACAAGGAAAGTTTGAACGCATTTTTAAGAGGGAAATTCAACTTTTTGAATACGAAGACCCGCAAAAATTAAAAAGGATTGAGAATGTTATACCTAATATCCTTGCAGGAATACATGTTAAAGGAAAAATAGAACCATTTACGGTGAGCATTCATGCCTGAAAAGACAGCTGAAGAAATTTATGATAAAGTAACAGTAGCAGGAGAGTATAGAGAAAAAGATATAGATGAACTTGCTCTTCAAAGAATGTACGATATTGCTGCTGATAATGTACAGTTTGCAGAAACCCTTATTACTAAGAAAGTCATTAACTGGCGTGTAATTTTTCTTCTTTATTATGATTCACTAAGGGAATTGTGTGACATTCTGCTTCGCCTGCAAAAAGTCAAATGTAGTAACCATCAGGGATGTTTTGCATATATCTGTGTTAAGTTTCCTGAACTAGAATTAGATTGGAATTTCTTTGAGAAAGTCCGTTTTATGAGAAACAGAACACATTATGAAGGAAAGTCAATCACAGATAAAGAATGGCGAGAAGTTGAAGTGCAATTGAAATTGTATGTTTCTACGTTAAGGAAGGATGTGGGAGAACGATTAAAAAAACCCTAAATCTGGCGCTACTTTCCCTCGCCAGATTGATGGAGTAGGGATTCGACTCCAAATAGGGAAAAAGAGGTGGTATAGGCTTCTGTGTGAAAAGAGATTTATAAAAATAATTACTTCACTGGTTGTTTTGTAAGGACTCTTAATACAATATTAACAACTCCTATTCCCGTCAATGCTCCTCCTGCTGTCAAATGATCTGCAAGAGCAGTTGCAATACCACTAACTGTAACTAGAACATTAATCCAAATCATCCGTGATTTCCACCAGTCTTTTTTCATTTTCAACCTCCAAGTACAAATATTTTAACAAGAACACCAGTAAGGGCACTTAACCATACTACTATTGAACCAGTTACCCATTTCTGAATAGCTGACTTTTTAAGATGCTTTTCCAAGTTTCGTGAAATTTTCTTAATATCCTCGCTTTGTTCTTTAAATCCTGTTTTTACTTCATCTCTATGTTCGCGTTGCTGTTCCTTAAGATACCTCAAAGTAGCAAGAACTTCTCCTTTAAATTCAGCCATTCTGATGACATTACCGTTTATTTTTCCAGTATCTGTTACCATTGTGTCCAACTTCAATCCATACTTCTTGGAAGTATTTTTTGTGGAGTTTCTCGATTAGTTCTTTCAAATGAAAGTATGTGTTCCGCTTTATTTCTTGTAACCATTTGAACAGATCCATTCTTAAGCAGCAAAAACTTTTGCCTCAATGTCGGGTTTGCCTAAACTTGTAGTCCATAGAGTATTGTATTCAGTATCAAATGTTGCTGTCACTTCAGTTACTCCAGTCACTAGTGCTAAAGCGTCAAGTTCTGCCGTGGTCCCATAAACTCGTACGAGAAAGTCGTTGTCTCCGTATTGTCCAGCACTAGCCCATTGATTCAATCCATTTGTTTCAGGTCTAAATGGATCAGCTGTCGTTCCAGCTCCAATTTGTGGTACTCTAAACCATCTATCTGCCATTATTATCTACCTCCATTATGATTTGAATAATCTCATTGCTATTGATTTAACATTTGGTTCGTCAACTGAACCACCTGTTCCTCGTTTTAACAATATCCTTAACTTTGTTGGGTTTGATACAAGATTTGTGAGAGTATTCTTGGTATCAAATGCTAAGTCGGTATCTTTGTTAGCACTTGCATCTTCCAATTCATACTTAATTTCATTTCCAGTTTCCAAATTAAATCGGGAAGCAAGTTGAGTATCAGTGACTGTTCCGCTTATAGTTGGTAAATCTAATTCTACTTTTCTTTCTGTTATCCCCGGTCCAGTGCCAGTAATACTCTCATCGATTATTTCATCCCAAAACTGTGATAGACCAATGCCTCCTCCAGCTTTATCATTACGAAGTAAGATACCTGTCCCAGATGTGTTTGTAGTAGTTGCAGAAAGTTGAGGACTTGGTTCAGCTCCGGAAGCGTCCCAGAGGGTTCCTTTCAAATCAGTTCCATCAAACTGCAATCTCATAAAATGGTCTGTGTTTGCTGGAAAAGAAAGAGGTGTAGATGCAAGTCCTGTAGCGGCTCTACCAATGCTAAAAGTACTATCATCATATGCAATTTTCATTCCAGTAGATAAATTAGGAGTTGTATTGTTGATCTCCATGCTAAATCTAAAACTAGTATCTTCTCTTCTAATCTTTGCTTTTACGTTAAATGTCCCTCTATTTCCTATGTCTTTAGTAATTCGCGGATTGCTGTTATCAACTGGCCCCTTTAGTTCATTACCAGAAATTTCCCAGTTTCCCACATCTTCTGTCCATCCATTTCCAATTGTTGTTGAATTGGCCCTGTTAAAGTCATCTATGGTTGCGGCAAGTCCAGTATTGGCAGGAATCTCCACATCATCCCAATCAATTGTTCCAGTTGCAGGTCCACCACCACTGATAGTGAATCCAATTTTATCTCCAGTTGAATTTGTAGTACTTGCGGAGAGTTGGTAACCAGATGGCTCGCTTTCAGAAGTTTTCCAGATTTTTCCTTTGAACGTTGAACCGTCCCAAGATAATTGCATAAAATAATCTGTACTCTCATCAACTGTGAAAGTGGTACTAGCTAAACTTACACCTTCTCTTAATAGACTTAAAATAGACCCACTATCTTCAACAAGGAGAGTTAATCCACTTGCATTAACATCTCCGGAAGTAGAATTAAATCCCATTCTGAAATTGAGAGTAGCGACTGTCGTTGTACGATTAACCTTTGATTTAAGAATCATACTACTTTTATTACCCAGTGTTTTAAACATAGTCACTTTCCCATCCGATGTCCTTTCTCCTCTTACTTTATTTGAAAGAATTTGCCATGTCCCAAAACCTTCATCCTCTGTCCATCCATTGCCGACAGTAGCAGAGTTTGCTCTATTAAAATCATCAATCGTTTCTATTGTTTCTCCTACGAATTGTAAATCTTCAAAGAACACATCCTCAGAACCACTTGCATTTGCTATACAGGATAAAGTAACTTCATTGTCCGTAACCGTAGTGGTGCTTGTACTTAGTTGAAAACTTCCAGGTTCTGCATCTGTTGCTTTCCATACTTTTCCTTTCAAAGTAGAGCCGTTCCACTGTAGTCTATAGAAATACTCAGTGTTGTCTAAGAAAGTGAAAGATGTAGAAGCAAGTACACTTCCATTTCTTGTAATTCCAAAACCACTACTAGAAGTAGCCCTCATCGATAAACCATTTTGTGGTGCGATTCCATCACCATTTACCGCTAAAGAGGGCCTTGTTATATTAACATTTGTAGATTCCCACTTAACCTTGATATCAAATGCTGGCTGATTTCCAATATTTTTATGAATATTTGGATCACTGCTTCCTTCATAATCACATTTAACTCTGTTACTTACTATTGACCATGTACTTCCTGTTGTTTCAACTTCAGTCCAGCCGTTTCCTACGGTAGCACTATCGGCTCTGTCAAAATCATCAATGATTAAACCACCACCGCCAGCAACAAATTCTGCTTTGTATCTTTTGCTAGGCAAATCATGAGTAGCATCCGTATTACTAACATTAACTAAATTGTTAAATCCATCAGCGTCAGAGAATGTTTCAACAATTATATCTTCACTAACACCAACTAAAGATGTTAAACTACTAACCTCTAATAATTCTACTACCTCAATTTGTTGCTTAAGTTCTCTATTAACGCCAGTTGTTGTTTCCCCTGGCGTTGAAGGTAAGTTTGTTAATTGACTTCCATCCACTGCGGGAAGTTTGGAAGTCCCATCTAACTGGACAATTTGGTTTGGTCCTGTACCAACATCAACGGCAATATCATTAGCATTAACTATTATCCCAGTACTTGAACCTATATCAAGAGTAATACTTCCACCAGTTCCTCCGCCCGTCAATCCAGAACCAGCAATTACTTCTGTAACATCTCCACCAAGATCTACAAACGTAGCTCCATCTTCCGAAACTTTGATCTTATTGGCTGTGCTGTCAAAGTAGATTAATCCTTTTGCTGCTACAGGTGCAGCCGTAGGAGTAAGTAAAACACTTTCCGTAACTTCCAAATTTTGCTGTACATTCACAATAGTATCTGGCTTGCCATAGAATCTATCAAACAACTCTAAACTCAATCTAGTAAGTTGCCTATATTCATAATCTGTTGACTTACCTTCCTTTTTCTTTCTCAATGCAGAAACTAGTAATTCCCCTAAGAACTCCTGAACCCCATATAAATAATTGAATCTATTTTCACTTGCAAATAAAGGGTTTAATCTCTTAAGCTGCTTGATTTTATCAGAAGTCGTAATTCCTAGTGCTTTCTCTTTAGATGTAGGAGTAATTGCTTCTTTTATTGTGGGGTCCTTAGATGATTTTCCATGCTTTAAAGCATTGACTTTAGCAGCTGCTATTTTTGCTGGGCTTCTACTCTTTCCGCCAAGTACTCTGTCCTCATCCGAAAGCTCATATTTAACTCCTCTAAAAACACCCATCTTTTATTCAGCCCCCGTTTTATTCTGTTCGTTCTTCTGTTGGTTTTCTTGTGCCAACTGATCTAAAGCTAGTTTAGCCCTTGAATGAATTATGCTGAAATTCTTACTTTTGGCAGTTACTTCTTGCAGTATCTTAGTTGTCTTTTCTTTTGTATAAATCGTAAATGATCCAGCTGTGTGAACAACGCAACTAGCCCCACTTTTCATTAAAATCATATACTTGTCTTTATCTAAGGGAATAATTTTTGTGATAGTTTCTCCTTCTAAAGCATCCATCCCTTCAACAGTGGATGTTTCCTCCCACTTCTCTTGCTTTCTCAAATAAGATTCAATCATTTTCAGACCTTAACCGCTTTTTTTCCAGTAAATGCTTCCCATCGCTCTACCATCTTCTCGCAATAATGAGGATCCAATTCGACAGTATAACATATCCTTCCAGACGATTCAGCTGCTATCAAAGTGCTTCCGCTACCGCCAAATAAATCTAGAACAATCTCCCCTTTGTTGCTGCTGTTCAAAATAGCTTTCTTAACTAAGATAACTGGTTTCTGAGTAGGATGAATGTATTTTGTTGATGGAACTCTTTTAACATTCCAAACATCAGACTGATTTCTTTCCTTGTCACCATTCCAAACCTTTTCTTTAAACCAAGAGTAAAATAGAAATTCGTGTTGTCTATGATAATCTCTTCTTCCAATGCTGTAGTTATTCTTGTTCCAAACAATTACAATCGGTTCTCTGTCAAAGAAATTAGTCATCCATTTGTAAACATCGCAGTAGTTCTTTGTGCTCCCACAAACGTAGATGGCTCCTTTTATAAAACCAATCTCAAGAATCTTGAAAAATTTATTAAAATCAAAGTTAGTATCACCAATAATCCCGCCAAGTTTATTTTTTGACCTTCTCCGGCCCCCAATTGGTCTATCTTCCGGAACATAACTTATATTATAAGGTGGATCCGTAAACAACATAGAAACTTTTTTGTCACCAAGTAACTTTTTTAATACTGAATACTTCAAACTATTTCCACATAAAAGCCTGTGCTTATCCAAATAAACTAAATCTCCTTCTTCAATTTTCATTTTTTATTATCTCAATCTTTGATTCAGGTTTATACCTCTTATATCGCTCAATCACCAACTGAACATATTTTGGATCTAACTCTATACCGTAAAATTCCCGTCCAAGAAGATCGGCTGCTAGCAAACTAGTTCCGCTTCCAGTAAAAGGATCAAATACCCTTTCGTTCTCCAAACTGAAAAACTTAAGACAATTAAGAGGTAACTGAACAGGATAAGGTGCGGGATGATCTCTGCTGAGCGTAGTCTCAGGTTGCATGTACCAAACATTAGTCAAAAATTGTTTCAGCAACCTCTTGCTAATTACCTGTGCTTCTCCTTTGTCCGGCTTAGTTTTAGAAGTTAGTTCTCCTTTTGAGTATGTCAACATCACATTAGCTATCTCTGGTTCTTTTTCTCCAAATTCATAAACCAAGATTGTTTCCGTGTTGACCTTTGGCCTATACCATCGCGGATAGGGAGTTTTCAATACATTTGTTCCTCTTGCTGAGGCAGAAGGTTTGACCCAATAGATTGTTTTACAGTATTTGTAATCAAGATTCTCCAATATTATGCTATAATGAGCAGATAAATTGTTCTTCGTCATATCACCAATATTGATGCATAAAAATCTGTAATCGTTCAAGAATTGTTTAGAATTATCAAAAATCTTTTTTATCAAGTCAATGTATTCATTCCATTTCTTGTTATCTTTATATTTACCATAAGCAATGTTTACATTATATGGCGGACTAGTCACCATTAAATCAAATTTTCTATTAACAAATAATTTTTTGAATATTGAAGAATCAGAAGAATCGCCGCAAATTATTTTGTGCTTATCATTTAGAACAACTATGTCCCCTGTCTTTATTTTTGATTCTTTGATGTCTTCCCTATTGATGGAAAAAAATCTCTCTTCCTTGGATATGTCTTCGTATTCTAATTGATTCAAAAGGAGTTCAATTTCTTTATCATTAAACCCAGTAAATTCTAGCAGGTCTTCTTCATTATCGTGAATATTCTTTAGTAATTCTGATAACTTATTGTCATCCCACTCTCCACCAATTCTATTCAGCGCAACGTTAAGGGTTTTTTCTTCATTCTCATCCAAATCAACAATAACAACATCTACGAGCTCTTCAGGAGCAAGAATTTCTTTAAGTATCTTGAATCTTTGATGTCCCCCAACTATTTTCCCTGTTCTCTTATTGTAGATTATAGGTTCAACATAACCAAACTTCTGTATGCTATTCCTTAACTTGTTAAGTTCATCTGGACTTATCTTTCTAGGATTATAATTGGCCGGAGTAATAGAACTTATGCTCAACTTCTCTATCCTCATGCTTTTGATTGATTCGTTTTCCATTTTTATCTAGTACAAAATATGTTAGCAATGTTTCTAAGTGCACTATATCTGCGATCCATATATCGAAATTCGATTAATTCAGATTCTAGCTTGATTTCATTCTCATACAATTCTGCGTATAATTTCTTAATCTCAGGAGAAGCATCTTTTCTTCGCTCTAGTTCTGCTTCCCTTAGCTTCTCATTAGAATAAACTCTTTTTCCATCACTGCCAACCTGAAGATAAATTTTCTCTAGTTCATTTAACTCCCACTTCTCAACTTTTTTCTTAAGGTCTGCTATTTTGAATTTTATAGCTTGAATCTTATTCTCTTTAGACTTCATGTCTCCTGGTAGTATTAGAAGCTCGTCAACTAAATTGATTGGAACTCTCTGGTTGAAATCTTGTTTTATTTTTTCATCTTCCTTCATTGTTCTATCCTCCGTGATGATACCTAAATTTTAGGTCAATTGCACGCGCCCTTGGTGGTTTGTCAGGATGTTTTTTCTCCAAATGCTTGAAGATCCATTTATTCAGGCCCGTGTATTTCCTTGAGCAGTGCCCACATTTGAATCGTTTTAGCCCCTTCATTTTCAGTAAATCAGTTCATCTGGATTCACTCCAAGGTCTCTCAATTCTTCGTCCACCTTTCTCCTTCTTTCCAAGATCTGAGCAACTTTCTTTCCTAGCTCTTTTCTCTCATAGATGAGCTTCTGAGCCTTCCAATCTCTATACTCTGGCTTTTCCATAAGATAGATCATCACTAGACGTCTAATTAAGCGAGAAAGTGCAGTTTTTCCATGCAAACTAACGAATTTATCTACTAATATCCTGGCTGGATGGCCTACTTCGCCAAAATTGATACTTCTTACATCATACTTCTTTGGTTTACCCACATTTGATACCTCTTTTTTGTTAATAACTCAACTTCATATTTCTCAGCGAGCCTTGATGGTGTTGTGAATTTTTGTTAATTTTCAAGACAAGTTGAGCAAAATGCTCCACAAAATGCTCTTTTTTTTAGCCTCAAATCTATTGTTGAAGCCTCCTTTACCACCTCTTTTTGATATGTAACCGCAAAATCCGACTACATACCGTTTAGTCCTGAAATTGTATTAACTTGAGTTATTAAGTGAAAATTGGGGTTCATTATCCCCCTTTATTTTCTCCCTGGTAGCCCTATTTTTCTCTTCAAGATAGGCTTTGATCTTCTGCAGCTCTGTCTGTTGTTCTGGCGTAATATCTGCCCCTTCCTTATCTAGGTCTATAACAATTATCTCCGCTTTGGGGATAATAGAAATTCTAGAATTCCCTATAATTTTGACAGTCTGATCTGTTTCTTCCATCAGAAGGCCATTTCGCTGCAGGTTTCCCCTGAGAACCGCATATACGCTCTTTTCTAGCAATTCATGGTACAATTTGGTCGTGTCAGTCATCTTTTTCACCTCTTTTTGGCAAAAAAGTAACGAAAATCTCGGCACTCTGTAACCACTTAAAGTAATGAAAAACGAATTTTTGGGGATTCGTGACTTTTTTCACTCATAAGTAACGAAAAATTTATATAAGCGATATACTCTGCAAGTGAAATCCTTCCTCCCCGGAATGATATTCCCTGCCATCACCTTCTACAACAACTCCATCTAATGAAATGGTTGGAGTTCCAGTGTGAGGATATGCTGCTCCAAAAGGGTTGACTAAACCTTCTTCTGTGAAATAAAACCTCTCCATTCCATCAGGTGTTTGAAAGAGAACTTCAACCACATCTCCCGGACTAGCAGAGGCATGTATTGCGTTTCGAGGGATATCGGAACTATTAACCATAATACATTACAAATGGGCTTATTTTATAAAATTTTCCCAATTAACCCCTAAAAAGTAGTCACTTCTTCCCCCGCTATCTTTTTAAACTCCTCTCTACTCCCACCACAATATGAAAATCCTAGCAATCCACGCAGATTTCATCGAATTTCAAGCGAAAAAGCAGGCCTTCAAAGGCGCTGAGGAAAATATCTCCACAGAACAGGAAAAAGTAGAAGAATGTTTAGTTATCTTCACCGCTGTTGAAAAGCGAGATGAGAAGAACATAGAAGCAGTGATGAAACGCTATTTGCAGGAAATCAAAAATATTGCGCAGCAAGTTAATCCACAACATATTGTTTTGTACCCGTACGCACATCTGAGTTCAGACTTAGCATCTCCTAAAATAGCGGAACAATTTCTCAAAGACGCACAACAGGAACTACAGCAAAAATTCTCTGTCTATCGAGCGCCTTTTGGCTGGTATAAATCTTTCACTATTGCATGTAAAGGCCATCCATTATCAGAATTAAGTAGGGAATTTAGCGGTGAAGAACAAGCAACCTCTCTCAAGAGAGATTACAAAGACGAGCCGTTCACATTTAACACAGAAGCATTAACAGATGATCAAAAAGTAAAATTAACCGCTGCCTACCTAACAGGAATCGCCGTAACACAATTATATGAAAATGCTGAAATGGGCGCTGTTGGCTTTTATCACGATCAAGCATATGTTGACGTCTCTAACGTTAAACTACGACAGGACGACCTTAATAGAATTACAAAGAAAGTTAAAGAACTACGGAAAGACACAACATTCCAACCAGAAGGGAATCCAACCGGATTACAGCAACAAATCGCTCACGATTTGAAAGAACCAACTTTCTATACTGCAGCAAACACAACAGTCACCCCATTATTCCCTAAACCTTTCACCACAACGCCAATCAATGCAATAAAATTACTCTCCATCTCTAGCGCGTATTGGAAAAATAATGAGAAAAATACACAATTAACCCGTATTAATTTGGTTGCATTTGACTCACAAGAAAAATTACAGGAATACAAAAAAGAACAAGAAGCTGCAGCAAATCGTTCCCATTTAAAGATTGGAAAAGAGCAGGGCCTCTTCTTAGTATCTGACTTAGTAGGAGCTGGTTTACCATTAATCGCACCAAAAGGAATGATTATCAAAGATGCAATTACGGACTTCCTTTGGTCTCTCCATCAAGACAAAGGCTATCAAAAAGTATCTATTCCCCATATTGCCAAAGATTCCCTCTACAAAAAGTCAGGCCATTGGGATAAATTCGGTGAAGAACTATTCCACGTGAAAGGAGCACATGAAAATTTTGTGATGAAACCAATGAACTGTCCTCACCACATTCAAATTTTTGACAACTTTAACTACAGCTACCGTGACCTTCCAATCCGATTCTTTGAACCAACAACCGTATACAGAGATGAGAAAGCAGGTCAATTGACTGGATTATCTCGTGTACGTTCCATTACACAGGATGATGGCCATATCTTCTGTCGAATAGATCAGATTAAACAAGAAGTAAAAACGATCGTGAACATCATCTTACAATTCTATAAAACACTTGGTATGGATAAAGATTACTGGGTATCGCTTTCCGTTCGAGGAGAGGACAAGTCAAAATACCTCGGTGAAGAAAAAGTATGGAACATCGCTGAATCTTCATTAGAAGAAGCTGCACAAGAAAACAACTTACCATTCAAAAAAATTCTGGGAGAAGCAGCATTTTACGGTCCTAAATTAGACTTCATGTTTAAAGATGCTTTAGGAAGAGAATGGCAACTTGCTACAGTTCAATTAGATTTCAACCTGCCTGAGCGATTTGAATTACATTACATGAATAAAGAAGGCGTGAAAGAACGGCCCGTGATGATTCACCGTGCTATTTCTGGATCTTTAGAACGATTTATGTCTGTCTTGATCGAACATTTTGCCGGTAAATTCCCCACGTGGTTATCTCCTGTGCAAGTTAAAGTGTTAACGATTACCGATAGAAACAAAGACGCAGCAGAGAAATTGGTAACTGAAATGAAATTGGTTGGCATTCGAGTTGAGTTAGACGATCGTGTTGAATCTATGGGCAAGAAAGTTCGTGATGCCCAAATGGAACACGTTAATTATATTGTGACGATTGGCGATAAAGAGCAAGAGAACAACACCGTTGCAGTTCGATTACGCAACGGCGAAACAAAGTTCGACATGCCCACCAAAGATTTTATTGCTGATGTAGTAAAAGAAATTGAAGGGAGATCCATTAACTAAGCAACATTTCAATGCCTTCGGGAATCATTTCCTCGGGGCTTACTGTGAGAAGTCTTACATCCATGATACTAATTCTTCTTGTTGTATCAAATGTTCCAGGGACCAATCTGCTTGAAGTCCCCGTCCTCCTCCCGGTTGCCAGCTGAGCAAGATCTACTCCCATCGTAAGAGAGTGGGTACTAGGCGTGCGTAAAGATGGTGGCGGAACTCTTTTTTCACCAACTAATGGCAGTGCTACGACAACGAGATTCCCAACAGCAGCTTCCCCACCAGAACCGCCATGATCTTGTAAAGTTCTAACATCAAAAAAGGCTTCTCTTCCTCCAGAATCAATATCTGTTAATGCTCTCCCATTTCCGAAGTTTGCAGTGCCCCCTCCCACGATTGGTCTACCCCGGAAGACCGTATCTCCAATTCCATAGGCAAAACACATCGAATGTTGTTCTTCGGAGTCTGTTTGTATTGCAAAACCTCGTGCCTCGGTTTGGTATGCAGCCCCGTTAACCGGAATTAATGCCGTGACTCTCTGTACTTCTACCCCTTCGAAGGGCGGGCTTTCTTCCCTTTCATAAGCTTCGAAAATTGTCTATAGGTTAGATTTAATAGAACGTCCTGATTACGTCTCCTGGGTTCGCTTTCACCAGCAATTTCACTTAAATAGCCAAGAAGTTTATCATCCCTAACTGTAAGGTTTCCCTGTACTCGAACCGTACTAATTTCCCGATCGAGAATTCCACTATCCTCTAAAGAGACTATGTCCTGCATCACTAACGGTACTCCATAAAATCGTTGAGTAGAGCGCCCCCCCTCATCTACCGGACGAACGAGAAATGCAAAATGTGAACCGTAATATACTTCTCTAGTACTAAACATTGGATCCCTAACTTGGTTTGGAAACGGTGCAGCAGATACAACTTGTCCGCGAACATAATCAGGGTTAACATAAGGTGCAAATGTAGTATCTCCCAGATTATTTCGAAGTGTTATAGCAGCAACTAAGTCTCCTCTAAATGTTCCTTCAGCTTCAGGACATATGTTGTCGTTGTAGGGAGTTGCATCAAGTCTTCTTAAAACATTTCCACTATGGTCTTCCTTTGACATTTTACGCATAAGAATGATTATTTTTTTATAAAATTTGCTTAAAAAATGTAACTTGCCAGTGGATACAAACTAAATCTCATAAATCCCTTCCAGAATCTTATGCACAATCCCTTCACAATTCTCAACTTTCGCTAACAATTTATGATCAGTCGACGCTTTTCTAATTTGCCCTAACCGATCTAACACTTGCAAATACAACCGAATCAAATCGCCCTCTAATAAATTTGTTAACTCAAGCACTTCAAAAAACGTTTTCCCATTATACATTGGATTAATGATCGTCGTCATCGTATCCAACTCAAGTAAATGTTTCTCCTTTGCCAGAAACTCATTCTTTCGCAAAATAATCTTCAACTTCTTCAGAGCTTCATTGCGGAATTTCTGTTTAAACTTATACGTATCACGAGGTTCATACACTAATGCAGCTAATACCAATAAAATCTGATACTCATCTAACTTACTGTTTATAGGGGTTGCAAAGATTTCTCCTATCGCAATCTCATGGGCAAATATTTTGGAAGAGAATTGTCCTTTTGCTGTTAATTTCCCATCAACAACATATTGTAACTTCTCCAACTTTCGTCGAATACTATTGTACCGAGCTAACAACTTCTTCGTTGGAATCGTTTCATATTCCTCTCCAAATTTCTGATACGAAAAGAAACTCAACCGTAAAATATGTTCAATCTCTTCCGGCGTTTTCTGATCAATTAAATTCAATACTGTATTCACACCTAACTTAAACTGTGATTTAATTGGTTCTACATCTTTCGCAGTTAACTTCTTTACTTCTCTATATCGAAACGTTGGACGGAAAATCATACTGACGACATACCCAACCGTATCGATACCTCTTCTCCCAGCTCTTCCTGCAATTTGAAAATACTCCTTTGTATTCAATGCTCTAAAACTAATCCCATCATACTTCCGCAATGCAGCAAAACAGACAGTCTTAGCAGGCATGTTAATTCCTACTGCGAACGTTTCGGTAGTATAGAGAACTTTAATCCATCCTCTACTGAATAATTCCTCTACAATTTCTTTTAATATTGGTAGTAAACCAGCATGGTGAAACGCAATTCCTTTCGCAATTGTTCTCCTCAATGTCTGTGTTGTCTTTAACTGAGTGATTCCAGTAGGAGCATCCTGTAACATCTTCGCCACAAACTCCTGAATCCTCTTTTCTGGTTTGAACATGTTTGTCTTCGCTAACTCCGCTGCTTTCATCTGGCAATCTCTTCGTGAAAATGAGAAGAATAAACAGGGTAACTTATCTTTTCCCAACTCTCTTAGTAACGCAACGTGATCAGGAGCAGGTGTTCGTTCTCGCTTTCTGCCTCTTCTGCGAAACACATTATCATACCCTGGAATATCTTTTGCTTTCCGAATCTTCTCTAACGTTGTGATACCTAACTCATAATCATAGAACATATGTTTGAGTGGCACATTTCTTTTTACTGCTACAACCGTTTCTACTTCATGCTTTTTAATCGATTGAATCCAAGCAGCGAACTCCTGTGCATTTGGAATTGTTGCAGATAAACAAAGAAACCGTACCATTGCAGGGCTGTAGATAATCGATTCCTCCCACACATAGCCTCGCTCAATATCATTAATGTAATGCACTTCATCAAATACAACGTACGCCACATCTTTCACTTCCTCATCATTACTCACCACCATATTTCGATAAATCTCAGTGGTCATAATCAGCAGTTGTGCGTGTGGGTTAATGACTATATCTCCTGTCATCAAGCCAACTTTATCCGCACCATGTTCCCGTGTGATATCTTTAAATTTCTGGTTAGAAAGCGCTTTAATCGGAGCGGTGTAAATAATTCGCTTCTTTCCTTTCAACGTTTTATGAATAATATAATCCGCTACCAACGTCTTTCCACTTCCTGTAGGAGCGGAAACAACAACAGAATGATTCTTCTCAATCGCTTTAATCGACTGTTCCTGAAATGGATCTAATGTAAAATCGTGGAATTTCATATAATCAACTCTTTTGTGTATGATTGAGAGAAGAGGTATTTAATTGTTTTGTTACGATATCGGCAATAAATATTTATAGAATAACGCCTATTTAGTTCACATGACGTCAGTTGGCAAGGTCTTAGAAGATCCAGATACAAAATTGTCTGCAGAAGAGAAAAGAATGTTGGACGAATCTATTGCTAAAGTCAAAGCCGGCGATGAATCTGATTTTGTTTCTTTGAAAGACCTTAAGCAAGAACTTGGTCTTTAGATGTATTCCGTTAAGCTAAAGAAGAAAGCTTCTAGATTTTTGAAGAAGCTAGCAGTTGCCAATGACCGTAAAAGAATTATTAATGCAATCGAGAAATTAGCTGAGAACCCATTCCCTTCAGACGCTAAAAGAGTTGAAGGTTATACTGAACCAAAAGTATTCAGAGTGAGAGTTGGCAGCTTCAGAATTCTATACTTTGTGAATTATCAAAATTTAACCGTTTACATTGAAGATATAGACAAACGAGAACGGGTTTACTGAATCTGTTCAACTACTGCTTTAACGGATTCATATACTTCATCCGGCAGTGGTGCACCATCAACAGTTTTCAGAAGTCCTTTCTCTTTATAGAATGCAACTAACGGTTGTGTAACTTCGTGGTACTCTGCTAATCTCTCTTTTACAATTTCTGGTTTATCATCTTTCCGTTGAATCAACCTATCTTTTATCTCATCTGGTGGAGGGATATACTTCAAATGATACCCTTTCTTTGTGACTGGATCAATTCTTCTTCCTGCAAACCGCTCTATTAAATTTTCATCTGGTACTTCTAAATAAATCACCGCATCAACCTCAGTCATTGCCTCTGCTTGATCAAGAGACCGAGGAAAACCATCCAGAATGTAATCATCTTTGTCAGTAATCTCTAACTTCATCATTTCTAATATGAACGTACTTGGCACGAACTCTCCCGCTTCCACATACTTCTTAACATCCCTACCAATGGGGGTATCTTTAGCAATCTCCTCTCGTAATAATGCGCCGGTTGAGATGTGTTTTAGATTGAAATCCTTTGCTAGTTTTTCCGCTACAGTTCCTTTTCCTGAACCTGGCGGCCCTAATAAAATCAGTTTCATACGTTTCGGATAATGAGGTTGTTAAAAAAGATTGTGGTTTACTTTTGGGCTATGAATAACGCAAAATTATCATACTCCCAAATCTGACGAGGACTTTGAAAACCAGCCTGTTTCATTAAATCCATTGTTTGCTCTGGAGTGAGCGTATAATCTGAGTGTTCTTCTTTATGAAAACTCGTTCTAAAAAACTCTGACTCGGGATCTTCTCCGTTACTCACAGCAAACCTCTTCCGTGCGTCAAACGCCGCTTTTACTTTTTGTGGATCCTCAAACCCTACCATGTCCCCCCAAATAAACGGCTTTCCTGCTTCAAGATGTTGATATATTGCTTTAAGAACTTCTAACTTTTGATCGTAAGGGATATTATGAATCACCAGATTACACAAAACAACATCATATTGCCTTTCTGGTTGATATTGACGCACATCCGCATGCACGACACTGACTCTTTCTCCATATGCCGCAAGTGCTCTTCTTGCAACGTTTACCATCCCTTCTTGTGCATCAATACAATCAATATGGACAGATGGATTCCTATCTAAAATCATTTGATCAATATGACCTGGCCCTTGACCTACATCTAAAACAGTAGAAGGACTCGCTTCTAACACCGTATCAGCGACAAGCTGCACCAGCTCGTCATATCTCCTAACATATCGTCTCGCTAGATATAAGTACTTACCTGCAAGATCTTCATAATAGGCATCTGTTCCCATACCTACAAAAAAGTAGCCATTTTTTTATAACTTTTCGAGGGAAACTACATCCCTAAGAACTTTAGTAGTTCAAACACTAAAAACGCTGGCCAAACAATCGCTTTCAATACACCAAGTACACCCATCCAGAAACCTGTTGCCGTAGAGACGAAGTACACAGCAGCGCCAATCGCTCCTAAGCCATAGATAAAACCGCCCGACGAACAACTCTCCATATTCCAACAACACTTCTCTGCTTTTGGTTTCCCTTTTGTAGATTTCTTCTTCATGACTTACAGTAGTGTTTTTGGTTATTTAAAAGTTTGGATTAGGCATAGTTTAGTTTTTATGGTTTTAATATTCTTGGCTCAAAAAAGAAAGTATTAAAACTGATTAAACTAATCACTGGATATGGAAAAATACCCTCATTTTTTGCGAGATAAAAACGTAGACAGAATTCTAAGGGGTGTAATTTCATCGATGCCAAAAAAATCTAAACTTTTTCTTATTGGAGGAACATTAAGAAATACCGTTTTTTACTATTACTTCAAAAAGGAACTCCCCCAAAGAGATTATGATGTTATCTTTATTGGGAATAAAGAATTATTTATTAGAAATCTTAGGAAAAAGGGTTTTCTTTATGGAAAGATTAGAAGACAAAAACAATTGGTCCTTAAAAAGAGGAAATTTCCCAAAGCTAAATCTATTGAGGATTACTTAGTCTTAGATATCTCCTTTTACAAAGGGCAAAATATTGAAAATATCTTAAAAGAGAAAATAAATTTTACAATAAATGCTTTTGCAATTAACCTTAAAGATATTTTTCTTAATAATTGGTTCGATAGTCTGATTGCTTTAGATGGTTCATTTAAAGATATGAAAGCAAAAAAACTTCGTCTAAACCCAGGCAGAGAAAAAGTTTTTGGATCAGATCTTTACGCTTGCATTAGGTTTATGTCGAGGGGTTTTCAACCCCCTCCAAGAGAGGAAATTCAGGAACTTTTTCTTGGTTTAAAATACCTAGAGAAGTATCGGTTTGATAAAAATATTGCGAAGATGTATTCCTATGTTGGTGGAGAAAAGAAAGCTCGATTAATAGCAAAAAAATTGGGTTTAGAGGGGGACATATTTAGCTTCAATACTGTAAAAAAGTTAAGAGCCAAAGAGTAGAATTATGGGTATCGGCCCTATAGGGCCAGGCATTGAATGTGCCATTCTCTGATTTTTGGAAAATCTTGCCAAGATCAGAAAGATGAATTCATAATCTATCTAACCCAGAAATGTACAGGTGCTGGTCCTTTGATTAACAATATTTTTCTTAAGTCCCCCTAAAAATCAATTAGTCGTTAAGGTTGAATTTTCGTTACTCCTTTCTATAATTCTGCCCCACTCCCCACTCGACAACCATCCCTAATTCTTATAAACAAATTCCACAACAAAAAGAAGTGGCCAAGAAAGGCCAAAAGCAACCGATTGATAATCGGTTGACGTTCCCACGTCACACGGGTTCGAATTGCCAACCACGGAAATCCCGTCCCTGCCGCTGTAAACACAATCATTATAAAAAACACAACAAAATAGTAAGAGATAGATGTTTTCTACTCATGTCCATCACACATTTAACTGAACCGTACAAAGAACTCCATCTTAAGTCTATTCTACATCCATTAATCAATAAATGGTTCTTCAACAAATTCAAAACCTTCTCCCCACCACAACTCTTCGGGGTGATGGAAATCCATAACAGAAAAAACGTCCTCATCTCCGCTCCAACAGGTTCAGGAAAAACATTAACAGCCTTCCTCGCAATCCTCAACGAACTTGTTGACTCAACAAAGAAGTTAGCGTTAGAAGACAAAGTCTACTGCGTCTACGTTTCCCCATTAAAAGCACTTAACTACGACATTGAACAAAACCTTCTCAAACCACTCAAAGAACTAGAAGAACTTAACGGCAAACCACTTAACATCCGTGTAGGTGTCAGAACGGGTGATACAACAGCATACCAAAAGCAAAAGATGCTCAAGAAACCACCACACATTCTCATCACCACACCTGAATCATTAGCCATCATGATCAACTCTCCTAAATTCAAACTTCATCTCAAAGACACACAATGGCTTTTAGTAGATGAAATCCACTCCCTAGCAGAAAACAAACGAGGCACACACCTCTCGCTAACAATGGAACGGCTACAAAGAGTCTCACCCGGATTAACGAGAGTAGGCCTCTCCGCTACCATCGCACCACTAGAAAAAATTGCCCAGTACTTAGTAGGAGCAAATAGAAACTGCGGCGTTGTTGACGTGCAATTTATCAAAGACATGGATCTCAAAGTTCTCTCACCCGTGAGAAGTTTAGTTGATCTTGATTACATGCTCAAACACAAAAAGATGTATGAATTAATTGACAAACAAATTCAAAAACATAAAACAACTGTTGTCTTCACCAACACTAGAGCTGCTACCGAAAGAGTCGTCCACAACCTCAAAGAAATGTTCCCACAACATTACAACCATAATAATATAGCAGCACATCACGGTTCATTAAGTAAAGAAGTCCGTTTCAAAACTGAACAAGATTTACGAGATGGTAGTCTTAAAGTTGTTGTCTCCTCAACTTCTTTAGAACTTGGTATAGACATCGGATACATTGATTTAGTTCTCTGCTTAGGCTCACCGAAATCAGTTGCACGATTCTTACAACGAGCTGGACGAGCAGGCCACCAATTACACTCCACTGTTAAAGCACGAATCATCGTCATGGACCGAGATGACTTAGTAGAATGTTCCCTCCTCCTAAAATCGGCAATAGAAAAGAAAATCGACAGAGTGCACATCCCTGAAAACGCATTAGACGTCTTAGCACAACATATTTACGGCATAGCAATCAACGACATTATCCACATCAAGGAACTCTTCCAATTAGTCAAACAATCGTACTGCTATCAAAACTTAGAATGGCACGACTTCTTTGAAACGATCAAATACCTCTCAGGCTATTACGTGAGCTTAGAGGAACGATATGTCTTCGCTAGAATTTGGTACGATGAAGAAACCGGTCAAATCGGGAAAAGAGGAAAAATGGCGAGGATTATTTACATGACGAATATTGGAACTATTCCTGAAGAATCCTATGTGAAAGTCAAGATCAAAGATCAAGTTGTGGGAATGATTGATGAGGGTTTTCTGGAAAGATTAAAACCAGGTGACGTTTTCGTTCTGGGAGGAAATGTCTACATGTTTAAATTCTCCCGAGGTATGACAGCGCAGGTCTCCACGTCAGTAAACAGACCACCAACTGTCCCTTCCTGGTTCTCAGAGATGCTACCTCTCTCCTTTGACCTCGCCACAGAAATCTCCCGCTTCCGTTACTTGATGGAAGATCGCTTCAAAAATAAACACACGAAGAAACAAATTAAAGAATTCATTAACGAATATCTCTATGTCGGAAATAAAGCAGCAGAAAGTCTCTATCAATACTTCTATGAACAATATAACTTTAGCATCGTTCCCTCAAACAAAAAGATTGTCATTGAAACATACGTTGACCGAGGTAGAACCTATGTCATCTTCCATACATTATTTGGCAGAAGAGTTAACGATTGTCTCTCTCGAGCATTAGCATTCATCATTGGCCGTTCCCAACATCGCGATGTTGAAGTTGGTATTTCCGATAACGCATTTTACTTGGCGGCAGAAAAACCATTTAACGCGCCTAGGGCGTTCAACCTCCTCAAAGAAGAAAACCTAAGAGAACTACTCGAAGAAGCCATCGAACGTAGTGAAGTTCTCAAGAGACGCTTCAGACACTGTGCTGCGAGATCACTAATGATCCTCCGAAACTATATGGGACGACAAAAGAAAACAGGCAGGATGCAAATAGGCAGTAAAATTTTATTCAACGCAGTCAAGAGAATCGATAACCACTTCCCTATTCTCAAAGAAGCGAGAAGAGAAGTACTTGAAGACTTAATGGATTACCAACATGCACAAGAGATTATTGACAAAGTCAATCAAAATCAGATTGAAATAGTCCAAACCTCAACAGAGATGCCTTCTCCATTTGCTTTCGGTTTAATCGCCTCTGGTTACAGCGACGTTATTAGAATCGAAGACAAACATGAATTCCTCCGACGAATGCATCAGCAAGTCTTAGCTAAGATAAATCTGAAAGAAGGAAAAAAGAAAATCAAGCAAGAAAAAGAATTTTCCTACCAACAATACTGGGAAGAGACAAAAAAGAAACAGGATGAACAGAAAGACATGGCGAAAGAAAAAATGAAATTACAAGTCTGGAATCTTAAGAAAGTCCCTGTCTATGTCAAAGAAGCACTCATTAAACTTATCGAAACTGGTTCGCTGAAACAGAAAGTGAAAACGGAATTAAAACAATATAGAGAATTTATCGAAGACTGGCCGGATGAAATAAAAGAACTTACATTAAAACAATTATAATGGCTCCCCATTTAGCGCAGCAAGTGCCACATCTGGTCGATCTTTTAATCCAGGGAAATATCCTGTTGCTTCTTCAACTAAATCTCTTCGGCATTGTGCTGCAGAAGGGTATGTTTCTGCCTGGGCTTTCTCATCACTTCTTTTTCTAACTTCAAAAGTAGCAATAGCTCCATTGTCAGTAGTTTTGCAGCTCACATCGTTTACTATAATTCTCGCATCTTTTTCTAGCTCTCTTAAAAAATAACCGGCAGTATCTTGCATTTGGTCACTGATCGCTTCGTCATCATCAAGAGCCATGCCACGCATGGGTAGATTTACAAGGGGGCTTACTCTCTCCTCATAAAGCAGCTCAATTCTTCCCTCCCCATAGTGTGTGCCTCCTTTATGACTTGTCTCTCGAAACCGAACTTGAATGGTATATTGGCCAGGGAATTTGGTTACTACACGGAACACTGTGTCTCGAAAACCTGTTTGATTCTTCACTGCAATAGAAGGTAATTCAACATAATCAACTGACAAGTCACGTGGGAACCCTTTCACTGTTCTGATGGCCCTCTTTCCAAACATCATGTCCAAGTGAGCACCATCTCTGTCTGGAACATACATCCTCCCACATTCTCTGTAATGCGGATCAAAGATCGCCCTGTCATCTGCTTCAAAATAGTCTGGTGTTGGCCGCTTTAGCGCCTCAATAAATAATTCTGCGGCATGCTCATCAACCTCCGTTAAACGCTCTATCAATGTATCTGGCCTGTAGGGATTCAGTTTCTTTCCTGCCTCCGTGGCTTTTTGCCTAACACCATAAGGCTCAGGGGTATGCCTGAGAATGTATGCTACAACATCAGTTAAGTCTGGTTCACTATGCAACAATTCTGCAAATGGTCCCATATTAGTTACTTGGTCTGGAGTATGAACCGCAGTCATGCTTGATGCTGAACGCAAATTCCAAGAACCTACCACAAGGTGCACAAACTCGTCAAAATTCGTCGCTTCATAAATATCACTCCAGGGGTTGTGTCTGTCATCCTCAGTTCCCTCATAATCTCCTGGATGCCAAACAACCGAGTCTAGACCATGGTGGAACCGTATAGGGATTCTACTATCTTCACCATACACTTCAAAGAAATACTTCTGCGTTAGTTCACCCCGCTCCATTAGAGAAGAATCTACTAAAAACTATTTAAACTTTACTCTACCACTATCACTTCAAATAAAAACGCCAGTCTCTTTCTCCATGAATTGCACCATCGGCTAAATCAAGCACCATCTCTGTATGCAACGAGACATCATCTGGTCTTTGTAAATATGATAACTGTTTTATGTACAACTTTCCTGGAAATGTTGGATCTGCAGCCAAATCAATTCCCCTAGGATAGTCATATCCACTGCTTCTAATCGGGGACGACCTCAATTCTATATCTCTAAAATCATCTTTAAAATTTGTAAATGTTGCAAGATCAACTTGCGGAATTCTCCCTGTCCGAAGCAAATGAGCCATCACAGCGTATCCAAACTGGTTAAATAACACCACAACGTCTGCCTCTGTTAAATGATATAACTGATCTTCTGTATCAAAATGATAATGGCCATGAACTGTAAACTGTCCTTCAGCCCTTCCCTGGCCAAGATACGTAACAGAATCAACATACCTAGTCCCTTTCTTCTCATAACCCTCTAACACATCATCTAACGTTCCACTTTCCACAACCTCCCGCACAGCTGGGTCTTTTTGCACCTCAATTATTATTGGAGAACTCATCAAAAATAGCTATTCTAATAGGCATATTAAAGCTTTCACAGATATATATCGGAGTAAATTTTTATTACTGGAGCGTTTCTAAGTATAAAATGAACAATATTGGAGATATTTTATGTGGGTTTCTGAGTTTGAGATAGACGGTACACCGGGGCTTCTAGGAAGTATGACCAAAGCGGCAAATGTTACGTTTATTGCCTATCCAACCTCTTATCACCATTTTCATAACTTTATCCTAGTCCATTTTATAGGCTTCGTCTGTGGTTCTGAGAAAGAACGCGACGTATTCCATAAAAACCTCCTCAATCATGAACGAGTAATAAAAGCAGAGCTTCATAACAACTTTCTTGTCTTGCAAATAAAAGAGTCCAAAGCAGCAAGTGCCGTATATAATCCTGAAATATTCTGTCTCAGGCCTGTTGAAATTCGCTCCAATGGGCAAGAATTCTGGTCATTAGGCAGCTGGAATAAAGATAACATTCTAGCAACAAGTAAATTTATGCTTGGAAATTTCGCTGGGAAACTGCTTAAAGTACGTGACGTTCCAATTGACGACTTTTTGTTTATAGGCATCAACCCCAAACTCTCACCGCAACAACGGCGTGCGGTTTTTCTAGCGATTGAACACGGTTATTATGAATATCCTCGCCACATTACGTTAAATGAATTAGCCAAGTTAATGGACGTTTCTTTCTCAACCTATCAGATGCATCTTCGAAAAGCAGAACAGAAATTGATGCCTTTCCTCTTTAACAAATTTGAACGTGCCCTTGACGGTTTACGTTCCATGAACCTCTCTAATAAACAACCTTTCCAGTAAAAATATTATGTTTGTCTCTTGTTATCTTCACTTGTATCTTTTTTTCAGCAACAAACTTTACACCAGGAACAGAGATAATTCTCCCTTGAGCAACTGCAATCACCGAATCTTTAAACCGGTCAGGACATTTCATCACTGCTGCAACCTCATCTCCTACCTCAAACGGTTTCTCTAACGGTTTAGTTTTACGAATGTTAAAATCTTCTTTCCGCAGCCGTAATTTGATGCCATACTTTTTCTCTAATCTATCCAACAATGCATAAAAATCATCCCACTTCATCTCCTTCGCTGGATTCCTCCCTGTCTTGTATCGTAAAAAATTCTGAATCCCTAAAATTGGTTTGTGCTCTAACGAAGCTACCCACGCTACTATTTTCTCCACTTCTTCCTCATTATATCCCTGTGTTAACACCGGTGCTACTATAACAGTACACTTCTCCGAAGCATAGGCAATCATCTTTTTTACATGTTCAACGTTATACACTTTCGTTCCCGCTACTTTCCGGGCTACTTCAGAGTCAATTGCATCTAACGATAAATTAAACTGCAATTTCCTACACCCACTCAACCTATCGATCCTTTCTTTATTCAACAATGAACCATTTGTATCAATAGAAATCGTATGCACGTTCTCCATATCTTGTAAATCAATAATCAGATTCTCCATATCCCCATACAGAAACGGTTCTCCCTGCACACCGATATGAACTTCAACACTTTCACCAATATACTCCATCAACTTCTCTAACTCCTCAATTAAATAATCTTTCTCAATCACAAAATCATGCTTCTTACTTGATAGTCCTTCCGAAATGGAACAATAGACACAATCTAAGTTACAACCATTGTTTGTTTTAATTTCAATAATTGAACTTCCTCTATAAACAATCCCAAACGCCACATGGCCAATTAATGGAATGTCAGAATTACGGTGGATATAGGTACATGGATTTCCAGTAATCTTTGTTACTAAATTCTTATCAAAATATTTTTGTAATAAAAAACCAAACTTCACGCGTGCTTTCTCCTCTTCCATCGCAAAAGAGATCGTAGACGCATCAACAATTTCGAACTCTGCAATCGCAGCAACTTCTTCTTTTGGAATTTCACACATCCATGATGTAAGAAGATCTACCTGAATAACATCTTCTTTCTCTCTAAACCTAAGAGTCTCAAATGATAATTGTGCCATCTCGCTTCATTACACCTCTCTCTATATAAATTTGTCTCTAAACAGTAGGAAATTTTATAAAAGCGCTTCTCAAATCACCGCTATGGCACGCAAAGATATCCCTCCATTGGAGGAGATGATAAGCTACTATGGTCAAAGAAACCTTTTAGCTCATCCGGAAACAGTAAGAACTATGGCCGCTAGAGTAGAGGGTTCTCCGATTTCCATACCCTTGAAGAACTCCAAAAACATCTTGCCATGCTAACTGTCTGGCCCTTAATAGAAAGATATAGAATTTTCCAGAAAGGAGTTACGGCCGATCCTAATAAGACTGAAAGAGACAAAATCCCTATATTGGAGAAGAAATTCCAAACCTTTGCAGATAGTGACGACTTAACTGCAGTTTTTGATCACCCTCTAGACTCTGCTAATCTGGCCTTTTCATTTATGAATCCTTATGACTTAGAAAGAGGAGTTTTTTTCTCACATACCTTTCCCATGCCTCTAGTTGTGAAACACTCGATAATCATCTGAGGTCAACAACTTGGGGACGAATGAAAATCCTTCATGATGCTCAGATGGGTGGCTCAATTTATATCTTAGGACTTGATAAAACAGTTCCTAAGGTCCCTCCTGCAAAATTCTCTGTCTTTATGCGAGCTTTTGTTTGTATGGATCGTGAACAATCACCTGTTTTATTCATTGATGCAATTGAATGTGGTTATGACTTCTTCAGAGATCTTAAACATTGGCGTGGTTACGATGAACATATGGAAAAAATTGTTAATCCGAGTCGAATCCACCTTCCCTACTTTGCTTTAGCTGCAGCAATGTATATGGCTGAGAAACTTGAAATTGGTAGAGTTATCCCACGAGATTTTGAGTTAGGCCAACTAGCTAGAACAATTGGCGTGCCTGAACGTAGGGTATTTGGAAAAGATCAGGGCCATTGGAAAATTGGATTACATTCAAGAAAGAAAAATAGTGGAGTATACACTCACTCGTTATATCGTGGTAAAACAAATGGCACTGGACATCAGGTTCGCCTCCCGGTTATGCAGCGCTACCCTTACAAAGGGGAATCGGATTTAGCCATGCAGCTGGAATTTAGAGCTTGGGAAATAAAAGAGCAGAATAGAGGGAGACGTAAACTTTTCCCAAGGACTGAAAGAAGACTTCGAGCTCTAGAGTCTCTCTACGATGTGTTCTCGAATAACCATCTTACAACAGAAGCAACGAAAGACCGAGTTAAAAGTGTTATTGCAGATTGCTATAAATCAATTGGAAGATCCTCACCCATTACCACTTAACCACAACAATCTTTTTAAACATGATTTCTCCTAAAAATCCTCTATGGAACCCGTCTCAATCCTTACTATCCCTACTTCTAAACTAACCCCCGGGATGCGGCAGTATCAAGATGCAAAAAAAGCAAACCCTGACTGCATTATCATGATGCGCATGGGGGATTTCTATGAATTATTCTATGAGGATGCCATCATAACAGCAAAAGAATTAGAAATCACGCTTACCGCACGAGGGAAAGGAGAAAAACGCGCTCCATTAGCAGGCATTCCCTATCATGCTCTTGACAATTATCTTGGCAGACTGGTAAAGAAAGGCTACAAAGTAGCGATTATCGAACAACTGGAAGATCCTAAGCAAGCAAAAGGACTCGTAAAAAGAGGCCTCACACGAATTGTCACTCCAGGAACCATCATGGAATCGTCCATGTTAGATGAAACAGAAAATAATTACATCCTTACAATCACAGCTAAAGCAGATCATTATGCTTTAGCGTTTTGCGACCTTTCAACAGGAGAATTCTTTACAACTCTCACTTCTTCTCTTCCCACCGTTATCAGTTACATCACCAAATACCAACCAAAGGAATGTATTATTCCAACAACATTACAAGTAAACAAAGAACTTACAGAAAAAATCACTGCTACCAGTTGTTTTCTCAATACATTTGATGATTATTACTTTAAGCAAGATAACGCCACTACTACTATCCAAAACCATTTCAATATCTCCTCATTAACACAATTCGGCTTAGAGGAACCGTTACTGATCTCCTCCTCAGGTGCACTCTTACAATACCTCTTAGAAACGCAACGAAACGCTTTATCCCACATCAAACGCATTTCTTTACAAAGCACTAATACCATGCTCCTCGACTCTTCTACGTTTAGAAATTTAGAATTAATCAAAAACCTCAAAGACAATTCTAGTAGAGGAACACTTCTCTCCATCATTGACAAAACTACCACACCAATGGGTTCAAGATTATTAAAACAATGGATAAAACAACCTCTTCTCCAAGCAGAACGTATTCAACATCGCTTAAGTGCAGTGGAAGAACTCAATCAACATGTTATTCAACGAGAGGAAATCATCACACTCCTCAAAAGTGTCTATGATTTAGAGCGATTAATTGGTAAAGTTAATGTAGGCACTGCGAATCCTAAAGATCTTCTGGCATTAAAACAATCATTACAAACTATTCCACATTTACAAGAAAAACTCGCAACATTTCAAACTCCACTACTACAAAAAATAAACACTATCAACCCTTTGACAGAACTAACAACACTTCTCCACAAATCTATCAAAGAAGAACCCTCTATTACCATTCGTGAAGGTAATATCATCAAACCGTCCTACAACGAAGAGTTAGCAGAATTACATAACATCAAAACCAACAGTAAAACATTCTTACAACAATTAGAACAGCAGGAAATGCAGAAAACAGGTATTAGTTCTCTTAAAATAAAATACAATAAAGTCTTCGGCTATTTTATTGAGGTGACTAAGAAAAATATCCACCTCGTTCCCGGAACGTACATCCGTAAACAAACAACAGCAAATGCTGAACGGTACATCACTGAAGAGCTTAAAATCGAAGAAGAAAAAATTTTAGGAGCACAGGAAAAAATCAACGAATTAGAATACAACCTCTTTCAAGGGATTCTTGTTACAATAGCCAAGGAGACCAAAACAATTCAATCCACAGCAAGAAAAATTGCAGTACTTGATGTACTTTCCTCATTCTCTAAAGTATCTATGGAAAATAATTACGTTAAACCACAATTTACGGAACAAAATGTTTTGCACATCACAAACGGTAGACATCCTGTTGTAGAGAAAATCGAACAACGCTTCATTGCTAATGATATTATTCTCAACCACGGCGAGATGATGATCATTACTGGACCGAATATGGCAGGGAAGTCAACAGTCATGCGACAAACTGCACTTATTGTTCTACTTGCACAAATTGGCTGCTTCGTTCCTGCCGATGAATGCACACTTGGCATTACCGATCGAATCTTCACACGAGTTGGTGCAAGTGATGATCTTAGCGCCGGTCAATCAACGTTCATGGTAGAGATGAGTGAAACCGCTAATATCTTACACAACGCAACAGAACGAAGTCTACTTATCTTAGACGAAATTGGTAGAGGGACCTCAACATTTGATGGCGTTTCCATAGCATGGAGTGTTGCCGAACATATTTACAACCACATTAAAGCAAAAACGTTATTCGCGACACATTACCATGTCATGAATAAGTTAGAAGAAAAATTCTCTAACATCAAAAACTATAACATCGCTGTGAAAGATGTGGGAGGAGAGATTATCTTCTTACGTAAATTAATTCCTGGCGGGACGGATCAAAGTTATGGGATTCATGTTGCGGAATTAGCTGGTTTACCTGCTTCTGTTGTTCTAAGAGCAAAAGAAGTGCAATCTATTTTAGAAAAAGATGATGACATGATGCGTAAAATAAAAGCGAAGAAATTACAAGAACAAAAAGGCTTAGATGAATGGGGTTAGTTCCCCTTCAGTGATTCTTCTCGGAAAGTTTTTTAAAATATACGCTGGTATGAGACTAAGATGACATTCGCAAGACGAGATGCGTTACGAAGGCTTGGTGCTGGTGCTGTAGTGACAGCTTTCGGCGGCTTAGCTGCAGTAGTAGAAGCATGTGCCACTGTGCCAAAACCAACCACTCCAACAGATGAACAATTATTTACGGCAGAATTAGAAGCGGAAGTCGCACGCTATGAAGCACTTCCCCTTTCTGATCGATTACAATACTTACGCCACCATATAACTGGGCAAGAATTGTCACGGCACGATTTGGACGATAATGGTTCCCGTCGTTGTGTAGAGTTAATGGAACTATTACCCCAATTAGAAGGATCAGACACAGAAGTTACTATTGTCACTCGAGACGATGGTTTTGAATATCTTGACCGTTCAAATCCTCTTGATGAAATAGATTGCGCAGACGTCCGTCGTGAAGCTTCTTTGGCATACTTGAGTTATAACAGCACTGCTGCTTTTTACGATAGTCTAATAAGAACTTCCCCAGAACATGGGTCTATGAGAGATTTCAGTTCACTTGCACTTACAGAGCAACACCTAGAAGAAACTAGGACAGCACTTGAAAGGAATCTAACAGTTATTCCACAGCACTCTGGCCGGGATGCTATTATGATTGCCTATACCCATGTGCATGGTGGTAGAGAGCTAAGGTTAGGACTAGTCTTTCCTTCCGCACGGCAACCAGCAGAAGTAGCACTGTACGCATTATCGAAAGACTTTCTTCGATCAGAAAGGGTTGATACAGTTCCGAGTTCACAATTAGTTGCCGGTGTTGTTAACCTCGCAGGAGCAAACCTCATTGCTGCTCGCTTGGGTGAAAAGTATGGTTTAATACAGCATCGTTAACGCTGCAACTCTTTCCGCATTCTCTCTTCATTAAATTCTTTCCCCAGAAAACCAACAATTCTTTTCACATCAACCACTGCATTCTGTAAACATGTTGACGCACCAGGAGATGGTGTAATGTTAAAAATTATGTTGTCTCCCATAATTTTTGCTTCCCCTAACGCCACTTTCTTCGTCTTCGTATCAACTACCTGGGGCCGAATACCACCAATAGCTCTGCCGTAATGTAATTCCTGTGGTTTCATTGATGGGGTGATCTTTCGTACTTCTTTCACAAAGAAAAACTTACCAAAATAGGGAATCCCATACAACACATTCCAAAACACAAAGCGATAATAAATTGGATCTTTCAAAATATTCAAAATACTCATAATTGCACTCCACTTAAATCGAAATAATTTCACGAAATCAAAAAATGATCGTACATTACGTTTCTCTAAGATCGGTAACACTTTCGCAATTGGCCCAAATCGTGTAATATTAACATTATCCACAGCAGGGTCACCATGAATTGCAGCAAACGGTAATTTCGGCTTCTGCATCATGTACACTTTCCCATTAAGTTTCTTCTTTGAACAAAAGAAATCTCCTGCAACTGGAAGAAGAATAAACTCTTTGCCATACCCTAACTTGTGAGCAAACGTAAGACTACTAGCAGATGCAGCAATCATCACGACTTTTGCTTTAAACTCTGTTTTATTTGTCGTGACAATATATTTTCCGTCCACTGGAGTAATTTTTGTCACGGGAGAGTTCAAAAACACATCATAATTATCTCTCTTTGCTTTCTCGACAAAAATCTCAGACAACATTCCATAATCAACAGCATACCCCTCGTCCGTATACAACGCCATTAACTCTACATTTTCATCTCTTCCCTCCACAATCTTCGGTTCTAACTTTTTCAATTCTTCCCGATAGACTTTCCGTAACCGTGGAAATAATTCTTTAAAATCTTCATACCGTTCTTCTAACCTCTTTACCTCATTAGAACCAACAGCAAGCACCATCTTCTGAAACTTCTGAAATAAATTGTTTCGTTTATTTTGCTCCACAAACGCCGCTACCAACTCCGCTCCCGCTTTTACTTTCTCAGCTTTTGCAACAGTATAATTCGTCTCAATATCGCCAAAGTGTAGAGTCTGAGAATTATTATTCTTCGAACTCTGGACTGCAGCTATTTTCCCATACTTCTCAACTAATGCAACTCTTCCAACATTGGTAAAATGACTGAGAGTATACAAGATAGCAGTTCCCGTAACTCCTCCCCCAACAATTACAACATCATATTCTTTCATTACCATTTTATATCCTCATTACTTTAAGTTCTTTTCTATAAACATTTCTTTCTACAGTTTAAAGAAAATTTTGAAAATCCAACACTAAAAACATTTATTAACCACAAAATACTTTTCTAGAAAAAAGAGGTACTATGGTAACATTCTCAATCTTACAACCATTTATCATTGCGCTAGCCCTCGGTGCACTTGTTGGCTTAGAGAGGGAATACGCCCGCTACAAAAAGAGAGGACACGATTACGCAGGGATTAGAACATTTCCTCTCATTGCCCTTCTCGGATCATTAGCAGCATTCTTTGGTGAAACAATTAATATTTGGATACTTATCACAACTTCCGCTTTAATCGGCATCCTCATTATAGTGGCGTATTTTGTAAAAAACCAATCACATAGAGATACCGGTGCGACGTCAGAAGTTGCTGGTTTTGTTACCTATTTCTTAGGAATTCTCGCCTTTCACAACGAACTTATCCTTGCAATCACCATTGCTATCGTGATGACGATTCTCCTCTACTCTCGCTCTATTTTACATCGTTTTGCAGAGAAAATGAAAAAGCAAGAGTTAGCAGACACATTAAAATTTGCAGTGATCGCTTTTTTGATCTTACCATTACTGCCAAACCAAGCGTATGGGCCACATGGTATTTTTAATCCATTCATTATCTGGCTCATGGTCGTTTTCATTTCAGGAATTAGTTTTGCGGGATACATCTTAATGAAATGGTTCGGTCAACGTGGGATTCCATTAACTGGAATTCTTGGAGGATTGGCAAGCAGCACTGCTACCACTATTAGTTTTGCACAACGAAGTAACAGTAACAAGAAACTAGCCAAAGCATTAGCACTTGGAGTTATCTTAGCCAACGGTATAATGTTTATTAGAATATTATTTGAAGTGCTTGTTGTGAATAGAGCACTCTTACGACCTCTCTTAATTCCCATGCTTTCCCTTGCTGGTTTAACGATTCTCTTTGCCTATCTTCTCTGGAGAGGAGCGTCTAAAACCAAAAAGAAAATTACACTCAAATCCCCATTTACCATCAAACCAGCGTTAACATTTGGAATATTCTTCGCTGTTATTTTGGCATTAGTAAAGATCGCAGAAGTCTACTTCTCCTCAAGAGGAATCTACATCGCCAGTTTCATTTCCGGCTTTGCTGACGTTGATGCAATTACGTTATCACTAGCACAATTAGCAAAGACATCTATCTCAGTAGAAACAGCTCGTAATGGAATTATCATAGCAACCCTAACAAACGTAGCAGTGAAAGGCGGCATCGCCTTCTGGTTTGGCACACCACAATTCCGGAAATACGTTGTAGGTGCCTTTGCTCTACTAATTGCAGCTGGAATTGGATTGTTATTTATTTAGAAAATGGAAATGAATAATACTAGTACGAAACCATTAAAAAGTAAAACCATTTATAACACTAAAGTGAAACATTATTATGGAAAGTAACATTATTGCCCAAACTCTGCTTCAGGGAAGAGAAGATATACAATGGTTTGATAAGAACCTTACATTAATTAAATCAAAGTATAATAATAAGTTCATTGCCTTTCATAATAAGAGAGTAGTAGATTCTGATAAGAGCCTTGATGGCCTGATGGCTAAATTACGTAAAGATGGTGTTGATACTTCTAATATATTCATTAGATTTGTAAGCAAAGTAAAGGCTATTCTTTAATTAAAAATGGTTAAATTAGGTACAAGAATCCCATTACAAATTTCCGAGGGGCGATTAGTTTTAACTTCAATGATAATCTGTGAAAGTCTTAGAATCCACAAACCAAGATTAATGAACTTTGTTATTGATACTGGAAGTCCCGACTCTTATCTAAGTGGCAAGGACGTTAAAGTGTTGCAAATTCCTCTGAAAGGTAGAAACTCTTCCGGCGAAGTGCATTTTGGTGGATCCCGCTTTAAACACATCTCTATTCCTAAGATAAAAATGTATTTGTTAAAAGAAGGAAAAGGCACGGGCCATATTGAACTGGATGTTAGCCTCAAAGCTTTAAAGACAACAAAAACTTCAGAAAAGAATATGCAAATAGCGGAATCTCTTCCATCAATACTAGGGATGGATTTTCTAAAAGACCAAAAGTTGTCTCTTCATGTTATACTTGCGGAAGAGCTAGCGTACTTACAGAAGGAATAAATTGCTCATAATGGAAATTAGCTACGATAAAGAAGCAGATGCAGTGTATATAGAGTTCCGTAAGGGAACATTTGCCTCAAATAAAAAAATTGATGATTTTACCATTATTGATTTAGATAGTGATGGAAATATTTTGGGTATTGAAATTTTAGATGCAAGTAAAAGAATCCCTATGGAATCTTTAACCAATGTTAATGTTAAAAATATTCTTGCAACAGCTTAGAAAAACTCAATCTTCGCTTCATCGTCTGGTTCTTTCTTCTCTTCTGCAGCGAGGTTAAGAAACGCACTAAAATCAGGAGCACTTTCCTGTACGGGTTCAGCAGCCACTGGAACTTCTTCTTTCACATGCGCAGTAGGATTAGCGAACATACTCATCATGTTCGTTGTATCTTCCACGGGGGCAGTTGGCGTAACAACTTCTTTCTGATGTAACATATTCGTAAGAATCTGAATCACTTTCTGAATATCTTCGTGACTATCCTCTTTAGTATCAATAGTAACCTTCATTTGTGTAACAACCTCCAGTTTACCACAACCAAAAATCCTAATAACAATACCGCAATAATACTAAACCATACCGGCACACCCCACGTTCCTAACGTTAACTCTAATCCCCAAATACCTCTGACGAGATGCAGAATTAACACAACACTAAACACCACAACATTACTCCATAAAATAAACTCTCTATCAACCATCCCACTAAGAAACAAAATAGAGTTTATAATTTTTACTATGTTCTGCATTCTCCATGTTACGTTGTATAAATGCATTTAAATGAAATTACCATTTCCAGAGTGATCGCTATGGACATAATTGATTCTACTATTTGGGGTGAATGGTGAGTGTCCCGTCTCCCAGACTCTCCTTTAATCAGTCTTGAATATAAACTTACAGAACTCCCTTCTATCAAACCTGAAGAATCAAAAAGTGTTGTTATTGTTGGAACCGCTTGGGGAGATGAAGGCAAAGGGAAAGAAGTAGACAGGTATGTGGATTTAGCTGACCTTATAGTACGATACAATGGCGGCGGCAATGCTGGCCATACCCTTGTTATTAATGGTGATAAATACATTCTTCACGTTATTCCTTCTGGTATCATGAATTTAGAAGCAGACATTCTTCTGGGTGATGGTGTTGTTGTTAGCCCCAATGAAATAATTACTGAACTTGATGAACTTCATGGTAAAACCGTGACAGTTGATGGGGTGACAAAACCTCTTGATCTCGAAAATCGCTTATATGTGTCTGAAAATACTGATATTATTACACCTTTACATTTGGAAGAAGATGTCTCCCATGAAGTTTCTGGTAATGGTGTTGGCTCAACACGTAATGGTATTAGGCCTGCGTATGAAGATCGTGCTGGCAGGAGGGCTGTAACATACGGGGACATTATTCATCGACCAGAAGTTGCACAAGAGATGCTTGAGAAGCAAGTTCGGCATTGGCGTTACGGTAAGAAAAGTAGAGTGGGTGATAAAAGAGTTACTAGAGAAGCGAGAAAAATCTTCAAAGACCTAGAAAAACAAGTTAATGAGCTGCTAAGAAGGGGCATTCAGTTTGTTGATGGCTCCAAGAAAATAGATTTGGCTCGTGATGACAATAAAAATATTATTTATGAAGGAGCACAAGGAACGTTCTTAGATGTTAAACACGGAACATATCGTTACGTAACCTCTTCTCATCCTATTGCTGGTGGCGCTTGTACTGGTGCTGGCGTTGGTCCAGGAACTCTTGATGATATTGTTGGTATTGTAAAACTTACAATGACTCGGGTTGGAGATGGTCCGTTCCCTTCAGAATTAGTCAATGAAAATTTGCAGAAAAAAGAGTTGATGGATTATCTTTGTGAAAATGAGGGAATCAGCATTGAAGATTTCAATCAACTTGAAACAGCTGATCAACGGAGAATTAGGAAACACTGGGCTTCAGAATATTCCCTTTCAAGCGATTATCAATTTATTGTTGATAATATGATTGAGGTTGCAACTAATCTTGAATATGATGGAGTGACTGGTCGAATATTAAGTATCCTTCATGAAACTCAGGATCGATTATCTTCAGCAAATAATGAGCAGGAGTTCTTCCTGCAAGATGCATATAACCATATTCTCGGAATGGCTACAATGGTTAAAGCACAGGAATATGGTGCAACAACAGGTCGACCAAGAAGAACTGGTTGGTTAGACATTGCTTCATTACGCCATGCTGTCCGTGTTAACGGCTTAACCGGTTTAGCATTGACAAAACTTGATTGTTTGGGAGACTTTGAGGAAGTTAAAATCTTAACACATTACACTGTTGATGGTGAAGTTCACAAAGAAATTCCTCTCTACCAACTAGATAAAGCAGTTGCTCATTACGAAACGTTAGCAGGCTGGGATTCAAAAGAAGTCGAAAAAGCTAGAACATTTGAAGAGTTACCAGAAAACGCACGAAAATATGTTACACGAATTGCGGAATTAACTGGTGTAAGAATCTATTCAATTGGCGTAGGTCCAGGTAGAGAGCAAACGATTGAATTACATAACCCTTTCACCGGAGAAGGGATATACATGGAGGTAGCATAATGGCAAATGTATTAGTGGTAGGAAACGGCGGTAGAGAACACGCATTAACATGGAAATTAGCACAAAGTCCAGATGTAGATAAAGTCTACACAATTAACCCTAACCCCGGCATGGCTAGAGTGGGGAAAGCAGATGTCTTGAACACTTTTGATATGGAAACATTTGAAGGATTAGAACATCTTTTACATGGCGCTGAAATTGATTTAACAGTTGTTGGCCCGGAAGCTCCATTAGTAGCTGGTTTAGCAGATTATCTTCAACAACATGGCCATGCAGTGTATGGGCCAAGCCAAGCAGCTGCCCAATTAGAAGCAAGTAAAGTATTTGCTAACAGAGTTATGATAGAAGCAGGGGTCCCTCACGCTAATTGGACGTTGTGTCATAGTGTAGAGGAAGCACAAGCAGCTGCTGAACAGCATCAAAATGACAGGGGTATTGTCGCTAAATTTGATGGTCTTGCTAGCGGTAAAGGGGTTGAAGTCTACAATTCATTAGAACAAGCACAGCAGCTACTTCCCGAATTATTTCTACGATTTGGAGAAAAAATTCTTGTAACAGAACGACTTGCTGGACCTGAATATTCTATTTTCGCTTTTTGCGATGGTGAACATGTCGTACCGATTCCTTTTGCATCTCGTGATTATAAGAGACTATTAGATAATGACTTAGGACCAAACACCGGAGGGATGGGAGCACACACTTCTCCTGCTTATGTTACACCTGAAATTTTTGCAGAATCCGTTGGCATGATGCAACAAACTGTAACCCAAATGGCAACGAATGGCACGCCTTACACTGGCTTTCTTTATGGGGGTTTCATGTTAACGGAAGATGGCCCCCAAATCCTAGAATTCAACGTTCGCATGGGTGATCCAGAAACACAACCAACAATGATGAAATTAGGCGGTGATTTATATCACATGATGACCAAATCACTTGACGGCACATTAACAGCAGCTGATGTTACAGCAAAACCAGGTGAAACAGTGACAGTTGTATTGGCATCACAAGGTTACTCACTCCCGGGAGGCCCTAAAAAAGGAAAGCGCATTGGGATTCCGCAGGAAGAACTAGGACGGTTTGGTGACTCTGTTGAAATCTTCCATGCAGGCTCCGGTTATAGTGAAGAAGGGGTGGTAACTGCAGGAGGGAGAACTCATCTCAGCGAAAGATGCAATAAATCGGGGCGTTGCACCTACAACAATTCGAGTCGAGTATGGCCACCGATTAAAACCCACATTTGATGAAGCAGTAGGTGAATGGAATTATGACGCTTTCGCCAATCCTCCTGTTGAACATTATGTACAACCAATTGAATTTATATCACGAAATGCGCTCCCAGAAAGTTCTTCCGTTTGGCGAAGGGTTGATGAAGGGTCTGTCACACTGCAAGATCTTGGTTTACCTGAAGGTTTTCAACGTGGAGATGAAATCCCGGCTGCCTTAAGACCAGTTTTAGATTATAGTACAAAGCATGAACCAGAAGACCGTTACATCTCAAGAGCAGAAGCTCAAGGGTTAATGCATGTTGATGACGCAGTAATGCAGTTAATCGATGATACCACTGCTGCTGCAAGTAATTTAATGACCGATCATGCAGCTTCTCGTGGCTTTAGGCGACTTGATGGAATAGTATTACAAGAAACATACTGTAATGACTTGGAAGTCAACCACATGCTTGCCCCAGCTCAAGTCCCAGGATTAGAGTTTGAAGCTGACATCTTCTTTGTATTATGTAGACTTGGAGAGACGATGAACAACCTCGCTCGCTATATAGCTTGGGGAAGAAGTGATGATGTAAATATCTTTGTCAACACTAATCCAAAAAGAAAGAAAGGCTCCTCAGCGATGCCTCATAAGGATGCGAAGAACGGCAATCCCACAGCTGAAGAACAATTCATGTCCGTCCGTAATTACTTAATGGGAAACATGACAACCGCTCTTGCTAATTGTCAAATGCCTTATGCTCGGGATTTGTCTGCTTCCTCAAACGCAAGAATAAACTTTGAAGATGGCTTTAAATATCTCGATCACGGCATTAGGAGGCTAGCAAACATAGTATACTGGCTCGGTTTGAATGAAGAGAGATCTAGGGAAAGAGTAGTGAGAAGCTTTGGTGTTGTCACATCACAGCAGGTAATGACATATCTCACGGATGGTAGAAGAACCTCTCAACCTATGACACGAAGTGAAGCACACAATCTAACGGCAAGTTTAGCAACAACGGCGTACGAACAACGGAGACCATTTATTGACGTGTTATTAGAATCTGATGAAGTCACAGCACGACTTTCAGAAGAAACGTTACGTGAAATCTCTGACCCTCTTGGCTATATTGGTCAAAGTAAGGAAATTGTTCGAAAAGCTAAAGATAGATTCTACCAAAGAAGAACATTATAACTTCTCCATCCGCCATAATCCTACGTCTACATACTGCACTGGCTTTTTATGATGCAAAAATTGCTTCTTAATGGGAAATGAGAAACGCCACACATTGGTAATAGAAAAACCATTATCTTTACTAATTCCTTCTACAAAACTCTTCGTACTCCACTTATGCATACTATATACCACAGTACTAACGGAAAACGCTTTCTCCAAAAACACTTTGTCGATATGTTTCTCCTGTGTTCCAAACGGTGGATTCTGCGCAACTATATCGACGTCAGAATCAAATAACCTAACATCCTCCACAATAAACTCTGCTTCTCCAATCTCATACTCTTGCTCTAACCGAGAGAAATTCCGCATACAAATCTGCATTGCGTTTTCATCCTTATCAACAAAAATAACTTTCTTAGCTCCCATTAACAATAAACCCATACCAATAATCCCGGGCCCTGCAGCAGCATCTAATATTACTTTTCCCGCAATTTCTCCACGTAACGCCATCGACCACACCCATTCTGCGGCAATATCAGAAGAAGTACTATACTGCTCTAATTCTAAAGAATGTTCTGCAAAATCTTCCAACTTACTCAATTGTACTGCTAAATCTTTCTGAGAACGAATCATGCTGCTCTTCTAAACTCTCTTTCTTCCACAACCGGTTGAACAATTAATCGTTCCATAATCTGGCGTTTTCGCTGCACTCTATAGATCCATGTATCAAGAAATGTGGTCATTTCTTTTTTGAAAACTCCATAACTATCCATTGCCAACAATTTCTCAAGCTCTTTCTTAAAATTCCCCGTTATTGCGCGCACTTCACCCAACTTCTCGCTACCTGGAACTCTCTTTGCCTGTACTGTAAGCATCGCCCGTGCATATTGTTGGTACATTGGAACAATTTGCGCCTGCAACTTCTTCTTCCAGACATCATAATTGTACGCATTACACCGCTTACGGAACAACGCCCCAAATGCTTCCATTTCTAAGATAAACCGTTGTGATGATTTTTGTAATTCATGTAACAAAAACGTTCCGTCTCTTTTAGCTGCAATTGCTTTTCTCGTATTAACTCTTCGTGTTCTCTCAGCCCGCTGACGCTGATACACACTCAACCCCTCTTTTCTTTTCTCCTTCCTAGAAAACCGACCCCTTAACCAATCTCTAAAGCCCATATTTCTAAGAAAATTTTCAGTTATTTAAATATATCTGCTGACAACTCCCAAGTGATTGCACAGTGCAAAATGGAAAGATATTTAAACCCCAAAAAAATAACTAACAGCAGGGTGTGGTGGTAGAAGAACGCAGGTGGTTGAACGTCTTCTTGCGTTTTGTCTTAACAATAAAATTAGCAGGTAGCGGAAGCAATGAAAAAAGAATTTGAACTCATTCGAAGTGCTTTGGAAGAACATTTATCGTCGATAAACGAAAACACTTCAGAGATTCAAGCATTATTTGACTACCTCCACCAACTTGAAAAAAAAATTGATTCTGTATCCTCTCGTTTAGATTCATTACAATTACACAAAGAAGTAAAAACCATTTCTCCATTAACACAAACAGAGAAAAAAGTGTTCTTAATTTTCTACACAGAAGAAGCACCAATTTCGTACAATGAAATTGCAGAGAAAACAAATCTTTCATTAACAATCATTCAAGAATCAATTGCTTCGTTAATTGAGAAAGGCATTCCGTTTATCCGTTCCACATTTAACGATCACGTCTTCTTACAATTAAAACCGGAATTTAAAGAACGGCAGGCAAAAGAAAATATTATAAACTTGTCATTACAAAGTTTTCTTGAACCATGATTACGTTATATCAATTTGAAGAGTGCCCGTTCTGTGCGAAAGTTAGAAGTACATTAGAGGAACTTAATGTAGAATACAAAAAAGTTAACGTTCCGATGGACCGTGCAGATCCTATTCGAAAAGATCTTGCAGAGAAATCTGGCGTATTTACCGTTCCAGTTCTACAAATAGATGACAAATATATTGGCGAATCTGACATAATCATCCAGTTTCTTGAAGAGAAGTTTCGCTAGAGAATACTCCTCGTCGCCTTGCTACAAAATCATCTCGTTCTCTAGGAGAAATACCACGCCTAACATATTCTACTAACATTCCTTCTTCGCATCTTGAAGAATATGCGGGCATGTCTGGTGGGAGTTTGAAAATAATATCTGGATGTCTTCCACCAATATGCTCTACCATCTCAGTTAATGACACAAACCGTTTAGTCCCAGGGATTTCATGCTCTCCTACAGAAAGAGTTTCAATATCTCCAGGAGGAGCAAATGCATAATGTGATTCTGTTGTTTCTCCAACAGTTTTATCAACGTGATAGACATGGAAAATATTCATTTTTTTGTCAGAACAAGCTCTACTTATAAAACATATGATAATGTTTAAATACATCTTCTCTCTTTTGCAGCAAAATGGATTCATACGAACCAAAAGACAGAGAACCATACAAAGCAAGGGAACTTGATACCTACCTCCGAGACGAAAGGGAAGTACTTGCTGGTGTTGACACTTCAGAAGAAGGTGCACTTAGACTTGCAAGAATGTATCAAAAAGAACATTCTCAGTAAATTTATATACTTTTATTATTTCTTAATTCTATGAAAAAAGAGTTGTTCCTTATTATTCTATTACTCATAGTAGCGAGTTGTCAACACGAAAGTTTTGAAGAAGGCACCGTAAATGTCTACAAAGAAGAACATCCAACCCACCAGCAAGAAGTATATGAAGAACCACAACAAAAAGAATTCCGTTTAGAAATCCCCACAGAAACAGAACGTGCTACTCTTCCTAAATGCGATATGAAATTCTCCACATTTCCTGTTGATATGAATGAAGTCACTGCTATCACTCCCTTAGGAAATCTCGGTCCTCCAGGCCATACCTTTCCCACACAACATCCTCATCTCCACTTTGATGGGAGTGGGACTGCTTTCAATATTTATTCACCGGCAGATGTTTACCTCACAACCGTTGCGTGGAGTGATGGTATCTCATCTGATCCGAGAGATTACACCATCTACTTTGCTCTTTGTCAAGATATTATTGCGTATTATAATCACGTGAAAACTGTTTCCCCAGAATTACAAGCAATTCTTGACACAAAAAAGTGTGAAAGCTTTTCTGTTGGCGATGGTTGTACTAAAGTGTTAGATCTCAACCAAATTAAAGCAGGAAATGTCATGGGAACTGTTGGACACAAGCAGGGTAATTGGGATTTCGGTTTGATTGATCTACGTAAACCCCTGAATTATATTAAACCGGAACGACACTCAGAAAGAGACCGCTATTTACAGTGTGCATTCGATTATTATCCGAAAAAAATGAAAAATACATTTTACTCTTTGATAGAACGTCACGATGGAACGTGTGGGAAAGTTATGCAGGATATACCTGAAACTCTAAAAGGAAATTGGTTTCATAAGACTGCTCAAGAAGAATACGTTGTAGAATGGGATCTCTACTTAGCGTTCGTAGATCATTTTGAATACGCTAACGTGCAAGTTGTTTCCGTTGCTGGGAAATTTACCAATCCAGGTTTATGGCATTTCACACCACGTGATGAAGGAACAATTAACCGTAACTTTTCACAAACAACTCCTGGAACAATTTATTGTTACCAATCAGAAGATGTTGGCTATGTCAATCAAAATGGTGACGGGAAAATTATAGTAGAGTTATTAGATGAAGAAACACTACGGATTGAACATCAAAGTGGAACATGCACAGAGACAGAACAATTTACAAGTCCCGAGGTGTATCAACGATGATTGCAGAATTCTTCCATCTTGCTGGTATCATCATCGGCCTAGGAGCAGTTACTGTTATTGATACAATGGGTTTCATTTCTCGAAAATCAAAAGAATGGACACAAGTAACTGTCAAAGCGCATCACGTCACTAAACCATTAATCTGGATCGGAACTTTATTGATGATTTTCTCATGGTTATTTTTATTCACAAACAATACTCTTGACATTATTAAAACAATCATTATAGGTGTCCTAATATTAAACGGTCTGTTCTTATCGTTCTACATCGGCCCTCGCTTGGATGCGGTAAAGAAAAATACACTAATTCCAACAAATATGCAAACAAAAATCACAGCAAGTTTTATAATTTCATTTACTGGTTGGTGGAGCATAGTATTATTAACGGTGATATCATGAAAACAATGACTTGTAAACAATTAGGTGGAGCATGTGATAAAACATTCTCTGCAGAAACATTCGAAGAAATAGCTGAATTAAGTAAACATCATGGCATGGAAATGATGAGCGATCCTGCACATCAAGAAGCAATGCAAAAAATAATGGAATTAATGAAAAACCCTGAAGAAATGCAGAAATGGTTTGAATCTAAAAAAAGAGAATTTAACGCATTATGAATATCTCATCTGGAGTAGTACACAGAATTCCTTCTGATGTTCAGAAGAGTCTGCTCTCAAACCCAACAGTACGATTAGTATGGGAAGATATCACTCTTTTAGCACGTAATGAGTGGATCTGTTGGATTACCTCCGCTAAAAAATCAGAAACCAGAACCAAACGAATTGCTTGGATGTGTTCCGATTTAATGAAAGGGAAACGACGGCCGTGTTGTTGGCCTGGTTGTAAACACCGAAAATGACTCTTAAAACAACCCCCACAAACAAAAGTGTATCAAAACTGATTAATTCTATTGAAAATGAACGAATAAAAAAAGACGCAAAACAATTGCTTAAAATCATTACAGACATTACCGGAAAGAAACCAAGAATCTGGGGCGATAATTTCATCATTGGCTTTGGGAAATACAAATACAAACGGAAAGGCAGTAAACAAGAATACGAATGGTTTAACGTTGGCTTCGCTCCTCGAAAAGATAAATTAACATTATACTTAACATGTTATCTAGAGAAAGAACCATTAATAAAAAAACTCGGTAAATGCACACATGGTAAAGGTTGTTTACATATAAAAAAGTTAGAAGACGTTGATATGACGATTCTTAAGAAGTTAATTACCAAGTATAAAGATGGTAGTTGGTTTTAGGTCTTTTTTTCATTAATTTTAAAAGGGGTATTCCTGGATTAAAGTGAATGATCTCTCCAAAGGAACTATTTGACGTATTCCAACAATATCATTTCACTTTCTATGCAGGAGCCCCAGATTCATTACTGAAAGACTTTTGTGCATTCATTACAGATAATGTTCAACCACGTAACAACATTATTGCTGCAAATGAAGGGAATGCCATCGCTCTTGCTGCAGGATACCATTTAGCAACCAAAAAAATGGGAGTTGTCTACATGCAAAATTCTGGTTTGGGAAATTGTGTCAATCCGTTAACTTCACTAACGGACCCTCATGCGTATTCTATTCCAATGCTTTTAATCATTGGTTGGCGTGGGGAACCAGGTAAAAAAGATGAACCACAACATGTTAAGCAGGGGTTAGTAACATTAGGACAATTAAACACACTAGGCATCGAGTATGGCATTCTTCCAGATTCCATTGAAGAAGCTCAAAAACTTATGACAAAAGCAACGGCACATATGACAAAACATAACAAGCCATTTGCAATTGTTGTTAGGAAAGGAACCTTTGAAAAATACGAATTACAAAACAAGAAAGTAACCAATTATGCGTTTAATAGAGAAGACGCAGTCAAATTCGTCGCTCCATTACTAGACGATTCTGATATTGTTGTTTCTACCACCGGTAAAACATCGAGGGAATTATTTGAATTTCGTGCAAATAATGATCTTGGTCATCATCGTGACTTCTTAACAGTTGGTTGTATGGGCCATTCCTCATCTATTGCTTTAAGTATTGCCTTGCAAAAACCTCAGCGGAAAGTCTATTGTTTTGATGGTGATGGTGCATTGATTATGCATATGGGGGCATTGTCGAGTGTTGGACAAATGCAACCTCATAACTTTAAACATATTGTCTTCAACAACTTTGCACACGATTCTGTTGGTGGGCAGCCGACAGCGGCTGATGCTATTAATATCCCTCAGATCGCTGTAGCAAACGGGTACAAAGCAGCGTTTTCTGCAGAAACTGAGGAAGAGATTAAAGCAAAGATGAAAGAGATTAAGGATATGGAAGGGCCGGTTCTTTTAGAGATCAAAGTGAACAAAGGTGCACGGAAAGATTTAGGAAGACCAACGAGAACACCGCTTGAGAACAAGAGTGATTTCATGCAATTCTTGCAAGAGTAACTATTTGCAAATATTTAAATAGAATATTACTATAGTTAAAGTACAATGAAAAAGCGGTATGTTGATGGATATGTTTTGCCAGTTCCTACAAAGAACTTGGCTAAATATAAGAAAATGGCTTCTGAAGCAGGAAAGTTCTGGATTAAGCATGGGGCTTTAGAGTACGTTGAATGTGTTGGTGAGGACCTAAACAGTGCCAAGAAATGGGGTTGTTTACCATTCCCAACATTGGTGAAACCAAAGATAGGTGAAACAATCATTTTTGCGTATGTTGTATATAGATCCCGAAAACACAGGGATAAAGTTAACGCCAGCGTGATGAAAGAAATGAAGAAAGATCAAGACAAAGCTAAGGAAGAGTGTATGAAAGTATTTGATATGAAACGCATGGCAGTTGGCGGCTTTGAAACGATAGTGAATATGAAACGCGAGTAGTATTCCACATAGAAAGTTCTGTAGTGTGGTAAAAATAGAAAGGAGAATATTTATATATTAAAAATAGTTTACTAATTGTATGAAAAAGAGGTTGGTTGTTGTGTGTATATTAGTTTTGATGGTAAGTACACTTATGGTTCACGCGGAAGCGACATCTAGTTCTGATGAAGAATGTGGCTTTTTCTGTAAAGTGAAAAGTTTTTTTATTGAGTTGTTTACTGGTTCCGAAAAGTCTGCTGAAAATTCTTATGACCAGAGCAGTGATGAAGTGAGTTCGATTGGAGGAGAAGGTGAGGGTGGCCCACCAATAATTGATGCAGAAGTAGTTGAACCGGATAAGCAAATGGAAACAGAATCTATTACTCCACCTAAAACTGTAGAAGAGATTAAAGAAGAAGCTATTGAGGAGCAGATTGAAGTTGTTGAAGAGCGGGCAGCAGAGATGGCACTTGCCGATATTACAGTAAAAAATCCGAAATGTACAATAGATTTAGCCAAGGAAGAAGCAAAAGGGAATGAAAATGTAAAAGTTGATATTACATTTACAGATGAAACATTAAAATACGAAAAAGTTAGCATTTCTTGCGATCAATTTGAACGTTATGGAAAGAGTTCAGACCACCCCTATAAAACAGCAGTTCCAGCAAGTTTAAAGATTAGTGACACCAGTTGTGATTGGGGTGACGTCACCACTAAAACCGTATATTTTGTGATAGTTGCAGATAAAGATGACAATGATATTTGTGCAGCGCCGATTACAATCCTTCCTAAGAAAGGAGACTTAACGAAGTTAGGAAAGAATGGATGCTTTACTGATGAAGCACTAGCTGAAATGAAGCAAGATTGTGGTGACCTGAAACCATTCTCATTACCCGATGCTAATGGATGTGAGACGGTTTATTGTGCTGGCGGAGAAATAAGCCAATGTACTCCTGAACCTCTTTTAGAGAAAGCTACGATCGACTGTCAAGCTAAGGGAGAGAACTTTTTAGCATACAAATACTCTGAGTGGTTTGAGGGACAGGATTGGCCATGTGGGCAAATTAGGTGTAGCGAATGTCCCTCCGAGGAGGAACTAAGTCTTAAAGAGGAAAGTTGCTTAGCCCAAGGAGATGACGTTGAGCCAAGAAAAGAAGTAGATTATGAAGTAACCGGGTGTACATATCTTGTTTGTGTACCCAAAGGAGAGCCTCCTCTTGAGGGGATAGTCCCTCCAGAATAATTTTCCTCCACACTTATTCTATTGAATTTTGGTGTTATGTGGCATGGACTTCATGTCCATGTCCGAAAGGTTATGTGCCCCCTACTTTATGTAGGGGTGCGTAGCGTTAGCGGAGCAAGTAAGCTGGAGACGAGCCAAGTTACATCAAGTTAAAAATTAAAGCGCAAGCAATAAGGGGTGTCCGTTTCTTATTTATTGTTTAGTAGTTACAGGCAGAAAACTTTTTAAATGAACTAGATTCTCAAGAATATATGTTGCAAAGTCAAGAAGGTGCTCAATTAACAATGACTTCAGATGAAGAAACAAGTTTAGTAAGAACAGATTCACTAGATCAAAGATTAGTTTTATCTCCATCAGAAAGAAATCTTCCTGAAAAAGAATTTTTAGATTTAATTGCACTTGCTGATTCTTTAAGGCAGTTTGATGAAAGAAAAGGAGATAAAGCAGTTCTTGATGCGGTTGAAGGAACACTTGTTCATGAAGGAAATTTTCCAGTTTCTGTTGCTTATGAAGTTGCTCAGAGCTTAGGGATTTCTGCTGATTATATGGAAAGAGCAATCGCTTTAAGATATCCAACAGTTGAACAACAATTTGCCGATATATATGATCATGGAGCTATCCCTAGTTTTGGTGCAATCATTAAAACTTATGGTAATGTTTTAATTGATTCTGTTAGGTCTTCATTACCGACTGATAAATTTGATTTAGATACTTATAAAAGAGGATACGATGCTATTGATGGTGATGGATATGTAAGAATTTATCATATTCACGAAACAAGACATGAAGGACGATTTTTATTCTGGAAAACAGAAAGGGTAGAAAAGAATAGAAAGCAAATAGTGGATTTAGATTTTTTCTCTTCTAGATATAAAAGTGTTCCATCTGGAAAATTTGTGTTACATGTTCAAGTAAAAGATCCTCTTTTTTTAAGAGCTTGTGGAGATTCTCTTAAAGAATTGAATAAACATTTTGAGGAACATTTAAGAGAAGGACCAAAAGTTTTCTATCATTATGTTGTAGAATAGTTCTTAGAAACGGACACCCAATTACATTTTTATTAAAGAAGAAGTTTTACTTCTACTGCTCGTCGTAGGCTTATTGCACATAAGAGGTTATGTGCCCCCTACTTTATGTAGGGGTGCGTAGCGTTAGCGGAGCAAGTTTTTCCAGCACGTCACAGTGTAGCATTGAACTATCTTAGCTTACATAAGAAAAAATTCCACTTAGTTAGTTTTTACATTCTAGAAAAGGCGGGAAGAAAATTCTTAGGAATGTTTTTATATTACTGTTTGAATTGTTGTAGATAATGGCTAAAAGAGATAAATCTGATGTTGTCAAAGAGAAAGTTAAGAAATATTCAAAAGACCAAATCTTTTTTACTAAATCTCGTATTCTTGATTGGTTGTGCAAAAGGAATAATACAACTGTTGACAAAATGAAAGAAGAGGTCTTAAATCCGAAAGATCTCACATTTACTGAGAAACAGCAAATAGAGCATGGGGGCGAAAAGGAGGAGAGATTTAGATGTTATTTTGTATATTCAAATAATAGAGGCAGACGTTATGTACTCAAATTTGACAAACAAATCAAGATTATCACTGTATTTCCACTAGGCAGAACGACTTTGAAAAGATACAGAAAAAGGTTTAAATAGTAGCGGGGATTTCAAGTAAATATGATTAGTCAAAAATTTAAGGTCTCGTATGATAAAGAAGGAGATGTCTTAACTATTTATAGAGAGGACGCTTCCGTTTCTGAAAGCGTAGAAGTAACTGAAGAATTAGTAATTGATTTAGATAAAGATAGAAGAATTGCTAATGTAGAGTTACTAGATGCCTACAAATTTTTGCATACTTTGAATGAGAATATCAGTAAAGAAATGCTTTCTGGATTACAAGAAGCAGAATTACAGTTTACTAATTATCGCAACTATTGGATTATTTCATTATCTTTTGAACACGGAAACCAAAAGATTATAGAAAAATTGCCTGCTTTTGCTCAAGCTGATTTTCAAAGTCCGTTAGTTGCTTCTGCTAGTGCTTAGTTTATTTCTTAAAATATCTCTTCATTATATACAAGAAAGGTGTATCCAATACTGCGATTAACATCTTAATGATAAAAGTACCTATCATCATTGATATTAATGCTGGGATTTCAAATACTCCATAAAATGCCAGTGTTGTAAATAGAAAAGTATCTATTGCTTGACTTACAATTGTTGAAGCATTATTTCTTATCCATAAATGTTTTCCATTTGTAACTTTTCTCCAGAAATCATAAGCCCACACATCGTGATTTTGACTTACAATATATGTTAATAATGAAGCCCCCACTATTCTCCAAGTGTTTGATAAAACAGAAACAAATGCTTCTTGATTTTGCCAAAATGGTGCAGAAGGCCATTGGATTGCAACCCAAATTGAGAACACGAGAACTATTTGAGAGAAAAAGCCAATCCATACAGCTTTCAAAGCAGTTTTCTTTCCATAAATTTCTGACAAAAGATCAGTTAGATAGAAAGTTAAAGAAAATGCAATGATTCCAGCAGGAACACTATAAGGTCCAATTTGTAAAATTTTATTAGCAAGAATATTAGCAGTTACATACAAAGCTGAAAATAAACCAATGATGAACACTGAGCCAAATCTTTTTGCTAGAGAGGCACTAATTGTTAAGATTAATAAGGTTCCAATTGTCCAAACTATTATTTCCATCATTTTTCAGCTGTAATATATCCTAATTCGCATAACTCTTGATAATCTTGCCAAGAACTAAGAGGAGAGTTTTCCTCTATTAGTGGTTGGTGCCATTGTATTCTCGTAAAGCCAACATCAGACAAAACACCAGTGATTGTTTGAGGCGTGTAATATGTGGCTGACAAGCTAAACATAATTCCGTTGCCGTTATAGAAATCTAGTTTTATTCCAGTTTCATCTTGAAGTTCTCCCGCTAATGTTTTAACTACACTCAATTGTCTTTTTCTTTCTCTTTGTTGTGAGTTAAAATTTGGTTTAGGGAGATCAACAACGGCAACTAACTTTCCATCTTTTGTTAGACTTTGGTAGAAATTTCTTAGTAATAATCTCAGTTCTCGTGTAGTTTCAGTGTAATTCAAGACAAATGGAGCATTTACTCTCTCAGCTGGAGGTAATTCATCAAACATATCTGTAACAGAGTAGGATACTCTGGGATGTGGTTCTTTCTCCGCTTTTTCAATTTGTCTAACACAATTGTCAATGCCATAAACATGTGTTGGTGATTGATCTGCAATTGGCAAAGTAAAAAAGCCATCTCCACAACCAACATCAATAACTCTTTTTCCAGACAATGGGCGGAGTAAATGAATTACAGTAGGTAAAATGCTGAATTGTTTGTCTAGGTTAAGATTGGTTCTTTCATGTTCTATTTCATTAAAAGGGTTAGTTTTTGACATATCTACTATTAAGTTGTGACAGAAATATTTAAATATAAGTTCTCCTATTTAGGAGTATATGGAAGAAAAACTAAAATTATTAGGGCTAACTGATAACGAGATTAAGATTTATGTCCTGATATTGAAATTAGGTAAATGTACTGGAACCGAGGTTAGACGGAAGACTGGAATTGCAAATTCACGAGTTTATGCTGCTCTTGATACTTTAGTACAGAAAGGAATTATTACTTATGAAAAACGGCAAAAAGGAAAACTTTATTCTGCTCTTGATCCTGATGTCATCAGTGAAGTGATGAAAGAACGAATGAAAAAAATTGAAGAAGCTATTCCCTATTTGAAAACGCTTCAATTGAAAGAGAAGAAAGAAACTGAAACTGCCGTTTTTGAGGGATTTCAAGGTTTCAAGTCTGCATTGTATAGGTTAGTTGAGGAATGTCCTGTTGGTGAAACATTAGATATTATTGGTTTCTCAAATCAAGCTTACAAAAATGAGAAATTAGCAGCTTTGCTGAGGGATGTAAATAAAGTATCAAAGCAAAAGAAGCATAAGTTTAGAATGATTTTGGATAATAGAAAGAATAAGTTTTTTGAACAAAGAAAGAGAGAAAAGTGGGGGCAAATTAGATTTATGGAGAAAGGGTTTAGGAGTCCAGCAGCAATAGATATTTTTCAAGAGTATGTATTTATTTTGTTATGGGAGGAAACACCCTATGCTTTTATCATTAAGAATAGAAATATCGCAGATGGTTTTAGAATTTATTTTGATTTTTTGTGGAGAATGGCGAAGCCTTAAATCTTCCCGCCTATATAGTTTTTTACATTGAGTTTAAAGTGGAATTTTCGTTAGTTTTTATCAAGTTAAAGAAGAGAGTTTACATCCAAAGAGCACCCCAACGTAGTTTCCGTTTTAATGAGAATTTTATTGCACTTAGTGAAATTCTTTGAATTCAAAGCCTCTACTCAATCCCATAACGCAAAAAACTGTTACTACTCTCTATAGTTCTGTCCCACTTTGTAGCCACTCCCCACTGGACAACTACGGATAGAATATTTAAATTAACAAATCCCCAAAGTAATATGAATGTTGCTGAGTTAATTAGAAAAGAAGGACTGAAAAGGAATTATTCTCCAAGAACGATTAAAACATATATATGCGTTATTCAAAAATTTCTGAGAACATACAAGAAAGATGTCCACAGTGTCACAAAGAAAGACATTGAGAAACACCTACGGCGTATATATCACAAGTCAGGTAACACTCAGAACGTTCATTTAGGTGCACTCAAATTTCTGTATGAAAAAGTTTTGCATAAGAGGCTAACAATTAACATTCCAATGGCAAAACAACGAAGATCTCTGCCAGGATTTTTACAGCAAGATGAAGTACGATCACTATTAAAAGTCATCAACAATAGAAAACATAAGCTAATGATAACCCTTATGTACTCAGCTGGATTGAGAGTATCTGAACTAGTTCACCTCAAAGTTAAACACTTTCACTTTGACAGCAATTATGGTTGGGTGAGAAACGGTAAAGGAGGGAAAGATAGAATTTTTATTATTGCAGAGAAATTGAAAGAAGAAATCACTCAATGGATTAAAGAACATAAATTAACAAATGACGATTGGCTATTCCGGGGACATAAAAGTCATATGACGACTTCCTCAGTGCGGAGAATTCTCAGTAAAGCACAAAAGAAAGCCGAAATAAGTAAACACGTTCATCCACACATGTTGCGTCACTCTTTTGCTACTCACTTAATCGAAAACGGCTATGCTGTGACTGACGTTCAACCACTTTTAGGCCATAAAAATTTAGAAACTACGTTAATCTATACTCATTTAGCAGCACCGAAATTATTAAACATCCAAAGTCCCTATGATAAATTATGAACATTCACCGTGTCAAATTCAAAGATATTGAACAAATTCCTCAATTAAAAGTTAACACACATTTCAAACAACAATTCCAAGGCTCAGCCCCTGCCCCATTCATTGGTAGATATGGCTACCCTCACGTAAACATTGGTGTTCTTTCCCCACAATTTATCGGAGAAATGCAAGAATATGATTCTCCCCGATTATGGAGTCAAAATAACGCCTCTATTGGTTCTATCGCTAGTAAGAGATACAGCTTAGTGAACAGTAGAACTAAATGGTCTGTCAAACAATTACAAAAGGGTGGAAAATTCTTAGATATCGTCCAGGAAGTTGGCATGGCTAAGAAAGCTGCTGACTTGGAAGTCTCCCTAAAAAAAGCACCGAAACTTTCCACAAAGCAAGAAAAAGAAATCATTCCGTACGGTCCTGCGAGTGAAGTGCAGAAAGCTAGAGTAACAGAAAACATCAAAACAGATACAAGAGTAGAGAAAGTCGTCTACGATACAGATTTGAAAGCAAACCTAGGAATCCTCAACCTTTACAAAAAGGGCTTTGAAGAAAACACTCTCCACAAACTACTCTCGGTTGGCAATTTAGGATTAAAAAACAATAGAAAACTCGTTCCCACCAGATGGTCTATTACCGCTACTGATGATACGATTGGTAAACAACTAATCAAAGAAATTAAAGACTTCCCTACGGGAGAGTATCAAGCGTATTTTGGTGGTGGTTGGGGGAATTACTACTTATTCCTCTTCTTCCCAGAAGTCTGGAGTTATGAATTATTTGAAACATACCTCTACCTCAAAAGTAATCCCTGGAGCAAACAGGGCTTCTCCTACTCAACCGATTATGAGAACTATAAAGGAAGAAAAAAATACGCTGACGAGACTGCAGGTGGTTATTACGCTGCACGTCTCCCAATCCTCGAACAAATGAAGAAACTCAAACGGCAGCATAGCTGTTTAGCCCTCCGCTTTATCACCTCTCAGTATAATCTCCCGTTAGGAGTATGGGTTTGTCGAGAATCAGCCAGAAAAAGTGTGCAATCCCACCCCATCAACTTTGCTTCTGAAGAACTAATGCTACATTACGCAAAACAATTCGCCAAACGAAAATTCGGCGTTGACATCTCCGTCTTCCTACAACAGAGTAAATTAATGAAAGAAAGAAAACATCAAACAAAACTCACAGCTTTTTAGCAATATTCTCAACAGTAGTTTTACCTGTTTGATAATAACGTTCCTTTACTTCTCGCAGTGGTAAACAACATTTATATATCCCAATGGAATCAGAAAAACACAATAACCGAGGTGGTATATTTGACAAAAGATATTGACAGAGAATTTGAAGAATTTGTGAGTAAAAACGCTCACCGCTTAACTGAGAATCAAAAACAAATCTGTAAACGCCTGGGGATCACACTTCCCAACTAACTTCTTACCATTTAACAAACGGGATTTTCTTCCCCTTTTGAATCAATGCCGCTATAATAACTGCAATCCCTACAATAATCGCTGGCCAGACGAAATTATACTTCTCTACAATTACTTCATCTGGATACGCATGGCACTTGTAATCACTGCCACAGTAAGAGTCTGCTCCACATTCAGCATTCTTGTTACACTCCCTTCCTGCAAAATTGATTAACACAATCGCCAAGATAATAAGTCCTAAGATAATGGGAACGAAAGGAATAGCTGCTTTTTTGTTCATACTTTCCAATTCCAAGAGACTATTTTTAAGAATTTCTTGTTATGAGTATATAGTTTATTCATACACCCCTGGTTTAAGAACTCCAACGTGTGGTAGTTCCCTATACCGGTTAGCACAATCTAACCCAAACCCAACAATAAAAGGATCCCCAATGACAAAGCCATTATAATCCGGCCTAAGCTCAATGCCTGGCGCTCTTTTAGTGGGTTTATCAAATAATGCAACAACCTCAACACTAACTGGATCATGATCTTCAAGTCGTCTCTTAAGGGCTTGCATAGTTCTCCCAGTTTCAACTATATCTTCAAACAAAAGGACTCTTCTTCCTGGCACTAAACCATAATCAAACTCTCCAACTCCAACTTCACCACTAGAAACGGTTCCTTTACCATAACTACTTGCTGGAAAAAATGCTGCCTCAACTGGTGTTTGCATTGCCCGTATCATATCAGAATAGAAACAGACTGCACCATTGAGAATACATACTCCTAGGACTTCCTTATCACCATGTTGTGCATAAATATCCCTTGCTAATTCTGAAATGCGATTACGAATTTCCAAATCAGTAACGAGAATTCCTGCTAGATCCCCCCTGTGTTTCGGCCTTATCGCCACTTGGTCAACTGGAATCAACGGTCGTTCACGCAAATCAATCGGTGATGAAACCATTACTACGAACTATTTTTCTGTAATTTATACATTATTGTTCTCTATTATCTATGTTCTGCCAAAAGGTTTATATTGCGTAAAATATCTCTTCTGTTCATGTTTAAACGTAAGAAAGCCCAACATCATCCCGAGAAAAATGAAAAAGTCCTGGATGACATCCAAGCAATCCAAGAATTCATGGAAGATATCCATACTGATGAAGAAGTTATTCGAACAGAAGCAAAGAAATTAGAGGAGCTAGAGAAAGAATTTCACGTTGCCTCTCCTAAATTAATAGAAACAAACCTCAAAACACAAGCAAAAGCCATTGAAACATTACTTGACCGCTATGAATTCTTTCAGACCGATGTTGACATTAACGGTTTACGCTTAAAGAAAATCGCTACGGAATTTTTGAGACGTGCAGAGAAAGCTGGGTTGAAAGACTTCGTTAAACAAAAGAAGAAAGACATGACTTGGAAAATGCAGTGGTGACTATCCAACAAACACTTTATATTTCTCTTTACCTGCAATCTCAGATAAAATCCGCTTAATCACAATCTGTTTCGGATCTGGCAATAACTTCACTCGTTCTTTTAAGTCATCAAAACTCTCAAACGGCTTACCCTTTCTCTCCTGGAGAACTTCCCACATATGTTTCTTTCCTAAACCCGGTAATAGTTCTAACTGATGCATTCTCATACTAAGCGGCTGAGCTTTATTGAAAAATGCGACGAATCGTGCTTCATCCTGTTCCACAGCTTTCTGTACAGCATGTTGTAACTCACTCTTTGCTGTACTTGTTAATCTGTCAGAATCAATTCTGCCTTTAATATGATGGATTTCTTCCCTTTTCCCTTCACCAATATACACTTCTTGCTGTGGCTGGAGATGAACTTCTTTCTTTGGAATAAGCTCTAATAAACTTAAATGTTCAATACCAAGGGCTTGCGCTATTGGTGTCTTCATTCCTCCCTGATCATAGGCATACCCATGCGGTAGGAAATCTAGGACAACTGCATGTTCTTCCCGTTGTGTTCGTTGTTGTTGTTCTTCCATTTTCTATAATAGTATGAATTCTCTCTGAATTAATAAAAATTGCGCTAAAATATCAGAAAAGAAGCAAAATTAAGCGAATTCTTTCACCACGCCGATAATCGCTTCTTGGTCTTTTTTCGGCATACTTAACGGATATGCTTGTAAGACCGTCTTAAGATCATCAACCGTTTTTGGTAAAAAATCGATAATTTTGACGATATGCTCTTCTTTTAATCGAGTCAAATTAAGATCAACTAATTTTTGCTGCAACTCATCTTTCTTTGCAACACTCAACGCCCCACCGAAATGCTCTAAGTATTCTTTACTCTTCGTTGATCGATAGTTTAGCTCAGTATCCCGCTTTTCGATCACTGCAATAGCTGCTTTCGCCTCAGCAAGTGTTACTGGTCTTTCTTCAACAAATTGTGGGTTAGCCATTTTGTGCCTCTAAATTTTACGCTTTACCTAAATGAATTGCGTGAACGTATAACGTCTTTAATTTCTTTCCATCTTTAATCTGTACTTCGTAACATGAACCTCTCTTATTTCCTGTTACCGTTCCAGTTAAACCGTGAAACCGTGGAAAGAATCGTCCTTGTTGTACAGCGTGATGAATCTTTAAATTTACTTTATCCCCAGCAGCAAATTCTTGAAAATATTTTGATAAAGGCACTTTTCCTCGTGTTCTAATTGTGCCAGAATATTTATGCCGTGTTTTCCGCTGCTTTGTTCCTATTCGTGTTACCATTTGAATCTCCTATCAAGATGGTTCCAATAATCTTTGATTATTGTTACCATTTTAAGACTAGTTTCGTGATTCGTTTATAAAATTTTCTCCCATTATACTATAAATAGACATTTCCTTTAAACAATCAATTTTATATATAATTAATCAACGACATTTTTATAACTAGTCTGGCAATAGTGAGAGATATGTCTGGTGGGAGAAGTAGGATAAAAACGAAAACTGTAAGGGGTGTAGGAACTAGATATGAAGGTCAGCTCAGGCATACTATCCCCCGCCTACTGGAAGATGGCTTAGAATTAGCTTCTGCAGATAGCGCGAAGGTTATCATTAGTGGTATTTGGCAAAAGTCATATAATACAATAGATGCTGTTGCTATAAATGCTAATGGAGATATTAAAGTTCAACGGGACTCACCTTTTGTAAGAACAGTTACTCCAGAAACAGAGTTATATGGACTATGGGGGGCGAGAACCCTCTCAGATGAAGAGTTTGAAGATATACACGGCGATGACGTTCTTTACTTATCAAATAAAGATGCTCTGAGTTTGCGTGGTGGTTGCTATAGCTGTGACCCATCCGGTAAATATGTCCCTAAAAATGCTACTGCCGAAGAGTTTATGGATTTTATAACTCGGGGAGGAGTTGAGGTTCGGAGAATGTTGGATAAAGTAAGAGAAATGAGGCCCGATTGGTACCGACGGCCAATGTCCCTTGGTCTTGATCTAGATCTTCAACGTTGTTCTCCAACTTTACATCCACTAATAATCGGAAGTTCAATGTTTGGCATGATGCTTCATGGATCATTTGCATTTAAAAGAGATAATGAGTTAATATTCGGGAGAAAACCTGTATAAATTCATTCTTAGTTCTAGAATGATTCACCCCTAATTAGTGGTTTTGAAGTGAAGCTTTTTAAAATATAGCCAGATATTCTATTTAAATGAGATTTTACACAGAATTAATAGAACTCATCAAAACGCAACCAACACCTGAGAAAGGGTGGACGAAAGTAAAAAGAGATCTTGCTATCAAACATAAACTAGACAAAATCCCTTCTAACATTCAAGTATTAATGCACACACCTGATGAAGACATCCCACAACTTACCACAAAACTTCTTACGAAACCTACCAGAACGATTTCCGGCGTCTCTCCCGTAGCGTTAATGACCAAACCCGACAAATGTCCTCACGGTAAGTGTACGTTCTGCCCTGGCGGTTTAAACAGCCCCTGGGGAGATGTTCCTCAGAGTTACACGGGACACGAACCTGCAACTATGCGTGGTATTCGAAATGATTACGATGCTTATTTACAAGTCTTCAACCGATTACAACAATATATTTTACTAGGTCAAACAATTGACAAAATCGAAATAATCATCATGGGTGGAACCTTTACCGCTACTCCTAAAGAATACCAAGACGAATTCATCTACGGCATCTACAAAGGGTTAAATGACTTCTCTGATCTTTTCTTCAAAGATAACGAATTTGATTATACTACATTCAAAGAATTTTTTGAATTACCGGGAGATATGCATGATAAAGAAAGAGAATCTTCAATTAAAAAAAAATTATATGCATTAAAAGACAAAACGAAAACAACAATTCAGGAAGAACAACTTCGTAACGAAACATCAAATGTTCGTTGCGTGGCACTATGCATTGAGACAAAACCTGATTGGGGTTTTCTTGAACACGGTAATGTCATGCTAGAACAAGGCTGCACACGAATTGAACTAGGAATCCAATCCGTCTATGATGATGTTCTCAAACATGTTCACAGAGGCCACGACTCCAAAGATTCAATCAGATCCATTCAAATTCTCAGAGACTTAGGGTTCAAAATCAATTTCCATTACATGCCGGGACTTCCATTAACAAACTATGAGCGAGACATGGCAGGCATGAAACAACTCTTTGCCGATGAGGCATACAAACCTGATATGATTAAGTTCTATCCCTGCATGGTTGGACCAGGAACAGCATTATACTATCAATGGAAAAAGGGAGAATTCAACCCAATCACAACTGAGGAAGCTGCAAAGCGGATTGCAGAAATTATTCCCGATGTTCCAGAATATTGTAGAATTCAACGTGTACAGAGAGACGTTCCAACAAAGTACTGGGAAGCTGGCGTTGACAAAACAAATTTACGTCAATACATGCATCAACAACATGACGTCAAAAGCAGAGACATCCGTGCCCGAGAACCAAAAGGGAAAGAAATAGATTGGAACAGCGTAGAGATAAAAGTAATGAAATACCAAGCTTCTGGCAGTACAGAATTCTTTATTGCGGCAGAAGATACGACGAACGACATTTTAATTGGTTTTGCACGATTACGATTTCCGAAAGAATGTCTCCGTGAAGAAATAACACCTACTTCTGCCTTACTCCGAGAACTTCATGTTTACGGTACAGCAACAGCTATTGGTAGTGATGGTGTAGTCCAACATAAAGGCTGGGGTCGAAAACTGATGCAGAAAGCAGAAGAGATTGCAACACAACATAACAAAAAAAAAATGGTTGTCATCTCTGGAGTAGGAGTACGGGAATATTATAAAAACAAACTCAATTATAAAAAAGAAGGCCCATATGTGGTGAAAGCATTATGATTACAAGACAAAAACTAATCCACGTACCATGGGGCGAACATCCTCTAACTGAGGGCAATCTTGAGACATTAATGCGGATAGCTAGATTGACGCGGTATACCCATCAAGAACAACCAGGGAGAAATTTCCATCGCTCATTCATTGAAGAGGAATTTTACGAAGCTCATACGTTTGGGATCCTACGAAGAAGAGATATGGTGGCGTTCTATCGATCTCTCGGTCTTCCAGTATCACGTGTGGAAGGAGCACAAATGAATCGATATGATGTCGGTGCTTATATGGATGGACACACAGATAGAGGTCCACAAGAGTTTACCGCCGCAATTCATTTAGAACCAGCCTTAGAGGGTGGAGTTTTCTTTATTGGGGACGATAACTGCCAGAGACGCATTAAACCAAAACAGGGAGATTTATTAGTTTGGAGAGCATAGGTGGAACACGGGGTAACTAAAGTCAGAGGGGGAACAAGAAAAATTCTTGCATATGCATTACTATGACACTCACACTTATTGGCCTTGGATTAGGAAATGAACAAGACATTACACTGCGAGGAAAAGCTGCGATTGAAGCCGCGGATATTGTTTACATTGAAAATTATACTTCATTATTGCAATGCTCTCTTCATGATCTCGCAAAATTCTACAACAAAGAATTAATCGTTGCAGATAGAAATACAACTGAACAGGGAGACCAAAAAATCATCGAAGAAGCGAAAACAAAAAACATCGCTTTCTTAGTTGTTGGTGACTCACTTTCCGCGACAACCCACATCCAATTATTCAAATTGGCAAAAGAACATGGCGTAGAAGTTAGAGTAATTCACAACGCTTCTATCCTCACTGCCATTGGCATTACGGGATTAGAATTATACAAATTTGGTAAAACAACATCGATTCCGTTTCTGGAAGATCATCCTAATCTAGAAACACCTTATAATGTCATCAAAGAAAATCAGAAAGCAGGATTACATACGCTCTGCTTATTAGACTTAAAACCAGCACATGATAAATTCATGACTGTCAATCAAGCAATTACAACATTAGAAAATATCGAACAACGAAAACAAGAAAACATAATTACAGAAAACACAATAGTTGTTGGTTGTGCACGTTTAGGAACGGACAATCCATTAATTAAAGCGGGCCCATTAAAAAACATAGCAACCATCGATTTTGGCAAACCGCCACACAGCTTAATTATTCCTGGAGAACTTCACTTTGTTGAAGAAGAAATGCTCGAATTGTGGTATTAAAATTGTGGAGCATAATTCACTTCTCGACTAATAGCAGTACTCTCAAAGAAATAAAACATTACTTTATTGAATTGAATCCACATGTTAAATTTCTCCCGATCTTCCGTACTCACTTCTCCTGGTCTGCCGAAAACAGAAGAATATTGAATATCTTTAAACACTTTTTCTGCCTCAACAGTTGAGAGAATTCCGGAGGAAATTTTCTTTTCCATTCCAGAACTCTGATAAAATTCCTCACTCTTAAATTCTGCTCCTCTCTTTCCATCACCACTATACCACATTTTCTCAACATCATAACTAACTACTGCACTTCCATAAAATTGTTCCCTCAAAAACGCTTCTTCATCGAAGCCATACTTCACACTCCCCCCAATTGTATCTTCATCCACATTAACAAACTCATCTTCAATCTCTTCTAATACTTCAACCGTTTCCTCATCTTTTTCTTTCGTAACGACATCTCCAACAGCCGCTTTAATCTCTGCATGCGTATCTAACCCCTCCTGTTTCTCAACCGTTACAACAGAAAACTCACGCATTAATAGATTCCTCAAAAAACTCTCCTGTAAAGAACGCACAACAGACTCTACAAATGATGGATACTTTTTCCCAATTTCCACAACTGCGTTTTCTAAAATATGTAACACCCCACTACTCCCTCAGAACTAACTTTCTATATAAAGCTTCCTTATTGTGTATTAGTGATAAAAAATTATTTCTTAAGCAACCGTAACCCATAACCCTCAGCTCTCGCTGCCATTTTGATATATTTCATTTCGTCCTTCACAGCATCATCAAATTTGATTACTTTACGCTTATGCGGCCAGTTCACCATTTTCCAATCTAACTCTCCGGATTCTTTCACGAAAATGTGCACATAGCGTTTCACTTTTGGATGCAATAATCTTGTTTTTGCATCAAAATCATACTCGTCCCGCCACGTATCGGGATGAATTAACGTCCAACCAGCTCCCTCTTCAACATATCGCTCATGCACATGGCCAAGAATGTGAATTCTATTTTTTTGTATAGTTCTCTTTCTCTTTCGTTTGAACGTTCCCATAATGTTATCAACATCCCAATGAACGTCTTTATAACGTCGGTACATCTCTCGAAACAGTTCTCGCGGCAATACGTATGTTGGATCGTAAAAATATCGAATGGGATAATATAAAAAACTCAGGAATGCATAAATCAACCCTTTCCTACTAATTAACTTAATCAACGACTTATGGTGTTTTAACAAATCTGGTCGTGGTAAGATCCGTTCCAAAAAAGGATGTTTCTCTTTGATATACAAAGCTTTACTAATAATCCCAAACGAAACCCAGGGAATGTTAAGAATTTTTCTTCCTTTGTAGATAATAAACGGCCGTCGCTTATTGATTTTATTAATAAAATCATACTGTTGTCCATGCTCAACATAAATGCCATCTAGCCTGTAAAACATTCTAAAGAAAACGTTCCTTCTCGCTTTCAAATATTTCTTAATCTGCCGCTGCACAGATCTGAAAAATAAATCATGATCGTGGTTGCCAATAATAAAATAGACTCTATTCTTTTTATGTTTGACAAATGTTTGCAACCCATCAAAGAACGGTTTGTGAGCATTATACACCAGCTCCAATTTACTTAATGAAACCTCCGAAGTAATATGCCGTGGATAACTTCGTTTTCCATCTTTTATGTAAGGGCATTTCAGAAAATCAATCGTATCTCCATTGAGAATCAAATCAACTGGTTTCTTCCGTCTTGCTAATGTTCGAAATAATTTTGCAATTGACTTGTCTGCAATAAAATCGTCCGTGAGAGTTCCCCCCCCTAATTCAATATCTCCTAGTACAACAACTTCTCTCTCAATGGAATCCATCTACTGCTAAACTCATCTGTTATTTTAATAGTTTTCTCTTTTAACCACTATGTCGTTAACAAAAGCATTATAAAACATAATAAGAAGTACCGCCAAGAATTTCCATTAAAGTTGTAAATCACAAACTATATATAGCACCTCTTCTTCTGGATTTCAAAACAGAGGGTTTATTCTGATCACACTTACGGAGGAATTGAAAATGGAACAATGTTGTAATGAAAATTGGCATGTATCGAAAGCAAAAATAAATGCACCTGCCCCTGACTTCAAGGCAGAAGCGTTTCACAACGGCGAGGTCCACACAGTGAACCTCTCACAGTATAAAGGAAAATGGGTTATTCTAGTATTCTACCCAGCAGATTTCACATTTATCTGCCCAACAGAATTGGGAGATGTTGCAGACCAATATGCAAAATTGCAAGAACTTGGTTGCGAAGTACTTTCTGTAAGCACCGATACTGCCTTTGTACATAAAGCATGGCATGATGCTTCAGAGACTATCAAAAAGATTAGGTTTCCAATGGTTGCAGATCCTACTGGAAACATCTGCCGAGCATATGGTACGATGATTGAAGAAGAAGGCTTGTCACTACGAGGAACGTTCATCATTGATCCTGAGGGAATTCTAAAATCATTTGAGATTAACGATAACAGTATCGGGCGAAGTAGTACAGAGTTAATTCGAAAGATACAAGCAGCACAGTTTGTTCATGCACACGGCGATCAAGTCTGCCCAGCGAACTGGCAACCTGGTTCCTCAACACTTAAACCAGGATTGGACCTAGTGGGGAAGATTTAGGGGGCTTAACAATGACATATGAAGAAAAAGACTTTTCAAGCTTACTTGGAACACCAGGATTTAGTGATAAATTACTACAAACTCATTTTAAACTTTATTCTGGTTACGTAAAAAATACTAACAAAATTGTCGAGTTGCTAAAAACCCTAGAACCAGGAAGCCAGGAATTCATTGGTGTTAAACAGAGGTTCGGTTGGGAATTCAACGGAATGCGGTTACATGAGCTTTATTTTGGTAATTTGAGTAAAGAAAAGACAACCCTTGCTGATGATGCACCTTTAATGAGGCTTATCACCGAATCCTTCGGTTCAGGTAAAGCGTGTCATGACGATTTTGTTAATACAGGTAAGTTGAGAGGTATTGGTTGGGTTGTGATGTACTATGACCCTGTTGCAAAGAGATTATCTAACGTTTGGATTAATGAACATGATCTTGGCCATCTCTCTGGGACAATTCCTTTGTTAGTCATGGATGTTTTCGAACACGCCTATATTGCTGACTATAACACAGACAGAGCCACATACATCAATGCGTTTGTTGAAGCAATTGACTGGAACGTTGTTCAAGAAAGATTCGAAAAAGCAAAAACCCAATAATTTTTTATTTTTACTATGACAGTCTACCAAGAATCTCTTGAACTCCACAAAAAACTCAAAGGCAAATTAGAGACAACTTCTAAACATTCCATTAAAGATAAACACGATCTTTCACTTCTCTACACACCAGGTGTTGCAGAACCGTGTCGAGTTATCCATAAAAACACCGCAGAAGCAAAAAATCTTACCATTAAAAACAACACTGTAGCTGTTGTCTCTGACGGTTCAGCTGTTCTTGGGTTGGGAAACATCGGTCCTGAAGCTGCTTTGCCTGTAATGGAAGGGAAAGCTGTTTTATTCAAACAATATGCTGACATCGATGCATTTCCTCTTTGCATTAACACGCAGGACACAGAAAAAATCATTGAATTTTGCAAACAAATCGCTCCTACTTTCGCAGGAATTAATCTAGAAGATATTGCTGCACCACGATGTTTTGAAATCGAAAGCGCTTTACAAGACATTGGGATTCCTGTCTTTCATGATGATCAACATGGTAGTGCTATCGTCTTACTCGCAGCGTTAATTAACGCGCTAAAATTAGTTGGAAAAAAGTTTGAAGAGATTTCCGTCGTCATTGTCGGAGGTGGCGCTGCGGGAACTGCTATTACAAAACTCTTATTGTGTTTAGGTCACGATTCAAATGTCTGTACCCCCGTTAAAGACATTATTGTGTGTGATTCTAAAGGAATTATCTCAAAAGATAGAATTGATTTGAATCCAGCAAAACAAGAGTTAGCATCTATTACCAATAAAGGAAATAAATCAGGATCACTTACGGATGCCTTCCCAGGAGCTGACGTGTTCATTGGTGCAAGTGTTGGCAATTTATTAAACAAAGAAATGATTCAATCAATGAACGACAAACCAATAATAATAGCGATGGCCAATCCTACTCCTGAAGTGATGCCGGAAGATGCAAAACAATGGGGTGCTTATATCATCGGCACTGGTAGAAGTGACTTCCCCAATCAAGTGAACAATGTTCTTGCATTTCCAGGTATTTTCCGAGGAGCTATCGATGCGAATGCCACAAAAATCACAAGTAGCATGAAGATTGCTGCAGCACACGCTATTGCTAATTACGTACAAAACCCTACAGTAGAAAACATCATTCCCTCGCCTCTTGACAAAGAAGTTGCAACAGCCGTCGCAGAAGCGGTAAAGAAAGCAGCGAAATCATTATAAAAAACCCCCGACTTTGCTTCTTCGTGACTCTAAAACTAATATTAACGCGGAAATCAACAGGAGATCAATTTGAAATAAACGGGAGAACACATTTCGGTCGAGCTGAATTTGTTAGAAATGCCACGGGTGTACTTGTTCCAAAAGGGATGCTACTGGAAGGAACTCTAGCAATTGACCTCCGTGATCTTGAATCCCACGTTGTCCTCACAGATAATGTTGTGTCCCGCTACCATGCAATAATCGAACCTGCGGCAGGAGGGAGACACTAGCGGATCGTTGACTTAAATTCCAGGAACAAGACATATATTAACGACATAGGGGTGGCGGTAGGCATTGTGTTTGAAGGTGCTACCATCAGTTTTGGTTCAATGCCAGGCGGAGTCGCGTTCAAAGCTCACTACCAGTAATTCACTCAATCTGATCTATCATGTTTTTAATAACATCAAATCCTTTCTGCCAAAACTTCTCAGATGTAATATCCGCACCAACAATCTTTGCAATCTTTACTGGCTCCATTGAACCACCCGCAGATAACATCTCAATCACTTTAGGAACAAACGATGCACCTTTCTCTTTATACATTTCATAAATAGCAAGTGTCAACAAATTGCCAAATGCATACGCATAGCAATAAAACGGCGTATGGAAAATGTGGGGAATATACGCCCATTCATACTGATAGATTTCATCAACAACAACAGGTCCTAACTGTTTCTTCAAATCTTTCAAATACACAGCACTCATCTCATCGATTGTCTTCCCATCCCGCATCATATCGTGTGCTTTTCTCTCAAATGCTACAAAGCCAGCTTGCCGAATGATAGAAGCATACAAATCATCTAACTTCGTAAACATCATATTCTTTGCCGCTGCAGGATTAATCCTTAACATTCTCTCTGATAATAACATCTCTGAGAAAATAGAAGCTGTCTCAGCAAGAGGTAAACATGCTTGTGATGTAAACTCTGTCTGTTTTGAAGCAAGCATATCATGCACACCATGTCCTAATTCGTGTGCAAGTGTTGAAACGTCCCTATACTTCCCTGTATAACTTAACAACACAAACGGTTCAATCTCACACGTAGATGAACAACAAAACGCACCTGAACGTTTACCTTTCTGCACTTTACTATGGACATGTTTCTTCTCTAAAATCGTCTTTGTAGCATCATGAAACTCCGAAGAGAAATCAGCAAATGTTTCTAACACCATAGAAACTGCTGTATCATACGAAATGGTTCCTTTCTCCTCCTTTAATGGAGCATACACATCAAACCGCCGTAATCTCTTCAATCCTAATCTCTTTCGTTTAATTTCAAAAAATCTATGAAATAATTTCTGATTCTTCTCACACACTTTTAACAAAACATCAATTGCTTTATCTGGAATATCATTCACATTATTCCGTACAGAAATTGGGCTTTTATGACCTCGTAGGCCAACGTTTTCTTCTCGCCAATCATTAATGATGTTTTTGTAAATCTCTCCTATAACAGCTTTATTCGCTTTATACGGTCTGAAGAGTTCCCTATATGCTGCTTCTCTAACTTTTGCAGAAGAACTTCGGACATACGTCACCATTTCTTCCTGTGTTCTCTTCTTACCCTGGAACTCATACTCAAACCCTGCTGTGAGAATATTATAGACATTAGTTATTGCAGAAACACCAGTTGTATCTTTAATATTGATAATTTTCTCCTCATTTTCCTGTAATGTATATTTTTTATTCTTTCTTAATAATTCAAAATGATACTTGTACTTACCGCTCGCTTTAATGAGTTCCTTTGCCTTCTTCTCCGGTAATTGTTTAAACCATAATGAAAAGAACAACAACGTGTTACTAATCTTCGCTAACGCTGTTTCTACTTTTGTCATGTCGGCCGTCGCTTTTTGATCCTTAGAATTCTCACAGAACCGCAAATGAACATACACCCCTAATTTAGATGACTTCTTCCGCAAATTCTCTAACTCTTTCACGATAGCTATGAATGTCCTCGTAGAAATAGAGTTTGTTAACATTCTTCGCTTCTTCTCAATCTTCTTAGCAAGAGCTGCAATAGACTTCAACTCTCCATCAATACTTTTGGGTTTAACTGCAGATAGATCCCACGGTGCTGTTGGCATAAATCTTAAATTCTCTTCTAAGTTTTTAAAGATGCAGAACTATTGGAGAGTAGGAACATTAATTCTAAAACCTATTGTCATTTGTCTGGAAATTTAGTTAGTTATAATAAAATTAATGATAAATTATTAAAAATAATGGGCCCCAAAATATTAATGTTTTCCTAGGTTATATTGTTCATCAATCGCTCCAACAAAATTCTCCAGAGGATTCCTATAGCGGCCAAATCTTGCACAGCGAACTGTTAATGTATGTGCACCAGGCAGACCTAACTGAACCAAGCTAAACGAAGGCTCCCACTCTCCTGGAAAAAGTTCTACTTCAACCCCAAAATGTATACCCCCTCTTTCCTCTTCAGGCAAAGAAGCATTAACATCACGTAGCCACAAAGAACCCAATCCTCGATCAACTGGTTGAAGCGTTCTCGAGAGATATGTCGCAATCGCAATTGTCTCTCCAGCGTAAAAGCCACTTTCCCCCGTTATTTTGACACATTCTGATGGGTCTCCATAAGTCGCCACATCTACACGCGTTACGGCACAGGCAAGAGCAACATTAGCTGCCCCTGCAGCAAAATCCGCTTTCTTTGGACGTATTAATTTAACTTCCTGAATCTTCCCAACAAGGCTTTCTGGAAGTTCTAAGTTTCCCGGGAAAATTCTTGTTCGTTGTGCTTGTTTTGTCATAACTTCTCAATAACAAAAACCACTTATAAAACTTTCCATCGCTGATTAAAAGTTTCAGAACACACTAAACACTCCAAAACCACAAAAGATCACAGAAAAAAAAAGCCGGCCTTTTTGGCACAAATAGGCGTTTCGATACATTACGTAACACTTTATGTAGAATGTGACGTAAAATGTAACAAAAAACACCAAAAACGTAATGTTTAAATATTTCGTTACGTTTTCTAGAGAAATGAAAGAGGCGATTAGTAAAAAGGCCCATTCTCGCAGTCAGTTCCACCTTTCGGAAGATCAAATCAAACTTCTTATCAAACACACCGAAAAATTGCGTGACAAAATCATCATCAAATTATTTGCTTATTGTGGGTTGAGGAGATTTGAATTAGCAAAAATCAAAATCGAAGATATTGATTTAACAACGAACAAAATTCAAATTCATGGGAAGAAGAACATCTATCGTCTAGCGACCATCTTCTCCGACCAATTAGTGGAAGATCTTAAGCTGTATATCCAATACGTATTAAACAACCCTTCAAAAGGCTACTTATTTCCTGCTGTTTCTACATTAAATGAAAACGGCCACATTACTCCAACGCAAATCAATAGGATCGTTGCGAAAGCAGGACAAAGAGCACAATTACAAAATCCAATTCCTGAATTAAAGAACATTAACCCCCACATTTTACGTCATTCTTGTGCAAGGATACTGAAAGACAAAGGCCTCAGTTTAGAGGTAGTGCAACGTGTTTTGGGGCACTTATCCTTCAAAACGACCATGGATTTATACGGAACGAAGAGTATTGCTGAGATGGACGACGAATTGAAAGAAAAAGTTGGAAATCTCTTTGGTTAGAACTAGAATATTTAGCCATTGCCACCTGTTTTATAATTCTGAAATATTAGTATTAAATCCTATTTTGACAAAAACTCTTCCCTTAAAACAAAAATAAATTACAAAAATAAACTAAAAGAAACAAAACGAAAACATTTAATCAATCACAAATATTTCTTGAGTTCACTATGTCGTTTTTCCTTAATACCAGCAGATGCACCTGCAAAAAACAACCACAAGCCGGCCAATAACAACAATCCGTTCAACCAGATTTTAGGTATTGTATAGATGTTAAAATAGTCGACAACAGCAACGATCATTGCGATTAAACTAAACAATAATAGCAATTTAGGAAATGCTCCCGCCTCGTGTTTAGAGACCCTAATCGGCTCTTCTTTTCTCTTTTTCTCCTTTGGTGCCATTTTATCCAACATAGCTCAAATGCTTCGCTTCCTGCACTTGCTCTGCTTTCTTACCTTTAGAAACGATTCCTTTCAGCTTCTGTTCAAAGATCTTTGCTTGCTGTAATAAAGGAGCAGTATCAACTTTCAAGCCAGTATACGCAGACAACGCTTCAATGATGTGTGCAGCAGCTTTACTATCTGGCATATTATTGCGTGCTTCTGCAAATAACGCAATTAAAGGAGTGGTTGTATGCTTAGCAAGTAACGCACCCGTTACACCCACAATAATGCCTTCATTAAGTGGATTTGCAACACCTTGCAACTTCTTTCCTACCGTACTATTTTGAGTTGCGTAAAAGAATACTCTGCCACCTTCCGCATTCGGTGAACCAACACCCTCTAACGAAATAATTTCTTTCGCACTTAGCGCTTTTGCCAATTCACTAATTACCGCTGCTAATTGCCATCCCAAATTCTTTCCGACGTTAATAGCATGGATTAGTACAATATTATGTTTCTTATTGTAATGGATAGAAATGGGTTCAATAACTTTATTTTGATGAATGGCAATCATCGCAGGAATTTCATCCATCTCAACAATCCCTATTTTTTCTGTATCCAAATGTTCCATCAAGAATTCTGTAGCAATCGTTCCAATTAAACCAAAACCAGGAAACCCCTCTACAATTCTGACACCTTTCGGTTTTTTTGTAAGAACTAATCTCATGAGCATCACCTACTTTTTCTATGCAATACAAATCATAGAGGTATATAAGTCTTACGGAATGACGAATTATTTTAAAATGTACTTAGCAAAGCTACGAAGTTTTTTTGCAACAGCTGGCTCATCTGCTTCTTCTGCCAAAAATCTAGAGCAACTTGCAAGCCCTTCCTCGCGCTTTATAGAAGGTTTTATTGTTCTTGCAAAACGAAGATGAGTGGTAGCAAGTTTGACATCTCCACGTTCTAAGGCAACCTCAGCAGCATGATAATTTTCAAATGCAATCTGTTCAGCTACACCCGTACCTTCTAGATCATACCCCCTTCTTTCAAGAAACCTGTAAGCTTCTAAAGCATGATATAAATCCCCTGACTCAATTAATCCGGGAAGACTATCCAATGCAGAGTCTATAGTCATCCGTCTAACTCCCCCTATTACTTCGGGCATTGCATCAATGTATTCTACTGCCGCCCCGATATCTTTAAAATCCACCCTTACAGTTTCACCCCCTTCAGCCATAACAGTAGTTGAAAGAGTTCCATGAAAAACGGGAGTCCTATTAGGGTCTTCAGGCATTCTTGGAGTTGCATTCGCGCCGGTGTAATGGGGTATAGGGCTTGTATAATCAGTAGTCATACATAAAAAAGCAACGAATTCTTTTATAAAACTTTCTGATAACAACTAACAAGTGACTACTTTTTCACAAAACACTTTGGATCATCCCAACACAATGGTCGAGTAAAAGAATGTTTATGTTTCAATCGTGTTAATTTCCCTTTCACACACTTATACACAATTGCTTGTCCCGTCGGTAAATTCAACTTAGGAATATCTTCATCAGAAATCCCATCCAACTTCTTAATTAACGCTCGTAAACTATTCCCGTGAGCCACGATTAACACATTCTTATTTTTCCGTAAATATGGTCGAATTTTCTTAGAATAATACCGTACAGATCTTTCATACGTATCCTTTAAACTCTCTCCACCAGGTGGTTTTACATCATAACTCCGACGCCATGTAAACACTTTCTTTTCCCCAAACTTCTTCCGAGCTTTGTCCTTATTCATTCCCTGTAATTTTCCATAATACCGCTCATTTAACGCATCATCAGAGTAAATTGGAATCTCTTGACGATCCATCTTATGTTCCGACCACTTCTTTCGCTTCTTACTTTCATGTACAAATATTCCTGTATATTGTTGCTTTGCCAGAATAATCATCAACGTTTCGTGAGCTCTTTCCAGCTCGGAAGTAAACGCCACATCTAATTTAATTCCCTCTAACGCCTTTGCTGCTCTACGAGCTTCTTTAATCCCATTATCACTTAGCGGCACATCAACCCAGCCGGTAAATTTATTGGACAGGTTCCATCTACTCTCGCCGTGCCGTATTAAAATCAAATAACTCATTCTAACCTCTTTTTCGCAGAAAAGTCCGTCTGCGTCGTGATTGTCGTTGTTTGTCAAAGATAAACATGACATGACCAGGCGAAGCATACAATGTTCCCATACTTTAGTGGGGGGTTATGGTATGCGAAGTAGGACTTTTCTTCCAGAAAGAAACACTTTACCGTTGATAAATGTTTTTATTACAACACACATATGTAGTATCCCGTTTTAACTACACAGTACATTAACCACTTTGGTGGTTATAATG